>NZ_FLSP01000146.1 GCF_900091315.1 Streptomyces sp. DI166
GGAGGGCCGCGGCCGGGTGAGCAAGGTCCGCGAGGCCAGGCGCGCCCGCTACGCCCGCCGCCTGTCCGGCTGGGACCCCCGTGAGGTCGCGGAACTGGCCCGCCTGCTCCAGCAGTTGAACCAGGCGATGGAGGGGCAGGGCTGAACGCACAGGTTCGCCTTGCCCGGCCGGCCTCCGGCTCTCCCGGTCACAACTCCACGAGGACGACCGTGGCGTCGTCGTGGGTCTTGCTCCGCCCCAGGAACACCCGCTCGGTGTCCGCCCGTTCCAGCGCCCGTACCCGGTCGACCAGTGCCTGGGCGCCCTCCTCGCGTACGACGTCCAGGCAGCCCGCCCAGTCGCCCTCCCGGAACCGGTCCACCCAGCGTGTGGCGCCGTCCGTCAGCGCGGCCAGCGCCCGTACCCCGGACCGCGGCAGTGTCCCGGTCACCGCGCGTTCCGCCACCGAGGGATCGGCGGCGGCCGTGAAGAAACCGCCCTCCCGGTTGCGCAGATTGGCGTCCACCAGCGCGTTCGTGGCCAGTGCGGACCGCGGCAGCCGGGCGAGCCGGTCGTCGGCGTACGGCGTCACCGTGCCGTCGGGCGCCCGCACCAGAAGGGTCGAGTCCGACAGCACCAGATAGTCGACGGAATCGGGCGACCAACGGGCCAGGACGACGGTTGCCTGCGGGGTGCGCGGGTGAGAAAGGTCACAGGTCTCCCGGTGTGCATCGGCGGTCCGGGCGAGCGCCCTGGACAGGACCTCGGCAAGCGGAATATCGGGCAGGGAAACGGTCAGTTCGGTCAGCGCGCCGCCCAGGCGTGCGGTGAACCAGGGCACCGAATGCAGACACCCCGTGCCAGTTCGCGGCGGGGTCACCCCGTCCAGGACGATCACCGCGCCACCCTGTCCCGAAGCGGGCAGCGCGACGCTCGCGAAGTCCTCATTGGGGCGGGCCGGATCGCCCGGTTCCGAAACAAGTTCCGTGCGCATCAGGCCAGTCTGCACGAGCCCTTCACAAGGTTCGCCAAAGGCTGGCAATGCTCGCGCGATTGGCGCACTCGCGCAGGTCAGGCGCCTGGTTTGGGTCGTAATGCTGCCCGTCGCGCACACGTGGTGGCGAATATTGCCACCGCCCGCCGCAGACGTCCAACCGGCCCGCCGTTGGCCGCCCCGGTCAACACCTCGGTAACTTGCCCACCAACTCCCCTCCGGGGTTCACTCCTTCGGGTGGCGGGTCAGGTGATGCGCGAGAACCGTCCACCGGCACTGGTTGGGTCGGGAAGCGTACCGGGCGTATGCGACATGTGACGGAGCGTCACCCGGGCCCATGGGTATCACGAGTTACGGAATGCGAGCACCGGTGCAGAAGACGCGGCCTCGTCGCTCAGGCAAGCAGACGGCCTCCGCAGGGGGTCCGGAGCACACGCCCGGCACCACGGCGGGGACCGGCCCGACAGCGGCCGGCAAAGGCCGTCCCACTCATGTGCGCAACCGGCTCATCATCGCCGTCGCCGTGGTCGCCGCCGCCATCGCCGCGGCCGGTGCCCCCTCCCTGGTCACCGCCTCCGCGCAACTGCACGACACCCAGGCGCTGGTGACCCTCTCCGAGCAGACCGAGGACGCCCTCGCGCTCGCCCACTCGCTCGCCGACGAACGCGACGAGGTCACCTCCTACGTCGCCGCCGGCCGCCCCAAGGACAAGGCGCCCTCGGAGCAGCGCGGCGCCCGCGTCGACCGGCTGGTCGAGGAACTGCGCGCCGACCCCGACATCCCCGCCTCCCTGCGCGCCGACCTGGACGAGATCGCCGCCCTGCGCAGAGCGGCGCTCACCGGCAAGAGCAGCGCTCTCGACACGCACAAGGCGTATTCCACCGCGCTGACCGAACTCCACCGCCTCGCCGAGCAGCTGGCCGAGGAGATGCCGCCCCGCGCGGGCTCCGGCGCCTACGCCCTCGCCGAGCTGGACACCGCCGTACAGCAGGCGGCCTCCACCCGCGGACTGCTGCTCGCCGCGCTCAGCGTGCCGCGCACCACCGAGACCGTCATCGACACCGTCACCGGACTCCCGCGCCAGGTCACCGGCTCCGCCGACGCCAAGCAGGTCGACGCGCTCACCGCCGCCGCCCAGGAGGCCCGGCTGCGCTCCGACGCCGCCCTCGCCGACTTCCGCGCCACCGCGCCCAAGGAGTCGGTCGCCTCCTACGACTCCACGGTCACCGGCCCCGAGGCCGAGACCGCCCAGAAGTACCTCGCCTCCCTTACCGACCAGCCGACTCTCTCCGACGCCGAACTCGGCACCTCGGTGAAGAAGCTGGAAGCGGCCCTGTCCGCCCGCGTGGAGATGATGCGCGGCGCCGAGTCCGCCCTGCACGACCGGCGTACCAAGGACCTCGCCCAACTGCGCGACGACGACGTCACCGAGCTGGAGATCCGGATCGCGATCCTCGGCGTGCTGGTGCTGCTCGCCATCGGCGTCGCCACCGGCATGGCCCGCAGTCTCACCCGCCCGCTCGCCGTGCTGCGCCTGGGCTCGGCCCGCCTCGCGGGCGCCGCCGACCCGTCCGCGGAGGAGCCGGTGCGGTTCACCGGCCGCAAGGACGAGTTCGCCAAGGTCGTCGACTCCGTCAACACCCTGCACGCGCAGGCCGTCGCCCTGCACGAGCGGGTCGCGACCCTGGAGTCCGACCGCAAGCACCTGGTGGGCCAGCGCCAGAAGATGGCCGACGCGCGCGAGGACCTGCGCAGCGAACTCGCCGAGTCCGCGGCCCAGTTGGAGCGCCTGCGCACCAGCATCGGCTCCACCTTCGTCAACCTCGCCCTGCGCACACTGGGCCTGGTGGAGCGTCAACTGGCCGTCATCGAGGGCCTGGAGGAGCGGGAGCAGGACCCCGACCGGCTCGCCACCCTGTTCAAGCTGGACCACTTCGCGACGGTCATGCGCCGGCACAGCGAGAACCTGCTCGTCCTGGCGGGCGCCGAGCACGTCCAGCACAGCGCGGGTCCGGTGCCGCTGGTGGACGTGGTCCGCGCGGCGGTCAGCGAGATCGAGCGGTACGAGCGGGTCCGTATCGCGGCCCTGCCCCCGCACGCCCACATCGCGGGCATCGCCGCGGACGACCTCTCGCACCTGCTGGCCGAACTGATGGAGAACGCCACCGCGTTCTCCCCGCCGGAGGCGCCCGTCGAGGTCTCCGGCTGGCTCCTGGAGAACGGCGAGGTCATGCTCTCCGTCCAGGACGAGGGCATCGGCATGACGGACGACCGCATGTCCCGCCTCAACGCCCGCCTCTCCGAGTTCGACCCCGAGGTCGCCTACGACCAGGAGGGCGAGGACGGCCTCGGCCTCGGCCTGTACGTGGTGGCCCGCCTCGCGCACCGCCATGGCGTCCGCGTCCAGCTCCGCGACCAGAAGCAGGGCGGCATCGCGGCGGTCACCGTCCTCCCGCAGTCCCTCCTGGCCAGCGCCTCCAGCCCGCAGGCCCCGACCACGGTCCCCGGCGCCGACGCGGAGGCCAACTCCAACGTCCTGCACGGAAGCCGGGGCAAGGGCGACCGGCTGGTGGAACTGGCGGAGAAGGCGTTCGAGGAGGCGGGGCCCGCGGCGGCGGCGCCCGAGGAGTCGGCCCCGGCGGCTGCGGCCCCCGAGGAGACGGCCCCCGAAGAGGCTCCCGCGCACCCGGAGTCCCCGTCCGAGACGACGATGGAACTCCTCCTTCCGGAAAAGCAGGAGAAGCCGGAAGAGCAGGGGCAGCCCGAAGAGCCGGAGAAGCAGGGGCGGCACGAACAGCCCTCCACCGAAACCGAGCACACCACCCCGACCACGGACCCCGAAACACCCGGAGTCCCGCACCAGCCCACCAAGCAGCCGATAGCCGCCGACACCGGCACCGCAGCCGGGACCGACACTGCAGCCGACACCGACACCGCAGCCGGGACCGACACCGAAGCCGAGACCGAGCACTCCCGCCCCACCGAGGAGCTGCTCACCGACAAGGGCCTGCCCAAGCGCACCCCGAAGATCACCGCACCACAGGAGCCGCCGCGCCAGCGCCGCGGTTCCGTCGACGCCGAAGCCCTCCGCAGGAGGCTGGGCGGTTTCCGCCGGGGGGCGGAGGCCGGCTACCGCGACGTAGAAGCAGAAATCGCCGAAAAGACGGGCCAGAACAAGGCACCGCAATCCGAAGAAGCCACGGGGGGCACAGTCGAGGAGGCAAGCAGTTGACCGCGCCGAGTACCTTCGGACTGAGCAGTGAAGCCCGCAACCTGCACTGGCTGCTGACCAACCTGGTGGAGGAAGTCCCCGGCATCGAATCCGTCGCCGTCGTCTCCTCCGACGGCCTGCTCCTGCTCTCCTCGGACCCCGGGCGCAACGAGGAGGCAAGGGAGAAGCGCACCGACCGCCCGAGCGGCCCCCGCGGCTCCTCCGCCGACCTCGCCACCGTCGTCTCCGGCATCGGCAGCCTCACCGTCGGCGCCGCCCGCCTGATGGAGTACGGCGGGGTCAGGCACACGATGGTCGCGATGGACGAGGGCAGTCTGTTCGTGATGTCCATCAGCGACGGCTCCCTGCTCGGCGTGCACGGCTCCGCCGACTGCGACATGAGCGTGGTCGCCTACCACATGGCCCTGTTCGTCGGCCGCGCCGGCCACGTCCTCACCCCCGAACTCCGCAGCGAGCTGAGGAAATCCCTGGAAGCCGAGTCGACCGGGAGTCCCCGATGACCAGTGGCAGTCCGAAGAAGCTCCCCGTCCGCGGCGCCGACCGCAAACCCGCCCGGGTACGCCCGTACTCCCTGACCGGCGGCCGTACCCGCTTCGGCCACGTCCTCCTCGTGGAGACCTTCGTCGCCGCGCTGGAGGCTCCCGAGGGCCGCAAGGAACTGGAGAATGGTTCCCTCAACACCCGGGTCATGCCGGAGGCGCGGGCCATTGTCGAACTGTGCCGCCGCATGCGCACGGTGGCCGAGATCGCCGCGCTGCTGAGGATGCCGCTCGGCGTGGTCCGCGTGCTGCTCAGCGACCTCGCGGACCAGGGAAAGATCCGTGTATACGGCACCGGCACCGGTCATGGCACCGGACGTCCGGACCGCGCTCTGCTCGAAAGGGTGCTGAGTGGACTCCGTCGTCTTTGAAGACTCCGACAGAGAACTGAAGTCCTGGCAGACGGACCGTACCCGGGCCCCCATAGCCACGAAGATCGTCGTGGCGGGCGGGTTCGGCGTCGGCAAGACCACGCTGGTCACCGCCGTCTCGGAGATCACGCCCCTGCAGACCGAGGCGCTGATGACCGAGGCGAGCGAGGAGACCGACGACCTCAGCGCCACCCCGCAGAAGCTGACCACCACCGTGGCCATGGACTTCGGCCGCATCACGCTCGACGACGACCTGGTGCTCTACCTGTTCGGCACACCGGGTCAGCAGCGGTTCTGGTTCATGTGGGACGACCTGGTGCGCGGCGCGATCGGCGCGGTGGTGATGGCCGACACCCGGCGCCTGAAGGACTGCTTCCCGGCGCTGGACTACTTCGAGAGCTGCGGGCTGCCGTACGTCGTGGCGGTCAACCACTTCGACGGCAGTGAGCGGTTCGAGCCGGAGGACGTGCGCGAGGCACTGACCATCCCGAAGCACATACCTGTCATGATCATGGACGCGCGGGTCCGGATCTCGGTGATCGAGACCCTTCTGGCCCTTGTGGGCCACGCGCTCGACGAGACCCCCGAGTAGACCGGCGCCGCCCTGACCCGTTTCCGCCAGTAACGACGTCCCCAGCCCGACGTCCCGAAGTCCCCAGCCCGACGTATCCCGTCCCGACCAAGGAGCCACCACCCGCATGCGGAAGATACTCGTCGTCGGGGCCGGCCAGTCCGGCCTCCAGCTCGCCCTCGGACTCCAGTCGCACGGGTACGAGGTCACCCTCATGTCCAACCGGACCGCGGACGAGATCCGCGCCGGCCGGGTCATGTCGACGCAGTGCATGTTCCACACGGCGCTGCAGCACGAGCGCGATCTCCAGCTGAACTTCTGGGAGTCCCAGGCCCCGAAGATCGAAGGGCTCGGCGTCTCGGTGGCGGCGCCCGGCTCCTGGGCCGAGGGCCCGGCGGCGCGCGCGATCGACTGGGTGGGGAAGCTGGACGGGTACGCCCAGTCCGTGGACCAGCGGGTGAAGATGGCCGGCTGGATGGAGACCTTCGCCCAGCGCGGCGGCCAGCTGGTCATCCACGGCGCGGCCGTCGGCGACCTGGACTACTTCTCCCGCACCTACGACCTGGTGCTGGTGTCGGCGGGCAAGGGCGAGCTGGTGTCCATGTTCGCCCGGGACCCGGAGCGCTCCCCGTACAGCGAGCCGCAGCGCGCCCTCGCGGTGGCCTACGTGCACGGTCTCGGCCCGCGCCCGGAGCACCCGGAGTTCGACGCGGCCCGCTGCAATCTGGTCCCCGGTGTCGGCGAGCTGTTCATCATGCCGACGTTCACCACCTCCGGGCGCGCCGACATCCTGTTCTGGGAGGGCATACCCGGCGGCCCGCTGGACGTCTTCAACGGCGTCAAGGACCCGCGGGAGCACCTCTCCCTGACCCTGGAACTCATGGAGCGGTACACGCCGTGGGAGTACGCGCGGGCGACGAACGTCGAACTGACCGACGCCGGCGGCACCCTGGCCGGGCGGTACGCGCCCACGGTCCGCAACCCGATCGGCCGGCTCCCCGGCGGTGGCCTGGTACTCGGCGTCGCCGACGTGGTCGTCGCCAACGACCCGATCACCGGGCAGGGCTCCAACTCCGCCTCCAAGTGCGCGGCGGCGTACCTGGCGTCCATCCTCGAACACGGTGACAAGCCGTTCGACGAGGAGTGGATGCAGGCGACGTTCGACCGGTACTGGGAGATCGCCCAGCACGTCACCAAGTGGACCAACGCCATGCTCGCCCCGCCGCCGGAGCACATCCTGAACCTGATCGGCGCGGCCGGCGAGCTCCAGCCCGCGGCGGACCGTTTCGCCAACGCCTTCGACAACCCGGCGGACTTCGAGAACTTCTTCTACGAGCCGGAGAAGACGGCCGCCTACCTGGCCTCGCTTTCCTGACCTCCGGACGGCTGCGGCCCGTCCGGACGCACGGCCCCCAGGATCGGGTACGACGCGATCGGCGACACCCTGATCCGCTCACCGGTCCTGGGCGCCTCGACGACCTCGCCCTCACCGAGATACATCGCCACGTGCGTGGCGTCCCGGTGATAGACGACGAGGTCACCGGGTCGCAGCCGGTCCAGCGGCACCTTCGGCAGCCGGGCCCACTGCTCCTGACTGGTACGGGGGACCGGGGTACCGGCGTGCTCCCAGGCCTGTGAGGTCAGTCCCGAGCAGTCGTACGTACGTGGCCCCTCGGCGCCCCACTCGTAGGGCTTGCCGAGCTGCCGCAGCGCGTAGTTCACGGCCCGCAGGCCCTGCCCGGAGGCCGGCCGCTCCGGCCCGAGCGCTCCGGAGACGACGACGTCCTGCTGGGCGGCCTCCACCCCTTCCCTCTCCAACTCGGCGATGTCGTCGAGCTGTTCCGGGGTGAGTGAGGCCAGGAGCTCCTCCACATCGTCCAGCCGCCCCCGGACCTCGTCCCGGTCCTTCTTCTGCCGTTCGGCGAGGGCGAGCTGTTTGTCGAGGGCGGCCCGGGCCCTGCGGGCCAGCGCGTCGGCCTTCTTCTCGCTCCCGGCCAGCCGCCCCACGGCCTGGGCCCGCTCCCGGGCCAACTGCCCGATCACATGCCCCTGGTCGAGCGCGTGCTGCGGCGACCGGGCGAGCAGGAGCTGTACGTAGGAGGAGATCTCGGTACTGCTCTGGTACTGCTGCCGGGCGAGCCTCCCGGCGTCCCCCCGCCGGTCGTGCAGCGAGAGCCGTACCCGGGCGAGTTCCCCGTCCAGGCGCTTGACCTCGGCCCGCTGCCGCTTGAGCTTCTCCTCGGTGGCGTTGTACGTCTCGGTGGCCCGCTCCGCCTCCCGGTACAGCCGCTGAAGATCCGTCAGCAGCCGTGCGACGGTGGGCTCGCCGGGTTCCGGTACGGCGGCCGCGGGAACCGGTGCGAGGACGGCGCAGGCCACCGTGGCGGCCGTACACACCAGACGCAGAAGCCTTCCTGACACGTCATCACCTCCGGCACGGGCAGCCCCTCTGCCCCGCACCGCGAGCATCGAACGCCCTCGCCGGGACCGCGCGCCGACTGTGCGCGGTTCGGCGCAACCGCGTCACCCGTCCGCGTCGTCCGGCTTGCCGCGCGGCGTGGCGTCTGGCTTCGACCAGGGCCACTTCAGCCGGTGCACGTGCCGCCCCTCCGGGTCGTAGACGTACTTCCAGCGCCGGCTGAGGCCCACGTGGGCGCGGCCCTCGACGCGGGGCACCCGGCTGTAGAGCAGGACCGTCGGCTCGCCGCCGTCGGGGGCGGGGACCGGGATGCGGTAGGTCTTGGGCGGGTGCCCGGTGAGGCCCAGGAGGACGGGGAGGACCCGGCCGTCCATGGGGCCGCCCTCGAAGGGGGTGTCTTCGCTCTTCACCGGAACAGTGTCAGGCATCCTCGGCGAGGGCCCGGACCAGGGCGGCGGTCTGCGGGTCGCGGGTGCCGGTGACGGAGAGGACCGCGAGGAACTGGTCGACCAGCCAGTCGCGCAGCTCCGCCGCGGGGGGCTGCTTGCCCTCGTCGAGCCAGAGCAGGGACGCCGCCTCGCAGGAGGTGATCCACAGCTTGACGGTCATACGCAGGTGCAGGCCCGGCTCGGTGACCTCCAGATGGCTCAGGATGTGGTCGGCCGCGGCCCGCCGTACCCCGTCCACGATGGAGGTCGTGCGCGAGGTCTCCACCACGCTGCCGCCCTGCAGCAGCGCGCTGAACCCGGCGTCGTGCTCGTCGACGAAGGTGAGGTAGCGGTCCAGGGCACGTCCCAGGCGCGCGATGCGCGGGCCCTCCCGGGGTTCGTCGAAGCACTGCTCCAGCTCGTCGGCGGCGGAGCGCAGCGCGGCCTCGTAGAGCTGCTGCTTGCCGCCGGGGAAGTACCGGTACACCAGGGGCCGCGACACCCCCGCCGCCTCCGCCACGTCGTCGAGCGACACCTCGTCCGGTGCCCGGTGGGCAAACAGCGACAGAGCGGCGGCCAGCAGCTGGTTCCGCCGCTCCTCGACACTGAGACGTCGGTAGGCGGGCGTGGGGGCCGAAGGGCTCATGACGTGCAGAGTAACCGCTGTACCTGCCCCGCGGCCGCCCCGTACCGGCTTGTTCGAGCCCTCGCTAGGCCAGCAGCCCCGAGGACCTCCACAGCCGTCGGCCGACGCCCCGCAGCACCCCGATGTCGTCCAGGAAGTCGGTGAGCCGCTTCGCCCCCGTCTGCATGACCTCGCGGCGGTGCGCGCTCGCCTTCACCTGGGCCATGGCCTCGCGCTTGTCGAGGCCGACGTTCGTGTAGACCTCGGGGTTGACGAAGGCCACCGAGAACACCCGGGCGAACTCCCCGGAGGTGACCCGCGTGAACTCCTGCGACCAGCGCGGCGCCGTCACCATCTGGCGGCGCAGCTCCTCCCGGGCGTACCGGACATGGCGGGCCTCCTCCACGACGTGGATCCGCGTCACGCCCCTGATCAGCGGCTGCACCCGCTCGTCCGGGAAGGTCAGCCGCTGCATCCAGTCCAGGACCTCCTCGCCGAGCAGCGTCGCGGTGAAGGACCCCGGGGTCGTCGAGATCGTCTTGAACAGGCGCCCCAGGTTCTGGTGGGCCCGGCTCACCGGGTACCACGGCGTCCCGCCGCGGGAGATCACCCGCGCGAACATCTTCGAGTGGCGGCACTCGTCCTCGATCTCGGTGAGCGCGTACCGCACATGGGCGCTCGTCGCCGCCTTGTCGTAGATGTGCCGCACCAGCAGTTGCATCAGGATCAGCTCGAACCAGATGCCGAGCGAGGCCAGCGCCGCCGCCTCGTGCTGGGAGAGCAGGATGCGCTGTTCCTCGCTCATCCGCTTCCACATCGGGGTGTCGTACAGCGACACCAGCTCCGGCGGCCAGAACCACTTGCCCTCCTCGAAGGGCGCGTCCCAGTCCAGCTCCTTGTCGGGGTCGAAGGAGTGCTTGGCGGAGGAGTCGAGCAGCCGCTCGGCCACCTGTTCCCGGTCCTTCAGCAGGCCCAGCGCGTCACGCAGCCCTTCGATCGCGTCGGCATCGGTGAGCGTCGTCATGGTTCTCCCAACTCGTTACCCGGGGTCACACCCTCCGTTCTCTTATGAGACTGCCTGTCAGCAAGCGCGTCAATCCCCCGCGCGGTACTTGTTGACTCTTCGTCTACCGATTGACTGTGCGTCTACCGCTTGACGGTTCGTCTACCGCGCGGCGGAGCGGATGACGGCTCGGCGGGCCTCAGACCGAGCAGCCGAGCCCTTCCGGCACCTCGCCGAACACCGGCTGAGCCGCCCCCGGCGGGAACGAGGTGCGCAGCGTGAAGGCGTACGGCGTCGGCCCGTTGGCGCGCAGGTGCAGCAGCCGCGCCTCCGCCTCGGCGACCGTCGGGCGTTGCCCGGCCGGGACCCACCACAGCGCCACCATGGCTTCCTGCACCTTCTCGAACCACTCGCGCCGCCGCGCCAGCATCTCCCGGTGGCGGCCCTGGTACATGTACGCGGTCAGCGCGTCGGTGTTCCGCCACACCGACATGTTGATGATCAGCCACTCGTCCCCGAACACGGAAATGTCGGTGGCGTCGCCCTCCTCGCTCTGCAGCCGCCAGACGAAGCCGTCCGCCGCGTCGGCGTCGGCGTTGACGGGGTCGAGGTTGTCGACGAAGTCCTTCAACTGGGGGGAATCGAGGGGGGCTTTGAGCCGTGCGATGTTCACCTGGGCGAGTTCGAATGCGGCGGTCATGGACCGAACGTTAGGTCGGTCGGCGCCCGTCCGGACACCCCCGTCTCACCCACCGAGCACCGCCTCCATCACCGCCCGGGCGATCGGCGCCGCGTCCCCGCCGCCGCTGATCTCCCCGCGGTCCGCGTCCGCGTCCTCGACCACCACCGCGACCGCCACCTTCGGCTCGACGTCCCGCTCGCCCTGCGCCCAGGAGACGAACCAGGCGTACGGCGTACCGGAGTTACCGATGCCGTGCTGCGCGGTACCGGTCTTGCCGCCCACGGTCGCCCCCGGGATCGCCGCGTTGGTGCCGGTGCCCTCGCGCACCACGTCCTCCATCAGCTCCCGCAGCCGCACCGCGGTCGCCGGATGCATCGCCTGCCGCACCGGACGCGGCCCGGCCGTGTCCAGCGTCGCCCCGTCCCGCCGCGTCGTCCGCTCCACCAGATACGGCTCGCGCACCTGCCCCCCGTTCGCCACGGCCGCCGCCACCATCGCCATCTGCAGCGGCGTCGCCCGGGTGTTGTACTGCCCGATCGCGGACAGCGCGAGCTGCGCCGCGTCCACGGAGGTGTCGAAGGTGCTCGGCGCCACCGCGTACGGAATGCGCATCCCCGTCCCGTTGAACCCGAACGCCTGCGCGGTGGCCGCCAGATCGCCCACCCCCACCCGCACCCCGAGCTTCGCGAACACCGTGTTGCACGACCACATGAACGCCGCCCGCAAGGAGGCGTCCGCGCACCCCTCCGCCTCGTTCGTCAGACTCGTCGAACTCCCCGGCAGCCGGTACGGGTCGGGGGAGTCGGTCGCCTCGTCCACGTCGGTGACCACCCCCGCGTCCAGCGCCGCCGCCGCGGTCACGACCTTGAAGGTCGACCCCGGCGGATACGTCTGCCGCGCCGCCCTGTTGAGCATCGGCTTGTCCGGGTCCTCGTTCAGCCCGACCCAGGACCGCTCCACCGAGGGCCCGTTGCCCGACAGCGCCTCCGGGTTGTACGACGGGGTCGACACCAGCGCCAGGATGCGTCCGCTGGACGGCTCAACGGCGGCCACCGCGCCCGTGCGGCCGCCGAGCCCCTCGTACGCCGCCCGCTGCGCGCCCTCGTGCAGGGTCGTGACCACATCGCCGCCCGCGTTCCGGGCCCGGGTCAGATCGCCCAGCAGCGGGAACGGCGCCAGCATCGGATCGGCGCCGGACAGCACCCCGTCCTCGGTGTCCTCCAGCAGCGAGGTGCCGTACACCTGCGAGGCGAAGCCGGTCACCGGTGCGTACAACGGCCCGTCCAGGTAAGTGCGTTCGTAGCGCAGTTGCTCCCCGGTGTCCTTGGAGCCGGTGATCGGACGGCCGCCGACGAGGATGTTCCCGCGCGGCTGCCCGTACCGGGCGATGGTCTGCCGCCGGTTGGCCGGGTTGTCCTCGTAGTCGGCGGCCTGGAAGACCTGCAGTCGCGTGGCGTTCACCAGCAGCGCCACCAGCAGCAGCACGCACAGGACGGCGGCGAACCGGATGTGCCGGGTCACGCCGGCCCCTGGTCGTACGGGCGGCGCGCGCGGTCGCTGAGCCGGACCAGCAGCGCCACGATCGCCCAGTTGGTGACCACCGACGAGCCGCCCTGCGCCAGGAACGGCATCGCCATGCCGGTCAGCGGGATCAGCCCGGTCACCCCGCCCGCGATCACGAAGACCTGGAGGGCCACGATCGAGGCGAGCCCCACCGCGAGCAGCTGCCCGAAGGGGTCGCGCAGGGCGAGGCCCGCCCGGTAGCCGCGCTCCACCAGCAGGCCGTAGAGCAGGAAGATCGCCGACAGCCCGGCCAGGCCCAGCTCCTCGCCCGCGGTGGCCAGGATGAAGTCCGACTTCACGGCGAACCCGATCAGCACGGAGTGGCCGAGCCCCAGGCCGGTGCCCAGGATGCCGCCGGAGGCGAAGGCGAACAGCGACTGGGAGAGCTGGTTGGGGCCCCTGCCCGCCTCGATGGAGGCGAGCGGGTGCAGCCAGTCCTCGACCCTGCTGTGCACATGCGGCTCCAGCCAGCCCACCGCGACCGCCCCGAGCGCCGCCAGCAGCAGGCCCACCGCGATCCAGCCGGTGCGCCCGGTGGCGACGTACAGCAGGACCACGAACAGGCCGAAGAACAACAGCGAGGTGCCCAGGTCCCGTTCCAGGACCAGCACCAGGACGCTGAGCAGCCAGATCGAGACGATCGGACCGAGCACCCGCCCGGTGGGCAGTTGCAGCCACCACACCCGGCGGCCCGCGTACGCCAGCGCGCCCCGGTTCGCGGCCAGGTACGCGGCGAAGAACACCGCCAGCAGCACCTTCGCGAACTCGCCCGGCTGGATGGAGAATCCCGCGATCCGGATCCAGATCCGGGCGCCGTTCACGGCGGGGAAGAGGATCGGCAGCACCAGCAGCGCGAGCGCGCCGGCCACGCAGACGTACGCGTAGCGCTGGAGCACGCGGTGGTCGCGCAGCAGGACGACGGTGACGATGAAGAACGCCACGCCCAGCGTGGACCACACGAGTTGGGCGGGGGCCGCCCGGTCGCCCGGGGTCTCCAGGTCGAGCCGGTAGATCAGCACCAGGCCGAGCCCGTTGAGCAGCACACCGATCGGCAGCAGCAGCGGGTCCGCGTCCGGCGCCCGCAGCCGCACCGCCAGATGGGCGACCAGCGCCAGCACGCCGAGCCCGGCGCCGTAACCGGCGGCGCCGGGCGGGACGGCGCCGTGGCGGGCGATACCGACCGCGCAGTAGCCGTACACGGAGAGCAGGACGGCCACGACGATGAGGGCCAGTTCGATGCCACGGCGCCGGGGGAGGCGTACGGCGGGTGCGGGTGCGTCCGCTCTCGCCTCGGTGGTTCCGGCCTTGATCATGTCCGGAACTTACCCAAATAGGGCGTCTTGTGTGCCTTGTGGCTCAGCACCAGCGTGGCGCGGGCCCGATGTTCTTGATGTACCGGGCCGAGCCCCAGGCCCAGGTGCCGTCGGGCAGCAGGTACCACAGCGGGTTGCCCTGGATGTTCTGGCCGACCGTCTTGCAGAAGATCTTCACGACCTGTCCGCGGTGCGCGGTCCGGATGACATGACTGCCCCGGTGCGGCGCGCTGCGCAGCAGCAGGGTGTCGGCGGTGACGACCCCCTTGTACAGCTTGGGGTGCTTCTCGTGATGCCCGCCCCAGTCGTCACCGGCGACTGCGGGGGAGGCGGCAGCCGCGGCGACAAGAGCGCCGACGGCGACGGATATGGCGAGGCGGGAGCGGAACGACATGGGGTGTACCTCCATGAAGCGGACGGAACTTGACTATCCGCCACGCTATGGTGCGAATGCCCGCCCCGCCTTTCTGCTTGGGCCATCCGGAAGGGGGCCGTGGTGGTGGGGGGTGCGTGGCCGTGACTTGGGCAGTCCGGGGGTGCTGTGACCCTTCGGTCCGTCGGGAGGCGTGCCATGGCCCCCGGTCCTTCGGCGGGGGCGTGGTGGTTGCCGCGCAGTCCCGGGGGCGGCGGTCGTCTG
>NZ_FLSP01000147.1 GCF_900091315.1 Streptomyces sp. DI166
GACGCTCGCTGTGCCGAACACCTCGGCGCCCAGGTGACGCGCCACCTGCGTGGCCGCCATACCCACTCCACCGGCCGCCGCGTGCACGAGAATCCGCTCCCCCGCACGCAGTCCGCCGAGGTCGGTGAGGGCGTAGTACGCCGTCAGGAACACGATCGGCACCGAGGCCGCCTGCGCGAACGACCACCCCGCCGGAACACGGGCCACAGTCCGGGCATCCGCGACCGCGACCGGCCCGAAGGAGCCGGGGAACATGCCCATCACCCGGTCCCCAACGGCCAACCCGGTTACTCCCGGCCCGACTTCCGTGACCACACCGGCGCCCTCGCCACCGAGCAGCCCCGCCTGTCCCGGGTACATGCCGAGCGCGTTGAGCACGTCGCGGAAGTTGACGCCCGCCGCCCGTACGGCGATACGGACCTGGCCCTCGGCCAGTTCGGCGGAGGCCTCGGGGAACGGCAGCAGGGCGAGGGTGTCCAGCGTGCCCTTCTCCGTGCTGTCCAGGTGCCAGGCCGGCTCGTCCACCGGGACCGGAAGCCCATCGGCTGCCGGGACGCGGGCCAGTCGCGGCGCGTACAACTCGCCGTCGAGTACGGCGATTTCGGGCTCACCGCAAGCAAGGGCCGCCGCGAGCGCGGCGCGTGAGGCGTCGGTGCCGTCGGCGTCGACGAGCGCGAACCGGCCCGGCGCCTCGGCACAGGCGGACCGCACCAGACCCCACACCGCGGCGAGCGCGGGGGCGGCAGGCGTACTGCCCGTCGCCACAGCGCCCTCGGTGACCACGACCAGGCGGGACTCCTCGAAGCGGTCGTCGTCGAGCCAGGCCTGTACGGCGTCCAGCACCCGCCCGGTCACGGCGCGCACAGTGTCGACGTTCCCGTCGTCGGTCCCGTCGGCGGCCGTCACCGGGAACAGCACCGCCGCCGGAACCGGCACGGGCAGCTCCGCCAGGCCGGGGTACTCCGCCGCGCCGGGCAGCAGCCCCGTCGTCGATCCGATGACCGCGGCGTCGACGGCGGCGGTGCCGGGCGCCGTGACCTTGGCCCAGTCGACCTGGAAGAGGCTCTCGCGGTGCCCGTCGGACCCGGCGCGGGCGGCGAGATCACCGGAGACCTGGCGCAGCAGCAGCGACTCCACGGAGGCGACGGTGCCGCCCGCCGGGTCGGCCAGTTGGAGGGCGACAGCCTCCGGTCCGGCCTGCACCATGCGGACACGCAGGGCACGGGCACCGGACGCGCGCAGGGACACGCCGCTCCAGGAGAACGGCAGCCGCCCCTGTCCGGCCTCCGCCAGCGACACGAACATCATCGCGTGCAGGGCGGAGTCCAGCAGCGCGGGGTGGATGCCGAAGCCACCGGCCAGCCGCTCGTGGTCGTCGGGCAGACCGACCTCTGCGAAGACCTCCTCGCCGCGCCGCCACACGGCGCGCAGACCGCGGAAGACGGGCCCGTAGGCGAACCCGGCCTCGGCGAAGCGCTCGTAGAAGTCGTCCACGGGGACGGGCTCGGCGTTCGGCGGCGGCCAGGCCGTCAGGTCGGCCTCCGAACCGGCCGCGGGCGCGGGACCGGAGCCGACGGAGCCGCTGGCGTTCAGCGTCCACGGGTCGGTGTCCAGCGCGTCCTCGGCCCGCGAGTAGACCTCCAGGGTGCGGGAGTCGTTCTCGTCGGGCGCGCCGACCCTGACCTGCACCAGGCGCCCGGTGCGCTCCGGCACGACGAGCGGGGCGGCGATGGTCAGCTCCTCCACGCGGTCGTAGCCGAGTTGTCCGGCGGCGCACAGGGCGAGTTCGAGGAAGCCGGTGCCCGGGAAGAGCACGGTGCCGGAGACGGCGTGGTCGCGCAGCCAGGGGTGCGTGCGCAGCGAGAGCCGTCCGGTGAACAGCGCCTCCTCGCTGCCGGCCACGGAGACGGCGGCCCCCAGCAGCGGGTGCTCGGCCGAACCCAGGCCCGCGGAACCGAGGTCGCCGAGGGTGACGCCGTTCAGGTTCGGCCAGTAGCGGCGGCGCTGGAAGGCGTACGTCGGCAGCGGCACGGGGGCGGTTTCCGGGAGTCGGGCCGCCCAGTCCACGGCGGCGCCGTCGACGTGCAGCGTCGCCACTGCGGCCAGCACGGATTCGGATTCGGCGCGGTCCTTGCGCAGGAGCGGCACCGATACGGCGGCGTCCTCCAGGCAGCCCTGCGCGAGGGCGGTCAGGGTGCCGTCGGGGCCCAGCTCCAGGAAGCGGCCCACGCCTTGCTCCACGAGCGCCTGTACGGCGTCGGCGAACCGCACCGCCTGGCGGACGTGCCGCACCCAGTAGTCGGCGGACGCCAGCTCCTCGGCGGTGACCGGCTCACCGGTCACCGTGGAGACGAAGGTCAACTTCGGGTCGTCGTAGGTGAGGCTTTCGGCGACCTTGCGGAAGTCGGCGAGCATCGGGTCCATGAGTGGGGAGTGGAAGGCGTGGCTGACGCGGAGGGGGGTGACCTTGCGGCCCTGGTCCCGGAAGGGCGTGACAACCGAGTTCACAGCCTCCGCCTCGCCGGCCACGACCACGGCATGGGGGCCGTTGACGGCGGCGATGCCCACCTCGCCTGTGAGCAGCGGCAACACCTCGTCCTCCGAGGCCTGCACCGCCACCATCGCGCCGCCGTCCGGGAGCGCCTGCATCAGACGGCCGCGGGCTGCGACGAGCTTGCAGGCGTCGGACAGCGACCACACCCCGGCCACATGCGCCGCCGCGATCTCACCGATCGAGTGACCGGCGAGCACGTCCGGGCGGACGCCCAAGGACTCCAGCAGCCGGAACAGAGCCACCTCAAGCGCGAACAGCGCGGGCTGGGTGTACTCCGTACGGCTCAGCAGCTCCTGATCGTCACCGAACACCACCTCCCGCAGCGGGAGCGTCAGCTCGGTGTCCAGGTGCGCGCATACGGCGTCGAAGGCATCGGCGAAGACGGGATACGCCTCGTACAACTCCCGCCCCATACCAAGCCGCTGTGAACCCTGCCCCGCGAACAGGAACGCGGTACGCACATCACGCCGAGCCAGGCCGTTGACCGAGTTCACAGCCACCTCACCCGAAGCCACAGCTCCCAGGCCCCGCAGCAACTCCTCCCGATCGCCACCCCACACCACGGCCCGGTGCTCGAACAACGACCGCGAGCGCACCAGCGACGACGCCACGCCCGTCACCGACACGCCCTCGCCGGACGACACGAACTCCGCCAGCCGCCCCGCCTGATCCCGCAGCGCCGCAGCCGTACGCCCCGACACCACCCACGGAATCAGACCCTGGATCTCCTCCGAGCGGATCGTCTCCTCGACCGGCGCCTCCGCCAGCACCACATGCGCGTTCGTCCCGCTGAGCCCGAAGGAGGAGACACCGGCGCGGCGGATCCGCCCGTCGGCACTCGGCCACTCCACATGCTCGTCGAGCAATTCCACGGCCCCGGCGGACCAGTCCACGTGGGACGACGGCTCCTCGGCGTGCAGCGTGCGCGGGAGCACCCCGTGCTGCAGGGCGAGCACCATCTTGATCACGCCCGCGACACCGGCGGCGGCCTGCGTGTGCCCGATGTTGGACTTCACCGACCCCAGCCACAAGGGCCGTTCACGATCCTGCCCGTACGTCGCCAGCAACGCCTGCGCCTCGATCGGGTCACCCAACGAGGTCCCCGTACCGTGCGCCTCCACCGCGTCCACATCAGCCGCGCTCAACCCCGCCGACGCCAACGCCTGCCGGATCACCCGCTGCTGCGAAGGACCGTTCGGCGCCGTAAGGCCGTTCGACGCACCGTCCTGGTTGACGGCCGAACCGGCAACCACCGCCAAGACCCGCCGCCCATGCCGCCGCGCGTCCGACAGCCGCTCCACCAGCACCAGCCCGGCGCCCTCCGCGAACCCGGCCCCGTCCGCCGCGTCCGAGAACGCCTTGCAGCGGCCGTCGGAGGCCAGGCCCCGCTGGCGGGAGAAGTCCAGGAAGAGTCCCGGGGTGGACATGACGGTCACACCGCCCGCCAGCGCCAGATCGCACTCCCCCGCCCGCAGCGCCTGCACAGCCAGGTGCAGGGCGACGAGGGCGGCCGAGCAGGCGGTGTCGACAGTGACCGCGGGACCTTCCAGGCCGAGGACGTACGAGACGCGCCCGGAGACGATGCTGGCGGCGTTGCCGGTGCCGAGGTGGCCGCCGACGTCCTCGCCGGAGGCGACGAGGAGCGGGGTGTAGTCGTTGCCGTTGGTGCCGGCGAAGACTCCGGTACGGGAACCCCGTAGGCTCACCGGGTCGATCCCGGCCCGCTCGAACGCCTCCCAGGCCAGTTCCAGCAGCAGCCGCTGCTGCGGGTCCATGGCCAGGGCCTCGCGCGGGGAGACGCCGAAGAAGGCGGGGTCGAAGCCGGCCATGTCCCGCAGGAAGCCGCCCTCGCGGGCGGTACAGGTGCCGGGGTTGTCGGGGTCGGGGTGGTAGAGGTTGTCGACGTCCCAGCCGCGGTCCGCGGGGAACGGCTCGATGGCGTCGGTGCCGTCGGCGAGCAGCCGCCAGAACTCCTCGGGGCTGTCGGCGCCGCCGGGGAAGCGGCAGCTCATCGAGGTGATGACGATCGGGTCGTCGTCGACGGCGGCCACCGGGGCGGGCACGCCGCGGTCCTCGTCGGTCGCCGTGTCGCCGAGTTCGGCGAGCAGCATGCGGGCGAGTTCGGCGCAGTTGGGGTGGTCGAAGACGAGGGTGGCGGGCAGCCGAAGGCCCGTGAGCTTGTTCATGCCGTTGCGCAGTTCGACAGCGCTCAGCGAGTCGAAGCCGAGGTCGCTGAAGGCGCGGGTCGGCTCGATGGCCTCCGGTCCGGGGTAGCCGAGGACGGTGGCGACGTAGCCGCGTACGACGTCGAGGACGGCGTCGGCACGTTCGTCGGAGCGCAGGCCCGCCAGGTGGCGTACCAGTGCGGGGCCGTCGGCGGTGTCGGCGCCGAAGGTGTCGGCCGGGGTCTGTCCGGTGCCGCCGCCGCTCGCGGGGGCGAGGACGCGCTGGGCGTCGGGCAGGGCGCGGAGCAGGGCGCTGGGGCGGGAGCCGGTGAAGGCGGGGGCGAAGCGGTCCCAGCCGATGTCGGTGACGGCGAGGTAGGTCTCGTCGTGGTCGAGGGCCTGCTGGAGTGCCTGGCAGGCGAGTTCGGGCTGCATGTCGTAGACGCCGTAGCGGCGCAGGCGTTCGCCGACGGCGCCTTCGCCCATGCCTCCGTCGGCCCAGTGGCCCCAGGCGACGGCGGTGGCGGGCAGGCCCTCGGCGCGGCGCCGGGCGGCGAGCGCGTCGAGGAAGGCGTTGCCGGGGGCGTAGTTGCCGAGGCCGGGGCCGCTGATGGTGCCGGAGGTGGAGGAGAACAGGACGAACGCGGACAGGGGCTTGTCCTTGGTCAGTTCGTGCAGGTGGAGGGCGGCGGTGGCCTTGGTGCGCAGCACCGGGTCCATGCGGCCCGCGTCGAGGGCGTCGATGACGCCGTCGTCGAGGTGTCCGGCGACGTGCAGGACCGCGTCGAGCGGCTGGTCCTCGGGGAGGGAGTCGATCAGGTCGCGCAGGGCGTCCCGGTCGGTGACGTCGCAGGCGGCGATGGTGACGCGGCCCGCGCCGAGGGCGGTGAGTTCGTCGCGCAGTTCGGCCGCGCCGGGGGCGTCGGCGCCGCGGCGGCTGGTGAGGAGCAGGTGGTCGGCGCCGAGGGAGGCAAGCCAGCGGGAGACGTGGCCGCCGACGGCTCCGGTGCCGCCGGTGACGAGGACGGTGCCGCGCGGCCGCCAGGGTGCGCCGGGCGGGGTGGCTCCGGCGAGGGGGGCGCGGTGGAGGCGTCGGCCGTAGGTGCCGGAGGCGCGGACGGCGGTCTGGTCCTCGCTGTCGGGGCGGGCGAGCAGCGCGCACAGCCGGTCGGCGGAGCGGCGGTCGAGGTCGGCGGGCAGGTCGATCAGGCCGCCCCAGCGGTCGGAGTGTTCGAGGGCGGCGACCCGGCCGAGGCCCCAGACGAGGGCCTGGGCCGGGCTGAGGACGGGTTCGGCGGCGGTGACGGCGACGGCACCGCGGGTGGCGCACCACAGGGGTGCGGCGATGCCGAGGTCGCCGAGCGCCTGGACGAGGGCGAGGGTGGCGGCGAGTGCGGCGGGCACGGAGGGGTGGTCGTGGTGCGGGGTCTCGTCGAGGGCGAGGAGGGAGAGGACGCCGCCGAGGTCGCCCATGGACACCTCGGTGCTCTCCGCGAGCGCGTCGGTGATCCGGGCGGCGAGTCCCGCGCGGTCGCAGTCGCTCGCGGCGCCGTCGACGGTGACGACGCGTACGGCCACGCCGCGGTCGGTGAGGGCGCGGTGGACGGCGTCGGCCAGCGGGTGGCCGTCCGCCGGTACGGCGAGCAGCCAGGTGCCGGCCGGGGGCGCGCCCGCGGTGTCCTGGGTGAGCGGGGTCCAGTGGACGGTGTAGCGCCAGTTGTCGACGGTGTTCCGCTCGCGGCTGTCGCGCCGCCAGGCGGACAGTGCGGGCAGTACCTCGCGCAGCGGGGTGTCGCCGCCGAGGTCGAGGGTGGCGGTGAGGGTGTCGAGGTCCTCTTCCTCCACGGTCCGCCAGAAGCCGCTCTCCACGGCGTCGGAGACCGCGGCCGGTGCGTCGGTGGCGTCGGCGCGGAGTTCGGGCCAGAACCGCAGGCGCTGGAAGGCGTACGTGGGCAGGTCGACGCGGCGGGCGCCGGTGCCGGCGAAGACGCGGTGCCAGTCGACGGCGACGCCGTGGGCGTGGGCCTCGGCGAGGGAGGTCAGGAAGCGGTCCCGGCCGCCCTGGTCGCGGCGGAGCGTGCCGAGGACGACGGCGTCGGCTGCCGCGTCCTCGATGGTCTCGCGCAGCCCGAATGCGACGACGGGGTGCGGGGAGACCTCGATGAACGCGCGGTGCCCGGCGGCGAGGAGGCCGCGTACGGCGTCCTCGAAGCGGACGGTGTCGCGCAGGTTGGTGTACCAGTAGGCGGCGTCGAGGGCGGTGTCGTCGTCGAGCCAGTCGCCGGTGACGGAGGACCGGAAGGGGATGTCGGCGGGCCGGGGTTCGAGTCCGGCGAGCGCGTCGAGGACCGGGCCGCGCAGGGGTTCGACGTGCGCGGAGTGGCTGCCGTAGTCGACGGCGACCATGCGGGCCTGGACGCCTTCGCCGGTGAGTTCCGCGAAGAGTTCCTCCAGGGCGTCGGCGTGGCCGGAGACGACGACCGAGCCGGGCCCGTTGACGGCGGCGACGGCGAGGCGCCCGTCCCAGCGCTCCAGGCGCGGGCGGACCCGCTCGGCGGGCAGCGGTACGGACATCATGCCGCCGTCGCCCGCGATGGCGGTGATGGCCTTGCTGCGCAGCGCGGCGACGCGTGCGCCGTCCTCCAGGGTCAGCGCCCCGGCGACGACGGCCGCGGCGATCTCGCCCTGGCTGTGGCCGACGACGGCGGCCGGTTCGACGCCGTGGCCGCGCCACAGGTGGGCGAGGGAGACCATGACGGCCCACAGCACGGGCTGGACGACGTCCACCCGGTCCAGGTCGGGCGCGTCGGGTCCGCCGCGCAGGGCGTCGGTCAGCGACCAGTCCACCCAGGGCGCGAGGGCCTGCTCGCACTCGGCGATACGGCGTGCGAACTCCGGTTCGGTGTCGAGGAGTTCGCGGCCCATGCCGGGCCACTGGGCGCCCTGGCCGGGGAAGACGAGGACGGGTCCGGTGCCGCGCCGGTCGGTGCCGCGCACCACCTCGCTGACCATGCGGTCCTCGGCGAGGTCGCGCAGTCCGCGCTCCAGTGCGTCGAGGTCGGCGGCGAGGACGACGGCGCGGTGCTCGAAGGCGGTGCGGGTGGTGGCGAGCGACAGTCCGAGGTCGGTGAGGGCGGTGCCGGGGTGGGCGCGCAGGTGGGCGAGGAGCCGTCCGGCCTGGGCGCGCAGTCCGTCGGCGGTACGGGCGGACAGCGGGGCGGGGACGAGCGGCAGCGCCTCGGCGTCGTCCTCGCGTTCCTCGGCCGGTGTGTCGGGGGCCTGTTGGAGGATGACGTGGGCGTTGGTGCCGCTCATGCCGAACGAGGAGACGCCGGCGCGGCGCGGGTGGCCGGTCTCGGGCCACGGCACGGCCTCGTCGAGGAGCCGTACGGCGCCCGCGGACCAGTCGACCTCGCGGGTGGGTGTATCGGCGTACAGGCTGGCGGGCAGGAGGCCGTGGCGCAGGGCCATCACCATCTTGATGACACCGCCGACACCGGCCGCGGCCTGGGAGTGGCCGATGTTGGACTTCAACGAGCCGAGCCACAGCGGCTGTTCGGCGGGGCGGTCCTGGCCGTAGACGGCGATCAGGGCCTGCGCCTCGATGGGGTCGCCGAGCGTCGTCCCCGTGCCGTGCGCCTCCACGGCGTCCACGTCGGCCGGAGTGAGGCCGCCCGCGTCGAGCGCGGCGCGGATGACGCGCTGCTGGGAGGGGCCGTTGGGGGCGGTCAGGCCGTTGGAGGCGCCGTCCTGGTTGAGGGCGCTGCCCTGGACGACGGCGAGCACCGGGTGGCCGTTGCGGCGGGCGTCGGAGAGCCGTTCGAGGACGACCATGCCGACACCCTCGGCCCAACTGGCGCCGTCGGCCTCGGCGGAGAACGGTTTGCACCGTCCGTCCTCGGCGAGCGCGCGCTGACGGCTGAACTCGATGAGCGAGCCCGGCGTCGACATGACGGTGACGCCACCGGCGAGCGCCATCTCGCACTCCCCCTGCCGCAGCGACTGCACGGCCAGGTGCAGGGCGACGAGCGAGGACGAGCAGGCGGTGTCGACAGTGAGCGCGGGGCCCTCCAGGCCGAGCGCGTAGGCGATACGGCCGGACAGGACGCTCGGCGAGTTGCCGGTGCCGATGTAGCCCTCGAAGTCGTCCTTCGCGGCGCCGAGGATGTTCACGTAGTCCTGGTAGGTGACGCCGGCGAAGACACCGGTGAGGCTGCCGCGCCGGGACGCGGGGTCGATACCGGCGCGCTCCAGGGCCTCCCAGGAGGTCTCCAGCAGCAGCCGCTGCTGGGGGTCCATGGCGAGGGCCTCGCGCGGGGAGATCCCGAAGAAACCGGGGTCGAAGTGGGAGGCGTTGTGCAGGAAGCCGCCCTCGCGGGCGTAGCAGGTGCCGGGGTTGTCGGGGTCCGGGTGGTACAGCTTGGCCAGGTCCCAGCCCCGGTCGGCGGGGAACGGCGAGATGCCGTCACCGCGGTTCACCACCAGCTCCCACAGTTCCTCGGGGCTGGCGACACCGCCCGGGTAGCGGCAGGCCATGCCGACCACGACGATCGGGTCGTCGTCGAGGCGGGTGCGGGCGGCGACGGGTGCCGCCGCGTGGGCCGCGGTGCCGAAGAGTTCGTCGTCGAGGTGCGCGGCGAGCGCGAGCGGTGTCGGGTGGTCGAAGACGAGGGTCGCGGGCAGCAGGACGCCGAGGTCGGCGCTGAGCCGGTTGCGCAGTTCGACGGCGGTGATGGAGGCGAACCCGAGGTCCTTGAAGACACGGTCGGGCTCGACCTCGTCGACGTCGGCGTAGTTGAGGACGGCGGCGGTGGTGCGACGGACCAGGTCCAGCAGGACGCGCTGCCGTTCGGCGGGTGAGCGGCCGTCGAGCCGGTCGACGAGAGCCGTGGCCCCTTCTGGCTCCTCGGCCGCACGACGGCGGCGCGACCGGACGGGGGCGGTACGGGCCTCGGCGGGGGCCCCGTTTTCGGCAGTACGGGTCTCGGCGGGGGCCGCGCTCGGGGCGGTACGGGCCTCGGCGGGGGCCGCGTTATCGGCAGTACCGGTCTCGGCGGTGACCGCGTGGCGCAGACGCAGGGAGTCGACGGTGAGGACGGGCGCGCCCGTGGCGTCGGCGGCGAGCAGGGTCAGGGTGTTGTCGCCGCTCCGGGCGAGACGGACGCGCAGGACGGCGGCGCCCTCGGCGTGCAGAACGGCTCCCTGGACGGCGAACAGCAGCAGGTGCTCGTCGAGTCCGGCGGGCAGGCCGAGACCGAGGGGCTGCAGTGCCGCGTCGAGGAGCGCCGGGTGCAGGGCGTACCGTCGGGCCGCGTCACGCTCGCCGTCGGGCAGGGCGATCTCGGCGTACGCGTCGTCGCCGTGCCTCCATACGGCCTTCAGCGCGCGGAACGCCGGTCCGTACGCGGGGCCGTCGCCGGCGGCGAGCCGGTCGTACAGGTCCCCGATGTCGACCGGTTCCGCGCCCGGCGGGGGCCACTCGGCGAGCGAGGGGATGGCCGTCCGGGCGGTGGCGGGCGCGAGCAGGCCTTCGGCGTGCAGCGTCCACACGGTGTCGTCGTACGGGCTCTCGCCGTCCCCGGAGTGGATCGTGACGGGCCGGGTGCCGCGGGCGTCGGGTTCACCGACCCGGACCTGGACGCGGACGGTGCCGTGCTCGGGCACGGTCAGCGGTGCCTGGAGGGTGAGGTCGCGCACCTCGTCGCAGCCGACGCGGTCGCCCGCGTGGACGGCGAGTTCGAGGAAGGCGGTGCTGGGCACGACGGGCCGCCCGGCGAGCCGGTGGTCGGCCAGCCAGGGGTGGGAGCGCAGCGACAGCCGCCCGGTGAGGACGACGGCGTCGCCGTCCGCGACCCGCACGGCGGCGGCGAGCAGCGGGTGCCCGGTGGCGTCGAGGCCCAGGGCGGAGGCGTCACCGGCGTCGGCGGGCACCTCCAGCCAGTACCGGCGGCGCTGGAAGGCGTAGGTGGGCAGCGCCGGGCACGGTGCTTCGGCCAGCGCGGGCAGGGCGGCCGTCCAGTCGACGGCGGCACCCCGGGTGAACAGCGCGGAGGCGGCCTCCAGCAGGGCGCGCGGCTCGGGACGGTCGTCGCGCAGCGCGGGCACGTGCAGGGCGTCGGCCAGGTCGGTGCCGGACGCGGCGAGGGTGGTGAGGGTGGCGTCGGGGCCGAGTTCCAGGGTGCGGGTGACGTGCTGCGCGGCCAGCGCGCGCACGCCGTCGGCGAAGCGCACGCAGTGGCGCAGGTGCCGTACCCAGTAGTCGGGGGAGGCCAACTCCTCGGCGGTGGCGGGTTCCCCGGTGACGTCGGAGACGACGGGGATGCGGGGCGCGGCGTACGTCAGGGTCTCGGCGACGGCCCGGAAGTCGTCGAGGACCGGGTCCATCAACGGGGAGTGGAAGGCGTGGCTGACCCGCAGCCGCCGGGTGCGCCCGCCGCGCGCCTCGACGACGGCGGCGATCTCGCGCACCGCGTCCTCGGCGCCGGAGACGACCAGGGACAGCGGCCCGTTGACAGCGGCGATGCCCACCTCGTCTGTGAGCAGCGGCAGCACCTCCTCCTCGGAGGCCTGGAGCGACACCATCGCGCCGCCCTCGGGGAGGGCCTGCATCAGACGGCCGCGCGCGGCGACCAGCCGGCAGGCGTCCTCCAGCGACCACACCCCGGCGACGTGCGCGGCGGCCAGCTCACCGATGGAGTGCCCGAGCAGTACGTCGGGCCGCACTCCCCACGCCTCCAGCAGCCGGAACAGGGCCACTTCGAGCGCGAACAGGGCGGGCTGGGCGAACTCGGTGCGGTTGAGGGCCTCCTGGTCGTCACCGAACACGATGTCCCGCAGCGGGCGCGGCAGTTCGGCGTCCAGGTGGGCGCACACGGCGTCGAAGGCGTCCGCGAAGACGGGATACGCGTCGTACAGCTCCCGCCCCATGCCAAGCCGTTGCGACCCCTGCCCCGCGAACAGGAAGGCGGTACGGCCGTCGGAGAGCGCCGAGCCGACGAGAGTGCCGTCACTCCGGTCGCCCTCCGCCAGGGCGCGCAGGCCGTTCAGGAGGTCGTCGCGGTCGGCGCCGAGGACGACGGCACGGTGCTCGAACACCGCCCGGGTACGGACGAGGGAGGCGGCGATCTCGGTGGGGGTGGCGGCGCCGGGCCGCTCGTCGAGGAAGTTCGCCAGCCGCTCGGCCTGGGCGCGCAGGGCGGCACGAGTACGGGCGGACACCAGCCAGGGCAGCAGGGCGGGTTCGTCGGTCGTCCGCTCCTGGGCGGGTGCCACAGGGGCGGCGGCGGGAGCTTCGAGGATGACGTGGGCGTTGGTGCCGGACACACCGAACGCGGAGACTCCGGCGCGGCGCGGACGGTCCTCGTGCGCGGGCCATTCCCGGACCTCGGTGAGGAGTTCGACGGCACCGGACGACCAGTCGACGTGGGACGACGGCTCGTCCACGTGCAGGGTGCGCGGCAGCACCCCGTGCCGCATCGCCAGAACCGTCTTGATGACCCCGGCGACCCCGGCGGCGGCCTGCGTGTGCCCGATGTTCGACTTCAACGAGCCCAGATACAGCGGCTGTTCGCGGTCCTGACCGTACGTGGCGAGGACGGCCTGCGCCTCGATGGGGTCGCCGAGCGTAGTCCCCGTGCCGTGCGCCTCGACGGCGTCCACGTCGGCCGGGGTGAGGCCCGCCGACGCCAGCGCCTGCCGGATGACGCGCTGCTGGGAGGGGCCGTTGGGCGCGGTGAGCCCGTTGGAGGCGCCGTCCTGGTTGACGGCGGACCCTGCGACGACGGCGAGCACCTGGTGCCCGTTGCGGCGGGCGTCCGACAACCGCTCCACGACCAGGACACCCACGCCCTCGCCCCAGCCGGTGCCGTCGGCGGCGTCGGAGAACGCCTTGCAGCGGCCGTCGGCGGCGAGCCCGCCCTGCGCGCTGAACTCCACGAACGCGCCGGGGTCCGCGAGCACGGTGACACCGCCCACCAGGGCCAGATCGCACTCGGCGGAGCGCAGGGACTGCGCCGCGAGGTGCAGCGCGACGAGGGACGAGGAGCAGGCGGTGTCGACGGTGACGGCCGGCCCCTCGAAGCCGAACGTGTAGGCGATACGGCCGGACACCACGCTGCCCGCGACACCGGTCAGCAACTGTCCGTCGAGCCCCTCGGGCACCTCCCGCAGCCCGGCACCGTAGCCGGAGCTGCCCGCGCCCACGAACACTCCGGTACGGCTGCCGTGCAGCGCGTCGGGGCGGATCGCGGCGTGCTCCAGCGCCTCCCAGGACGCCTCCAGCACCAGCCGCTGCTGCGGGTCGACGGCGAGCGCCTCCCGGGGGGAGATACCGAAGAAACCGGGGTCGAACTGGGCCGCGTCGGTGAGGAATCCACCGGCACGGGTGTGGCTGCGGCCGTTGCGGCCCTCGCCGGTGCCACGGAGCGCGTCGAGGTCCCAGCCTCGGTCGGTGGGGAACTCGGAGATCGCGTCCGTGCCCTCGGCGACCAGTCGCCACAGGTCGCCCGGTCCGGCGACACCGCCGGGCAGACGACAGGCCATGCCGACGATGACGACCGGGTCGTCGGTGGCCGAAGGAACAGGTACGGGGCTCTGTCCGGCGTCCTGTGTCCCGTCGCCCAGGAGTTCCGTGCGCAGGAACCGGGCGAGGGCGGCCGGGGTCGGGTGGTCGAAGACGAGCGTGCTGGGCAGGGTGAGGCCGGTCTCGGCGGAGAGGCGGTTGCGCAGTTCGACAGCCGTCAGCGAGTCGAAACCGAGGTCACGGAAGGACCGGGTGGCCTCGACCGCGTCGGCACCGGTGTGGCCGAGCACGGCGGAGGCTGCGGCGCGTACCGCGTCCAGGAGCTGGCGGTCGGCTTCGGGGCCGGAGAGCTCGGCGAGTCGTTCGCGCAGGCTGGTGCCGGTTCCGTCGCCGGTCGGGGTGTCGTGGGGTGCGGGCTGGGCTTCCGGGATGCCGGTCAGGAGGGGGCTGGGGCGGACGCTGGTGTAGGCCGGGGTGAAACGGGCCCAGTCCACATCGGCGACCACGACGACCGGATCGGAGCCGGAAACCGCCCGGGCCAGGGCTCCGACCCCGCGCTCGGGATCGAGTGCGATCAGGCCACGGCGGCGCAGCGCCTCCGCTGCCTCCGCATCGGCGGCCATACCGGCCTCGGCCCACGGGCCCCAGGCGATGGCGGTGCCTGCGAGGCCACGGGTACGGCGCGCCTCGATCAGCCCGTCCAGACAGGCGTTAG
>NZ_FLSP01000148.1 GCF_900091315.1 Streptomyces sp. DI166
TCACAGGTGGCGCTCCGGTCGCCGGAGGGCGGGGGTGGTCGTCACAGGTGGCGCTCCCCGTCTCCGGAGGGCCGGGGCCCGGCGCCGGGCCCGGTGGCTGGGGGCGGCGGGGATCGGGCGGGGGTAGGGCTCCGGCGCGGGGGCGGTGGGCGTTCGGGGTGAGGCCGGGGCGGCTGCCGCCGTGCCCGGGCCCGCCGTAAGGACGCGGGCCGGACGCCGTGCCCAGTGACGGCGGGCGGCCGGGGTCGGGGCGACCGCTGTCGTAGCCGGCTCCGTCGTACGAGGAAGGGCCGCGGCGGTCACAGCTCCCCCATCCGTCGGATGACCGGTGCCACTCGTTGGACGCCTTGGCGGTAGGCGGCGCGGGCTGCGCGGCGGGTCAGTTGGCGGACCGGGCCGGGGGCGCGGTCGTGGGACGGGGCTCCGGGGAGGGGGGAGCCGTCGGGGGCCAAGTGGTGGCGGGCGAGTAGGGCGGGGAGGTAACCCGGGGCCGTGGCGGGGGTGTAGTACGGGGTCAGGGGCGGGAGCGGCAGGGCCAGGAGCTTGGCGATCCGTTCGCGGGCCGCGTCGAACGCGCCGTCCGTGGCCACGCCCTGGCGGGACACCCACTCCTCGTCGGGGACCGGCCGGTGGCCCGCGTCCAGCTGGTCCCAGGAGGCCAGGCAGCCGGAGCCGACGAAGTGGTGGTTGCCGAGCTGCTCGCGTACCCCGAGGTCGGTGAGGACCGCGGTGGGGATACGGCGGTGCAGGGACTCCAGCGCGGCCGTGGAACTGACGGTGACCAGCAGGTCGGCACGGTCCAGCACCTCGCCCATGTGCCCGTACACCAGCTGGAAGTTGTCCGGCGCGGCCAGCTTCCCGGCGAGCTTCTGGTACGGCAACTCCTCGATGTGCGTGGTGTGTTCGCCCGGCCTGGAGCGCAGCTTCAGCAGGACCCGGCGCCCGGGGTGCAGCCGGGCGTGCCGGACCAGGCGCTCCAGCAGGTACGTACGGTCCCGGCGGTTCCCGGGGACGGAGGGCTGCGCGGCGAAGACCACCGTGTACGGGTCGCGCTCCCCCGGGTAGGGCGCACCGCCCAGGAACGGCAGCGCCACCTCGGTGACCGCCGAGGCGTCGGCGCCGACGCCCTCGTAGACCGCGCGGAACCGCTCGGCGTCCTGGCGGGAGTTGGCGAGGACGAGGTCGGCACCGTGCCGCAGCAGCAGTCCGTCGGCGAGCTTCTCGTAGACGACGCCGACATAGCCGGTGATCACCACGGGGCGCTTCGCGCGGTTCTCCCACACGCGCTTGAGGCCGTGCAGCATGGCCTGCACCCCGCCGCCGACGAGGGCCAGGACGACCATGTCGTACTGCTCCTCCCCCATCGCGCGCAGGAACTCCACCGCCGTGACCTCGCGCAGCGAGTCCGCGCGCACGCCGACCTCGGCCAGCTGGCGGGCGGTGGGCGTGGCCCGGCCGCGCAGCAGGAATCCGTCGAGGACAAAGGCGGCTTGCGGGCCGTCCCCGGCTCCGGATTCGGCGGCCGGACCCGGGGTGATGCGGCCCGCCGTGAGAGCACCCCATTTCCATCGGGTGTCGGAGTCCGCGAGGACGGCGATGCGCGGCGGCTTCGTTGTACTTGCTGGCACGAAGAAGACGCTAGGAAGCATTTCCCAGGTATAGCCCAACCTCGAATCAACAAAGAGTTAACAACACCCCACCGCGAGTCGAACCGGCCCGCGGAAAGGCGGAATGCACGGGCGATGCACCGATCCGACACATTCAGTTCACCCGTCGTACGCGCGCCGTCAAGTTCCCTCGCGGACCGCCGTTCTAATCTCTTGCGGGTGCCAAAGCTTTCCGTGATCGTGCCGTTCTACAACGTGCAGCAATACGCGCCGGACACACTCAGAAGTCTTCGGGCCAATGCTCGTAGGGACTTCGAGTTCATCCTGGTGGACGACCATTCGACGGATGAGACTCCGGCGATCCTCGAACGCGCTACCGAACAACTCTCGGATGTCGCACAGGTGCGCTACATCCGACGCGAGGTGAACGGAGGACTCGCCACCGCCCGCAACACCGGACTGGACGAGGCGGGCGGGGAGTTCCTCACCTTCCTCGACGGCGACGACTGGCTGGCGCCGGGCTACCTCGGCGAACTTGCCGCCGCCGTCGAGGAGCTGGGCTGCGACTTCGTACGCACCGACCACGTCCAGGCCAAGGCCCGGGCCCGGTCGGTGCACCGGGTGCCGCACGGCCGCCGCGGCGAGGTCCTCGACCCGCGCGCGGCGATCCTGCCCGCCGACCGGACGACCTCCGTGGACTACGCCTACGCCTGGGCCGGCGCCTACTCCCGCCGGCTGCTGGACGCGGGGCTGCTGCACTTCACGGACGGACTGCGCACCGCGGAGGACCGGCCGTGGATCTGGAAACTGCACCGCGAGGCACGGTCGTTCGCCGTGCTCGGCCTGCTCGGCGTCTTCTACCGCCGGGGCGTGGCCGGTTCGCTCACCCAGATCGGCGACGTCCGCCAACTCGACTTCATCCGGGCCTTCGACCAGGTGGTCGAGGAGACGGCGGCCGACCGGGAGGCGGACCGGCTGCTGCCCAAGGCGGTCCGCACCTATTGCGCGATCATCGCCCACCATCTGTCGGACGAGTCCAAGTGGGAACCAGCCGTGGCCAAGCGGCTGCGGTCCATGAGCGCGGCGGCCATACAGCGGATGCCGCAGGACGCGCTCGGAGACGTACTCGACACCATGGACCTGCGCCGGGCCGGCCGGCTGCGGCGGCTGCGGCGCCGGTTCACCACGACCAAGGCGGCCGCATGACTGCTCGTAGGACCACCCGGATCCACTGCGTCTCCACCCTGTACGGCGCCGCCACCCTGGCCGCCGCGCTGGAGTCGGGGTGCTTCGCCGAGGCGGACCGCCGGCTGCTGCTGGTGTTCAACACCTCGGCCTGCCCGGAGACCGCATTGCCGGTCGACCGGATGCCGGGCTTCGAGCCGCTGCGCGACCACTTCGACGCGGTGCACTCCTTCAACGAGGCCATCCGCCCCTTCCACCCCGCCGCCTGGGCACCGCGCCAGGACGACCTGCCGCTGTTCGAGCGGCACTTGCGGCTGCTGTGGGGGCTGGGCGAGGACCGGGTGGAGCTGGTCCTGGAGTCCCTCCAGGTCAACCCGGCGCTCGCGGTGGCGCAGATCTTCACCGGCGCCCCCGTCCATGTCTACGCCGACGGCCTGATGAGCTACGGCCCCACCCGCAACAAGCTCGACCCGCTGGTGGGCACCCGGGTGCGCCGGGTGCTCCACCTGGACCTGGTGCCGGGCCTGACCCCGCTGCTGCTCACCGAGTTCGGCGTGCCCGCCGAGGTGGTGCCCGGCGAGGCTTTCCTGAAGGTGATGGGCGAGATCGCGGGCGCGGTCGAGGAACTGCCGGTACTGCCGGACGACTGCGCGCTGCTGCTCGGCCAGTACCTGTCGGCGCTGAACATCATGACGCCGGAGGAAGAGGAGGAGCTGCACCTCAGGATGGTGCGCGGGGCCGTCGCCCGCGGGCACCGCGCGCTGGTCTTCAAGCCCCACCCCACCGCGCCCGCCCGCTACAGCCGCGCCCTGGAGACCGAGGCGGAGCGGCTCGGCGTCGAACTGACGGTGCTGGACGTCCCGGTGCTCGCCGAGACACTGTTCGAGAAGTCCCGCCCCGCCCTGGTCGTCGGCTGCTTCTCCACCGCCCTGTTCACCGCGTCCGCCTTCTACGGCCTGCCCGTCGCCCGCATCGGCACCGAGCCACTGCTGGAGGGGCTCACGCCGTACCAGAACAGCAACCGCGTCCCCGCCGTGCTGGCGGACGCGCTGCTGCCGGACCTGGAGCGCCGCGCGGGCGAGGAGCCCGTCCCGGCGGACACCCTGGGCGCACTGGTCGCCGCCATAGGGTTCACCATGCAGCCGCAGATTTATCCGGGTCTGCGCCCGCAAGCCGAGGAATATCTCTCCCGGCACCTCGGTCCGCGCACCCGCCGCTATTTCCGGCGCAAGCGGCTGACCGCGCTCGGCCTTCCCGGAGGTGTCCCGCGACGGCTCGCGTTCCTTCCGCACAATTCCACGGTGCGCCGGATCGTGCGGCGGGCGCGGGCGTTGAAGAAGTCCGTGCGGCGCTGAAGGGAAAGGGGAAACAAAACGACGTTCAGGTGAACCCACCAGTACTACGGGGCCAATCATTGGCCGGTCTCCCCGGCCATTCCCCTGCCGCGGGCTAGCGTGCCCAGACGCACCCGGAGAAAATCCGACAAGGGGAATCGCTGTGACCACCACGACCGTCCGCACGGTGATCGATCCGCCCCGGCGGGCGGAACGGACGGCGCACGCCCCCACGCGGCTGCGCGCCCTGGACGGGCTGCGGCTGCTGGCCGCGCTGATGGTGGCCGCCTACCACTACGGCGGGCGGGGCGGGGAGGTCTCGGGCGCCTGGGGCAGTTCCCCGGCCGAGCAGTTCCCCACCTTGCACGGGTACTTCGCCTACGGCTGTCTCGGTGTCCAGGTCTTCTTCGTCATCAGCGGGTTCGTGATCTGCATGAGCGGCTGGGGGCGGCCGCTGAAGTCCTTCTTCGCCTCCCGCGCCGCCCGGCTGCTGCCCGCGTACTGGGCCGCCGTGCTCCTGGTGACCGCGGTGTTCGCGCTGCCGGTGGTGGCCTACGAGGCGGTCGCGCCGAGCGACGCGCTGGTGAACCTGACGATGCTCCAGCAGCCGCTGGGCGTCGACCGGGTGCTCGGGGTCTGCTGGACCCTGTGGGCGGAGGTCCGCTTCTACGCGCTGTTCGCCCTGTGCGTGGTCCTGCCCGGCGTGACCCGGCGGCGGGTCGTGCTGTTCTGCGCGGGCTGGACGCTGGCGGCGGCCGTCGCCGAGGCCGCCGACGAGCCGCTGCTGGACCTGGTCCTGATGCCCGAGTACGCGCCGTTCTTCATCGGCGGTGTCGGCCTCTACCTCGTCCACCGCGACCGCCGGGACCCGTACGCCTGGGGCATCGTCGCCGTGGGCTGGCTGATCGGGCAGCACTACGCGGTGCGCGAGCTGTGGCAGGCGCCGGGGCCGGACGTCTTCGCCCACCGCTCCTCGTTCGGCATCGTGCTGGTGGTGACGCTCGGCTTCCTGGCCGTGGCGGCGATCGCGCTCGGCCTGCTCGGCCGGGCCGACTGGCACTGGCTGACCGTGGCCGGGGCGCTGACCTACCCCTTCTACCTGGTCCACGAGCACCTGGGCTGGGTGGTCATCCGGGCCCTCCACCAGGAGCTGGGCCTGTCCTCGTGGGCGACCTTCGCCCTGACGACCGGCGCGATGCTGCTGCTGGCCCGGCTGCTGAACCGTTACGTCGAGAAGCCGCTGACGCCCCGGCTGCGGGACGCCCTCGCCGGGCGGCGGCGCGGCTGACGGACCCGCCCGGGGTCAGCGCACGCCGTACGGACCCGCCCTGGGTCAGCGCACCCCGTACGTGGCCTCGATCCCGGCGAGGACCATCGTCAGGCCCTCCTCGTAGTGCGCGTCGAAGTCGGCGAAGATCTCCGGGCCCGCCGCCGCCGTGAGGGGGAAGTCGGCCAGCCGCTCGGCCCGGGCCTCGATGGGCGGCACGGCCGCCTGCTCCTCCGTGACGAAGCCGAGGGTGTAGGTGTACGTGGTCGTCGTGGCCCGGACCGCCTGCGGCAGGGTGAAGCCGGCCGAGGTGAACAGGCGCAGGTTGTCCTCCATCTGCTCGGCGTACTCGTTGCCGGTGAAGCTGGAGCCGCTGAAGACCTTGGCGCCGTCGCGGTAGCGGAGCAGTGCCGCGCGCAGTCCGCGGTTGGACTTCAGCAGGCGCTCGCGCCAGGTGTCGGCCGGGTCCAGGTCGGAGTCCGCGATCATCCGGCGGTACATCTCGGTCGCCATCTCGTCCAGCAGGGCCTGCTTGTCCTTGAAGTGCCAGTAGAGCGCGGGCGCCTTGACGTCCAGTTCCTTGGCGATGGCCCGCAGGGTCAGGCCGTGCAGACCGGCCTCGTTCAGCAGGTTCAGCCCGGCGGCGGCCACCTGGCGGCGGTCCAGGGGGGCTCTTCGTTCCTTCGTCACGCTTGACAGCTTAACGCCGTTAAGGCCATCCTCGTGAACGACGGCGCTTAACAACGTTAAGGAGAAATGCCATGGAAACCGACGTTTTGATCGTGGGTGCGGGGCCGACCGGGCTCGCCCTGGGCGTGGATCTCGCCCGGCGAGGCGTGGACGCGCTGGTGGTGGAGCAGGCGGACGCCTTGTTCCCCGGCTCGCGCGGCAAGGGGCTCCAGCCCCGGACGATGGAGGTCTTCCACGACCTCGGCGTCGTCGAGGCGATCCAGGCGGCGGGCGGGCGCTACCCGGTCGGGATGGTCTGGAAGGACGGCCGCCGGCTGGGTGAGCACCACCTGTTCGACCCGGCCGAGCCGACCGAGGACGAGCCCTACAACGACTCGTGCATGGTGCCGCAGTGGCGGACCCAGGAGATCCTCTACGCCCGGCTGCTGGAGCTGGGCGGGAGCGTCGCCTTCGGACGGGAGGCGGTCTCGCTGGAGCAGGACGCCGACGGGCTGACCGTCACCTTCGCCGACGGGGGCACCGTCCGGGCCCGGTACGCGGTCGCGGCGGACGGCGGCCGGTCGGCGGTGCGGCGGGCGCTCGGGGTCGGGATGACCGGCGAGACGGTCGACCCGCAGCCGACGCTGGTGGCGGACGTGCGGCTCACCGGCATCGACCGGGACAACTGGCACATCTGGCCGCCGTCCGAGACCGTGGGCTTCTTCACCATCTGCCCGCTGGCGGGCACCGAGGACTTCCAGGTGGTGGCGCAGTTCCCGGAGGGCGCCGAGGTGGACACCTCCCCGGACGGCGTGCGCAAGACGGTGGCCGAGCGCACCCACCTCGCCCCCGAGGACGTCACCGAAGTCCTGTGGGCCTCGGACTTCCGGCCCCGGGCCGCGCTGGCGGACAGCTTCCGCGTCGGCCGGGTCTTCCTCGCCGGGGACGCGGCGCACATCCACTCACCGGCCGGCGGCCAGGGCCTGAACACCAGCGTGCAGGACGCCTACAACCTGGGCTGGAAGCTCGGGGCGGTACTGCGCGACGGGGCCGGTCCCGGGCTGCTGGACACCTACGAGGAGGAGCGGCGCCGGGTCGCCGCCGACATGCTCCAGCTGACCACCGGGGTCCACCGCGGGGAGGTCCGGCGCGGCAAGGAGACCCGGCAGCTCGGGCTCGGCTACCCCGACTCCTCCCTCACCGAGGAGACCCGCACCGAGCCGGAACCGCTGCGGGCGGGCGACCGCGCGCCGGACGGCAGGCTGGGCGGCGTACGACTGTTCGACGCGTTCAAGGGCCCGCACTGGACGCTGGTCGCCGTCGGCACCGAGGTGCCGCAGGTGCCCGCGGCGGTCCACGTGGTCTGCGGCCCGGAGCAGCCCTACTACGGCCGGGGCCTGTTCCTCGTACGGCCGGACGGGTACATCGGCTGGGCGGGCTCGACGGCGGACGGACTGGACGCCTATCTGGCCCGGTTCAACCTGTAGGCCCCGCCTACGCGCTCGCCATCGTCAGCTTCACCGCGAAGCCGAGGAACAGCGTGCCCGCCGCCGAGGTCGCGCCCGCCGACAGGCGCTTGCGGCGGCGGAAGGCGGCGGCCAGCTTCGTCCCGCCGAATATCAGGGCACTCAGGTACAGGAAGCTGGCGAGCTGGGCGAAGGCGCCGAGCACCACGAAGGACAGCGCCGGGTAGGCGTACTGGGGATCGACGAACTGCACGAAGAAGGCGACGAAGAACAGGATCGCCTTGGGGTTGAGCAGACTGACGACGAAAGCGCGCCTGAAGGGCCGCTCGTCGGCGGCCGGGGCCGGGGCCTGTTCGGCGGTGGCCTCCCGCCGGGTCCGCCACATCCCCCAGGCCGCCCGCAGCATGCCGACGGCCAGCCAGGTCAGGTAGCCGGCACCGGCGTACTTCACGACGGCGAACAGCACGGCGTTGGTCTGCAGCAGCGAGGCCACTCCGGCCGCGGACAGGGTCATCAGCACCGTGTCCCCGCACCAGACGCCGGCCGCGGCGGTGTACCCGGACCGGACGCCCTTGCGGGCGGCCACGGAGAGCACGTACAGCGAGTTGGGGCCGGGCAGCAGGACGATCAGGATCAGGCCCGCGAGATAGGTGGGAAGGTCGATCACGCCGAACATGGAAGGGAGTGTCGCACGAGGGTGTGACACTCCCTTACCGGATTTCGCAGGGCGAGACGGACGGCCCCTCAGAAGGCGTCGGAGGGCACGTAGGTGCCCCAGACCTCGCGCAGCGCGTTGCAGACCTCGCCGACCGTCGCGCGGGCGCGCAGGGCGTCCTTCATCGGGTACAGGACGTTGTCCTCACCCTCGGCGGCCTTCTTCAGCGCGGCCAGGGCGGTGTCCACGGCCTGCTGGTCGCGCTCGGCGCGGAGCTTGGCGAGCCGCTCCGCCTGCTGGGCCTCGATGGCGGGGTCCACGCGCAGCGGCTCGTACGGCTCCTCCTCCTCCAGCTGGAAGCGGTTGACTCCGACGACCACCCGCTCGCCGGAGTCGGTCTCCTGGGCGATGCGGTAGGCGCTGCGCTCGATCTCGCTCTTCTGGAAGCCCTGCTCGATGGCGGTGACCGCGCCGCCGAGCTCCTCGACCTTGCGCATCAGCTCCAGCGCGGCCGCCTCGACCTCGTCGGTCATCTTCTCGATGACGTAGGAGCCCGCGAAGGGGTCGACGGTGGCCGTCACATCGGTCTCGTAGGCCAGCACCTGCTGGGTGCGCAGGGCGAGGCGGGCCGACTTGTCCGTCGGCAGCGCGATGGCCTCGTCGAAGGAGTTGGTGTGCAGGGACTGGGTGCCGCCGAGGACCGCCGCGAGGCCCTGGACGGCGACGCGGACCAGGTTCACCTCCGGCTGCTGGGCCGTCAGCTGCACACCGGCGGTCTGCGTGTGGAAGCGCAGCATCAGCGACTTGGGGTTCTTGGCGCCGAACTCCTCCTTCATCACCCGCGCCCAGATCCTGCGGGCCGCGCGGAACTTGGCGACCTCCTCCAGGATCGTCGTACGGGCCACGAAGAAGAAGGACAGCCGGGGCGCGAAGTCGTCGACGTCCATGCCGGCGGCGACGGCCGTACGGACGTACTCGATGCCGTCGGCGAGGGTGAACGCGATCTCCTGCGCGGGGGACGCGCCGGCCTCGGCCATGTGGTAGCCGGAGATCGAGATGGTGTTCCACTTCGGGATCTCGGCCTTGCAGTACTTGAAGATGTCGGCGATCAGCCGCAGGGACGGCTTGGGCGGGAAGATGTACGTCCCGCGCGCGATGTACTCCTTCAGCACGTCGTTCTGGATCGTGCCGGTGAGCTTGTCGGCGCTGACGCCCTGCTCCTCGGCGACCAGTTGGTACAGGAGCAGCAGCAGGGCGGCGGGCGCGTTGATCGTCATCGACGTGGAGACCTTGTCCAGCGGGATGCCGCCGAACAGGACGCGCATGTCGTCGATGGAGTCGATGGCCACACCGACCTTGCCGACCTCCCCGGAGGCGATCGGCGCGTCGGAGTCGTGGCCCATCTGGGTGGGCAGGTCGAAGGCGACCGACAGGCCCATGGTGCCGTTGGCGATGAGCTGCTTGTAGCGGGCGTTGGACTCGGTGGCGGTACCGAAGCCGGCGTACTGGCGCATGGTCCAGGGGCGGCCGGTGTACATCGTCGGGTAGACACCGCGGGTGAAGGGGTACTTCCCCGGTTCGCCCAGCTTCTCGGCCGCGTCCCAGCCCGCCAGGTCCTCCGGCCCGTAGACCGGCTCGATGGGCAGTCCGGACTCAGACTCGCGCGCCATGGTGTGTTGCCTCCCGCCGAGCAGTTTCGCTCGCTGCCTATTACTCACTGGTACAGCCCGACCCTTCGACGGACTGTAGCCGCGTGCGGCGCGCCCGGAGGAGTGCAGCACGCTGGGACCTTCCTCACAGCCGCGATGCGGTCCCGGTCACAACGATGCACCGTCGTTCGCAACCAGTCATCCGCGGGGAGCATCTCTAGGGACATCCACGTCGTTGGGGGGCCGGATGGTGAGCATGAGGAGATCGGCCGCGGCACTGGCGTCGGCGGCCGTACTCGCGGGCTGCACGGTGCAGACGGGCGAGGACGGCGGGTCTCCGGTACGGATCGACCTGCCGGACCGTGAGCCGTCGGCGTCGGCGTCCACCGGCGGGAAGCCGTCGGACGACGCCAAGCCGAGCGCCTCCCCCTCCTCCCCCGCGCCGCCGAAGGTCCTGTGGTCGCGGGGCGACACCGGCCGGGACGTCCGGGAACTGCAGGCCCGGCTGCGGCAGGTGGCGTGGCTCTTCGACGGACCCACGGGCACGTACGACGACCTGACCGAGCGGGCGGTGAAGGGGTTCCAGGGCAAGCGGGGGCTGCCGCGGACCGGGAAGACGGACACGGTCACCTGGAAGCGGCTGCTGGGGATGACCACGGAGCCGGGGAAGTGGGACCTGTATCTGATGGGCGGGCAGCCGGCCGCCGAGCCCGATCCGCGGTGCCTGACCGGGCGGGTGCTGTGCATCGACAAGACCAGCCGCACACTGCGCTGGATGATCGACGGGCGGACGCTCACCACGGTGTCGGTGCGCTTCGGCTCGCAGTACACGCCGACCCGGGAGGGCGTGTTCCAGGTGTACTGGAAGTCCCGGCACCACCACTCCACGCTGTACGACTCGCCGATGCCGTACGCGATGTTCTTCAGCGGGGGCCAGGCGGTGCACTACTCGTCCGACTTCGCGGCCCGGGGATACGCGGGCGCGTCGCACGGCTGTGTGAACGTCCGGGACGAGGGAGCGATCGCGGAGCTGTTCGAGCAGGTCCGCAACGGCGACAAGGTCGTCGTCTCCTGGTAGCTGTGGGGCGCGGACGGGACCGGGGGAACGTGTCCCGCCCGCGCCAGGTGCACGAGCCGTAGGTACGGGGGGAACCCCGGCTCAGTGCGAGGGCCGATGACCAGTCGGCTCACTTGATACTGCGCCCCCGTCGCCGAAAACGTCACACCCCGCGCGAAAAAATCTTGCGGCTTTACAAATTCGCAGGTCAGCGGGTGTGTCGTGGGGGGTGGCAGGGGAGCATGGGGAAGCCGTGCCGGGCCGTCGGTCAGCGTGCCGGGCGCTGGGCGCGGGCCAGGGCCGCGGCGGCCGGGGAGTCGGCCGGGGTGGCGGTGGAGCGGGCGTGGCGGTCGTCGCCCCGGCCGTGGTTCCTGCCGTGGCCGTCGCCGTCGTGGTCCTTGCCGTGGCCGTGACCGTTCCCGTGGCCACGGCCTCGGTCGCGGTCGTCGTCGTCCTGGTCGTCGTCACCGTCGTGGTCCTTGCCAGGGCCGTCGGGCTTGGTGCGTTCGTGGTCGCCGCCGAACCCGGCGAGCAGGCCCTTGCAGTACTTCGCGACGCGGCCGGGGTGACCCGCGAGCGTTTCCAGGGCCTGGCGGCGTTCGTCGGAGAGGTGACGGCCCGCGCGGAAGTCGCGGCAGGCGGCGGCCACGGCGGTACGGGACCAGCCCTCGTCGGTGTCCTTGTGGCCGTCGCCGGGGGTGGGGTCGGGCCGGGTGCCCGGCTGGTGCGGGGTGGCCGGGGGCTGCACCGTCCCGCTCAGTTCCCTGCCGGAGGGGGGCTCGCCGCCCAGTGTGTTCTTCGGGGACGGAGATGTCTGCGGGCGGTCGGGCGCGGCGGCCGAGACCGAGGCGGCGGGCGTCGGTTCGTCGCTGTCGAAGGGCGTGGGCAGGGCTCCGGTTCCGGCGGCGACCGCGACTCCGCCGAGCATGCCGACGGCGAGCGCGGCGGCGAGCCCGAAGCGGGCCCGGCGCGCCCAGCGGGGGGCCCGGGTCCTTTCTACGGGGGTGCCGATCCGGACCAGGCCGACGTCCGCCGCGTCCTCGCCCGCGGGGGCGCCGGAGGCAGCGTCACGAGGGGTGCGGGCCGCGCGGAACGCCGCCAACGCGGCGGCCTCGCCGGGGAGTTCGGTGCTGATCGGGGCCGGTTCGGCGGTCAGCGCCTCCAGCGTCTTGGCGAGGCGTTCGGCTTCGTCCCGGTCGGCCGCGTCGACAGCGTCCAGTGGCTCTCCGTTCAGCAGACGTTCCGCCGTCTCGGGGTCCAGCCATCTGAAGCGCTCGTCGGCCATCACACATCCTTCTGCGTCCGCGCGCGCGTATGCGTCACACTCGCGGACGTCACCGCACGCCCGCGCGGTTCTCGCGGAGAGGGCATCGCGTCGAGGACCCCGGCCGATTCCGGATCGGTGCCGGGCGGGTCGCCGAGAAGTTCGGCGAGGCGCTTCAGACCCCGGTGCGCGGCGGTGCGTACCGCGCCCGGACGCTTGCCCAGGGTGTCGGCGGCGGTCTTCGCGTCGAGGCCGACGACCACGCGCAGGACGACGGCCTCGGCCTGGTCCTGCGGGAGCCGGGCGATCAGGGACAGGGTGCTGTCGGTGGCCAGCGCCTCGATGGCCTCACCGGCGGTGTCGCACTCGGCGGCACGTCCGGTCAGCTCCGTCTCGTCGCCGACGGTCGCGGGGCGGCGCCCGCGCATGCGTATGTGGTCCAGCGCGCGGTTGCGGGCTATTCGGGCGGCCCAGCCGCGGAAGCGGTCCGCGTCCCCGCTGAAGCGCTCCAGGTCCCGGGCGATCTGCAGCCACGCCTCCGAGGTCACGTCCTCGGCGTCGAGGTCGCCGACCAGGGTCCGTACGTATCCGAGCAGGCGAGGGTGCACCGTGCGGTACACAGTCCGGAACGCGGTCTCGTCCCCGTCCTGTGCCGCAAGCAGCGCGGCGGTCAGCTCCGCGTCGTCCCCCAGCACTCGGTACCTCGGTTGGTGGTCAGGTGGATGCCCCGGTCAGGCGGGCCCGCCGACGGTTTCAGTGATCATTCAACTTTTCCGTGCGGCGCGAAAGGCACGTTACGACCTGAAACCGCTGCTCGTCCATGTCCGTACAAGGCGGAACACAGTCGGGACAACGCGGGGTGTGACAGAAAACGCACTCTCGGCGCTGTAGGAAGTACGGGCCGCCGCGCGGCCCGTGCCGCGCGACGGCCGGGGCCTCTCCTGTGGGGGGTGGCGGCCCCGGCCGTTGCTTTGGCAGGGGTGCGGGGGGTCTCGCGTCAGTTCTTCGGGCCGGTGGTCCGGCCGCCGCCGGCGTTGCCCGTCCCGTTCTGCGCGCCCTGGCCGTTCTCACTGCCCCGGTCCGGCTGACCTGCGGCGCTGCGGCCCTTGTCCGCCTCGCCCGCCTCGTCGCCCAGCAGGTTCGCGCAGTACGTCTCGACCTTGTCCGCGCCGCCCGCCGCCTCGGTCAGCCGCTTCCAGGCCGCCGACTCCAGCGCCCTGCCGCTGCCCGACACGCGCGGGTAGGCGCGGCAGTGGGCCTCGGTGTCCTTCGCGGTGTCCGGGCGGTCGGTCGGGCCGTGGCCGGGAGTGTTCGGGCGGGTGCCGGCGGGGCCGGGGTCCGACGGGGCCGAGGCCGCGGTGGACGGGGTGCGTGCGGTCCCGGAGTCGGAGGCGTCCGTGGAGGAGCCCGCCGTGCCGATCGC
>NZ_FLSP01000149.1 GCF_900091315.1 Streptomyces sp. DI166
GGAGGAGGCGGGTACTGCCGATCGTCCGGCATGCGTATGCGCAGTCGTCATAAGCATGTGAGAGACAGGCAGTTGAAGCCGGGCTTCGTCAAGCCTTGGTTCCTTTGGTGACCATCGCGTCGATGTTGGCCGTCGGCCATGCCGCGCGGTGGGCCAGGGCCGCGTTGCAGCACGGTCCAGGCCGGGTTTGTCAGTGGCCAGTTGCCATGCCCCGCAGGCGGCACGTTCCTGGGGAACTATCCGGCAGCCGCCGTCATGCCGAGTCAGGCCGTCAGGGGTGGGCGGGTAGGAGTCGCCAGTCCGGCTCCCAGGGCGCTGCCGATCACGAGGCCCACGCCGTGGTTGTTGGTGAGGAGGCAAAGGACAAGGCCCGCTGCGGGGATGGCAAGAGCCGTCCGCCGCAGGGCGACGACACTGCCCCGCGCCGCGTACCAAGTGGCGAGTGCGCCGACGAGTCCGCAGATCGCCACGGAGTCCCCGCCTCCTTGCAGGCTCCAGCCAGCCATGCTCACCGCCTGCGCCGTCACACCGCTTACCGAGAAGATCAGCAGCGTCCGCCAGGCGCCGAACTGCCGCTCGGCGATCGGAGCGACAACCGCGAGCGCGGCCAGGTTGAACAGGAGTTGGAACCAGCCCGATGACTGCACCAGCAAGGCGGTCACGGCTCGCCACCACGCGCCATGAGGGTGCCGTTCGAGCGTATCGATCATTGCGGGGGCAGCCGTCTGGGCTACTCCGAGCACCACCATGGTGACCAACAGCGCCGTGGCGGCTCTCGGGACAGGGTGGCGCCACGCCTGCAGCAGGGCCAGGGGAGGCGGCGTCTCCGCGCCGTCCTTCGTGGCGAGCGTCGTCAGGAGTTGGATGCCCGATCCGATGACAGCCACCGCACACCCGTAGAGCAACACACCGTGCATGTTCATGATCGAAGCTTGTCAGATGGTGAAGCTGCACCAACAGGGACAGCCATGAGAGGGCACATGCGCGGGCTGTCGAGTGGCGGGAGTGCCGCAGGAGCCGTATCGCGGAGTGCGCTCAGTGACATCCGCGGCGGGGGGATGCCGCCCCGCCGCGGATGTGTCGGTCAGCCGTCGCCGCCCGGTGGGGGTGTGACCGGGCCGGGCCAGGCGAAGGCGTTGGTGTAGAGGCGTACCTTCGGGGCCTTGGTCCGGTAGTAGCCCACCGTGTCGTAGGCGGTGATGGCGAAGTCCAGCCTGCCGTCGCCATTGAAGTCCGCGACGGCTATGCGGGCGGTGGACTCGGTGCTCACCTGCTGCTCGACGAGTGTGTTTCCCTGTGCGTCGAGCTTGTAGTACCAGACGCCCTGGGCTGGGGCGGGCCCTCGCATGCCGATCAGGAACTCGTCGTCCCCGTCGTTGTCGAAGTCCGCCACGACCACGTGATGTCCTACGGCGTCGTACTGGCCGCTGGGATGGGCGAAGACCTTCAGCTCCTTGCGCCGCCACGGCTTGGCGAACGGTGAGGGGGTGCCGTTGGGGCGTACGTAGGCCGCGACGGTGTTCCCGTGGAACGGCTCCAGTGTGACGATGACGGCGCAGGGCCGCCCGCCGATCCGTCCGACCGCGAGGTTGCCGGTGCCCTGGAAGTAGCGGCCCAGTTCCGGGGACCTCTGCGGCGGCACGCCCGTGCCGAGCGTGGCGTGTTGCCAGGGGCTGTCCGGCGCGGCGCCGGGACCGGGGCCCAGCCAGCTGATTCCCTCGCCGCCGGCCAGCAGGAACGACTCCCGGTCCGGTCGCGGGGTGCCGGGGAAGCGGGCCGCGACCACACCGTGCACCACGGTGAAGTGGGCGGTGTCCACGGCCCGGCCCTGCCATGCCTCGGCGTTCAGCACGTCGTCGGGGAGGTCGTACAGCATGACGTGGACGGGCGAGTGGACACCGGCTGCGCCGCCGTGCGGTCCGACCACCGGGAAGGCGGCCAGTTGCAGTCGCCGGTCGGTGGTGAAGTGGCCCAGCCGTAACCGGTGGGTGGCGACCAGGTCCGCCACGTGCCGGCGGGTCCACGGGGTGTTCCACTTGCCCGCGCCGGGGTTCTGCAGCCAGGAGATCTTGCCGTCCTGGGGGCCGCAGTTGAACATGCAGTTGCCGTAGTCGTGGCTGAGGACCAGGTCCGGCAGGCCGTCGCCGGTGAGGTCGGCGGTGTCCAGGGCGACGGGCTTGCGGCCGGTCAGGGACACGATGGTCCGCTTCGTCCAGGACGGGTTCTGGTACCAGACGACCTCGCCGCGGCTGAGTCCGGAGGCGACCAGGTCGGGTCGGCCGTCGCCGTCGATGTCGACGGCCTGGAGGTAGTAGCCGTCGCGGGGGTCGGCGTCGATGACCGACTCGGTGAACTTCGGTGTGGCGGGTACGGTCACCTCCCCAGCTCCTTCCTCAGGTACTCGCGGGCCAGCTTGGCGTAGTACAGCGGTGGTCGCGGGCCGTGCGGGTCCTGCTCGGCCTCGACGACGAGCCAGCCCTTGTACTGCTTGGACTCCAGGGCGGCCAGGATCGCGGGGAAGGGGACGTCTCCGGTCCGGTCGCCGGGGACGGTGAAGATGCCCGCCCTGACGAACTCCTCGAAGCCGGCCAGGGCCAGTGCGGGCCTGTCGCGTACCGCGGCGCGGATGTTCTTCAGGTGGACGTGCCGGATGCGGTCGGCGTGCGCGTTGATCACCGCCACCGGGTTGGCGCCCGCCCAGTACAAGTGGCCGGTGTCCAGCAGCAGATGGACGTACTGGGCGTTGGTGCGCCGCATGAGCGTGTCGACCTCTGGCTGGGTCTGCACCCCGGTGCCCATGTGGGGGTGGTAGACGAGCTGGAAGCCCCGCTCCTTGGCGAGCCTGCCGATCACGTCGAGCCCTTCGGCCAGCGCCTTCCAGTGGTCCTCGGTGAACACGGGCTTGGATTTGCTGAGGCTGATGGGCATGAGGTGGATGGAGTTGCCGAACTCGGCCACCCCGATGCTCCGGGTCTTCACCGGGCCCTTGATCGAGTCGAGGAAGTCCATCCGCTCCCGGAAGGCGGCGATGGTGTGCTCGCGCATGCCGGGCACGGTGAAGAACGTGCTCACCCACGGCTCGGTGACGCTGAGGTCGCGCAGCGCGAGCGCCTCGTTCAGCGCGTCCACGCCGGTGGGGAACTTGTGGCCGATGCTGCACCCTTCGAAGCCCGCCAGCCTGATCTCGCTGACGCACTGCTCGAAGGGGATGTCGTCGCCCAGCAGCGGGAAGTCGTCGTTGGTCCAGCCGGTCGGTGTGATGCCGAAGTGTGTCTCGGGCAGCCTGATCGCGGTCATGGTCGTCCCTCCCCTGTGCCTTCAGGAGCTCGGCAGGATGGTCTTGATCTTCTCGACGGCCTGCAGCGCCATGGCGACGCTGGTCAGCGTGGGGTTGGCGGCGTTGCCGAACGGGTGCAGGCCGTTGCCGCCGAGGAAGAGGTTCTTGACCCTCCACACCTGCGAGTTGGGGTCGACGACGCTGGTCTTCTCGTCCTTGCCCATCCGCGTGGTGCCCGCGATGTGCAGCGGCAGGCCCGGGGTGAGGAACTGCGGCTCCGATCCGGGCATGAAGCCGCCGAGCTGGGCGGCGACCCGCATCATGTGCTCCATCATCCTGCCGCAGTCGGCCCGTTCCTCCTTGCTGAGCTCGAAGTGGAACGTCGGCTGGGGCATGCCGAAGGTGTCCTTGATGTCGCGGCTGAAGGTCACCCGGTTACTGCGCCGCGGCCGGGACATCCCGAACCACCTCAGGTCGACGATGAGCCGGCTGTCGATGTTGGGCGGTACCTCGCCGTAGCTGAAGGCGTCACGGTGGATCTGGCAGTGCCAGGGCTGCCCCGGCACGGCCGGGATCCACAGGTTCGGCTCCAGCTCGCCCTTCGGGAACGGCACGGGGTCGGCGCCCGGGGTCTTCTCCTGCTGCTTCTGCCTCTGCTTCTCGATGTACTCCTTCACCCGTGTCCTGGCGTCGGGGTACTTCTCCAGCAGGGTTTCGACGTTGTCGAGGATCGACTGCTTGAGCACGGTCTGGCAGAACGCCATCGGCTGCTCGGTCAGGTAGCGCCCGTTCGCCTCGTTCCGCAGCTCCGAGGCGAACAGCAGCTGCGGGGTGAGCACCGGGTTGCACGCGACGACGTACACCTCGGCGTTGATCGTCACCTTCTCGTTGAGGTCGCGGAGGTTGCGGACCTTCACGCCGGTGACACGCTGCTGGCCGTTGCCGTCGTCGGTGAGCTCCAGCTTGGTGCACTGGTGCTCGGCCAGCAGCCGGAAGGAGCCCTGGGTGGGCGTGTGGCGGGGGTTGGCGAGCGGGCCGAGCACGGTGTCCGCGGCGCTCCAGTGCACGGCGTCCGACTTGGCCTGGTCGGGGCGCGCCCTGACCGCGAGCGGCAGCTCCCGTACGTCGGTGAACTTGGCGCGGTGCAGCACCTCACGGACCAGGAGGTGGCGTGCCGAGGAGGCGAAGACCGCCTCGGAGCGGTGCAGCAGCCCGGCCGCCTCCTTGTAGAGCTTGTCCATCGTGGTCGCGTCGATGGGGTACTGCTCGCCGTTGTACGTGCGCTCCAGGGTCGCGTGGAACTCGGGTACGGCGCAGGTCCAGTGCGTGGCCATGCCGCCGACGGCGTAGGTGGCCGCGGACGCGCCGAGGTTGTCGCGCTTCTTCTGCTCGGGGTTCTGGTTGTTGAGGACGAATCCCGGCCACTCCTCGGCGTCGTACGAGAAGGAGGACGGGTCGAGGGTGACGACCGGGGAGTCGTCCTTCGCGATGGACAGCGGATGCAGATGGCCGCGGATGACCGACGCGAACAGGTCCACGTTCTTCTGGTACAGGAAGCTGTTCTTGAGGTGCTCTCCGTAGGTCCCGGAGAGTTGCGCACCGGCGTCGATCATCAGGACATGGTGTCCGGCGTCCACCAGCTTCCGCGCGAAAGTGGCCCCGACCGGACCGCTTCCGACGATGAGAACATCGACGTCGTACTTGCTCATGATGCTTCCTCTCTCTTCTCAGGCCGCGTTGCCGGCCTTGGCCAGGAATTCGTGCAGCTGTATTCGGCCGCCGATTTTGTTGAGGTGCGGAGTGATCTTTCCTTGGTGGAGCTGGAACTCCTTTTCGGCAGGGCGCATTCCTTGAATGACGTGCGCCGATTGCCGTGCCTCAATGGGCGAGGAAAATGCCCATTGATTGATCCGAAACGGTCGACCTGGCGATTACCGGTCCGGGTCGCGTCAGTCGCCTTCCGCCGGGTACTCCGCGCCGTCCCGGCAGATACTCAGAATCGTCTTCGGCCCCGGCCGCCCAGCCGCACGCGGCCGGCCGGCAGCCCCTTCACCGACGTCGGGAACCCCTTGCAGGTGACGGCGCCGAGGAAGGGCAGGAAAGCAGCCAGACCGGTGGCTGAAATCCACCGACGATTCATTTGGGATCCCTCCGTTTCAGCCACCGAACAGGAATCGGAGACTGCCGGAAAAAGGGGGACTACTCCATTGAGCGGGCGGCCGCGGATTCCGTAAATAGCAGACTCCCCAGGACCACTCGAAGGGGTTACTTATGTGATGAGATGACGCCGTTTACATGCCCCGAAGCATGAATTTCGTGCGCCGGAGGATGCATTACATGCGCTGTCGCATGCTCCCGCGCGGCCGACAACGAAGCGAAGACAAAAAAGGCTGTGCGCCCTGGTTCGAAAACCAGGGCGCACAGACTTTTCCTGACTGGCCTCTTTGCGATTAATTCATGGAATTAAGGCGCCTTGACGACCCTCAATTCCTTGATTCCGGGCCGCTTCCCGTCGTCACCGGGGTCCTGCGCCTCCACCTCCGCCCGCACGAAGCGGGCGGTGACGCCGGGCGTCCCTTCGCGCCAGTTCTCGCCGTCGACGGAGGCGAGCAGCCGGTGCGAGGCCGGCTGGACGTCGGTCCATTCGACCGAGACCTTGGAGACGCGCACCGGGCGCCCGAGGTCGACGGTCAGGTGCGCCTCGGCTGCCTTGGGCGACCAGAACGTCGTTCCGTCCCCGTCCACGGCGGCACCCGCGTACAGGCCGGGCTGCTCCGAGGTCGCCCCGGCCGGCCGGCAGCGGGCCGCGTTGTCCGTCGGCTCCAGGTCGGGGCGGCGGGTCTTGACGACCGCGGGCGCCGCAGAGCTGACGATCTGCGTGCCCTGCGGGGTCTCCAGCTCGAACGGCTCCCCCTGGATCAGCCGCACCCGCGTCTCCTCGGCGCCGATGGCCACCTCGTACGTCCTGCCGTGCGCGCGCAGGCCCTTGAGTGTGACGCCCTGCGACAGCTGCGGAGGAAGCATCGGGTCCAGGCGCACCTTGTCCGAGCGGGTACGCAGCCCGGTCAGCCCGTGAGTGAAGACCTGCACGAAGCCGCCCTTGCCGGTCAGGAAGTCCTCGGCGGGGAACCCCGCGTGAGGATCACCGGCACCGGCCGCCCGCTCCCCGCGCGCCTCGGAGAACAGCGCGAACGGCCCCCGTACGAAGGGCCGGATGGACCGCATCAGATAGGTGTGGGCGACGCAGCCGGGCTTGCCGATGGCCGCCGCGTCCACCGCGTGCACCGAGTCCGTCATGGCCGGGCCGTCCGGGTCGGAGCGGGCGGCGTAGTAGTCGAGGGTGTGGGCGGCCGCTTCCTCGGACATGGGCCATTCGAGGGGGTAGATCAGCAGGACGGCGTCGGCCTGTTTGATCGGGTCGCCCCGGTAGCCGTCGTACTGCCGGAAGACCTTCGCCTCCTTGTCGTACAGGATCCGCAGCCGGTCGGCGATAGACGTCCAGCTGCCCGGTGCGCGCTCGCCGAGGACGCCTGCGGCACGGGCGGCATGGCGCAGCGCGGTGGCGGCGGCCGTGTTGGTGTAGACCGCGTCGTTCTTGTAGTTGCTGTACTCGTCCGGTCCGGAGACGTTGTTGATGGAGTAGCTGCCGTCGCCGTTGCGGGTCACGCGGCTCTCCCAGAACTCGGCGATGCCCTTGAGCAGCGGCCAGCCCCGCTCGCGCAGCCACTGCCGGTCACCGGTCTGCTGGTAGAACTGCCAGGCGGCGACGGCGATATCGGCCTGCAGATGGATCTGGGTGCGGCAGTGGTCCGGCTCCACGCTGTGGCACTCCGACGTCAGGTCCCCCTTGTCGGCGCTGGTCCACGGGAAGAACAGGCCGCGGCGCCCCAGCGCGACGGCGTTCTTCCGGGCAGCCGGCATCGTGCGGTAGCGGTACTCCAGGACCGATTGGGCGAGTTCGGGCCGGAAGGCCAGCAGGCCCGGGAACATCCAGGTCTCGGCGTCCCAGAACTTGAGGCCCGCGTAGTCGTCGCTGGTCAGGCCAGCCGGGGCGATGCTGTCCGGCGACCCGGCCCGGGAGTTGGCGAGCAAACCGTACAGGCTGGAGCGCAGCCATCGCTGCAGCTCGGGATGGCCCTTCACCTCGATGTCGCCGCTCCACAGCTGCTCCCATTCGGCGATGTGCCGTCCGAGCAGCCGTTCCCAGCCACGGTCCGCGGCCCGCGCCGACTGCTCCGCGGCGCTCTGTGCGGGCCGGCGGGAGGTCAACTCGGTGTCGACGCCGACGAACTTGGTGAACGCGTACGAGCGCCCGCCGCGCACCGGCACCCGCGCCGACTGGTGGGCCGTCAGCCCTTCGCCGCCCTGTGACCAGCCGCCCAGCAAAACGCCCTCGTCGGGCCGCAGCGTCGACGTCACCGCCCCGTCCACGCCGGTGCCGTCGGTCCGGAACGTCACGGCGATGCGGTCCTCGGCGGACCGGCCGGGCTTGTCTCCGGTGGCCGAGATCCGTCGCGCTCCGCGGCCGTCGATGAGGTCTGTGACGCTCGCGGTGCCGCTCCAGTGCGGGGTGACGGACAGCCGTACGGCGCCGACGTGACGGTACTTGCGGTCGGCGACGACGTCGTAGACCAGGTCGGTGGCCCGGCCGTCGGTCGTGGTCCAGGTCAGTGATGTGCGCACCAGGCCACAGCGCAGGAAGACGGTCTGCCGGTAGCCCGAGATCCGGTCGGTGGGGGTCGACGGTCCGAAGGTCTCCCGCCCGACGGTGACGGTCAGCCCGGACCAGGTGGGCAGCGCCGCGATGACGTGACGGCCGTCGGCGGTCTGCTCGTTGTGCGCGTAGAGGCCGGCCACGAACGCGCCGTCGTAGCGGGGCGTCTTCAGGGGCCAGCCGGTGTCCCGCTGCGAGACGGAGTAGCCGGTGCCCGACGGCGGCAGGCTCTGCCCGAGATAGCCATTGGCCGCGTAGGCGTGGTGGTCGTTCGACGGATCGGTGGAAGTGAGCGCCCAGTCGGAGGGCGCCGAGTGCCCCTCTTCGGGGCAGAGTTGGGCCGCCGCTTTCGCCGCGGGCGTGGCGTGGGTGAAAGCGGCGGTGGACAGGAGGGTGCCGATGAGGAGAGGGACCGTCAGCCGGGCGCGGCGGGACGGCCGTAAGGGCGACGCGGGTCGCCTGCGCGTAAGCGCCATGAGGGATCTCCACGGGATCGGTGGACGGGCGTCTGGAACGGGAGTTCGACCGGGCCCCGCCGGCAGGCACACGTGCCGAAGCGCCAGAAGGGCAGGCCGGGACGGCGACCGCGTCAGCGGACGCGTATGTACGGCGCTCCCGAGAAACGGACGACGGGTCGGCGAGCGGTGTCCAGACCCTTCACCGTCATCCCTGCTGCCCTCCCAGGGGTGGTTTCCCGTCGCAAACTCGGCATTACCCAGAGCGACATTTCGATAACCCTGTGTAGCAGCCACTGCTCCCGTGCGCCCTCAGCACACTCCGGCACCCTGGTTCGCGCCCCTGGCCTCCCGGCGCGTACCGGTGTCCCGTTGCGCTCCCTTCTGTATGACTGGTGGTGCCGCCAAACCCGCCCGCGGGCACTCCATCCCTTCCCGTACGAAAGGCTTGAGGGAACCACATGCAGATCGATCTGACGGGCCGCACCGCTCTGGTGACCGGCTCCACGCAGGGCATCGGCGCCGCGATCGCCTCAGGCCTGGCCCGCGCCGGCGCCCGGGTCGGCGTCAACGGCCGCTCGGCCGAGCGGGTGCAGCAGGCCGTGGACCGGCTGCACAGCGAAGCGCCCGGCGCCGACCTGGTGCCGGTGGCCGCCGACGTGACCACCGAAGAGGGCGCCCGGCAGGCCTTGGACGCCCTGCCCCCGGTGGACATCCTCGTCAACAACCTCGGCATCTTCGAGTCCGCCGACCCCCTGGAGATCAGCGACGAGGAATGGCGGCGCTACTTCGAGGTGAACGTCCTGGCCGCCGTGCGCCTCACCCGTCTCCTCCTGCCGGGCATGACCGGACGCGGCTGGGGACGCGTCCAGTACATCGCCAGCGACTCGGCGATCGTCACGCCCGCCGAGATGATCCACTACGGCATGTCGAAGACCGCCCTGCTCGCCGTGAGCCGGGGCTTCGCCAAACAGGCCGCCGGCACCGGTGTCACGGTGAACTCCGTCATCGCGGGCCCCACCCACACGCGAGGCGTTGAGGACTTCGTCTACCAACTCGTCGACCGCGACCTGCCCTGGGAGGAGGCCCAGCGCGTCTTCATGCGGGAGCACCGGCCACAGTCCCTGCTCCAGCGGCTGATCGAGCCGGAGGAGATCGCCAACATGGTTGTCTACCTCAGCTCCGACCATGCCTCGGCGACCACCGGAGGCGCGCTGCGCGTCGACGGTGGTTACGTCGACTCGATCCTTCCCTGAGCCGGGGTGTCCCTCCGCGACGAGGTGATCTACGGTCTCAAGGGCAGGGCTTGGGGGCGGGTCCGGGTAGCGGGTGTTGGGTTGGTCGGAGTCGGTCTACGAAACCGTGGCGTCGACGTCCCGTGGCCCGAACGGCGAGGAGACGGCGGTGGAGCGGGGCGAGCCGTGGCTGGAGGAAGCCCTGAACACCCTCAGGGCGAGGCCGTACGCCACGGTGGCAAGCGCGCTACGCGGCCGATCACCGAGGGCTGGCTCGCAGGGAGACCCACGCTGCTTTTCCCGCCGAGTAGGCCCGACGGCGCACAGATCTACGTGATCCCGGACAACCCGTCCGCCCGTTCCAGATCACAGCACCGCCTGCGCCGCGAATCTGCCTGGGCTACTTGACCAGCCGGAAGTCGGGGTGTCCGGCCCAGGCCCGCAGGAACTCCGCCGATCCCAGCGCCATCCAGTCGTCGCCCGCAATCCCCAACACCCCCCGGAAGGCCGGCGACGACCGACCCCTGTCCGTCCAGCAGCTCGACATTGGCCACGCCCCCGATGACATCCATGACAGCGGCGGTCAGCAGGGCCGTCGCCACGTGGTCGATCTCGCGATTGCAGCCGGCGCTGACATTGACGGCATGGGTCGGCCTGAAGCCGAGGATGGCCTCCACCTCGGGCTCGTCCGCGTGTTCAGCCTCGAAGATGCTCTCATCACCGACACCTGGACCCATCAAGTAGACCAGGAAGGGCCGACGCCCGTCCTCGCGCTGCGGATTGAATCCCACCAGGGCCTTGAGCTCCTCGTCCGCGGAGGCGTTGCCGAGGAGGGGAAGCGGGAACGGCTTTTGCCAGTCCTCCTCTCGCCTGTCGTCGACGCCCAGTCGTTCTACGGGCACATTGACGTCGAAGAACCCGGGCCGCTTCTCGTCGAAGTGGGAGGAGAGCCCCACCATCAACGCACGGAACTCCTGGAGCGAAGCCGGAGCCAGCGGCTCCGCCAATTCGATTGCCAACGTCGGACCAGACATGCAGGGAGCCTACTTTGATCAGCTCCCCGCGACCGCGTGAATTGTTCCCACACCAAGTCCAGCCGGGTCGCGCATAGACGCCGCCAACCCGGCGTCGCGCTGATCGCGCAGGAGCTCGGTGACCGGCTTGGCTCCCGGGACAGCGGAGGCTGTGCATTGGCACCGGAGGTTGATGGCCAGTAGGTTCACGTCATCGAAAGGTGAACGGCTGAAGCTTGGGAGCAGTGCGTGTCCTCGTTGGATGAGTTGCAGGCTCTACTTGGCGAGCCCGCCCGCCCCCGATCAACCCCAGGTGACTGGAACGAAGTTGAGCAATACGTAGGCTCCCCCTTGCCCAGCGACTTCAAGACGTTCCTCAATGCCTATGGCAGCGGGGTCATCTCCGGCGAACTCGTCGTCTTCCACCCGCGTGGATCAAGCCCGTTGCTGGAACGGATGCGAAAGACACACCAGGCTTTCACTGAGCACCGGAACAGGACCCTCGACCGCGGCAACTCCGAACACGTCCCGTACCACTTCCACCCCGAGGCTGGAGGGCTGATCTCCTGGGGATACGACCACAGCGGCGACGAGCACTTCTTCCTACCCTGCGATCCGGATCCGGATCGATGGAAGATCGTCACCATGGTTCACGAAGAGGGTTGCGAGACGTTCGATGGCCCGTTCTCAAGCTTCGTCCTTGCCTTCGTACACCGGCTACTCGATGTCGACCGGTACCACGGCATCGAACCGGAGGCCTTGGAGTTCCTGGAGCCGGAGGACCTGGAGGAACTGGCTGCCGCCGGAGAGATAGGCCCCGTTCAGCCAAGCTTCGAGCCCTTCTGACCGCGCGAACTGCTCAAGCCGCACCCACGGCACAGTCGCGGCCCTGCATCCCCGCCCGTGACGACGAACACCGTCCAGGTCTGACCGTCCCCTGCCCAGCAAGCCAGGGAGCACCGGTCGGCCTCCAGCCGAAGGGCGGGCCACATGCGCCAGCGCATCAAGATCTGCTCTTCCTCATCGAGGACGATCACCCCCTTGACGAGACGGACCACCATCGCGGCAGCCGACTTCCCGCCGGGCAGAACGGTGTGCTCAACCAAAGTGGCTTCAACCGCTCGGCGAGTTGAGTGCCGCACCGTGTCCGACCGTGCGGTCAGTCAGCTCTCGCCCATCTGGCGCGTCTGCCGCCGCGGGTGGCGCGGCGGCGGCACTCCCATCGACACGAGGATGGGTCCGGTCCCCGTGACCGGACCCCGCCTCACGGCCGGTCAGATGCCCATGGAGGCCATCTCGATTGCGGAGCGGTAGTTGGCCGCGGTAGCCACCACACACGCTCGGTAGCTGCGGTTGTCCTTGACGGCCAGGAAATAGTCGCGAAGGTTCTTCCAGTACTGGACCAGATAGCCGAGACCCGGCACGAAGCCCGGCGGCCGCGGCACGAGCGAGAACGCCTCGCTGCACCGCAGGATCTCCCCGGTGGCCGTGGACAAGACAGCGGCCACCTCACTGTTCATGTTCCAGCCCGCGGCAAGCTGCGGGGTCCAGATCGCCCCCGCGATCTCCCGCAGATTCTCCTGCTCCTCCGGCGTCGGGTCACTCTGCACGCTCAGGATCACCGCCGGCGGCACACTCGACGGGGCACTTCCGGCCGCGGCAGCCGCAGGCGCGGCCACCGCGCCCGCCACCGCCAGACAGACCAGCACCGCGGCGGCCCTCACACCACCGCGCCGGAAGGGTCCACTGCCTGCTGTCACCGCACGCTCCTTCGAGTTCGCTTCCAAGGCCAAGTCCGAGTCGAGCTGTGGTTCCTGCCCTGCTCAGGGCACGGCCCAAAGCTGCCATGACCCGTTCGCGGCGTCTACGGCGACAACACGCCACCCACGCGCGCCCCTCCGCCGGAGAGGCGATGCGGCAGGAGCACGCATGCCAGCGAGGCCGGCGGAGAGCCCCGGGCATGCGGGCAGTTGGCTCGAAGCATCTCCCGGCCGCCCCTGCATTCCCAGGACAGGCTCCGCCGCAGCAACGCCACCGACGACAGCATCGCGCTCTGTACATCTGGTTCACGCGTGGCGACCTGGCCTGGCGGACACAACCTAGTACGTACGGCACCGCAGCACCGGGCACACCGAACCACTGCTCGACCCACGCTCATGCTCCCAGGTCGTCCCCACCGCAGGGTGGCGAGGACGACAGTGCTCCACTGACGAACGATGGCGGGGCGGTTGAGGTCAGAGCAACTGATTCGCGCCTCGCGCCAGAAAGGTGTCCAAAGCCAGGCGCGCGGCTCTCCCGCGTTCTGCGCGGTCGTACTCATCGCGGGCCAAGTGAACTTCGGTGGCGGTATCCAGCGCTTCCTGGGCGAGTTCACGTAGCTCCGAGCG
>NZ_FLSP01000150.1 GCF_900091315.1 Streptomyces sp. DI166
GCGGGCGCGGGCCCGTGACGGGCAGCGCGGGCAGCCCGGCGCGCAGGGCGCGCACCAGGGCGAGGGCCGCGCGCAGGGACCGTACGGCGGCCGCCTCGGCGACGGAGTGGGCGGAGAGCCCGACCAGGCGGCGCAGGGCCAGGTCGCCGCGGCGCAGCAGCCAGCCGGCGACCAGGGCGGCGAGCAGATGGCCGAGGAACATCGGCAGGGACGGCAGCAGTGACGCGGAGTCGGTGACCGCCTCGGCCGGGTGCTCCGGGTGGGCGGAGGGAGGCCGCAGCCGCGCCTCGGTGAGTATCCGGTGCGCCTGGGCCGGGCTGATCGCCGACGCCGGGACCCCGCACACCAGGCGGGCGGCCTCGGCGACGACCGAGGTGTCGGCGGCCGTGGCCGCCCTGGTGGCGTCCGCGCCGTGCTGTCCTATGCCGAACACCGTGTGCAGCACGGTCTGTCCGAGCGCGAGCAGCGCCGCGATGCCGGGCATCGAGCGCTCCCGCCCGGCGAGCGGTACGGCGACGGCGAGGACCACGAGGAAACCGGCGCCCAGCGTCCACAGCGGGATGGACACACAGGAGCCGAGCGCGTGCCCGCCCGCGGCCAGCACGACGCAGACCGCGGCGAACACCGCGGCCCGCAGAACCCGGACGTCCCGTCCGGCGCGCGTCGTGCGCTGGGGGTGGGGGGCACTCATGGCGGCCCCATCATCGCACCGGCCCCTGGGCCCCCACACGGCAGGTCCGCAAGATGACCTACGCGTGGAATCCCCCTTACGTGTGAACCAGCCCCACATACACCGTTGACGACTTCCGGCGCATCGCCCATATGGGCGGTATCACGTCAACAATGCGCTTACACACGGGCGCGGACGGCAATACGTAACCGTATGTCGAGCCGCGGCCGGGAGGCTGGAGCATGAGCATCTGGTGGTCACTCCATTTGCGGCGTGAGGCTGCCAGCGTGCCGCTCGCCCGGCGGCTGCTGCTCGGCACGATGGAGAGCGCGGGCGTGGACCCGGACATCTCCTACGACCTGTCCGTCGCGCTCAGCGAGGCCTGTGCGAACGCGGTGGAGCACGGCGGGGACGGCGCGCTCGACGGGGCGGCGGAGGCGTACCGGGTCACCGCCTATCTCGACGGCGAGACCTGCCGCATCGAGGTCGCCGACTCCGGGCCGGGCTTCGGTGCCGCGGGCGGGGACGCGGGGCGGCTGTCCGCGGAGGCGGAGAACGGCCGGGGGCTGTATCTCATCCAGGAGCTCGCGGACCACGTCCACTTCGGCACCGAGCCGGGTCTGGGCGGTGCCGTGGTGAGCTTCGACAAGATCCTCAAGTGGCGGAAGGGCGCCTCTCCTTTGCTGGCCGTCTAGTGTTTTCCGTCACCCTTTCGGGAAAGCGGGCACGTGGGTATGTGAACCGCGAATCAGAATTGCGCGTTGGCTGAAAGTGGAGGTCTCAAATCCGCCTTTATCCAGGGGTCGGATTCAGCCACTCGGCAAGCTCGAAACCGGGTCGAGGCTCGCTCAAGACCTGCTGTTCTGTGGGGAGATGAGCCTGAGTTGGCGTTTTCAAGCCACCCTTGACGAACCTTTTGCTTGACTGGTTATTGCCCTTGATACAGCCTCGTGATTCATGACGATAGGTCGCCGAAAGCGTCAACTAGAAGAGTTGTCTCACTTTCTACGGACCCGGCGAATGCGACTGTCCCCGGCGGAAGTCGGGCTCACCGCCTCGGGTCGCCGGCGTACTCCGGGACTGCGCCGGGAGGAGGTCGCCGTCCTCGCGGGCGTCGGCACGTCCTGGTACACCTGGCTGGAGCAGGGCCGGGACATCAACGTCTCGGAATCCGTGCTCGGCGCGATCAGCGGCGCGCTCCGGCTCAACCCCGCCGAGGAGATCTACCTGCACCGGCTGGCCGGTCTGAAGACACCGGACGTCGACCAGCGGGAGAACAGCGGTCCCGCCGACCCGGCGCGGCTCGCGGAGATCGTGAACCACTGGTTCCCCAACCCGGCGCTGGTCCGGGACCGCTGCTGGAACATCCTGGCCGCCAACTCGGCCGTCTCGGAGTTCCTGGGCATCGGGGGACCGGGACAGAACATCCTGGTGGAGTACTTCACCAACGAGGCCTGCCGCCGCCGCTACGTCCACTCCGAGGCGCTCGCCCGCAGCACGGTCGCCCGCTTCCGCGCGGACGTGGCCGACTGCTACGGCCGCCCCGAGGTGGAGCGGGTCCTGGCCGAGCTGACCGAGCGCAGCCCGGAGTTCAAGCGGCTGTGGGGCAGTCACGAGGTGCTGGAACCGAGCCCGAGCCGAGCGAAGGAGATCACGCACGACACCGTCGGAGGGCTCAGCTTCGACGTGCACGAGTGGGAGCTGGCCGCCGACCACGAGGTCCAGCTGGTCCTGCACATGCCGACGGTGCAGGAGACGCGGGACAGGCTCGACGCCTTCTTCGCCGCGGCCGGCCCGGACGAACCGGACCGGCCCGGCGAGGACACCGCGGGCGACGACGGTCAGTCGGAGCCGAAGGCCATCGCGGCGGCGTAGGAGTCCTCGAAGGTCTGGTACCGCTGGATGAGCCCGTCCCGGACCGTGATCCGGATGGTGAACGGGCCCGAGAAGGTCTTCCCGGTCGAGACCACCTTGTGCGAGAACTCCCCGAGGACAAAGGCGTCCTCGCCGTCCACCGCTATCCGCTCCACATCGAAGAGCTGGGTGTCCACGGCTGCCACGAACCGCTCGAAGTACCCCTCCACTTCACGGCGGCCGACCAGGCGCCCCGTCCACGGGACAATGGGGGCGCCCGCCACGACCAGCTCCGCCTCCTCGGCGAACAGCTCCGGAAGCCCGGCCAGATCGCCCGTGCCGAACCGGCCGAAGAACTCCTGAACGGTGTCCGCGGTGCCGCGGACCTGCTGCTGCGTCATGCGCTGTGTCCTTCCTCGATGAGTGCGGCCGGGGCCAGCGTGGCCAGATGGCCGAGAACGCGGGTCAGTTCGGGGGCGTGGTCCTGGGCTGCGACGTAGTGGTCCGGGCGGACCAGGACCGCCGAGAAGCGCCGGCCCGGCTTCGTCCGGACCGTCACCAGTTCGTCGTACGACTTCTCCACCTCGGCCAGCCGCGGGGGGCGGGGGCCGGAGGGGAGCGTGACGAGGAGCGTGTACCGGTCGACCGGCAGCGAGGCGCGCAGGGCCGCGTCCGCCACCAGGTGGCCGTTGCGCGGTCCGGTGCGGCGCAGCCGGCGGCCCTGCTCCTCGTCGACCGCCGGCCCCGCCGGGTAGTGGTTGGTCAGACCCGCGAGCCACGGCGAGTAGAACCGGTCGAAGACGCCGGAGCGCTCGGCCATCCGGGCGGAGACGTCCCGCAGCTGGATCTGCCAGCGCTTGGAGAGCATCCACGCCTTCGTCTGCACCTCGGCCTGCTTCACCACGCCCTGCGCGACCGCCGCGCGCTCGCTGCCGTAGCTGTCCAGCAGCTCGGGAGCCGCCGCCCCGCGGTGCACCAGGGCCAGCTTCCAGGCGAGGTTGTGGGCGTCGGTCACCCCGGTGTTCAGGCCCTGGCCGCCGGCCGGGCTGTGGATGTGCGCGGCGTCGCCCGCGAGGAAGACCCGCCCGGCCCGGAACCGCTCGGCGTGCCGGGCGTGGATCGCGAACGTGGTCTTCCAGGAGACGTCGTACAGCTTCAGCCCGCCGGGGCCCCGCTTGTCGACGAAGTCCTGGAGCAGCTCCTCGGTGAGGTCCTCGCCGCGCAGACCGGGCGGGCCGGCGGTGAACACGCGGAAGCGGCCGTTGTAGAGGGGGATCAGGACCATGATCCCGTTCTCGGTGCAGTAGTAGTGCACGGCGTCGCGCTGGAGGTCGCCGTCGATCTCGGTGTCGGCCAGGATGAAGACGTTCGGGTAGGTGGCGCCCCTGAACTCGATGCCCAGCGCCTTGCGGACGGTGCTGCTCGCCCCGTCGCCGCCGACGACGTAGGCGTACTCCTCGGTGGTCTCGGTGCCGTCCGGGGCGCGCAGGGTGGCCAGCACGCCGTCGGGGTCCTGGCTGAGCCGGATCAGCTCGGTCTCCCACTCGATCCGGCCGCCCGCCCGGGTGAACGCCTCGCGCAGCAGCTCCTCCACGTCCGGCTGGATGATCACCATCGGCCGGGTGCGGTCGCCGAAGACGATGTCGCAGATCGGGTCGGTGCCGGAGTTGTAGCGGAAGGAGTGCACCGGCAGGCCGTGCTTGTCGATGTAGCCGTCGGCGCCGAGTCCGCGGAACACCTCCAGGGTGCGCGGCCAGACCATCAGCGCCTTGGTCAGCGGGCTCGGCGCGTCCGTCCGGTCGATCAGGCGTACCGGGGTGCCGCGCCGGGCCAGTTCGGCGGCGGCGGTCAGGCCGACCGGGCCCGCGCCGACGACCAGCACCGGCCGGGTGTCGGGTGTGCTCATGAGGTCTCTCCCATCGTGATCGGTTCCCGGGTGTCGTCGCGGTCGGCGGCCGCCGGTGCCTCGGCGGCCGGGGCGGGGCGCAGCATCCGCATGATCAGCGGGGCGCCCAGCGCGCACACGGCGGCCAGCAGCCACAGCACGGTGTGCAGGGCGTCGGTGTAGGCGCCGGCGGCGAACGCCGTGAAGTCGGCCTGCTGGGCGGCGGGCAGCTCCTTCGCGGCGGCGCCGATCTCGCCCTGCACGACCTGGTTGGCGAGGCCGTCGACGTCGCCGCCGCTCCAGCCGCGCAGATTGCTCTGGGTGAGGCTGACCAGCACCGAGCCCATTCCGGCGATCGCGACGGCCTCGCCGGTCAGCCGCATGGTGTTGAACAGCCCGGCGGCCATGCCCGCCCGGCTCGCGTCCACCGAGCCGACCGCGGCACCGTCGAGCAGGCCGAAGGAGATGCCGACACCGGTGCCGATGACCAGCAGCGGACCGGCGAGCACGGCGGTCGTGGCGTCCTGGTCGAGGACGGTGAGCCAGGCCGCGCCGCCCGCCACCAGCAGCAGGCTCACCCCGAGCAGCACCGAGGTGGACACCCTGCGGGTGAGCACCCCGCTGACCACGGGCAGCGCCAGCACCGGACCGCTGAGCAGCAGCATCGTCAGACCGGCGCGCGAGGAGCTCATGCCGTTCACGCCGATGAAGAACGACGGCAGGAAGACCAGCAGGCACACGAAGCCGAAGGCCAGCAGCACCGGCATCAGACTGACCGCGGCGAACTTGGGCTCGCGCAGCAGCGACAGCTCCAGCATCGGCCTCGCGCGCCGCTTCTCGATCCGTACGAACGCCGCCATCAGGGCCACCGACAGCACGGCCAGGGCCAGTACCAACGGGTGCGTCCAGCCCAGTTGCGGGCCCTCGACCAGGGCGAGAGTGAAGGCGAACAGGGCGCCGCTGAAGGTGGTGGCGCCGCCGTAGTCGACACCGGCGGCCTTCGGGTCGCGCGACTCCTTCAGCGCCGGGCGCAGCAGCAGGACGGCGGCGGCCACGGCGGCGTGCGCGAGGAACACCGAGCGCCAGCCCCAGGCGCCGACCAGGAACCCGGACAGGGACGGGCCGAGCGCGAGGCCGAGGCCGAAGGAGGAGCCGAGGAACCCGAACGCCCTCGCGCGGGCGGCGCCGTCGTAGGACTGGGCGAGCAGCGCGGTCGCCGCGGTGAGCACCATCGCCGCGCCGACGCCCGCGGCGCCGCGCAGCACGTCGATCACCACGACCTCGGAGACCAGCGCCGAACCGGCCGTGCACAGCACGAACACCACGAGCCCGGCCGTGAACATCCGCCGCCTGCCGAGCAGATCGGCCAGCGAGCCGGCCACCAGCATCACACTGGCGAAGGTGAGGTTGTAGGCGTTGACGACCCACTGCACGGTCACCAGCGAGGCGTCCAGGTCACTGCCGAGGTCGGGCAGCGCCACGGAGGTTCCGGTGAGGGAGGCGGGCAGCAGTCCGCAGGAGACACAGACCGCGATCAGGGTGAGAAGGGGACGGGACCGAGCGGCACCCGTCGAAGCAGTGGACACGAGAACTCCAGGGTTGGAATGTTCCTGAGCGGAGGAATGCACAAAAGGGACGCGCTACGCCCGCGCCTGCTCCAGGCCCCACAGCAGCAGGACGAGCCCGGCGAGCCCGCCCCCGGCCGCGCACACTCCGGCCCACCCGGCGGCGGACTGCACGACGCCCGCGAGCGCCGAACCCGCCGCCCCGCCCAGGAAGTAGGCGGTCATGTAGGCCATCGTGATCCGGGAGCGGGCCTCGGGGCGCAGCCGGTAGAGCACGCCGAGGTTGGTCACCTGGGCGCCCTGCACACCGAAGTCGAGCAGCAGCACCCCGAGCACCAGGCAGACCAGCAGGTGGCCGCCGTCCAGGGCGAGCAGCCCCCAGGCGGCGAGGTTCGCCCCGTACAGCAGGGTCGAGGCCAGCCGGTCCCGGCCCCGGTCCACCAGCGGACCGATGGCCCGCGCAGCAATCGCCCCGGCTGCCCCCAGCAGCCCGAACGCGCCGATCAGGGCCTCGCCGTACGCGTAGGGCTCCGCGGCGAGCAGGAAGGCCGCCGAGGTCCAGAACACGCTGAAGGAGGCGAAGGTGAGGAAGCCGTACAGGCAGCGCAGCCTGAGCAGCGGCTCCTCGGCGACCACGGACGCCACCGAGCGCAACAGCCGTCCGTAGCCCAGCCGTTCGGCCGGTTCGAGGTCGGGCAGCAGCCGCCACAGCAGGGCCGCGAGCACCAGCATCCCGGCCGCGGCGACCGCGAACACCGAGCGCCAGGTGCCGGTCCACTCGGCGAGCAGACCCGCGCCCGTCCGCGCGAGCAGCACACCGAGCAGGACCCCGCTGAGCATCCGGCCGGTGACCCGGCCGCGCTGCTCGGGCCGGGCGAGGGCGGCGGCGAACGCCACCAGCAGCGGGGCGCCCACCGCCGTCACCGCCATCAGCCCGGACAGCACCACCAGCGCGCCGATGCCGGGCGCGGCGGCCGAGGCGGCCTGCCCCAGCGCGGTCACCAGCAGCAGCGCCACCAGCAGCCGGCGCCGGTTCACCGTGTCGCCGAGCGGCACCAGCAGGGCCAGGCCCACGGTGTACCCGGCGGTGGAGGCGGTCACCACCAGCGAGGCGGCGGTGCTGCCGACGCCGAACGAGGCGGCGATCGACGTCAGCAGCGGATGCGCGTAGTAGATGTTGGCCACCGCCAGACCGGCGGCCACGGCGAGCACCGTGACCAGCCGGTCCGGCAGGCCGCCGCCGGGGCGCAGGGTCCCGGCGGCGGCTGTTGCCGGGGCGGGGACGCCTCCCTCGCCGTCGTGCGGCGCGGCCGTGCGCTGCCGTTCCTTCCGGCGGACCTGAACTGCCGGACGGATACGGGCGAGAAGGCGCCCGGCCGGGCCGTTCGCGGCGAAGGGTGACGTCATGGGACCAGCACGATCTTTCCGGTGGTGCGGTCGGACTCGCCGTACTCGTGCGCCTTGGCGGCTTCGGCGAGCTTGAACACCTGGTCCACACGGACCTTCAGCCGGCCCGCCTCGACCAGCGCGGCGAGGGCTTCCAGCCCGGAGTGGTCCGGCTCGACCAGGAAGCCCGTGACCCGGACGCCCAGGCTGGCGGCGTATGTGGCGAGTTCGGGGCTGACGTGGCCGATCACGGTGATGAGCAGACCGCCCGGGCGCAGGGTGCGCAGCAGCTCGAAGCTGTGCTCCCCGCCGAGCAGATCGAGCACCACGTCCTGACCGGTGACCGTGTGGTGCAGCGGGCCGGTGCGGTAGTCGACCGGGTGGTCCACGCCGACCTCGCGCAGGAAGTCGTGCTTCTCGGCGCGGGCCGTGCCGGTGACCTCCGCGTCGTGCGCGCGGGCGATCTGCGCGGCCAGGTGGCCGACGCCGCCCGCCGCCGCGGTGACCAGCACCTTGTCGCCCCGCTGGATCCGGGCCGTCTCCACCAGCGTCTGCCAGCCGGTGAGCCCCGCCAGCGGCAGCGCGGCCGCCTCCTCGAAGCTCAGCCGGGTCGGCTTGCGGGCGAACTGCCGCGCGGGCGCGGTCACGTACTCGGCGTAGGCGCCGCCGGGCCTGGGGAAGCCGATCAGCCCGAACACCTCGTCGCCGGGCTCGAACCGCGTCACCCGGGGCCCGGACTCCACGACCCCCGCGACGTCCCAGCCCTGCACGAACGGCGGTGCGCCGAGCGCGCCGGACGGGAAGAGACCCGAACGGATCTTCCAGTCCACGGGGTTGACCCCCGCGCCCTCGACCCGCACCAGTACCTCGGTCGGCAGCGGCGCCGGCCGCTCCACCTCGGTCAGCCGCAGCACGTCCGGCTCACCGACTGCCGTGGTGACGACGGCCTTCATCGTGCTCATCGGCCGCTCCGCTCATCCAGGTAGGCGGTCCACTCGGCCAGCTTCTGGCTGAGGACCAGGTCGCCCTCGGGCACCTCGATGCCGTACTCCCGCTGGATGAACAGGGCGATCTCGATCAGGGTGAGCGAGTCCAGCGAGAGGTCCTCCAGGGTCCGCTCCGGGTCGATCTCCTCGACCTCGATCTCGGCCTTCTCGGCTATGAACGCGACCAGTTGGGGATATGCCGTGACGGGCATCTCTTACTCCCTCCTCGGAGCCGTGCTCCGGGGCGTTGCGTGGATTCGGTGAGGCGGGGGTGAGGTGTGCGGGCGCCGGTCGGATCAGGCGGCGGCGGGGTGCGGCGCGTCGGCGGGCCGCAGTCCGTCGGGCCAGGTCAGGGTGATGGCGCCCCAGGTCGTGCCGGCGCCGAAGGCGGTCAGGAGCACCTTGTCCCCGGCCCGCAGCCGCCCTTCGCCGAGCGCGTCGTCCAGGGCCAGCGGGATCGAGGCCGCGGCCGTGTTCCCGGTGTGGCCGATGTTCACGTAGGCCCGCTCCTGTCCGATGCCGAGCTGGTCGGCGACGGCGTGCAGGATGCGGACGTTGGCCTGGTGGCCGACGAACAGGTCCACGTCGGCGGTGGACCAGCCGGTGCGCTCCAGGACCGTGCGGGAGGCCTCCGTCATGCGCAGGACGGCGTTCTTGAACACCTCGCCGCCGCGCATGGTCAGGTAGTGGTCCTCGCGCAGTGCCGTGTTGTGGTGGCTGCGCTGCCGTGAACCCCCGGCGGCGACCCGGATCAGATCGGCCTGCAGGCCGTCGCTGGCCAGTTCGGTACGGCGCAGCGCGCCCGGCTCGTCGGCCCGGCCCGCGCGCAGCACCACCGCTCCGGCACCGTCCGCGAAGATCGGCGCGGTGTTGCGGTCGTAGGGGTCGACGATGGTGGTGAAGGCATCGGCGCCGACGACCAGCACGCTGTCCACCACCCGGGAGGCGATCAGCCCGGCGCCGGTGGCCAGGGCGTACAGGAACCCCGAGCAGACGGCGCCGACGTCGAAGGCGGGCACGGTGCCGAGCCCGAGTCCGGCGGCCACGGTCGGACCGGTCGCCGGGCAGGGGTGGTCCGGAGTGGCGGTGGCGACCACCACGGCACCGATGTCCCGGCTGCCCGCGGAGTCCAGGGCCCGCCGTCCGGCCTCGATGGCGAGGTCGCTGGTGGCGGTGCCGGGGTCGACGATCCGCCGCTCGGCGATTCCGGTCCGGGTGCGGATCCACTCGTCGGAGGTGTCCATCCGGGCCGTCAGCTCGTCGTTGGTCACCACCCGGGGCGGCACCGCGGAGCCGAGACCGGCCAGAACGGCGGTCGGCGCGGTCATCGCACGATCACCGAGGCCCGGTCGGACTCGGTGCGCATGTCCAGCGCCTCGTACTCGGCCTGGGCGCGGGCGATGGCCTCCTCCGGCGACATCAGCGCCGGCAGGTCGAACAGCCGGGCGATCTCCACCAGCCGCTCGGCGACGGTGCCGCCCACCACGTGCGCGGGGATGCCGAGTTCGGCGGCGACCTCCAGCAGCCGCTCGTCGGCCATGGAACGGAACCGCTCGTTGACCGGGCGGTGCCCGTCGGCGGCCAGCGCCAGCTCGTTGGGCAGGTGCACGAACACGTCGTACGTCTGCTTCACGTGCTGCTTGAAGGCGATGCCGAGCTGCTCCATGACGGCGTCGAACACCCGGATGTCCGCGGTGCGTTCGACGCTCTCCAGCTCGCTCAGGTGCAGCGACTCGTTGGGGTTGATGCCGACGATGACGCGGACGGAACCGTAGATCCACTCCTGCAGCGAGGAGCCGTCGGAGATGAACGAGCCCTCGAAGCTGCTCTCGTGGACCGCCCGGTCCACATGGCGGCGGACGATCAGCTGGACCAGCTCGGCCGCGGTGCACTGCTCCAGGGTCTTGCCCGGAACGGCCTCGGGCAGCAGCTCGCGCATGGTGCGGGCCCGGGTGCGCGGAATTCCCACGTAATGCGCGAGCGCATAGGACGTGAGGGTTTTTCCGGAGGAATAGGTACCGGATATGGCGATACGCATGACGCGCTCCAGTTTCTTAAAGGGGTGGCCGATTTTGGAGCCCTTGAAAGAGACGGTCGGGAATCAGCCGGGCAGCCGGTGCGCCACGGAACAGCGCACGGTGTTTCCGGCGAGCCGTCCGACAATGTCGGCGGCCCGCCAGGTCTCGTTCTCCCGCCGCAGCAGCGTGCTGTTCTCCAGCCGCACGTCGAGCGGGGTTTCGTAGCGGATGGGATCGGGTTCGGCACTCGCCCTGAGGACGGTGGTGCGCATCCACAGCGTGTTGCTCGCGCCGCGGGAGATCCCGTCGGTCTCGTACAGCAGGATCTGACCGAGCTGAAGGCTGGTGACGAAGGTGTCGATCAGCCCGACGAAGGGCTGGTACAGGCCCTCGAAGCCCTCGGTGGCCAGGGCGGTGCCGGGCTCCTGCGCCACGTCCACCACGGCCCGCGCCCGCGCCTCGGCGGCCCGCACCGCGACCTTGCGCACGCTCTGCGTGCGGGCAGTGAACCCGGTGCCGTAGTACTGCCGCTCCACCGGCCCGAGCAGCTCCGCCGGACCGGTGTAGGCGGCGGTGGCGACCGGGGTGCCGGGCGGTGGGGTGGGCAGCGGATGGCGCAGGTCGGTGCGGACCCGCATGGCTCCCACCAGGGTCTGCAGCCGCGACACCGCCTCGCCCTCGCCGCTCCGGACCGGCTCGCCGAGCACCGTGGTGCGCACCGGCAGGCCGGTCAGCTCCTCGTCCGGCTCGGTGCCCGCCTTGATCCGCACCGACAGCACCCGGCCCGCGCGCCGGCTCTCCGGCCCCAGCCCGAGCGAGTGGGTCAGCGCCGCCTCGCTCAGGTGCACGGCGATGATCAGCCCGTCGACGGTGCTCAGGTGCGGACGCAGATCACCGCGCGCCGTCGCCTTGCGCGACCAGTCGGCGGGGTAGACGACATCGAGCCGGCTGCTCAGTTCGGTGGGCGCGCCCGGGCCGCCGGTCAGCTCGGCCTTGTCGTAGCGGTATCGCACGCGCCGGAATCCGGAACCGAAGAATCGCTTTTCGCCCGGCCCCAGATAGTCGTCGACCGAGTCGAGGAGCAATTCCTTGGCAGGCAGAGTTCCAGACAAAGTTTAACTCCCTTGCGTCGGGGCCACTGGGGTTTTTCGGACGGCCCGACGCTAGCCGAAATATTTCGACGCAACGAGAGTCGGCTCATGCGGTTACTGCCAACACCACCCTGGACACCACCAGCTGCCGCTCTTTTCCGTCCGCCCGGGAATTGACTAGCGTCGACGGTGTTCGCGGACACGGATTCCAGTGCCGCACACGGGGGAGGCAACCATGTCCGACAGCACGCTCGGCCCCTGGGCCGTGACACCGGAGTTCAGCCATCAGCAGCTCGTCACGAAGATGGGCATCGAGCTGGTGCGCTGCGAAGCGGGCCTGGTCATCGGCACCATGCCCGTGGACGGCAACCGCCAGCCCGTCGGCATCATGCACGGCGGCGCCAACGCCGTCCTGGCCGAGACCCTGGGATCCCTCGCCGCGTACCTGTACACCGGACCCGGCGGCCGCGCCGTCGGCCTGGACCTGTCCTGCACCCACCACCGCTGGGTGGCCGGCGGCACGGTGACCGGAGTGTGCCGGCCCCTGCACGAGGGCCGCACCACCGCCACCTACGAGATCGTCATCACCGACAGCTCCGGCCGACGCACCTGCACCGCCCGGCTGACCTGCGCCGTCAGCGTCCGCGCCCGCTCGCGCGACGTCCTGCGCACGGCGTGAGGGACCCGGAACTCCCCCCGCAATCACCATCGAAGAGAGGCCAACACCCCATGTGCCACAGCACCGACAGCAGGCCCCCCGCCGTCGAGAACCCCGGCAGCGTGGCCGAGGAGGGGCTGATCGAGCTGACCTCCCAGGACGGGACGACGTTCAGCGCCTTCCACGCGCATCCGGGTGAGCCCAACGGACGCGGCGTGGTGATCCTGCCGGACATCCGCGGGGTCCACGCCTACTACCAGGACCTGGCCCGCCGGTTCGCCGAGGCCGGGTTCGCCGCCGTGGTCCTCGACTACTACGGCCGCACCGCCGGACTCGGGCCGCGCGACGACGAGTTCGAGTGGCAGCCCCACTTCCAGCAGCTCGTCCCGGACAGCGTGGCCGACGACGCGGCCGCCGCGGTCGCGTACCTCACCGGGAAGAACCCCGGCATCACCGTCTTCTCCGTCGGCTTCTGCCTGGGCGGCGGCCACTCCTGGCGGCTCGCGGGCACCGACCTGCAACTCGCGGGCTCCATCGGCTTCTACGGCCTCCCCGGACTCGTCGAGGACCGCCTGAAGGACATCTCCGCGCCGCTGCTGCTCCTCCTCGCCGGTGACGACGTCGCCACCACCCAGGAGGACTTCGAGGCGTTCCGCGGCAAGCTGGACGACGCGGGCAAGGCCTACGAGTACAAGGTCTACGACGGCGCCCCGCACTCCTTCTTCGACGGCGGCGCCCCGGAGTGGCAGGACATCAGCGCCGACGCCTGGCAGCGGGTGCTGGACTTCACCGACCGGCACGCGCAGGCC
>NZ_FLSP01000151.1 GCF_900091315.1 Streptomyces sp. DI166
ACCCGACTTTATCAGAAGTTCTGAGCCGGATTTCCCACCCCCTGAGGGGACTCGTTCCGGCGCATGAAGCGGCCGGGTGCCCGTTGAGGTGGAGCCGTAAACGTACTGGAGCGGGGCGCCCCGATGCAAATCGAGGAGCCCCGCTCCGGTTTCACTCGGACGGGTGACGACGGTCCGTCAGACCTCCACCACCACAGGCAGGATCATCGGCCTGCGGCGATAGGTGTCGGAGACCCACTTGCCGAGGGTGCGCCGGACCAGCTGCTGGAGCTGGTGGGGCTCGACTACTCCGTCCTGGGCGGACCGCTCCAGGGTCTCCGTGATCTTCGGGATGACGTCCGCGAAGGCGGAGTCCTCGATGCCGGAGCCGCGGGCCTGGATGTGCGGGCCGCCGGTGATCTTGCCGGTGGAGGAGTCCACGACCACGAAGACCGAGATGATGCCCTCGTCGCCGAGGATCTTCCGGTCCTTCAGTGCCGGCTCGCCGACGTCGCCGACCGAGAGGCCGTCGACGTAGACGTAACCCGCCTGGACCTTGCCGGAGATCTTGGCCTTGCCCTCGACGAGGTCGACGACGACGCCGTCCTCGGCGATGACGATGCGGTCGTGCGGGACGCCGGTCATGGCGCCCAGCTCGGCATTGGCGCGCAGGTGGCGCCATTCGCCGTGGACCGGCATCAGGTTCTTGGGGCGGCAGATGTTGTAGAAGTACAGCAGCTCGCCCGCGGAGGCGTGGCCCGAGACGTGGACCTTGGCGTTGCCCTTGTGGACGACGTTGGCGCCCCACCGGGTCAGGCCGTTGATCACGCGGTAGACCGCGTTCTCGTTGCCGGGGATCAGGGAGGACGCCAGGATCACCGTGTCGCCCTCGACGATGCGGATCTGGTGGTCCCGGTTGGCCATGCGGGACAGGGCCGCCATCGGTTCGCCCTGGGAGCCCGTACAGACCAGCACGACCTCGTGGTCCGGGAGGTCGTCGAGGGTCTTGACGTCGACCACCAGGCCCGGGGGGACCTTCAGATAGCCCAGGTCGCGGGCGATGCCCATGTTCCGGACCATCGAGCGGCCGACGAAGGCGACCCGGCGTCCGTACTCGTGGGCGGCGTCCAGAATCTGCTGGATGCGGTGGACATGGCTGGCGAAGCTGGCCACGATGATCCGCTTGCGGGCGCCGGCGAAGACCTGCCGCAGGACGTTGGAGATGTCCCGCTCGTGCGGGGTGAAGCCGGGGACCTCGGCGTTCGTGGAGTCGCTGAGCAGGAGGTCGATGCCCTCCTCGCTCAGGCGTGCGAACGCGTGCAGGTCGGTGAGGCGGCTGTCCAGCGGGAGCTGGTCCATCTTGAAGTCGCCGGTGTGCACCGCCATGCCCGCGGGGGTGCGGATGGCGACGGCCAGGGCGTCCGGGATGGAGTGGTTGACCGCGACGAACTCGCAGTCGAACGGGCCGATGCGCTCGCGGTTCCCCTCGGACACCTCCAGGGTGTACGGGCGGATGCGGTGCTCCTGGAGCTTGGCCTCGATGAGGGCGAGGGTCAGCTTGGAACCGATCAGCGGGATGTCGGGCTTCTCGCGGAGCAGGAAGGGGACGCCGCCGATGTGGTCCTCGTGACCGTGGGTGAGGACGATGCCCTCGATGTCGTCGAGGCGGTCCCGGATGGACGAGAAGTCCGGCAGGATCAGGTCGATTCCGGGCTGCTCCTCCTCCGGGAAGAGCACTCCGCAGTCGACGATCAGCAGGCGGCCGCCGTACTCGAAGACCGTCATGTTCCGGCCGATTTCACCGAGGCCGCCGAGCGGGGTGACCCGCAGGCCGCCTTCGGGGAGCGGCGGGGGCGGGCCGAGTTCGGGATGCGGATGACTCAAAAGACTCTCCTCAACCACACGCGCCACGTACCGGTAGGGCACGTGGCGCGCGTGACGTTCGTGCAGAAGCAGTTGTCGTTGTGGGGCGCAGGCACCGGTGGCCTGCTTATTCAGTTGTGAAGTCGGTGCGCGGACCCGGCCGCGCGAAGTCTGTTGTCAGAGCTGTACCCCGCCCGCGGCAAGATCGATCTTGAGCTGCTCGATCTCTTCGGGTGAGCACTCGACCATGGGGGCGCGCAGCGGTCCCGCGGGCAGTCCCTGGAGGGTCAGGGCGGCCTTGGTGGTCATGACGCCCTGGGTGCGGAACATGCCCGTGTAGACGGGGAGCAGCTTCTGGTGGATCTCGGTCGCCTTCTGGACGTCACCGCTGGTGTACGCGTCGACCAGGGCGCGCAGCTCGGGGGTGACGACGTGGCCGACGACGGAGACGAAGCCGACCGCGCCCACGGAGAGCAGGGGCAGGTTGAGCATGTCGTCGCCGGAATACCAGGCGAGGCCGGAGCGGGCGATGGCCCAGCTGGCGCGGCCGAGGTCGCCCTTGGCGTCCTTGTTGGCGACGATGCGCGGGTGCTCGGCGAGCCGGACCAGGGTCTCGGTGTTGATCGGGACGCCGCTGCGGCCGGGGATGTCGTAGAGCATGACCGGCAGCCCGGTGGCGTCGGCGATGGCCTTGAAGTGCTGGTACAGGCCCTCCTGCGGGGGCTTGTTGTAGTACGGCGTGACGACGAGGAGGCCGTGGGCGCCGGTCTGCTCGGCCTGGCGGGCGAGCTGGAGGCTGTGGTGGGTGTCGTTGGTGCCGACGCCGGCGACGACGTGGGCGCGGTCGCCGACGGCCTCCAGTACCGCTCGTACGAGATCCGATTTCTCCGCGTCGCTGGTGGTGGGGGACTCGCCGGTGGTGCCGTTGATGATCAGGCCGTCGTTGCCTGCGTCCACCAGGTGCGTGGCGAGCCGCTGCGCGCCGTCGAGGTCGAGTGCGCCGTCCGCCGTGAAGGGCGTGACCATAGCGGTGAGGACCCGCCCGAAGGGGGTCTGCGGAGTGGAGGTCGGAGCCATGGGTTACACGCTACTCGCTGCTCAAGCCGTGGTCTGCACCGTGGTCTGCCCCAGGGGTTCTGGAAAAGTCACGACAAAGGTGGAGCCCGGCACTGCCTGCTCGGGGGTTCAAGCAGTGCCGGGTCCGTTTGATCAGGCTAGATGAACTTCTCTAAATGCCGCAATACGGACACTTCGTGCGGCTGATGCGCACATGTGTGCCCAGCCGGGGAACGCGGGTGCGTTACGGCGCCACACGTCCGTTCGCATTGAAGGCGGCGTAGGTGAGCGGCATGAGCCTGGCCCACTCCGCCTCCATCTTCTCGCCGACCATCTCGATCTCCCGCTGCGGGAAGGAGGGCACCTTCGCCAGCTCGTGCTGGGTGCGCAATCCGAGGAAGTGCATCAGCGAGCGGGCGTTGCAGGTGGCGTACATCGTGGAGAACAGGCCGACGGGCAGGACCGCGCGGGCGACCTCGCGGGCGACGCCCGCGGCGAGCATCTCCTGGTAGGTGCGGTACGCCTGACGGTACGACTCCTCCATCGAGTCGCTGACCAGCTTGTGCTGTTCGGGGGTGCCCTCGACGAAGCGGTACTTGCCGGGGCGGCCCTCCTGGACCAGCTTGCGGTCGGCGCCGGGGACGTAGAAGACCGGCTGGAGCTCCCGGTAGCGACCCGATTCCTCGTTGTACGACCAGCCGACGCGGTGCCGCATGAACTCGCGGAACACGAAGATCGGGGCGCTGATGAAGAAGGTCATCGAGTTGTGCTCGAACGGGCTGCCGTGCCGGTCCCGCATCAGGTAGTTGATGAGTCCCTTGGAGCGCTCGGGGTCCTTCTGGAGCTCGTCCAGGGACTGCTCCCCGATCGTGGACACGCGGGCCGCGAACAGCACGTCGGAGTCGGCGGCGCTGTGTTTCACCAGCTCCACGCTGACATCGCCACGGAACTCGATCTTGAAGTCTTCGTCGGGGGTCACGGTGTGAGGGGCCTTCCCGTCTGGTCGTATGCGTCGTCACTTTACCCACGCAGGACAGGGCACCTTTGCGGCGGTTCGCTCGTCTCTATGGATGACAAACATCCGTTCCGTACCCGAAGGGAGAAGTGCCCCTGATGTTCGGTCGGCGCGAACCCGTCCCGTTTGCCTTCCTTGCCGAAGCGGACCGGTTCCGCAGCAATGTCACTCCCCCGCCGCGAGAGCGGGCGACCGCCGGACAGATAGCCGGGCGGTGTCTGCTGGGGGTGACCATGGTGGCGGCGCTGGTGGGGTCGCTCGTGTTCGGGATGCCCGCGCTCTCCCAGGACCAGGCCCCGCAGCAGACGCAGCATTCGCAGGCCTCGGAAGGGCGTTGAGCCCGTCGTTGACTCTTCCGGACCCCCGAGGGTGGTGAGCACGCACCCCGCTCGATAGCCTCACCGGGCACAGCCCAGCCTGGATCGAGTGAGGACCAGCCGTGCCCCTGCCCTTCCTGACGGCCGACCGCGCCTTCGAGGCAACCGACGATGTCGCGCTGCCCTTCGACGACCGTGACTCCTGGCGGCGCCCCTACCGTCCCGGTCCCTGGCGCGTGGGCGCGGCGGCCCTTCTGCTGCTGCTCGCCTCCTACGTGCTCTTCGCGGCGGTCATCATCGCGCTGACCGGCACCCTCGGCCAGGGCGGCACGGTCTTCGGCCTCGCGCTCGTCGTGATCGCCGCCGCGCTGCGGCTGCTGCGCATGGGCGTGTGGGTCAGTGCCCAAGGACTGCGCCACGTGGGCTTCTTCGTCACGCGTACGGCGCCCTGGGGACAGGTCGTGGCAGTGCGTACGGTGCAGCAGCCGGTGCGCTGGCTCGGTCTCCCGCGCACCGTGCAGGGTCAGGCGCTGGTCCTGGTGCGCGCCGACCGGTCCTCGGACGAGCTGCCGCCGCTGCTGACCACGCACAACGCGGACTTCCTGGGCCGTTTCGAGGCGTTCGACCGGGCCGCGGACACCGTCGAGGCGTGGGGTGCGGAGAACGGGCGCGGGCAGGGCTGAGACGCGCATACGAGAAGGGCCCGGTCCGCCGACGCGGACCGGGCCCTTCTCGTATGCCGTGGACGGCTCAGCGTGCCGTCTCGCGCAGGCTGATCGCGCGCTGCATCGCCTTGCGGGCCCGCGGGGTGTCGCGGGCGTCGTGGTAGGCGACGGCGAGCCGGAACCAGCTGCGCCAGTCGTCCGGCGCGTCCTCGGTCTCGGCCTTGCGGCGGGCGAAGACCTCGTCGGCGGAGTCACGGTCGATCCGGCCGCTCGGGGTGCGCTTCAGCTCGTCGACGGGCAGGCCGCCCTCGGCGTCGAGTTCCGCGGCGAGGGCGTTGGCCTTGCGGACGAACTGGGTGTTCTTCCACAGGAACCACACGCCGATGACCGGCAGGATGAGCACCGAGACACCGAACGCGACGGCGATCGGTTCGCCGGTCCCGATGAGCATGACACCGCGGCTGCCGACCAGGACGAAGTAGACGACCAGGACGGCGGCCGTGAGGGCGTAGGACAGCTTCGCGCGCATCAGCCCAGGTCCAGGAAGTGTTCCAGGCCGAAGGTCAGCCCCGGGGTGGTCACCACGCGGCGGGCGCCGAGCAGGATGCCCGGCATGAAGCTGCTGTGGTGCAGGGAGTCGTGGCGGATGGTGAGGGTCTCGCCCTCGCCGCCCAGCAGGACCTCCTGGTGGGCCAGCAGACCGCGCAGGCGCACCGAGTGGACGGGGACGCCGTCGACGTCCGCGCCGCGCGCCCCGTCCAGGGCGGTCTCGGTGGCGTCCGGCGCCGGTGCCGTGCCCGCCTCGCGCCGGGCCTCGGCGATGAGCTGGGCGGTGCGGGTGGCGGTGCCGGAGGGGGCGTCGACCTTCTTCGGGTGGTGCAGCTCGACCACCTCGACCGACTCGAAGTAGGGCGCGGCGATCTGCGCGAACTTCATGTTGAGCACGGCCCCGATGGAGAAGTTCGGCGCGATGAGCACACCGGTCTGCGGGGAGTCGGCGAGCCATCCCGTCAGCTGCGCGAGGCGCTCGTCGGTCCAGCCCGTCGTACCGACGACCGCGTGGATGCCGTGGCCCACGCAGTACTCAAGGTTGGCCATCACCGAGTCGGGCGTGGTCAGTTCGACGGCGACCTGGGCGCCGGTCTCGGCCAGGGTCTGGAGCTTGTCGCCCCGGCTCAGGGCGGCGACCAGCTCCATGTCCTCGGCGGCCTCCACGGCCCGTACCGCCTCGGAGCCGATGCGGCCCCTGGCACCGAGGACCGCCACACGCAGCTTGCTCATCTTCTTCGTTTCCTTCGGGAGGGCTCGGGAGAGGCTTACGCGACCGCTTCGTGCAGACGGGACGCCTGCTTGTCCTTCAGCGGGCCGATGACCGACAGCGAGGGCCGGTGCCCGAGGATGTCGCGGGCCACCGAGCGGACGTCGTCCGGCGTGACCGAGGCTATCCGGGCCAGCATGTCGTCGACGGACATCTGCTCGCCCCAGCACAGTTCGCTCTTGCCGATACGGTTCATCAGCGCCCCGGTGTCCTCCAGGCCCAGGACCGTGGAGCCCTGGAGCTGGCCGACGGCGCGGCCGATCTCCTCGTCGGACAGACCGTGCTCGGCGACGTGGTCGAGTTCGTCGCGGCAGATCTTCAGCACGTCGTGGACCTGCGAGGGCCGGCAGCCGGCGTAGACGCCGAACAGACCGCAGTCGGCGAAGCCGGAGGTGTACGAGTACACGCTGTAGGCCAGGCCGCGCTTCTCGCGGACCTCCTGGAACAGGCGGGAGGACATGCCGCCGCCCAGGGCGGTGTTGAGCACGCCGAGGGCCCAGCGGCGCTCGTCGGTCCGGGCGAGGCCCGGCATGCCGAGGACGACATGGGCCTGCTCGGTCTTGCGGCCGATCAGCTCCACGCGCCCGGCGGTGCGCAGCCTGCGGTGCCCGTCGCGCGGGGCGATGGGGGCGGCTTCGAGGTTCTGCAGGGCGCCGGCCTTCTCGAAGGCGGCGCGGACCTGCCGTACGACCTTGTTGTGGTCGATGTTGCCCGCGGCGGCCACGACCAGGTGGGTCGGGTCGTAGTGCTTCTTGTAGAAGCGGCGGATGCGGTCGGCGGTCAGGGCGTTGACCGTGTCGACCGTGCCGAGGACGGGCCGGCCGAGGGGGTTGTCGCCGAACATCGTGTGCGCGAACAGGTCGTGCACGCAGTCGCCCGGGTCGTCCTCGGTCATCGCGATCTCTTCGAGGATCGCGCCGCGCTCGACGTTGACGTCCTCTTCGAGGATGAGGGAGCCGGTCAGCATGTCGCAGACCACGTCGATGGCGAGCGGCAGGTCGGTGTCGAGCACGCGTGCGTAGTAGCACGTGTACTCCTTGGCCGTGAACGCGTTCATCTCGCCGCCGACCGCGTCGATCGCGGCGGAGATGTCCAGTGCGCTGCGCCGGGCGGTGCCCTTGAAGAGCAGGTGCTCCAGATAGTGCGTGGCGCCGTTCAGGGACGGCGTCTCGTCACGGGAGCCGACGTGGGCCCATATGCCGAAGGTCGCCGAGCGGACCGAGGGCAGCGTCTCGGTGACGATGCGCAGGCCGCCCGGGAGGGTGGTCTTGCGGACCGTGCCGATGCCGTTGGTGCCCTTGATCAGGGTTTGGGTACGGGCGACGGCCCGCGCCTCCGAAGAGGTGCGGGCCGTCGCCTTGGAGCTACTCGACGTCACTTGTCGGCGTCGTCCTTCTTGTCAGCGTCAGCTTCCTCGCCCTCGATGACCGGAACGAGGGAGAGCTTGCCGCGGGAGTCGATCTCGGCGATCTCGACCTGGACCTTCTGGCCCACGCCGAGCACGTCCTCGACGTTCTCCACGCGCTTGCCGCCGGCCAGCTTGCGGATCTGCGAGATGTGCAGCAGACCGTCCTTGCCGGGCAGCAGGGAGACGAAGGCGCCGAACGTCGTCGTCTTCACGACCGTGCCCAGGTAGCGCTCGCCGACCTCGGGCATCGTCGGGTTGGCGATGCCGTTGATGGTCGTACGGGCGGCCTCGGCGGACGGGCCGTCGGCGGCGCCGATGTAGATGGTGCCGTCGTCCTCGATGGTGATCTCGGCGCCGGTGTCCTCCTGGATCTGGTTGATCATCTTGCCCTTGGGGCCGATGACCTCACCGATCTTGTCCACCGGGATCTTCACGGTGATGATCCGCGGGGCGTTCGGGGACATCTCGTCCGGCGTGTCGATCGCTTCCATCATCACGTCGAGGATGTGGAGGCGGGCGTCACGGGCCTGCTTGAGGGCCGCGGCCAGGACGGAGGCCGGGATGCCGTCCAGCTTGGTGTCGAGCTGGAGGGCGGTCACGAACTCCTTGGTACCGGCGACCTTGAAGTCCATGTCACCGAAGGCGTCCTCCGCACCGAGGATGTCGGTGAGGGTGACGTAGTGCGTCTCGCCCTCGATCTCCTGGGAGATCAGGCCCATGGCGATACCGGCGACCGGGGCCTTCAGCGGCACACCGGCGTTCAGCAGCGACATGGTGGAGGCGCAGACCGAACCCATCGACGTGGAGCCGTTGGAGCCGAGGGCCTCGGAGACCTGGCGGATCGCGTAGGGGAACTCCTCGCGCGACGGCAGGACCGGGATCAGGGCGCGCTCGGCGAGGGCGCCGTGGCCGATCTCGCGGCGCTTCGGGGAGCCGACGCGGCCGGTCTCGCCGGTGGAGTACGGCGGGAAGTTGTAGTTGTGCATGTAGCGCTTGCGGGTCACCGGCGACAGGGTGTCCAGCTGCTGCTCCATGCGGAGCATGTTGAGGGTGGTGACGCCCAGGATCTGGGTCTCGCCACGCTCGAACAGCGCCGAGCCGTGCACGCGCGGGATGGCCTCGACCTCGGCGGCCAGGGTGCGGATGTCGGTGACACCGCGGCCGTCGATGCGCTTCTTCTCCTTGATGACGCGCTCACGGACCAGGGACTTGGTCAGCGAGCGGTACGCGGCGGAGATCTCCTTCTCGCGGCCCTCGAACTCCGGCAGGAGCTTCTCGGCGGCGAGCGCCTTGACGCGGTCCAGCTCGGCCTCGCGCTCCTGCTTGCCCGCGATGGTCAGCGCGGAGGCCAGCTCCGGCTTGACGGCGGCGGTGAGCGCCTCCAGGACGTCGTCCTGGTAGTCGAGGAAGATCGGGAACTCGGCGGTCGGCTTGGCGGCCTTCGCGGCGAGGTCGGCCTGGGCCTTGCAGAGCACCTTGATGAAGGGCTTCGCGGCGTCCAGACCGGCGGCGACGACCTCCTCGGTCGGCGCCTCGGCGCCGCCCTTGACCAGCTGGATGGTCTTCTCGGTGGCCTCGGCCTCGACCATCATGATCGCGACGTCGCCGTCCTCCAGGGTGCGGCCCGCGACGACCATGTCGAAGACGGCGTCCTCAAGCTCGGTGTGCGTCGGGAACGCCACCCACTGGCCGCGGATCAGTGCGACGCGGACGCCGCCGATCGGGCCGGAGAAGGGCAGACCGGCCAGCTGCGTGGACGCGGAGGCGGCGTTGATCGCCACGACGTCGTACAGGTGGTCGGGGTTGAGGGCCATGATCGTGGCGACGACCTGGATCTCGTTGCGCAGGCCCTTCTTGAAGGACGGGCGCAGCGGGCGGTCGATCAGGCGGCAGGTGAGGATCGCGTCCTCGGAGGGCCGGCCCTCGCGGCGGAAGAAGGAACCCGGGATCTTGCCGGCGGCGTACATCCGCTCCTCGACGTCCACCGTGAGGGGGAAGAAGTCGAGCTGGTCCTTGGGGTTCTTGGATGCGGTGGTGGCCGACAGCACCATGGTGTCGTCGTCCAGGTACGCCACGGCGGAGCCGGCGGCCTGCTTGGCCAGGCGGCCCGTCTCGAAGCGGATGGTACGGGTGCCGAAGGCGCCATTGTCGATGACGGCCTCGGCGTAGTGGGTCTCGTTCTCCACTAGCGTTTTCTCCTCGTCTTCGTCCCGCGCAGCCCGTGTGGCAGGGGGACGTTTGCGGAGAAGCGCGCCGTGCGGTGCGGGCCGGTCTTCGATCGAAGCACCCGGGGCTCGCTTCCCCCCGGGGGCCACTACCGAGGACCGGCGGCGGCGTAGGTGCGCTTCTCCTCGTTCGTAGTCGTGATGTCGCCTTACCCGGACGGGCAGGTCCTGTCACGCTGTGTCGTACGTATTGCGTTGTGCTACCACACTACAAAGCGTCTGTGACACTCCGCACGTACAGCAAAGGGAGCGGCCCCCTGTGAACGGGAACCGCTCCCTTCGTGGCGTCTTACTTGGCGCCGGCCGCACCGCGGCGGATGCCGAGGCGGTCGACCAGCGTACGGAAGCGCTGGATGTCCTTCTTGGCCAGGTACTGCAGCAGCCGGCGGCGCTGACCGACCAGGATCAGCAGACCACGGCGGGAGTGGTGGTCGTGCTTGTGGGTCTTGAGGTGCTCGGTCAGGTCGGAGATCCGACGGGACAGCAGAGCGACCTGGACCTCGGGGGAGCCGGTGTCACCCTCCTTGGTACCGAACTCGGCGATGATCTGCTTCTTCGTAGCGGCGTCGAGCGACACGCGTACTCCTCATACTCTGTGAGTGGCCACCGAGTGCCCCCGGTCTGCTTCTCGGGGGAGCTTCCATGACTCGGAAGGCGGGGATCCGCTGAGCGCGGCCTCCAGAGCGTTCCTCTCGGGGCTCCGGGGGTGCGTACACAAACGGCCGTCACTCAGGGTACCAGCCGGAGGTGGGCGCCCTCGCACCGGTTCCGGAACCGCCCTGTTCGCGTGGTGTGGGCCACTAGGGTGAGCGCGCCGATCATTCGTACGTCGGGATGGCCCGTACGTCGGACGTCTGGAAGGGGTCGCTGGACATGGCGGAGACGGAAGAGCAGATCAAGGCGCGCAAGGAGCGCGAGCGCGACGAACTGTACGCCCTCGACATCTCGGGCGTTGAGTGGGAGAGCGCGCCGGGCACCGAGGAGCACGAGGAGCGGGTCGAGATCGCGCGGCTGCCCGGGGGCGCGGTGGCGATGCGCTCGTCCCTGGACCCGGAGACCGTGCTGCGTTACACCGAGGCGGAGTGGCGGGCCTTCGTACTGGGCGCGCGGGACGGGGAGTTCGACCTGGAGCCGACGCCGGGCAACGGGGGCGTGGAGGCGGAGTGAAGGAGCGGCGGCCGTGCGGTGTGGGCACGGCCGCCGTCAACGTGGTTGCCGCGACGGGTGGTTCGCGGTGGGCGCTTCGCGGTGCTCTTGATCGCTTGCTTCGCTTTCGTTCCGGATTGTTCACGGGTGCTACCCGGTTTGTTCACCAATAGGGCGGCTGTGTACGTCACTTCGGGGCAGGCTGTGACGCAGTGGGCCGTTGATCCGAGGTGGACGGGCCTGCCGGGCCGATGCCTGTGGTGATTAGGCTGGGTCCGTGCTCGACGCCAGGCCCGTGGAACGGGGCGTCGACGCCAGGGGGAGAGCCGACGGAAACGGACGACCTCGAACGACTTCGGAAGACGAGCAATGGTCGCCCCGGCACGGCGTGGGGGTGCTCGACCACACCAGGAGGAACTGTGAGCAGCGATCGGGACGGGATCCGCGGGGGCTGGGCCACACCCGGCGATGACCAGCCCGACGCGGAGTCATCGAGCGAGGTCACGGGCGAGTTCACCATCGACTACGCGCCGCCTGCCTGGTACACGCAGAACGCGAGCGACTCCGCCGGGGCTCAGCGGGACGAGGGCGCTTCCGGTACGTCCTCGGCCACCCCCGCGCCCGGTCCGGTCTCACCCTCTCCTACGGCGCTGCCCCCGCTGCCCGGTCTGACGCCGCCGGTTCCGCACGCGGCACCCGCGCCGGCGCCGGGGGCGCCCTTCACGCCGCCTCCGCCGGCGCCTCCGGGGCCTGTCGCCGTGCCCAGGCTGCCGGTGGGCAGCGGCTTCGAACCGCAGACGCCCCCTCAGCCGCCCGTGGCCCAGCAGGCCCCCTCCAACGAGAGCGACAAGGGCGACCTGGAGAGCGGCGCGACGATGCGCTTCTCGGCGGTCGCCCTGAAGCGGGAGATCGAGGAGCGGTCGGCCGAGGCCGAGGCTGTTGACGCGGGGGCGCCGGAGGACGGCGACGCTGTGGTCGGCGGTACGGCGGAGGCGGCGCCGGTGGAGGAGACGGCCGAGGTTGACGCAGCGCCGCTGCAGGAGGCGGCCGAGGTCGACGCGGCGCCGTTGGAAGAGGCGGCTGAGGCCGACGCGGAGGCCGTACAGGGCGAGGAGGCTGACGCCGGGGCGGGTGACGCGGAGGCTTCGGAGGCCGAGGCGGTGAACACCGAGGCGGTGGATGCGGGGGCGGCAGACGCCGTGGCGGCGGAAGCGGAGCCGGTGGACGCCGGTCAGGTGGACGCGGAGGCCGCGGACGCCGGGACGGACGCCGCTGCCGAGCCTGTGGACGCCGGTACGGCAGAGGGCGAGGCGGCCGCCGATGCCGAGCCCGTGATCGCTGGGACCGTGGACGCCGAGCCGGAGGGCTCCGAGGCTGCTGAGTCCGAGCCGGAGGACGCCGTACCCGCCGAGGCGGAGCCCGCGCAGGCCGAGCCGCAGGACGCGGTGCCTGCCGACGCCGAGCAGACGGAGGCCGAGCCGACAGAGGCCGAGCCTCAGGACGCTGTGCCTCAGGACACCGAGGCCGCTGCGTCGGAGCCGCAGGACGCCGTACCTTCCGATGTCGCCGAGCCCCAGGACGCGGTACCGCAGGACGCCGTACCCGCAGAGGCCGCCGAGCCCCAGGATGACGTGGTCCAGGACGCTGCCCCGGCTACTCCGCAGGACGCGCCGCCCGCCTGGACTCCCCCACCGACCCCGCCCGCCGCGGTGCCGCCGCTGCCGCCGTCGTACCAGCCCGCGGCCCCGACCGCGGCACCGCAGTGGCCCGCGCAGCCGACACCTCCGGCAGAGCCGCACG
>NZ_FLSP01000152.1 GCF_900091315.1 Streptomyces sp. DI166
GGCCGGGCTCGCGGCGCAGGTCGCCGCGGTGCTCGGGGAGGGGCGGCCGAGCAGTTGCGGGCCGATCCCTGGCAGTTGCTGCGGGTCGGCGGGGTACGGCCGGAGCAGGCGGACGGGTTCGCGCGGGCGCTGCTGGGCGCCGAGTGCGGCCCGGACGACGAGCGGCGCGGCCGGGCGCTGACCGTGTGGCTGCTGGAGCAGGCGGCCGTGGCCGGGCACACGGCCCTGGAACTGCCGACGCTCACCGCGGCGCTGGGCCGGCAGGGGGTGCCCGATGCCGAAGCGGCCGTGCAGAGCGCGCTCGCGGAGGGCGAGGCGCTGGCCTTCCAGGACGGGCTGGACGAGACCTCGGAGTCGGACGGGGAGGCCGACGAGGAGGCAGAGGAAGAACGGCCGGTTCGGGTTCTCGTCGGACTTGAGCGGTACGCGCTCGCCGAGGAGAGCCTCGCCGACGGACTGGGGCGGCTGGTCAACTCCGTTCCCAAGCAGGACGGTTCGGCGCAGTCCTGGGAGGAGGCCGCCGCGGCGGCCGGGGGTTCCGCGGGCGAGCTGATCCGCGCGGTCGCCGGGCACGCGCTGGTGCTCCACACCGGTGGCGCGGCCTCGCTCGCCGAACCGGCGGCGCTGCTGCGCGCGGCGCAGGGGCTGGGGCTGCGGGCGTGGGCGGCGGCGCACACTCCGCTGGGCCGGGGTTCGTTCGCGAAGCTGCTGGGCGCGGACTCGCCCCGGGTCGCCACCGTCGCCGGGCTGCTGACCGGGGCCGAGGGTCCCGGGCGGGACGGGGACGGCGCACTCGATCTCGACCTGCTCGTCGTACTCGACGCGCCCCAGCTGGACGTGGAGGCGGCGGCGCTGCTCGCGGAGTCGCTGCCGGACGGGGCGCGGCTGGTGCTGTCCGGTGACCCGGGGGTGCTGTGGTCGGCGGGGCCCGGACGGGTGTTCGCGGATCTGCTGGCGGCCCGGATCTGCCCGCAGATCGCCTCCCGGCAGCCGGACCCCGGCCCGCTCGGCGAGCTGGTCTCGGGCATCGGGATCGGTGAGCTGAACCAGGTCGAGGCGCCCGGCAAGGAGATCGTGATCGTGCCGGTGCGGGACGCCGGGGAGGCCGTGCACCGCACCGTGCAGCTCGTCGCCGACTCGGTGCCGCGCGCGATCGGTGTGCCGCCGGAGGAGACCCAGGTGATCACTCCGGGCCACGGCGGCGCGGCGGGCACCCGCGCCCTCAACGCCGCGCTCAAGGAGCGCCTCAACCCCGGCCCCGGCCGCTTCGGCGGCTTCGACCCCGGCGACCGGATCGCCTACTCCCCCGCGCCGGGCCGCACGATCCCGGGCCACGTGGTGAAGGCCGATGCCGACGGCCTGCACCTGTCCTGCGCGGGCGAGCCGGTGGTCGTGCCGAAGGACCAGGTGGACCGGACCGTGCGCCACGGCTGGGCCCTCACCGCCCACCAGGCGGCGGGCGCCCGCTGGCCCGCGGCCGTGGTCGTCCTCCCCGGCGACGCGACCGCCGCCCTCAGCCGCCCCTGGGTCTACACGGCGTTCAGCCGCGCGGAGCGGCACCTGTCCGTCGTGCACGGCGTGGAAGGGGCGCTGCCGAGAGCGGTGGCCGAGGTCCCGGCCAAGCCCCGCACGACCCGTCTGACGGAGCTGCTGACGCCCCAGGTGGCGGCACGGAGCGAGTAACGCGCGGGCGGCGGCCCCGACCGGGGTGCCGCCGCCCGTCGTCCGGCCCGTGGGCTCGGGTCAGCGGTCCGCGTCCAGAGGTTCCAGGTCGTCCTCGTCGTCGTCCTCCAAGGTCGCTTCGAGGTCGTCGTCCTCGTCCGGTTCGTCGTCGAAGACCGCGCTCACGTCGAAGCGGCAGACCACGTGCTGGGGGTCCACCTGGTCGAACGGGGACTCCAGCCATTCGCCGGGCTCGGCGGGTTCGTCGGCGGCGGTCACCCAGAGTGTGGAGTCGCCCTCCTCCAGGCCGAACTCCTTGTGCCGGGAGGCGATCTCGTCCGGTTCGAACTCGCCGAACAGGATGCCCAGCGCACCGTGGACGGTGGCGGAGGCCTCCGGGTCCGGGTCGTCCGCGGCTTCCACCCGCTCCGCCTGCGCCAGCAGCCGCTGCGGCTCCACCACGGTGTAGTCGCGCCTGATCAGCACGCTCACCGCGTTCGGCTCCTCGGGGCCGAGGTAGGGCGGCAGGCCCTCGTCGGTGCCGGGGATCTCGAAGGGCGTGACCTCGTCGTAGCGGTCGTAGAGCAGCTCGTCGTACGCCTCCGCGGCCGAGGCCAGCTGGTTGAACGCCTCGTAGACGGCCGGGTCGTCCTCCCCCGAGCGGCGTTCGACCGCCGCGAGATGGCGGTCGAGCGCGGCCTTGACCGCCTCGGCGGCGGCGCGTACCTCGGCAGCGGTGGGCTGCGCAGCATCAGACATAGTGCAGACGCTATCCGTACCGGGCCCCAGCCCGCACAATAGATGCGATGCCGGAATACGAATTTGTCGACGTGTACGTACCGCGCGGGGTTTCCCGCAAGGACGCCACACGCCTGCTGACCGACCATGCAGAGTACGGACACTGGGAGTTGGACCGCCTCAGCCTGCTGCGTGACGGAAGCCGCAAGGTGCGGCTGCGCCGCAGGATCATCCGCCAGGTACGCGCCACCTGGTGAGCGCGGACGGAGACGGAGCGGGCCCCGCCGGGGAAGGCGGGGCCCGCTCCGTGCGCGGGGCCGCTCAGGCCGAGGCCCGCGCCTTGCGGTAGAGCACCGTGCCCGCCAGCAGCGCGCCCGCGCCGACCGGGAGGGCGATGCCGAGCGGCAGCTCACTGCCGGTGGCGGCGAGCTGGCCGGGGCCGCCGCCCCGTGCCTCGGTGGCGGAGTCGGAGCCGGCCGAGCCGGTACCGATGTGCAGGTCCGTGCTCGGGCCGCCGTGGGCGGTCACATCGCCGCCGGGCCGGGACGGGTGGCCCGGGGTGCCGGGGCGTGCGGTGCCGTCCGGATTGGCGCGATCGCGCGGGGAGTTCGGGTCGCCCGGCTGGTTCCCGGAGTTGCCGGGCCCCCCGTCCGGGTCGCCCGGGTGACCGGGCCGGTCCGGGCCGCCCGGGTGGTGCGGTGTCCCCCTGCCGTACGCGCCGCCGCCGTTGCCGCAGTCGTTGCCGGTGGTGCCGTTGCCGATACCGGCGACATCGACGCTGTTGCCGCAGACGTTGACCGGTGCGTGGACCGGGACCTCGATGTGGTTGCCGGATGCCACACCGGGCGAGTGCGCGGTGTGACCGCCGGCGTGTGCGCCCCCGGAGCCGCCGTGCTTGCCGGAGCCGCCGTGTTTCGCGCCCCCGCTGTTGACGCAGGTGTTGCCGACCGCCGGGTTGAGCAGCCCGATGACGTCGACCGTGTTGCCGCAGGCGTTGACCGGCGCGTGCACCGGTGCCTGGACCGAGTTGCCGGAGAGCACTCCGGGCGAGTGCGAGGCGGAGCCGCTCGCGCCGGAGTGGGCCTGGGCGGTCCCGCCCGCGGCGGCGATCACGCCGGTCGCGGCGGCCATGGTCATCAGGCCCTTGCGGGTGACCTGTCGCATTGCTGAATTCCTGCCTTCCCCCTCAAGACCCACGCGAAAAAGACCGGTCGGTCCCGGAGCGCATGGCGTGCGCTCCGGGACCGACGGCGTTGGAAACGAAACCTCAGAAAGGCAGCGTCACTTGTTCACGCAGGTGTTGCCGAAGGCGGGGTTCAGCAGCCCGATCACGGAGATCGTGTTGCCGCACACGTTCACCGGGACGTGCACGGGAACCTGGATCACGTTGCCGGACAGGACACCCGGGGAGTGCACGGCGGCACCCTGGGCACCGGAGTCGGCGACGGCCATACCCGCACCCGCGAGAACCAGGCCACCGGTGGCAGCCGCAGCGGCGACGACCTTCTTGATCATTATTCCTCCTTGTTGGCAATGCGATCCCAATCAGCGGATCGCATAGGCAGTAACGAGGAGGGAGTAATGGAGCTACGAGCTTATGGTCGCATTCACTCTTCCCAGTTATTTCCGCACGTGCGGACGAATAGTGGAGTGTCGTTTCAGTGGGCGAATTCAGGCCCCGGTCACGAGGCGTCGAGGAAACGGTCGAGCACGCGCACGCCGAACTTCAGACCGTCCACCGGCACCCGCTCGTCCACGCCGTGGAACATGCCCGCGAAGTCCAGCTCCGGCGGCAGCTTCAGCGGCGCGAAGCCGAAGCAGCGGATGCCGAGGTCGTCGAAGGACTTGGCGTCGGTGCCGCCGGACAGCATGTACGGCACGGCCCGCGCGATCGGGTCCTCGGCGCTCAGCGCGCTCTGCATGGCGTCCACGAGACGGCCGTCGAAGTCGGTCTCCAGCGCCTTGTCGCTGTGCACGTCCTCGCGCTTGACCCGCGGGCCGAGGATGCGGTCGAGGTCAGCGAGGAACTCCTCCTCGTAGCCGGGCAGGAAGCGGCCGTCGACGTGCGCGGTGGCCTGACCGGGGATGACGTTGACCTTGTACCCGGCGCCGAGCATGGTGGGCGCCGCGGAGTTGCGCAGCGTCGCGCCGACCATCTTGGCGATGCCGCCGAGCTTGGCGAGGGTCTCGTCCATGTTCTCGGGGTCGAGTTCGGTGCCGAGCGCGTCGGACAGCTCGTCGAGGAAGGACCGTACGGTCTTGGTGACCCGGACCGGCCACTTGTGCCGTCCGAGCCGGCCCACCGCCTCGCACAGCTCGGTGATCGCGTTGTCGGTGTTGGTCATCGAGCCGTGGCCCGCGGTGCCGTCGACGGTGAGCCGCATCCAGTGCATGCCCTTCTCGGCGGTCTCCACCAGGTACAGCCGCAGCTTCTCGTTCACGGTGAAGGAGAAGCCGCCGACCTCGCCGATGGCCTCCGTGACGCCCTCGAAGAGGTCGGGGTGCTTCCGGACGAGGTACTTGGCGCCGTAGGTGCCGCCCGCCTCCTCGTCGGCGAGGAAGGCCAGGACGATGTCGCGCGGCGGCTTGCGGCCGCTGCGCAGCCGGTCGCGGACGACGGCCAGCGTCATCGCGTCCATGTCCTTCATGTCGACGGCGCCGCGGCCCCACACGCAGCCGTCGGCGATCTCGCCGGAGAAGGGGTGGTGGGTCCAGTCGGCCGCGTTGGCCGGGACCACGTCGGTGTGGCCGTGGATGAGCAGCGCGGGCCGGGAGGGGTCCTCGCCCTCGATCCGGGCGATCGTGGAGGCGCGGCCCTTGTGCGACTCGATGATCCGCGGTTCGAGGCCCACCTCGGCGAGCTTCTCGGCCACGTACTCGGCGGCCTTGCGCTCGCCGGGACCGGAGTGGTCCCCGTAGTTGCTGGTGTCGATCTGGATCAGCTCGCGGCAGAGGTCCACGACCTCGTCCTCGCCGGCGACGCCCTTGGCCGTGTCCGTCCCGCTCACGCTGGTTCCTCCCGCTGTACCTGCTGGTGGTCCCCCTCATACTCCTCCCGCGGACGGCCGGGGCCCAAGACCGCCCCCGGTCCGTCACACGGCGTTCACGCCGGGGCCGGGGGGTGATCGGGTCCCCCTCGAAAGCCTGGTAATGTTTCCTCTGTCGCCGCGGGCAGGACCCGCGCGACAGACACCTTGTCCGGGTGGCGGAATGGCAGACGCGCTAGCTTGAGGTGCTAGTGCCCTTTATCGGGCGTGGGGGTTCAAGTCCCCCCTCGGACACAGAAGCGAGGGCCGCGACCGCGAGGTCGCGGCCCTCGTGCGTTGCGGCGAAGACATGCGCGCTGCGGGGACCGGGCGCGCCGCGGAGGGTGATCATGACCACGCGTTCCTGTCCGTGCGGGCTGCCCGCGGTGTACGCGGAGTGCTGCGGCCGGTACCACGCCGGGGCGGCGGCGCCGAGTGCCGAGTCGCTGATGCGGTCGCGGTACAGCGCCTTCGTCCGGCTGGACGCGGGGTATCTGCTGCGGACCTGGCATCCGCGGACCCGCCCGGGGCAGCTGGACCTCGATCCGCGGATGCGGTGGACGGGTCTGGAGATCCTGGACACCAGCGACGGGTCGGCCTTCCACTCGACCGGGACCGTGACGTTCCGGGCGTCCTACCGGGGCGGTTCGCTGCACGAGCGGAGCCGGTTCGAGCGGGTGGACGGGGCCTGGGTGTACGTGGACGGGGAGTTCCTGGACTGAGGCGTCAGCGGGCGGGTTTCTCCCAGACCGAGACATGCTTGGTGCTCTCGCCGGTGAAGGGCGCCCGGTGCCAGTCCTCCCAGCGGTCGCGCAGGCGCAGTCCGGCGATCCGCGCCATCAGGTCCAGCTCGGCGGGCCACACGTACCGGAACGGGATCGAGGTGTGCTCGGCGCGTCCGTCCACGACGGTGACGTAGTGGGAGCTCATGGCCTGGGTGGCGGGGTCGTAGGTGTCGAAGGCCCACTGGGTCGGGGTGATGCGGAAGGGTACGGCGCTCTGGCCGGGCGGCAGTCTGCGCAGCTCGGGGACGCCGACCTCGACGACGAAGCGGCCGCCGGGGGCGAGGTGGCCGGCGGCGTTGCGGAAGCAGTCGACCTGGGCGTCCTGGGTGGTGAGGTTGTTGATGGTGTTGAACACCAGGTAGGCGACGGTGAACCGGCCCTCCACCCGGGTGGTGGCGAAGTCGCCGACGGTCACGCCGATCGCGTCGCCGCCGGGTTTGGCGCGCAGTCTGGCCACCATGGCCCGGGACATGTCGATGCCGTGCACGGGGATGCCGCGGGCGGCCAGGGGCAGGGCGATCCGTCCGGTGCCGATGCCGAGTTCGAGGGCGGCGCCGTCTCCGGCGAGGTCCGCGAGCAGGTCGACCACGGGGTCCACCGCCTCGGGGCGGAACAGCTCCGCCGCGCCGTCGTCGTAGCCGGCCGCGATCTTCTCTCCGAAGTACCCGTCGTCGTCAAGCACTTGGCGACCGTACCGCCGGGGGCGGGGTGGGTGCGCGGCTATTTTCCGGGGGCCAGGATGTCCAGTTCCTGGAGGGCGCCGACGGTGATCTCGCGGACCAGGTGCTCGGCGCGGGCCGCGTCGCGGGCGCGCACGGCCTCGGCGACCTGGACGTGCAGGGTGACGGCGGCCGGGTCGGGGTCCTCGAACATGACCTCGTGGTGGGTGCGGCCCGCGAGGACCTCGGCGACGACATCGCCGAGCCGGGCGAACATCTCGTTGCCGGAGGCGTTGAGGATCACCCGGTGGAAGGCGACGTCGTGGAAGAGGTAGCCCTCCAGCTGGTGGCCGCGGGAGTGGGCGACCATACCGAGGGCGCACTCGGTGAGTTCGGCGCACTGCTGGGCGGTGGCGTGCTGTGCGGCGAGTCCGGCGGCCACCGGTTCGACGGCCGAGCGCAGCACGGTCAGGGAGCGCAGTTGGTGGGGGCGGTCGGCGCCGGCCAGCCGCCAGCGGATGACCTGGGGGTCGTAGACGTTCCACTCGGACTTGGGGCGGACCGTCACCCCGACGCGGCGGCGGGACTCCACCAGGTGCATGGACTCCAGGACGCGGACCGCCTCGCGCATCACGGACCGTGAACAGTCGAACTGCTGGGCGAGTTCGTCGGTGCGCAACACGCTGCCGGGCGGGTACTCGCCCGCGGTGATCGCGGGGCCGAGGGTTTCCAGTACATGGCCGTGCAGCCCCCGGCCCGTTGTGCTCATGGACACAGCGTACGGCGGTCGTCACGGGAACAAAAAGTCAGACTTATTTGTCACAGGGTCTTGTATTCATCGGACCTAATGGGTTTCAGTGTCCCGGCCGACGTCAGCAGTCGACGTCGCAGGTCGAGGAAGACAGCGAGGCAGTGATGCGTACCTCCCACGTCATCGTCGTGATGGGCGTCGCCGGAACGGGCAAGACCACGATCGGTCCGCTGCTCGCCGCCCGGCTGGGTGTCCCGTACGCCGAAGGTGACGACTTCCACCCGCAGGCCAACATCGACAAGATGTCGGCCGGTGTGCCGCTCGACGACGGGGACAGGTGGCCGTGGCTGGACGCCATCGGCGCCTGGGCCCAGGGGCGGACCGGGCTGGGCGGGGTGGTCAGCAGCTCCGCGCTGAAGCGGTCGTACCGCGACCGGCTCAGGGCCGCCGCACCCGGTGTGCTCTTCGTGCATCTCTCGGGCGACCGGGAGCTGATCGGGAGCCGGATGCGGCAGCGGCAGGGGCATTTCATGCCGACGGCCCTGCTGGACTCGCAGTTCGCCACTCTCCAGCCGCTCCAGGCGGACGAGGCGGGCGTCGTGGTGGATGTCTCGGGCACCCCCGAGGAGATCACCGCGCGCGCCGTGACCGCGCTGCAAGCACTCGACACTCCGTCGTCCCCGACGGCGTGACCCCACCCCCCACGGTCCCCCTCCCCCCGTAACGCAAGGAACTCCCGTGACCAGACTCAGTGTCGAGCTGCTGGCAGCGGACCCCGTCGAGCCCATCACCTCGGCCGGTCACGCCCAACTGGGCATCGCCGTGCTGGCGGGCATCGCCGTCATCGTCCTGCTCATCACCAAGTACAAGCTGCACGCCTTCCTGGCGCTGACCATCGGGTCGCTGGCGCTGGGCGCGTTCGCCGGGGCGCCGCTGGACAAGGCCATCACCAGCTTCACGGCCGGGCTCGGCGCCACCGTGGCCAGTGTGGGCGTGCTGATCGCCCTCGGCGCGATCCTCGGCAAGATGCTCGCCGACTCCGGCGGCGCGGACGAGGTCGTCGACACCATCCTCGCCAAGGCGGGCGGCCGTTCGATGCCGTGGGCGATGGTGCTGATCGCCTCGGTGATCGGTCTGCCGCTGTTCTTCGAGGTCGGCGTGGTGCTGCTGATCCCGGTCGTGCTGATGGTCGCCAAGCGCGGCAACTACTCCCTCATGCGCATCGGCATCCCGGCCCTGGCCGGTCTGTCGGTCATGCACGGTCTCGTCCCGCCGCACCCCGGTCCGCTGGTCGCGATCGACGCGGTGGGCGCCAACCTGGGTGTCACGCTGGCGCTCGGTGTCCTGGTCGCCATCCCGACGGTGATCATCGCCGGTCCGCTGTTCTCCCGGTACGCCGCCCGCTGGGTGGACGTCCCGGCGCCGGACCGGATGATCCCGCAGCGTGCCTCCGAGGAGCTGGAGCGGCGGCCGAGCTTCGGCGCCACGCTGACCACGATCATGCTGCCGGTCGTGCTGATGCTCTCCAAGGCGCTCGTCGACATCGTCATCGACGACAAGGAGAACACCACCCAGCGGGTCTTCGACGTCATCGGCTCCCCGCTGATCGCGCTGCTGACGGCGGTCCTGGTCGGCATCTTCACGCTGCTGCGGCCTGCCGGGTTCGGCAAGGAGCGGGTCTCCGGACTGGTGGAGAAGGGTCTCGCGCCGATCGCGGGCATCCTGCTGATCGTCGGCGCGGGCGGCGGCTTCAAGCAGACGCTCATCGATTCCGGTGTGGGTCAGATGATCCTGGAGATCTCCGAGGACTGGTCGATCCCGGCGCTGCTGCTGGCCTGGCTGATCGCGGTGGCGATCCGGCTGGCGACCGGTTCGGCGACGGTGGCGACGGTCTCGGCGGCCGGTCTGGTGGCGCCGCTCGCGGCGGGCATGTCCACCACCGAGACGGCCCTGCTGGTCCTCGCCATCGGCGCCGGTTCGCTCTTCTTCAGCCATGTCAACGACGCCGGGTTCTGGCTGGTGAAGGAGTACTTCGGGCTGGACGTCGGCCAGACGATCAAGACCTGGTCGGTGATGGAGACGATCATCTCGGTGGTCGCCGGTGGCACGGTGCTGCTGTTGTCCCTGGTGATATAGCCCCTGTCGGGCCCGCCTTCCCGAGGGGAGGGCGGGCCCGTTCGCGTGTCAGGGGCGCCAGAGCGGGTGCTCCCGCTCGGCCCATTCCCGGCTGACCGACCCGGTGCGCATACCGCGGCGGGCCTCGGGGTCGGCGAGGGCCATGCCGATGTGCCCGGCCAGGACGATTCCGATGGTCAGCGCCAGCCAGTCGTGGACGAAGGTGGCACTGGTGCGCCACATCAGGGGCGTGAGGTGGGTGAACCACATCAGCAGGCCGGTGCCGAGCATCACCAGGGTGGCGCCCGCGATCCAGGCCGCGTAGATCTTCTGGCCCGCGTTGAACTTGGCGGCGGGCCGGGCGCCGGGGCTCCGGTCGCGGCGCAGGACGGCGCGCAGCCAGCGGCGGTCGTGCGGGCCGAAGCGGTTGAGGTGCCCCAGGTCGGCACGGAGGGCGCGGGAGGCGAGGCCGGCCAGGAGCGGTACGGGCAGGGCGAGGCCCGCCCATTCGTGGATACGGACCACCAGCTCGCGGCGGCCGACGAGTTCCGCGAGTTCGGGGACGTAGAGGCAGGCGGCGGTGGCCACGCAGGTGAGCATCAGGGCGGCCGTGGTGCGGTGGACCCATCTGGTGGCGCGGCCGAAGCGGCGCAGGTTCGTGGCGGGCGGGGCCGGGGTGTCAGCTCGTGGGGTCATCGTCGCGTCCGTTCGAGCGGCCGACCCAGGCGTCGACGTCGTAGCCGCGCTCCTCCCAGTAGCCGGGCTCCACGTCCTCGGTGACGGTGATGCCGGAGAGCCACTTGGCGGACTTGTAGAAGTACATGGGGGCCACGTAGAGACGGACCGGGCCGCCGTGGCTGTGGCCGAGGTCCTTGTCCTGCATGCGCAGGGCGACCAGGACGTCGGAGCGGCGGGCCTGGTCGAGGGTGAGGCTCTCGGTGTAGACGCCGTCGAAGCAGGTGAAGCGCACCGCCCCGGCCTTGGGGCGCACTCCCGCGGCGTCCAGGAGCCGGGACAGGCGCACGCCCTCGAAGGGGGTCTCGGGGACCCGCCAGCCGGTGACGCACTGGACGTCGCGGACCAGGCGGGTCTGGGGCAGGGCGCGCAGGTCGTCGAGGGAGTACGTCATCGGGCGGTCGACGAGGCCGTCGACGGTGAGGCGGTAGTTCCCCTCGTTCTTGTGCGGCACCGAGGAGGCGACGGAGTAGTAGCGGAAGCCGCCGCCGTTGGGGAGCAGGCCGGTCAGTCCGGTGGGGTCCTTCTCGGCGGCACCGGCCAGGAAGGACTCCATGCCGCGCTGGAGGACGGGCGCCGCGGCCACACCGAGGGCGCCGAGGCCGAGGGTGCCGAGGAAGACGCGGCGGCCGACGGGGGTGCCGCGTTCCTCGGGCTGTTCGGAGTTCACCTGTCCATTCGAGCACTCCCGGCCCGGGGCGGGCCAGGGGCCGGGGGTGCCCGTCAGAGTTCCGTAATCAATCCTCGGCCGCTGCCGCCTTGTCCAGCTGGAAGGCCTCGTTGCCGAGGCCGATGCGGGCGTGGACCTCGGGGTTGCGGGCGCGCAGGACGAGTCCCTGGACGACGCCCGCGAGCAGGGCGAGGGCGAGGATGCCGGGCAGGATCCAGTTCAGGGAGGAGTCCGGTCCGGAGCCGACCAGGACGTCGAAGTCCTTGACGGTGTAGACGACGATGAAGGCCAGCGCGGCGGCGGCGAGGGCGGCGGAGGTGAGCCGCCAGAGCTGGGCGGCCGCGGCGCCCCGGCGGACGAAGAACACCACGACCGACACCGAGGCGACGCACATCAGCAGGGTGACGCCGAGCGCGCCGACGTTGCCCATCCAGGTGAACAGGTGCAGCACCGGCGCCGTCGGGTCGCCGGTGGGCTTGTCGTCGGTGAGCGCGAAGGCGGAGACCACCACCAGCGCGATGCCGGTCTGGAGCAGGGAGCCGGTGCCGGGGGCGCCGCTGGCGCTGGTGGTGCGGCCGAAGGCGGAGGGCAGCAGGCCCTCGCGGCCCATGGCGAAGGCGTAGCGGGCGACGACGTTGTGGAAGCTGACCATGGCGGCGAACATGCCGGTCACGAAGAGGATGTGCAGGACGTCGGTGAAGGTCTCGCCGATCAGGCCCTCGGTGAGGAAGAAGAGCATCCCGGCGCTCTGCTCCTGGGCGGTGCCGACGACGGCGTCGGGGCCGGTGGCGACGGTGAGCGCCCAGCAGGTGACGGTGTAGAAGACGGCGATGCCGCCGATGGCCAGGAACATCACGCGGGGCACCAGGACGTGCGGGCGGCTGGTCTCCTCGGCGTAGACGGGCGCCTGTTCGAAGCCGAGGAAGGCGGCGACGCAGAAGCACAGGGCGGTGCCGATGCCGACGCCGCTGAGGGTGTCGGGGTTGAAGGCGTGCAGGGACAGCCCCTCGGGGCCGGGGTCGCCGAGGGCGGCGACGTCGAAGATGACGACGAGGACGACCTCGATGAGGAGCAGCACACCGAGCACGCGCGCGTTGAGGTCGATCTTCAGCCAGCCGAGCCCGCCGGTGAGCAGCACGGCCAGCAGGGCCGGTATCCACCAGGCGAGGTCGATCTCCAGGTAGGTGGCGAACAGGCCGGAGACCTCGAAGCCGAAGATGCCGTAGATGCCGACCTGGAGGGCGTTGTAGGCGACGAGGGCGAGCAGGGCGGCGCCGGAGGCGGCGGTGCCGCCGAGGCCGCGGGAGATGTACGCGTAGAAGGCGCCGGCGTTGTGGACGTGTCTGCTCATCTCGGCGTAGCCGACGCTGAACAGGGCGAGGACTCCGCCGAGGATCACGAAGAGCAGGGGCTGTCCGACGACCCCCATCACCCCGAAGGTCGTGGGCATGACACCCGCGACGACCATGAGCGGGGCCGTGGCGGCGAGCACCGACAGGAGCAGGCCGGTGGTGCCGAGCCGGTCGGCGCGCAGGGCGCGGTCCTGGCCCTTGAAGGTGCTGATGCCGTCGGTGGGCGGACGGGTCGTCCGGGAACTGCCCG
>NZ_FLSP01000153.1 GCF_900091315.1 Streptomyces sp. DI166
TGTCAGGTCCTCAACCCGGTCACAGCCCGCCGACTCACCAGCCCGCAAGGCCAGTTCGAGGAACCCCGTCCCGGGGAACACCACCGACTCCGCGACCACATGATCACGCAGCCACCCCTGAACAGCCGGCGAGAGGCGCCCCGTCAGCAACACCTCACCGTCACCACCGGCCAACTCCACCGCCGCACCCAACAACGGATGCTCCGCCGAACCCAGACCCACGGCACGCAGGTCGCCGGTGGCGGAGCCGGTGTCGCGGGACCAGTAGCGGCGGCGTTGGAAGGGGTAGGTCGGCAGGTCCAGGGGTTCCTGGGCCCTGCTCGTGGTGCCGTCCAGTGGGATCGTCGTGTCCCAGGCCACGGGCAGCCCGGTGACGAAGAGTTGGGCGAGGGCCGTGAGCAGGCTCTCCGGTTCGGGGTGGTCCCTGCGCAGGGCGGGGGCGAAGGTCTCGGTGCCGCCGTCCAGGCAGTCCTGGGCGAGGGCGGTGAGGGTGCCGTCGGGGCCGAGTTCGAGGAGTCGGCCTGTCTTGCGCTCGGCGAGGGTGCGGATGCCGTCGGCGAAGCGTACGGGGCGGCGTACGTGCTCCACCCAGTAGTCCGGGGAGGTGAGTTCCTCCGCGGTGGCGACGCGGCCGGTGACGTTCGAGACGACGGGGATGCGGGGGCGGTCGTACGTCAGGCTCTCCGCCACAGCACGGAAGTCCGCCAGCATCGGCTCCATCAACGGCGAATGGAAAGCATGACTCACCCGCAGCCCCGTCACCTTACGGTCCAGGGCCCGGAAGTGCGCGGCAACCTCCTCCACCGCCACCGCATCACCCGACACCACCACCGAACGCGGCCCGTTCACCGCCGCCACACCCACCCGCTCGTCATCGACGAACGCCAGAACCTCCTCCTCCGAAGCCTGCACCGCCACCATCACGCCACCCGCCGGAAGCGCCTGCATCAACCGGCCCCGCGCAGCCACCAAACGGCACGCATCCGCCAGCGACCACACCCCCGCCACACACGCCGCCGCAATCTCACCGATCGAATGACCAGCGAGAACATCCGGCCGCACACCCCACGACTCCACCAACCGGAACAGCGCCACCTCCAACGCGAACAACGCGGGCTGCGCGAACTCCGTGCGATTCAGCAGCTCCCGGTCATCACCGAACACAACCGCCTTCAAGTCGAACGGCAGCTCGGCATCCACCGCGTCGAACACCTCCGCGAACACCGGATACGCCCCGTACAACTCCCGCCCCATACCCAGGCGTTGCGACCCCTGCCCCGCGAAGAGCACGGCGAGGCGGCCACCCGGGCGGACGGTGCCGACGACAGCACCCGCGTGTGCGGTGTCGGCGGCGAGTGCGGTGAGGGCCGTGCGTAGGTCGTCGTAGGTGCGGCCGGTGAGGACGGCGCGGTGCTCGAAGGTGCTGCGGGTGGTGGCGAGGGCGTGGCCGACGTGGGCCGGGTGGTGCCGGCCGGGGTGGGTGTCGAGGTGGGTGAGCAGGCGGGTGGCCTGTGCGGTGAGTGCCGCGCGGCTGCGGGCGGAGAGGACCCAGGGCAGGGGGGCGCCGGTTCGAGGGCTGGGCGGGGTGGGGGGCTTGGCGTCCTCCGTGGGTGTCGGCGTGGGGGCTTCCTCGACGATCAGGTGGGCGTTGGTGCCGCTGATGCCGAAGGAGGAGATCGCGGCGCGGCGCGGGCGTTCGGCCTCGTGGGGCCAGGGCTGGGCCTCGGTGAGCAGGCGCAGGTCGGCGGCGGTCCAGTCGATGTGCTGGGACGGTTCGTCGGCGTGGAGGGTGCGGGGCAGGAGGCCGTGGCGCATGGCCAGGACCATCTTGATGATGCCTGCGACGCCGGCGGCGGCCTGGGTGTGTCCGATGTTGGACTTCACCGAGCCGAGCCACAGGGGCCGTTCGCGGTTGTCGCCGTAGGTGGCGAGCAGGGCTTCGGCCTCGATGGGGTCGCCGAGGGGGTGCCGGTGCCGTGGGCCTCGATGGCGTCGACGTCGGTGGGGGTGAGCGCGGCGTCGGCGAGGGCGTCGCGGATGACGCGTTCCTGGGCGGGGCCGTTGGGGGCGGTGAGGCCGTTGGAGGCGCCGTCCTGGTTGACCGCCGAGCCGCGGATGACGGCAAGGACGGGGTGGCCGTTGCGGCGGGCGTCGGAGAGTCGTTCCAGCAGGAGCATGCCGACGCCCTCGGCGGGGCCGAAGCCGCCCGCGTCGGCGGAGAACGCCTTGCAGCGTCCGTCGGCGGCGAGGGCGCGCTGGCGGCCGAAGTCGACGAACATCTCAGGACCGGACATGACGGTGACGCCGCCGCCGAGGGCGAGGTCGCACTCGCCGGCGCGCAGGGCCCGTACGGCGAGGTGGAGCGCGACAAGGGAGGAGGAGCAGGCCGTGTCGACGGTGACGGCGGGGCCCTCCAGGCCGAAGGAGTAGGCGATGCGGCCGGAGGCGACGCTGATGGTGCTGCCGGTGAGGAGGTGGCCGCCGAGTTCGGCCTGGGCGCCGCGCGAGCGCGGCAGGTAGTCCTGGGCGATGGCGCCGATGAACACGCCGGTGCGGGAGCCGCGGAGCGAGGCCGGGACGATTCCGGCCCGTTCGACGGTCTCCCAGGAGGTCTCCAGCAGCAGCCGTTGCTGCGGGTCCATGGCCTGGGCCTCGCGCGGGGAGATCTCGAAGAACTCGGCGTCGAACAGGGGCGCTTCGTGCAGGAAGCCGCCCTCGCGGACGTAGGAGGTGCCGGGGTTGTCCGGGTCCGGGTCGTAGAGGGCGTCGAGGTCCCAGCCGCGGTCGGTGGGGAAGGGGGTGACGGCGTCGGTGCCGGAGGCGAGGAGCCGCCACATCGCCTCGGGGCTGTCGGCTCCGTCGGGGAAGCGGCAGCCCATCGCCACGATGGCCACGGGCTCGTGCCGCTGGTCCTCGATGTCCTGCAGACGCTTGCGTGTCTGACGAAGGTCGGCCGTGACCAGCTTGAGGTAGTCCCGCAGCTTCTCTTCGTTGCTCGCCATTCGTTGCCACTTCCTAGGAGGAGCCCCGAGCCCCTGGGCGGAGCCCCGAGGGGTGCCGCAGACGTCGGGTCCTGAGCGGTCCGGGGTCGGTCGGGGTCAGGAAATGCCCAGCTCTTTGTTGATCAGGTCGAACATCTCGTCGTCCGTCGCGGTTTCGAGGCCGGTTCCGGCGGTGGGCGGGGCGCCGTCGGTGGTGCCGGTCCACCGGCTGAGGAGTTCTCTCAGGCGTGCGGTCACCTTCTCGTCACGGCCCTCGCTCTCGCCCTCGACGGCGTCGACGGCGTCCATGGCGGCCTCCAGCCGGTCGAGTTCGGCGAGGAGGAGGTCCGCGGGCGGCTGCTCGGGTTCGTCCTTCGGGGCGCACTGTTCGAGCAGGTGCCGGGCGAGGACCGCGGGGGTCGGGTAGCTGAAGATCAGCGTGGCGCGCAGGGTGAGGCCGGTGGCGGCGCCCAGGCGGTTGCGCATCTCGACCGCGGTGAGCGAGTCGAAGCCCAGCGCCTTGAACGGCCGTTCGGCGTCGACGGCGTCCGGGTCGGAGTGGCCGAGGACGGCCGCGGTGTGGGTGCGTACCAGGTCGAGTGCGGCCCGTTCGCGTTCCTCGGCGGGCAGGTGGCGCAGTTGCTCGGTGAAGGGGACGGCCGGTGCCTCGGTGTCCTGGTGCCCGGTGTCCGTGGCGATGGGCGCGGCGGCCCGCCGGACGGGGGTGCGGGCCAGCGCCTTGAGCAGGGCGGGCGGTTCGGTGCCGCGGCGGGCGAGGCCGGGCAGGTCGAGGCGGGTGGGCAGCAGCAGCGCCTGGTCGGCGGCGAGGGCCGCGTCGAAGAGGGCGAGTGCTTCGTCCGCGGGCAGCGGTGCCAGACCCATCCGGCCGATGCGGCGCACGTCGGCCGCGCCGAGGGTGCCGGCCATGCCGCTGTCGGTGTCCCACAGTCCCCAGGCGAGGGAAAGGGCGGGCAGTCCTTGGGCGCGGCGGTGGTGGGCGAGGCCGTCGAGGAAGGCGTTGGCGGCGGCGTAGTTCGCCTGGCCCTGGCTGCCGAAGGTGGCGGCCACGGAGGAGAACAGGACGAACGCCGACAGGTCCAGGTCGCGGGTGAGTTCGTGCAGGTTCCAGGCGGCCCGTGCCTTGGGGCGCAGAACGTGGTCGACGCGTTCGGGGGTGAGTCCGTCGAGGATGCCGTCGTCGAGGACACCGGCCGCGTGGACGACCGCGGTGATCGGGTGCTCCGCGGGTACGGCGGCCAGGAGCGCCGCGAGCTGGTCGCGGTCGGCGATGTCGCAGGCGGCGACGGTGACTTCGGCGCCCGACTCGGCCAGTTCGGAGGTGAGTTGGGCGGCGCCGGGGGCGTCGGGGCCGCTGCGGCTGGTGAGCAGCAGGTGTCGTACGCCGTGCTCGGTGACGAGGTGGCGGGCGAGGAGCGCGCCGAGGGTGCCGGTGCCGCCGGTGACGAGAACGGTGCCGGTGAGGTCCTGGTCGGCCGGGCGGGTGAGGTCGACGGGCACGTCGGGCACGGTCAGGACGACCTTGCCGGTGTGGCGGGCCTGGCTGAGGTGGCGGAAGGCCTCGGGGGCCCGGCGCACGTCCCAGGTGGTGACCGGCAGCGGGCGCAGCGCCTGCCGCTCGAACAGGCCGAGCACGGCGGTGAGCATCGCCCGGGTGTGGTCGGGGTCGACGTCGCGCAGGTCGAACGCCCGGTAGACGACGCCGGGGTGGTCGGCGGCGACGGCGGCCGGGTCGCGCAGGTCGGTCTTGCCCATTTCCACGAACCGGCCTCGGGAAGCGAGGAGTTCGAGGGAGGCGTCCACGAACTCGCGGGCCAGGGAATTGAGTACGACGTCCACACCGTGTCCGCCGGTGGTGGCGCGGAACTTCTCCGCGAAGCCGGTGTCGCGGGACGAGGCGATGTGGTCGTCGTCCAGGCCCATCCCGCGCAGCGTCGGCCACTTGGCGGGGGACGCGGTCGCGAACACCTCGGCGCCCAGGTGCCGGGCCAGTTGCACGGCGGCCATGCCGACACCGCCGGTGCCCGCGTGGATCAGCACCCGCTCCCCGGCCTTGAGGGCGGCGAGGTCGACGAGGCCGTGGTAGGCGCTGAGGAACACGATGGGTGCGGCCGCGGCCTCGGTGAAGGTCCAGCCGTCGGGTACGCGGGCCAGCAGCCGGTTGTCGGTGACGGCGACGGGGCCGTAGCCGCCGGAGAACAGGCCGAGCACGCGGTCGCCGACGGCGAGTCCGGTGACGTCGGGACCGGTCTCCAGGACCACACCGGCGCCCTCACGTCCGGGCACTTCGCGGTCGAGCATGCCCAGGCAGACCAGTACGTCACGGAAGTTGACACCCGTGGCCCGCATCCCGACCCGCACCTGGCCCGGGGCGAGCGGTCCGCCGACCTCGGGGCAGGCGACGAGCGCCAGGCTGTCCAGGGTGCCGGGGGTGGTGACGTCGAGCCGCCACAGAGGCTCGCCGGGCGGCGGCAGGAGGCTGCCGCCGGTGCCCGCGGGGGCCAGGCGGGGGACGTGAACGGTGTCGCCGCGGAGGGCGAGCTGGGGTTCACCGGTGGTGAGGGCCGCTGCGGTGAGGGGTGCGGTCGCCGTGCCGGGAGCGGGGGCGTCGTTGGTGACGGTTCCGGTCGCGGACGGGTGCGCGGGCAGGTCTAGAAGGGTGAGGCGGCCGGGGTGCTCCGACTGTGCCGACCGCAGCAGGCCCCACACGGAGGCGGCGGCCGGGTCCACGGGGGTGCGGTCGCCGTCGGCGGGTACGGCCCCGCGAGTCACGACGACCAGCCGGGCGGCGGCGAAGCGTTCGTCGGCCAGCCACCGCTGCACGAGGTCGAGCGTGCGGTGCAGTGCCGTACGGGCGGACTCCACCGGGTCGGCGCCGGGCTCCCGGGACGACGCCGGTACGGCCTCCACGAGCACGGTGTCCGGCAGTACCGTACCGGCGTCCACGGCCGCGGCGAGCGCCGCGAGGTCGGTGTGGTGTCCGGTGGCAGGGTCGGGGAGTCCGTCGATGCGGGGTCCGACGACGGCCCAGGGTGCGTCGGCCGGCGTGGGTGCCTCGGCCGGGAGGGGCAGCGCGCTCCAGTCCACCCGGAACAGGCTCTCCTCGACGCCGGTACGGGCCGAGACTCCGGTACGGGCCGACCGCGCCGGGGCCAGCGCCTCGGGGCTCAGTCGGCGCAGGGTGAGCGCGTCGACGCGGGCGACGAGCCGGCCCTCGGGGTCGGTGAGGGTCAGCGCCAGGGTGTCGTCGTCGACGGGCGTGAGCCGGACCCGTACGGCGGCGGCGCCCACGGCGTGGAGGGAGACCCCGCTCCACGCGAACGGCAGCCGCACCGCGCCGGTGTCGTCGGCGCCGGTGCGGTCGGTGCTGGCCCGGTCGGCGGCGAGCCAGGCGTGCAGGGCTGCGTCGAGCAGTGCCGGGTGCAGGCCGTGGCGGGTGGCCTCGGACTGCTGGTCGGCGGCGAGGCCGACCTCGGCATACACGTCAGCCCCGTCCCGCCATACGGCGCGCAGGCCTTGGAAGACGGGGCCGTAGGCGTAGCCGCTGTCGGCGAGGCGGTCGTAGAAGCCGTCCAGGAGGACGCGTTCGGCGTCGGCGGCCGGGGCGGTGGCGCGCTCTGGCTCGGCGGCGGTGGCCGTGGTGTTGTCGATGAGTCCGGCGGCGTGGCGCACCCAGGCGTCGGGGGCGGCGTCGGGTGTGTCGGGCTGGGAGTGGACGGACACGGTGCGCCGCCCCGATTCGTCGGCGGCGCCGACGGTGACCTGGACGCGGACGCCACCCTCCTCGGGGAGCACCAGCGGTGCCTCCAGGGTCAGGTCGGCGACCCGGGCGCAGCCGACGCGACGGGCGGCCTGCAGGGCCAGTTCGAGGAACCCGGTACCGGGGAAGAGGACCGCGCCCGCGACGGCGTGGTCACGCAGCCACGGCTGGGCGGCGAGCGAGAGGCGGCCGGTGAGCAGGGCGCCGGTGCCCTCGGCGAGGGTGACCTCGGCACCGAGCAGCGGGTGCGCGGACGAGGTCAGGCCGAGCCCGGTGGCGTCCCCGGCCGTGGCGGCGGAAGCGGGAGGGGCGGGCCAGAAGTGCTGCCGCTGGAAGGGGTAGGTGGGCAGCGTGGTCGGGCGGGCGCCGGTCGCGGCGAACAGGGCGGTCCAGCGCGGGGCGGCGCCGCGGGTGTGGAGGGCGGCGACGGCGGTCAGCAGGGCGGTGGTCTCGTCGCGGTCCTTGCGCAGGGCCGGTATGTGCAGTGCCTGTGCGGCCGGGTCGGACTGTGTCTCGGCGGCCGCCAGTGCGGTGAGAGTGCCGTCGGGGCCCAACTCCAGCCAGTTGACGGCGCCTTCGGCGGCGACCCGGCGCACTCCGTCGGCGAACCGTACGGCCTGCCGGACGTGCCGCACCCAGTACTCGGGCGACATCAGCTCGTCCGCGCTCGCGAGGTCGCCGGTGAGTGCGGAGACGACCGTCAGCCGGGGCCGGTCGTAGGCGAGGCTCTCGGCGACGGCACGGAAGTCCGCGAGCATCGGCTCCATCAGGGGCGAGTGGAAGGCGTGGCTGACGCGGAGGGCGGTGACCTTGCGTTCCTGGGCGCGGAAGTGCGCGGCAACCGATGCGACGGCGTCGGCGGTACCGGCGACCACGGTCGCCTCGGCGCCGTTGACGGCGGCGATGCCGATCTCGTCCTCGCGGCCGGAGAGCAGCGGCAGCACCTCGTCCTCGGCGGCCTGGAGCGACACCATGGCGCCGCCGGGCGGGAGAGCCTGCATCAACCGGCCGCGCGCGGCGACCAACTTGCAGGCGTCGGCGAGCGACCAGACGCCGGCGACATGCGCGGCGGCCAGTTCACCGATGGAGTGACCGAGCAGGACGTCCGGGCGGATGTCCCAGGACTCCAGCAGCCGGTACAGGGCGACTTCGAGGGCGAAGAGGGCGGGCTGGGTGAACTCGGTGCGGTTCAGGGCCTCTTCGTCGTCACCGAAGACGACGCCGCGCAGGTCGAAAGGCAGTTCCGCGTCCACCGCGTCGAAGGCGTCCGCGAACACCGGGTAGGTCTCGTGGAGTTCTCGGCCCATGCCGAGGCGTTGCGATCCCTGCCCCGCGAAGAGGAAAGCGGTACGTCCGCCGCTCGCGGTTGCCGTCCCGGTGATCAAGTGGGCCGCCGTCTCCTGGCGGGCCAGGGCGCGCAGTCCGTCGAGGGCCTGCGCTCGGTCCTCGGCGACGACGACGGCACGGTGCTCCAGGGCGGACCGGGTCGTGGCGAGGGAGAGCCCGATGTCCTGCGGCTTGAGTGCCGGGTCGGCGGCCAGGAACTCCGCCAGCCGTTCCGCCTGCGCCCGCAGGGCTGCGGGGTCCGCGGCGGAGAGCGGGAGCGGGACAGTGCGGCGGTGTGCGTCCGGTGTGGTGATGGGCTGCGGATCGACCGGGGGCTCGGGTGCTTCTTCGAGGATGACGTGGGCGTTGGTGCCGCTGATACCGAACGACGAGACTCCGGCCCGGCGGGGGCGGTCGTCCGGGCGTGCCCACTGGGTGTTCTCGGTGAGGAGGGTGATGTCTCCGGCCGTCCAGTCCACGTGGGACGACGGTTCGTCGACGTGCAGGGTGCGTGGGAGGACGCCGTGGTGCATCGCCATGACCATCTTGATGACGCCGCCGACGCCGGCGGCGGCCTGGGCGTGGCCGATGTTCGACTTCAACGAGCCGAGGTAGAGGGGGTGTTGGCGGCCCTGGCCGTAGGTGGCGAGGAGGGCCTGGGCCTCGATGGGGTCGCCGAGGGGGGTGCCGGTGCCATGGGCCTCCACGGCGTCCACGTCGGCGGGCTTGAGACCGGCGCCCGCGAGGGCCTGGCGGATGACACGCTGCTGGGACGGACCGTTCGGGGCCGTAAGACCGTTGGAGGCACCGTCCTGGTTCACCGCCGAACCGGCGATGACCGCCAGCACACGGTGGCCATGGCGGCGGGCGTCGGACAGCCGCTCGACCAGCAGCAGACCCACACCCTCGGACCACGCGGTGCCATCGGCGGCGTCTGAGAAAGCCTTACAGCGACCATCAGTCGCCAGACCGCGCTGGCGCGAGAACTCAAGGAAGGTCTCCGGGGTCGCCATGACCGTCACACCACCGGCGAGCGCGAGGTCGCACTCGTTGGAGCGCAGGGCCTGGGCGGCGAGGTGCAGGGCGACGAGCGAGGACGAACAGGCCGTGTCAACGGTGACCGCAGGGCCCTCGAAGCCGAAGGTGTACGCGATACGGCCCGAGGCGACGCTGCCCGTGTTGCCGGTCATCAGGTAGCCACCGGAGTCGTGCTCGCCCGCGCGCAGGAAGGACCCGTAGTCCTGGGCCATGGCGCCGGCGAAGACGCCGGTGCGGGAGCCGCGCAGCGACGTCGGGTCGATCCCGGCCCGCTCGAACACCTCCCACGAGGTCTCCAGCAGCAACCGCTGCTGCGGGTCCATGGCGAGGGCCTCACGCGGCGATATACCGAAGAGGGTGGCGTCGAACTCGGCGGCGTCCTGCAGGAAACCGCCTTCGGTGACGTACGTACGGCCCGGGGTGCCCGGCTCGGGGTCGAAGAGGGTGTCGAGGTTCCAGCCTCGGTCGGCCGGGAAGGCGCCGATGGCATCGCCGCCCTCGCTCACCAGCCGCCACAGGTCCTCCGGCGAGCCGACTCCCCCGGGGAAGCGGCAGGCCATACCGACGATCACGATCGGGTCGTCGTCGACACCGAACGCGGCCGGAAGCGCGGCCTGGGACGTTCCCGCGTCCGCGGAGCCGTCGTCGACCAGTTCGGACAGGATCACGCGGGCCACTTCGGCAGGAGTGGGGTGGTCGAAGACGAGGGTGGCCGGTAGCCGCATGCCGGTGGCGGCGTTGAGGCGGTTGCGCAGTTCGACGGAGGTGAGGGAGTCGAAGCCGAGGTCCTTGAAGGTCTGGTCGGCCTCGGCGCGGTGCGTGGGGTCGTGCCCGAGGACGGCGGCGGCCTGCGCGGCGACGAAGTCCCGCAGGAAGCGTTCACGGTCGGCGCGGGACAGGCCGAGCAGCCGGTCGCGCAGGTCGTTGCCGCCGGGTCCCTCCACCTGCTCGGCCTTGCGGCGGCCGTGGGCGCGGACGAGCGCGCGCAGCAGCGCCGGAACGTCCTCGGGGGTACGGCGCCGCAGGGCCGGGATGTCCAACTCGACCGGGAGGACGGCGGCCCGCTCCAGACCGCCGTCCAGCTCAAGGGCCGCGTCCAGGAGGGCGAGGCCGTGTTCGGGGGCGAGCGGGAGCATCCCGGCCCGGGCGAGGCGGCGCAGGTCGGCCTCGGTCAGGTCGGAGGTCATTCCGGCGCCGGGTGCCCAGGGGCCCCAGGCGAGGGAGGTGGCGGGGAGTCCGGCCGTGCGGCGGGTCGCGGCGAAGGCGTCCAGGAAGGCGTTGGCTGCGGCGTAGTTGGCCTGGCCGGCGCCGCCTAGGGTGCCGGTGACTGAGGAGAAGACGACGAAGGCGGACAGGTCCGCGTCGCGGGTCAGCTCGTGCAGGTGGGCGACTGCGTCGACCTTCGGCCGTAGGACGCGGGCGAGGCGGTCGGGGGTGAGGGACGCGATTACGCCGTCGTCCAGGACACCGGCCGTGTGGATCACGGCCGTGAGCCGGTGACCGGCCAGGGTGGCGGCAAGGTCGTCGCGGTCGGCCACGTCCACGGCGGCCACCTGAACCTGAGCGCCCAACTCTGTGAGCTGCTTTACGAGTTCGGTCGCGCCCGGCGCCTCGGGGCCGCGGCGGCTGGCCAGCAGCAGGTGCCGTACACCGTGCTCGGTGACCAGGTGCCGGGCGACGAGTGCGCCCAGGCCGCCCGTGCCACCGGTGACCAGGACCGTGCCCTCCGGGTCCAGCGGCGCCGGAACCGTCAGGACCACCTTGCCGACGTGACGGGCCTGCGACAGGTAGCGGAACGCATCCGGCGCCCGGCGCACATCCCAACACGTGACCGGGAGAGGCTTCACCGCGCCGGCCTCGAACAACGAGACCAGCTCGGCGAGCATCTCCCCGACCCGCTGAGGCTCCACGTCCATCAGGTCGAATGCCTGATACGCCACACCAGGGTGCTGAGCGGCGACCGTCTCCGGGTCACGGATGTCGGTCTTGCCCATCTCCAGGAAGCGCCCACCCCGGGGCAGGAGCCGCAGCGAGGCGTCCACGAACTCGCCCGCCAGCGAGTCCAGAACCACGTCCATACCGGCGCCATCGGTCGCCGTCAGGAACGCTGCCTCGAAGTCCGTGTCACGCGAGGAAGCGATGTGCTGGTCGTCCAGCCCCGCCGCCCGCAGAGCATCCCACTTGCCCACGCTCGCTGTACCGAACACCTCAGCACCGAAATGCCGGGCCAACTGGGTCGCGGCCATGCCCACACCACCGGCCGCCGCGTGCACGAGAATCCGCTCCCCCGCATGCAGCCCACCGAGGTCCCTGAGCGCGTAGTACGCCGTCAGGAACACCACCGGCACCGACGCCGCCTGCGCGAACGACCACCCCGCCGGGATCCGCGCGATCCTGCGTGCGTCCGCCACGGCCTCCGGGCCGAAGGACCCGGAGAACAGGCCCATCACCCGGTCACCCACGGCCAGTCCGGTCACCCCGGGTCCGACCTCGCTGACCACGCCGGCGCCCTCAAGACCGAAGTCCTTCGCGTCGCCGGGGTACATGCCGAGCGCGTTGAGCACGTCGCGGAAGTTCAGTCCGGCCGCACGTACGGCGATACGGACCTGGCTCTCGCCCAGTTCCGTCGGCTCGACCGGCGTGAGCGCGAGCCCCTCCAGCGTGCCCTTCTCCACGATGTCCAGCCGCCACGAAGACCCAGGGGCCGTGAGGGGACTCGTGGAGGCCCGCCCCAGGCGGGGGGCGAACACAGCGCCACCGCGTACCGACAGTTCCGGCTCGCCGGAGGCCAGGGCACTTCCCACGGCCGACCAGGACTCATCAGCGCCGTCCAGGTCCAGCAGTGCGAACCGCTCCGGCGCTTCAGCGCGTGCGGCGCGCACCAGACCCCATACGGCGGCCTGGGCGGGGTCGGGCTCCGTGCCGTCCGCGTTCACCGCGCCCTCGGTCACGACGACGAGCCGGGCGCCCTCGAACCGCTCCTCAGACAGCCATGTCTGTATCTGGACGAGCAGCGTGCGGGTGATCTCGTGCGCGGCGTCCGCCGCGTCGGCGGCGGGGCGCTTGACGCGGATCAGGATGTCGGTGCCGGGTGCGACCGGGTCGCCGGGCAGTTCGTCGGCCAGGTGGGCGTCGTAGGTCTGTCGGTCGGTGGCGACGGGCGTGGTCAGCGGGGTCCAGTCGACCTGGAAGAGGTTCTGGCGGTTCGGATCCGCTCCCGTGAGAGCGCCCTCCCGAAGGGTCAGCGCTTCAACAGTGGCGACCAACTCGCCTGCGGTGTCGGCCAGTTCGAGGGACACCGTGTCGGTACCGGCCGGGGTCATCCGTACGCGCAGCTCACGCGCCCCGGACGCCCACAGGGACACCCCGGACCAGGCGAACGGCAGCCG
>NZ_FLSP01000154.1 GCF_900091315.1 Streptomyces sp. DI166
GGGGACTGTTGAAGTCGTCGCCGGTGTTCGCGGCGCGGATCGCCGGGTGCGAGGCGGCTTTGTCGACTTACGTCGACTGGTCGCTCACAGAGGTGCTGCGGGGCGATGACGATGCCTGGATGCAGCGGGTTGATGTGGTTCAGCCGGTGCTGTGGGCCGTGATGGTGTCGCTGGCATCCGTCTGGGAGTCCCTGGGCGTCGAACCGGCCGCTGTGATCGGGCATTCGCAGGGTGAGATCGCGGCTGCGGCAGTCGCCGGGGCGTTGAGTCTGCAGGACGCCGCGCGTGTGGTGGCGCTGCGGTCCGCCGCTGTTCGAGACGAACTCGCGGGCCATGGTGGCATGTTGTCGCTGGCGACCGGCCCGGAGAGGGCTGCGGAGTGGGTTGCGCCGTACGGTGAGCGGGTCTCGGTGGCGGTCTACAACGGGCCGGATGCCACGGTCGTAGCGGGTGATCCGCAGGCTCTGGACGAGATCGCCGCTGCGGCGGAGGCGGCGGATGTACGGGCGCGGCGTGTCCCGGTCGACTACGCCTCGCACTCCACGCAAGTGGAGGCCATCGAGGCGAGGTTGCTTGAGGTCCTGGCCCCGGTCTCGCCGCAGGAGTCCCGTCTCCCGCTGATCTCCACGGTCACCGGCGAGGTTCTGGACACGTCCACGATGGACGCCGCGTACTGGTACGAGGGCCTTCGCCGGCCCGTCCGTTTCACCGAGGCCGTGCAACAGGCGTTGTCCTACGGCCGTTTCGTCGAGGTCAGTGCCCACCCCGTGCTGACCATGGGCGTGCAGGCGATAGCCGAAGCCGCCGAGCAACCGGCGGCCGTCGTCGGCACCCTCCGCCGGGACGAGGACGAGAGCACCCGCTTCATCGCCAGTGCCGCCGAACTCTGGGTTCAGGGCACCGACATCGACTGGACCGCCGTCTACGCGGGCCGCACCGTCACCCACGTCGACCTCCCCGCCTACGCCTTCCAGCGCGAGCGTTACTGGCTGGAGCCGGCCGCCACCGCGGGCGACCCCGCCGAACTGGGCCTCGGCGCCGCCGGACACCCCCTGCTGGGTGCGGCCGTGAGCCTCGCGGTGGACGGCGGTCTGGTGCTGACCGGACGCCTGTCGCTCCGCAGTCACCCCTGGCTCGCCGACCACGCCGTCGCGGGCACCGTCCTCTTCCCCGGCACCGGATTCGTGGAACTGGCGATCAGGGCCGGAGACGAGGTCGGTTACGGCCACCTCGCCGAACTCACCCTCCACGCGCCCTTGGTGCTCCCCGAAGAGCGCGCCGTACAACTCCAAGTCGTCGTGGCCGCCGAGTCAGAGGGGCGCCGGGCGCTGACCGTGTACTCCCGCCCCGAAGGCACCGAGGACGAGTGGACGCTGCACGCGGAGGGACTGCTCGCCGCAGAGGCGGTCGCCCCGCCCGACACCGGTCTGGCGGTCTGGCCCCCCGTCGGCGCCGAAGCCGTCGACATCTCCGCCTTCTACCCAGAGGCCGAAGCGGCCGGTTACGGCTACGGGCCCGCCTTCCAGGGCCTGCGCGCCGCCTGGCGTCACGGCGAAACCGTCTACGCCGAACTGGAGTTGCCGGAGAAGCAGCGGTCCGAGGCGGCCCGGTTCGGGCTGCACCCAGCGCTGCTCGACGCCGCGCTCCAGGCGATCGGGCTCGGCCGGTTCGGGGCGCCGGACGAACGGGACGCGCTGCGGTTGCCGTACGTCTGGTCCGACGTGTCGCTGGCCGCGGTCGGCGCGTCGGCGGTCCGGGTGCGGCTGACCCCGGCGGGGCCGGACGCCGTGATGATCGACGTCGCGGACGCGGCGGGCCGTGCGGTGGCGCACGTGGGGTCGCTGGCGCTGCGGCCGGTCCGCGCCGACCAGCTGACGTCGGTGGGCGACCGCAGGGGCGACGACGGCTTGTTCGTACTGCGCTGGACCACCGTCCCGACCGTCCCGGCCGACACGACCACCGCCTGGGCAGTCGTCGGCGAGGACTCCCTCGGCCTCGCCGCCGCCGTGCAGCTCGCCGGTGCGGCTGTCGACTCGTACGAGGGTCCCGCAGCACTGCGGGCCGCTGTGGCGGCCGGGGTGTCGGCCCCGGGGACCGTTCTGTGCGCACCGCCGTCCGACCCGGCCGCGCTGCTCGGGTTCCTCCAGGAGTGGCTCGGCGACGAGGCGTTGGCCGCGTCGCGGCTGGCCGTGGTGACCAGGGGCGCGGTGGCCACCCGGCCCGACGAGGACGTACCGGACCTGCGAGGGGCCGCTCTGTGGGGGCTGGTGCGTACGGCGCAGACCGAGGCGCCGGACCGGTTCCTGCTGGTCGACCTCGACCCCGCCGAGCAGGCCGCCGACGAGGTCACGGACGCCGTGGCCGTCGCGCTGGCCGCCGACGAGTCGCAGGTCGCCGTGCGTGGTGGGGAGCTGCTGGTGCCTCGGCTGGCCCCTGCCGACGCGGACGGCGCGCTCGTGCCCCCGGCCGGGGAACCGGCCTGGCGGCTGGACACGGCCGCCTCCGGAACCCTGGAAGGGCTGCGGCTGCTGCCCGCCCCGCAGGCGGTGGCCGAACTGGCGCCCGGGCAGATCCGGATCGGGGTCCGCGCGGCGGGCGTGAACTTCCGGGATGTGCTGATCGGTCTGGGCATGGTCCCGGGGCAGACCGTCATGGGCAGCGAGTGCGCGGGTGTGGTGCTGGAGGTGGGCGACGGGGTCACCCGGTTCGCTCCCGGTGACCGGGTCGTCGGGATCGTCGACGGTGGCTTCGGGCCGCTGGCCGTGGCCGACGCCCGCATGGTGGCGCCGGTGCCCGAGGGGTGGTCGTACCAGCAGGCGGCCTCGGTGCCGGTGGCGTACCTGACCGCCTGGCTGGGGCTGGTGGACCTGGCGGGCGTCCGGCAGGGCGACACCGTCCTCGTGCACGCGGGTGCCGGGGGCGTGGGGATCGCCGCCATCCAGCTCGCCCGGCATCTCGGGGCCACCGTCCTGGCGACCGCCAGCCCCGGCAAGTGGGACGTGCTGCGTGGACTCGGTCTCACCGACGACCAGATCGCCTCCTCGCGTGATCTCGGCTTCCGGGAGAAGTTCCGGAACCGGCGCGTGGACATCGTCCTCAACTCCCTGGCCCGCGAGTTCGTCGACGCCTCCCTCGAACTGCTCTCCGACGGCGGGCGGTTCCTGGAGATGGGCAAGACCGACAAGCGGGACCCCGAGCAGGTGGCGCGCGAGCACCCGGGCGTCGTCTACCGGGCGTACGACCTGAAGGAGGCCGGGGCCGAGCAGTGCGGCGAGATGCTGGCCGAGGTGCTGGCGCTGTTCGAGCGGGGCGTCCTGCGGCACATGCCGGTCACGACCTGGGACGTCCGGCGCGGGCCCCAGGCGTTCCGGCACATGAGCCAGGCCAGGCACACCGGCAAGGTCGTCCTCACCACGCCGCCCGTCCTCGACCCCGACGGCACCGTACTGATCACCGGCGGCACCGGAACCCTCGGCTCGCTCCTCGCCCGCCACCTGGTCACCGCGTACGGCGTCCGCCACCTGCTGCTCATCGGCCGACAGGGGCCGGACGCGCCCGGCGCCGCCGAACTCGTGGCGGAGCTGGGGGAACTGGGTGCCGTCGCCGAAGTGGCCGCCTGTGACGCGGCCGACCGGGACCAGCTTGCCGCGCTGCTGGACGGGCGGCGGCTGACGGGCGTCGTCCACGCGGCCGGCGTACTGGCCGACGGTGTGCTGACCTCCCTCACCCCGGAGCAGCTCGCCACCGTCTGGCGGCCGAAGGTCGAAGCCGCGGTCAACCTCCACGAACTGACCCGGGACACCGACCTGGGCATGTTCGTCCTGTACTCCTCCGCCTCCGGAGTCTTCGGCGGCCCCGGCCAGGCCAACTACGCGGCGGCCAACGTCTACCTGGACGCCCTCGCCCAGCACCGCCGCGCCCGGGGACTGCCCGCCACCTCGCTGGCCTGGGGCCTGTGGGCGACGGCCAGCGCCATGACCGGACACCTCGCCGACGGCGACATCGGCCGCGTCGCCCGCAACGGCTTCGTCCCGCTCACCGACGACCAGGGCAACGCCCTCTTCGACGCCGCCCTCGCCCGCGACGGAGCCCACTTCGTGGCTGCCGACCTCGACACCGCCGCCCTGCGCGCCGCCGTCGCCGGGAAGCCGGTACCGCCACTGCTGCGCGGCATCGTGCGCGGCACCGCCCGCCGCACTGTCGACGCCGTCGGCCCGGACCGCACGGACGCCCTCGCGGGGCGGATCGGCGGGCTGCCCCCGGCCGAGCGCGAGCGGTTCCTGCTGGACCTGGTCCGCTCCCATGTCGCCGCCGTCCTCGGCCACCTCGACCCGCGGGTGCTGGACGTCGAACGGCCCTTCAAGGACCTCGGCTTCGACTCGCTCACCTCCGTCGAACTGCGCAACCGCGTCAACGCGGCGACCGGCCTGCGCCTCCCCGCGGCCCTCACCTTCGACCACCCCACCCCGGCCGCCGTGGCGCGGCTGATCGCGGGGGAGCTGACCGGCGTACACGACGAGGACACGACCGTGGGCGGCCGGGGCGGGCGTACCGACGAGCCCATCGCGATCGTCGGGATGGCCTGCCGCTTCCCCGGTGACGTCCACTCGCCCGAGGACCTGTGGCGCCTGGTCGGCGAAGGCCGCGACGCCGTCGGCGACTTCCCCGAGGACCGCGGCTGGGACATGGCCGCCCTCTACGACGCCGACCCCGACGCGCGCGGCAAGTCCTACCTGCGCGGCGCCGCCCTCATGACCGATGTCGCCGGATTCGACGCCGACTTCTTCGGGATCTCACCGCGCGAGGCACTGGCCATGGACCCGCAGCAGCGGCTCGCACTGGAGGCGTCCTGGGAGGCCGTGGAGCGGTCCGGCATCGACCCCGGCTCGCTGCGCCGCACCCGGACCGGGGTCTTCCTCGGGGCCCTCAACTCGGAGTACCTGTCCCGGCTCGACTCGGCGCCCGACGAGGTCGAGGGCTTCCTCGGCACCGGCAACATGCTCAGCGTCACCTCAGGCCGCATCGCCTACCAACTCGGCCTGGAGGGCCCGGCGATCACCGTCGACACCGCCTGCTCCTCCTCCCTGGTCGCCCTGCACATGGCGGTCCGGTCGCTCCGCGAAGGCGAGTGCGACCTCGCCCTCACCGGCGGTGTGACCGTCGTCTGCTCATCGGCGGGCTTCGTGGAGATGAGCCGTCAGCGCGCCTTCTCGGAGGACGGCCGGTGCCGCGCCTTCGCCGCCGACGCGAGCGGCTTCGGCCCGGCCGAGGGCGTCGGCGTCCTGCTCGTGGAACGGCTCTCGGACGCCCGGGCCAAGGGGCACCGGGTGCTCGCACTGGTGCGGGGCTCCGCCGTCAACCAGGACGGTGCCTCGAACGGCCTCACAGCGCCCAACGGTCCGTCCCAGCAGCGCGTCATCCGCGCCGCCCTCGCCGACGCCGGTGTCCCACCCGGCGAGGTGGACGCGGTCGAGGCACACGGGACGGGGACGAACCTGGGCGACCCGATCGAGGCGGACGCGCTGCTGGCCACGTACGGGCGGGATCGTGAACGACCGCTGTGGCTGGGGTCCGTGAAGTCGAACATCGGGCACACCCAGGCCGCCGCCGGTGTCGCGGGCGTCATCAAAATGGTGATGGCCCTGCGGGAACGGATGCTGCCCCGCACCCTGCACGTCGAGCGGCCGACCCCGCACGTCGACTGGTCGGCCGGTGGCCTGCGGCTGCTCGCCGAACCGCGGGAGTGGACGGCGAACGGCCACCCCCGGCGGGCCGGGGTCTCCTCCTTCGGTATCTCCGGGACGAACGCGCACGTGGTGCTGGAGGAGGCACCCGCGCAGGAAGCACCCCGGCCGGTGGTGGTCTCCGGGCCCGAAGGACTGCCGGGTTCCCCGGTCGTGCCCTGGCCGCTCTCGGCCCGGAGTGCCGACGGGCTCGGCGCACGGGCCGCGTCCCTCGCCGAGGCGCTCGGTGCGGTGAAACCCGTGGACGCGGGATGGGCGCTCGCCAGCCGCTCGGCGTGGGAGCACCGGGCGGTGGTGTGGGGGAGCGCGGGCGCGGAACTGACGGCCGGGCTTGAGGCGTTGGCGGCGGGACGCGCGGCTCGTAACACCGTGTCCGGGACGGTGAGTCCGGGCCACGGCGTGGTGTTCGTGTTCCCCGGCCAGGGGGCCCAGTGGCTGGGGATGGGGCGGGGACTGCTCAAGTCCTCGCCGGTGTTCGCGGCCCGCGTCGCCGAGTGCGAGACAGCCCTGTCGCCCTACGTCGACTGGTCGCTCACCGAGGTGCTGCACCGCGACGACGACGCCTGGATGGAGTGCGTGGACGTGCTCCAGCCGGTGCTGTGGGCCGTGATGGTGTCGCTGGCGGCGGTGTGGGAGTCGCTGGGTGTCCGGCCCACCGCGGTGATGGGCCACTCGCAGGGGGAGATCGCGGCGGCCGCGGTGGCCGGCGCGCTCAGTCTCGACGACGCGGCCCGCGTGGTGGCGCTGCGCGCCTCGACCACCGGGCGCGAACTCTCGGGACGGGGCGGGATGCTGTCTCTCGCGGCCGGTCCCGAGCAGGCCGCGGAATGGGTGGCGCCGTACGGTGACCGGGCGTCGGTGGCGGTCTACAACGGTCCGGACGCCACGGCCGTGGCCGGGGACCCGGAGGCCCTGGACGAGATCGCCGCCACGGCGGAGGCGGCGGGGGTACGGGCCCGGCGGATCCAGGCGGCCTACGCCTCGCACAGCCTCCACGTGGAAGCCGTCAGGTCCAAGCTGCTCGAAGACTTCGCCCCCGTGACACCGAAGGCGTCCCGCATTCCCCTGATCTCCACGGTCACCGGCGACGTACTGGACACCACCACAATGGACGCCGCGTACTGGTACGAGAACGTACGCCGACCCGTCCGCTTCACCGACGCGGTCCAACAGGCCCTGTCCCACGGCCGTTTCGTCGAGGTCAGCGCCCACCCCGTCCTGACCACGAGCGTCCAGGCCACAGCGGAGGCCGCCGACAGGCCGGTCACCGTCGTCGGCACCCTCCGCCGCGACGAGGACGAGAACGCCCGCTTCGTCGCGAACGCCGCCGAACTCTGGGTGGGCGGAGCGGACGTCGACTGGTCCGCCGTCTACGCGGGCCGTACCGCCCACCAAGTGGACCTGCCCACCTACCCCTTCCAGCACCGCCGCTACTGGCTCGAACCCCTCGCCCCCACCACCGACGTCACCGGCGCCGGCCTGACCAGCACCGACCACCCCCTGCTGGGCGCCTGCGTGAACGTCGCCGTGGACGGCCGGGCCGTCCTCACCGGCCGCCTCTCCACCCGCAGCCAGCCGTGGCTCGCCGACCACGCGGTCGCGGGCACCGTCCTCCTCCCCGGCACCGCGTTCGTGGAACTGGCGATCCGGGCCGGCGACGAAGCCGGCTGCGGCCACCTGACCGAACTCACCCTCCACGAACCCCTCACCCTCGCGGCCGACTCGGCGGCCCGGATCCAGGTCGTCGTGGGCGCCCCCGACGAGAACGGCGACCGCGAGCTCACCGTCCACTCCCGCCCCGAGGACGCCGAACAGGACCACCCGTGGACACGGCACGCGGAAGGACTGCTGAGCGAGCGGCCCGCCGAGCCGTCGCCCGCGCTCACCGACTGGCCGCCGCCCGGCGCCGAACCGGCGGACGTGTCCGGGTTCTACGCGACGGCCGCCACCGCCGGTTACGGCTACGGACCCGCCTTCCAGGGGCTGCGTGCCGTATGGCGGCGCGGTGAGGAGGTCTTCGCCGAGGTGGCGCTCCCGGAGGAGGCGAAGACGGACGCCGCCCGCTTCGGAGTGCACCCGGCTCTGTTCGACTCCGCCCTGCACGCCATCGGCTTCGCCTCCTTCGCCGGGGACCCGGCCGCGCTGAGACTGCCGTTCACCTGGTCCGGGGTCACCCTCTTCGCCGCCGGTGCCGACCGGCTGCGGGTGCGGATCGCCGCGAACGCGGACGACACCCTGAGCGTCCGGGTCGCCGACGCGACCGGCACCCCCGTCGCCGCCGTGGACTCCCTGGCCCTGCGGACCGTCACCGCCGACCAGATCGCCGCCGGTCCGGACGCCGACTCCCTGTTCGTCCTGGACTGGACACCGGTCGCCGCCCCGTCCGCCGTACGGTCCGAGCGGTGGGCGCTGCTCGGCGGCAGCACGCTTCCCGTACCCGCCGACGTGGCCGTGCACGCGGACCTCGCGGACCTGCCCGAGCCCTTGCCCGAGGCGGTGCTCCGGGCGGTTCCCGGCGCCGAGGCGGACGCACCCGCCGACGCCGCCCGAAAGGTCACCGAGCGGGTGCTCGCCCAGGTCCAGGAGTGGCTCGCCGACGAACGGCTCACGGAGACCCGGCTGGTCCTCGTCACCCGGGGCGCCGTCTCCGCCGGACGCGACACCGACCTCACCGACATCACCGCCGCACCCGTCTGGGGACTGATCCGGTCCGTCCAGACGGAGAACCCGGGCCGCTTCCTGCTGCTCGACCTCGACCCCGGTGAGGAACCGACCGCCGAGCAGCTCGCCACGGCCGTCGCCGCCGCCCTGGAGGCGGACGAGTACCAGGTCGCCGTCCGTGCCGGCACCCCGCTGACCCCCCGCCTGGTACGGCCCCGCGACGCGAGCGCGCTCGTGCCGCCCGCCGGGAGGGCCTGGCGGCTCGACACGGCGGCCTCCGGCACCCTCGACGGACTCGCCCTGCTGCCGCACCCGGAGGCCACCGAGCCACTGGCGCCCGGCCAGGTCCGGGTCTCCGTGCGCGCCGCGGGCGTCAACTTCCGCGATGTGCTCATCGGGCTCGGCATGGTCCCGGGCCAGACGGTGATGGGCAGCGAGGGCGCGGGCGTGGTCACCGAGACCGGCCCCGGCGTCACCCGGTTCGCGCCCGGCGACCGCGTCCTCGGCCTCATGGGCGGCGCCCTCGGCCCGCTGGCCGTGACCGACGAACGGGTCCTCGCCCCCGTACCGGAAGGATGGTCGTTCGCACAGGCGGCGTCCGTGCCCGTGGTCTTCCTGACCGCCTACTACGGGCTGCGGGACCTGGCCGGGCTCGACGAGGGCCACACCGTGCTCGTGCACGCGGGCGCAGGCGGCGTCGGCATGGCCGCGATCCAGCTCGCCCGGCACTTCGGCGCACGAGCACTGGCCACCGCCGGCCCCGGCAAGTGGGACGCGCTGCGCGAACTCGGCCTCACCGACGAGGAGATCGCCTCCTCCCGCGACCTCGACTTCCGGGACAGCTTCAAAGCGGCCACCGAGGGTTCCGGCGTCGACGTCGTCCTGAACTCGCTCACGGGGGAGTACATCGACGCCTCCCTCGAACTGCTGCCGCGCGGCGGACGGTTCCTGGAACTGGGCAAGACCGACCGGCGCGATCCCGACCAGGTGGCCCAGGACCATCCCGGCGTCTCCTACGCCGCCTACGACCTCGGTGACGCCGGAGCCGACCGCATCGGCGAGATGCTCACCGAGATCCTGCGGCTCTTCACCGCCGGGAAACTCAGCCCGCTCCCCGTCACCGCCTGGGACGTGCGCCGCGCGCCGGAGGCTTTCCGGCACATCAGCCAGGCCAAGCACATCGGCAAGGTCGTCCTCACCATGCCGCCCGCCCTCGACCCCGAGGGCACGGTCCTCATCACCGGCGGCACCGGCACCCTCGGCGCCCGCCTCGCCCGCCACCTGGTCGCCCGGCACGGCGTACGGCGCCTGCTGCTCGTCGGCCGCCAGGGACCGGACGCCCCCGGCGCCGCCGAACTCCACGCCGAACTCACCGAGTCGGGCGCCACCGTCGACATCGTCGCCTGCGACACCGCCGACCGCGACCAGCTCGCCCGCACCCTCGCCGGCGCCCACCGGCTCACCGGCGTCGTCCACGCCGCCGGAGTCCTCGCCGACGGCACGCTCGCCGCCCAGAACGCCGACAAGCTGGCCCAGGTGTGGCGGCCCAAGGCCGAGGCCGCCACCCACCTCCACGAGCTGACCCGCGACCGGGACCTCGCCCTCTTCGCCCTCTACTCCTCCGCGGCGGGCATCGGCGGCGGCGCCGGACAGGCCAACTACGCCGCCGCCAACACCTACTTGGACGCCCTCGCCCACCAGCGCCGCGCCCAAGGCATGCCGGCCCAGTCCCTCATCTGGGGACTGTGGGACGAGACCAGCGCCATGACCGGACACCTCGACCGGGCCGCCGCCGACCGTGCCCGCCACAACGGCGTCGTCAAGCCGATGGACACCGACACCGGCCTCGCCCTCTTCGACGCCGCCCGGCGCCTGGACGAGACCCTCGTCGTACCGCTCCGGCTCAACCTGCCCCTGATGCGCGCCCGCGCCCGCACCACCTCCGACATCCGGCCCCTGTTCCGCTCCCTGGTCAAACCCGGCGCACGGGGCCGCGCCACCGACGCGGGGCAGGGCACCGGCAGCGCCGCCTCCCTCACCGCCGCCCTCGCCGGACTCACCCCCGCCGAACGCGAACACCGGCTGCTGGACCTCGTCCGCACCCACGCGAGCGCCGTCCTCGGCCACACCGGCACCGGCGCCGTCGACCCCAACCGGCCCTTCAAGGACCTCGGCTTCGACTCCCTCACCGCGGTCGAACTGCGCAACCGGCTCGGCGCCGCCACCGGCGTACGCCTCGCCACCACCGTCGTATTCGACCAGCCCACCCCACTCGCCCTGAGCAAGCACCTCCTGGACCGGATCGCGCCCGGACCCGAGTGGGAACCGGCACCCGAACAGGCCGGGGACGCCGAACTCTCCCGCGCCCTCGCCGCCATCCCGCTCCACCGCCTCCGCGAAGCGGGCCTCGCCGAGACACTGCTGCGCCTCGCCCGGGACGAAGCGGTACCGGACACCCCCAGCGACGACGACGGAACCACCGAAGCCATCGCGGACATGGAGGTCGACGACCTCGTCCGGATGGCCCTCGGGGATGCCGACTCCGACTCCTGAGACGACAGACCCGAGACGACGGAGACGACATGACCACCTCGACCGGAAACGACAGGAACGAAAAGGTCGTCGCGGCCCTGCGCGCCTCGCTCACCGAGGCGGAACGGCTGCGCAAGCAGAACCGGCAGCTCCTCGCCGCGGCCCGCGAGCCCATCGCCGTCGTCGCCATGGCCTGCCGCTACCCCGGCGGCGTCCGCTCGCCCGAGGACCTGTGGCGCCTGGTGGAGACCGGCACCGACGCCGTGTCCGCCTTCCCCACCGACCGCGGCTGGGACCTCGACGCCCTCTACGACCCCGACCCCGACCACCCGGGCACCTGCTACGCCCGCGAGGGCGCGTTCCTCTACGACGCCGCCGACTTCGACGCCGACCTCTTCGGCATCTCCCCCCGCGAGGCCCTGGCCATGGACCCGCAACAGCGGCTCCTGCTGGAAACCTCCTGGGAAGTCCTCGAACGCGCCGGCATCGACCCCGCCGAACTGCGCGGCAAACCCATCGGCACCTTCGTCGGCGGGGGCCACTCCGGCTACGGCATCACCGGAGGCCAACTCCCCGACAGCGCCGAGGGCTACGCCCTGACCGGCAGCACCTCCAGCATCATGTCCGGTCGCCTCGCCTACACCTTCGGCTTCGAAGGCCCCGCCGTCACCGTCGACACCGCCTGCTCCTCCTCCCTGGTCGCCCTGCACATGGCCGTGCAGTCCCTGCGCAACGGTGAGTGCGAGATGGCCCTCACCGGCGGCGCCGCCGTCATGGCCAGCCCCTTCCCCTTCGTCGAGTTCAGCCGCCAGCGCGGCCTCGCCGCCGACGGCCGCTGCAAGGCGTTCGCAGCCGCGGCCGACGGCACGGGATGGGGCGAGGGCGCGGGCGTGCTGCTGCTGGAGCGCCTGTCGGACGCGCGCCGGCACGGACACCGGGTGCTGGCCGTGATCCGGGGCTCGGCCGTCAACCAGGACGGCGCCTCGAACGGCCTCACGGCGCCCAACGGGCCCTCGCAGCAGCGCGTCATCCGTGCCGCCCTCGCCAACGCCGGGCTCACCGCCACCGACGTGGACACCGTCGAGGCCCACGGCACCGGCACCAGGCTGGGCGACCCGATCGAGGCACACGCCCTGCTGGAGACGTACGGGCAGGGCCGCGAGCCGGGAAGGCCCCTGTGGCTCGGCTCGGTCAAGTCGAACATCGGGCACACGCAGTACGCGGCGGGCGTCGCCGGAGTCATCAAGCTCGTGATGGCCATGCGGGCCGGCGTCCTGCCCCGCACGCTGCACGTGGACGAGCCGACTCCGCACGTCGACTGGACCTCCGGTGCGGTCGAGGTACTGAAAGAGGCCCTGCCCTGGGAGACACGGGACGAACAGCCCCGGCGGGGGGCGGTGTCGGCGTTCGGCATCAGCGGCACGAACGCGCACGTGATTGTGGAGGAGGTGTCGGAGGAGTCGTCCGCCGCTGGTGAGGC
>NZ_FLSP01000155.1 GCF_900091315.1 Streptomyces sp. DI166
TGGCCGCCGCGGCCGGAGGTCTTGGTGACCTTCGCCGTGGCATTGCGCAGGCTGGCGCCGACTTCCTCGACGTCCAGCTCGTAGACCGTGCGCTTGACGCCCTCACGGTCCTCGTAGGACCGCTGCTTCAGCCGGCCCTGCACGATGACGCGCATGCCTCGCTGGAGCGACTCGGCGACGTTCTCCGCCGCCTGACGCCAGACCGAGCAGGTCAGGAACAGGCTCTCGCCGTCCTTCCACTCATTGGTCTGACGGTCGAAGGTGCGAGGGGTGGACGCGACGCGGAACTTCGCGACCGCCGCACCGGACGGGGTGAAGCGCAGCTCGGGGTCGTCGACAAGATTGCCGACGACCGTGATGACGGTCTCGCCTGCCATGGGGGAACCTCTCGGCGGGTTTGCTGCTGGCTGCTTGCTGCTACTCGAATCCCGAGATCAGCTGAGCGGGAGAGCTCAGTGGGTCTCGGGGCGGAGGACCTTGGTCCGGAGGACCGACTCGTTCAGGTTCATCTGGCGGTCGAGCTCCTTGACGACCGCAGGCTCGGCCTGCAGGTCGATGACCGAGTAGATGCCCTCGGGCTTCTTCTTGATCTCGTACGCGAGACGACGACGGCCCCAGGTGTCGACCTTCTCCACCTTGCCGTTGCCCTCACGGACGACGGAGAGGAAGTTCTCGATCAGGGGGGCGACAGCGCGCTCCTCCAGATCGGGGTCGAGGATGACCATCACCTCGTAGTGACGCATGTGGAACCCACCTCCTTTGGACTCAGCGGCCACGGTCGTTCCGTGGCAGGAGGGTTGTGATGCGTACGCAACGGTATCGGCCACCACTGACAATCGGGGTCCCCTCTCGGGAACCCCTCGTCTTGGTGTGGGCAGACACCGGTGCAGACAGTACAGAGTACCTGCACACCCGCTTCCGGTTGAAATCCGGCCGTGAGAGCCGACAATCTGGATACATCGGGTGTGTATGGCGCTACGATGCGCCGTCTTCCGCAGGAGGTGCCACATGGCACAGGCAATGCGACCCAACACCGCCGGAGGCCTCTTCGCCACGGACGGAAAGCCCCACCCCATCCAGGACACGCTGCTCGCGGTGACCCTGGTCATGGGCATCACGGCCTTCGTCACGGCGATGTTCGACGACCTGCATCTGGTCAGCTCCTGGACCGGCCTGGTGGGCATCCTCACCGGCGCCTACGGCCAGTGGATCTCGGAGACCACGCGGGAGCGCTTCGGTCTGATCCTGGGTCTGGGTGCCTCGGCGTTCGGCTTCTTCCTGGGGATGGCGCACGGCGGTCTCTTCGGCGGGGTCGTCGGCTGACACCAGGGGAGACCGTCCGCGGCTCCCTGTGACACCTTCCGACAGCGCCCCGGCGGCCCACAGGCCGGGGCGCCGGTACCGTACGCCCGATCGGGCCGCTTGCGGGGCGCAGTAGGCTTCCGGGCTAGAGCCGGAGCCCCTGATCCCGTGGGGACACACCAGCCCGAGGAGCGCCCCGAATGAGCCTGACCCTGAGGACGATCAGTCGCGAGCAGCATCTGGCGTACATCCAGAGCCTGCCGGCGGCGAGCCACATGCAGGTCCCGGCCTGGGCCGATGTCAAGGCGGAGTGGCGCTCCGAGAACCTCGGGTGGTTCGACGACCGTACCGGCGAGATGGTCGGCGCGGGCCTGGTCCTCTACCGGCAGCTCCCCAAGATCAAGCGCTACCTCGCCTATCTGCCCGAGGGCCCGGTCATCAACTGGTTCGCGCCAAATCTGACGGACTGGCTGGAACCGATGCTCGCGCACCTGAAGCAGCAGGGCGCCTTCTCCGTGAAGATGGGCCCGCCGGTGATCATCCGGCGCTGGGAGGCCGGCTCCATCAAGGCGGGCATCCAGAACCCCGATGTGAAGCGGCTGCGCGACATCGAGGCCGACTTCATCGAGCCTCGCGCCTTCGAGGTCGCCGACAAGCTCCGTCGTATGGGCTGGCAGCAGGGTGAGGACGGCGGCGCCGGCTTCGGCGACGTCCAGCCCCGCTATGTCTTCCAGGTGCCGCTCGCCAACCGCTCGCTGGAAGAGGTCCACAAGAACTTCAACCAGCTGTGGCGCCGCAACATCAAGAAGGCCGAGAAGGCCGGGGTCGAGGTCGTCCAGGGCGGCTACCACGACTTGGAGGAGTGGCAGCGGCTGTACGAGATCACGGCCGTGCGCGACCACTTCCGGCCCCGCCCGCTGGCCTACTTCCAGCGCATGTGGACGGCCCTCAACACCGAGGACCCCAACCGCATGCGGCTGTACTTCGCCCGGCACAACGGGGTGAACCTGTCGGCGGCGACGATGCTGATCGTCGGCGGACACGTCTGGTACTCCTACGGCGCCTCCGACAACATCGGCCGCGAGGTCCGGCCCTCGAACGCGATGCAGTGGCGGATGCTGCGCGACGCCTACGCGCTCGGCGCGACCGTCTACGACCTGCGCGGCATCTCCGACTCGCTGGACGAGTCCGACCACCTCTTCGGTCTGATCCAGTTCAAGGTGGGCACCGGCGGCCAGGCCGCCGAGTACCTCGGCGAGTGGGACTTCCCGCTGAACAAGCTGCTCCACAAGGCGCTCGACATCTACATGTCGCGCCGCTGAGCCCCGGGCATTTGCTTCGATAGCTTCCATACCTCTGATACACCGCAGCCACCAGAAAGGTTCCAGGTCCGGCCATGGCGCTCACGCTCTACGTCGACACCGCGCGCTGGCGGGCGCACCACAAGCACGTGCAGGAGCAGTTCCCGGGCCTGGTCCCGGTCTGCAAGGGCAACGGCTACGGCTTCGGGCACGAGCGGCTGGCGGAGGAGGCCACCCGCCTCGGCTCGGACATCCTCGCCGTGGGCACCACGTACGAGGCCGCGCGCATCAAGGACTGGTTCAGCGGCGACCTGCTGGTACTGACGCCGTACCGGCGCGGTGAGGAGCCGGTGCCGCTGCCCGACCGGGTCATCCGCTCGGTGTCCTCGGTCGACGGCGTGTACGGCCTCGTGGGTGCCCGGGTGGTCATCGAGGTGATGTCCTCGATGAAGCGGCACGGCGTGAGCGAGCAGGACCTGCCGCAGCTGCACGCCGCCATAGAGAACGTCCGCCTGGAGGGCTTCGCCATCCACCTGCCGCTGGACCGCACCGACGGCTCGGACGCCGTCGAGGAGGTCATCGGCTGGATGGACCGGCTGCGCGCGGCCCGGCTGCCGCTGCACACCATGTTCGTCAGCCACCTCAAGGCCGAGGAACTCGCCCGTCTGCAGCAGCAGTTCCCACAGACCCGGTTCCGCGCCCGGATCGGCACCCGGCTGTGGCTGGGCGACCACGAGGCCACCGAGTACCGCGGCGCCGTCCTGGACGTCACGCGCGTCGCCAAGGGCGACCGGTTCGGCTACCGGCAGCAGAAGGCGGCCTCGGACGGCTTCCTGGTCGTCGTTGCGGGCGGAACGTCGCACGGTGTGGGTCTGGAGGCCCCGAAGGCCCTGCACGGCGTCATGCCGCGCGCCAAGGGCGTCGCCCGCGCCGGTCTCGCCACCGTCAACCGGAACCTTTCTCCGTTCGTCTGGGGCGGCAAGCAGCGCTGGTTCGCGGAGCCGCCGCACATGCAGGTCTCGATCCTGTTCGTCCCGTCCGACGCGCCGGAACCGAAGGTCGGGGACGAGCTGGTGGCCCATCTGCGCCACACCACCACGCAGTTCGACCGTCTCGTCGACCGCTGAGCCGACTGCGCCCGGGCAACACAGTCGACCACTGGGCCGACTGCGCCCGGGCAACACAGTCGACCACTGACCCGACTGCCCCTGGGCAACACAAAGGCCGTGCACGGGTTTTCCCGCGCACGGCCTTTCCGTTTGCGTGGCTCCGGGGAGCCGTTCGCTCAGAGCGAACGCCCGTCCGCTCCCGGGGCACCCCACTCCACCTGCGGGCTCTCGAAGGGGACCGCGTCCCTGGGCGGATACGCCCCGGCGCCGAGCACGAAGACGTCCGGCGCCTGGTCGAGCACACCGCCCGAGGGATCGTCGTCGCCCGCCTTGCGCACCGGGTCGCGCTCGGGCAGGAGGATGTCGCGGACGACCATGGCGCACAGGTAGAGCGTGCCGAGCAGATGCACACCGATCGCCCAGTGGTAGCCGTCGGTCGGCAGCCCCTTGTGGGCGTCCCCGCTGGTCGTGTACGCGAGGTACATCCAGATACCGAGGAAGTACATCACCTCGCACGCCTGCCAGATCAGGAAGTCGCGCCACTTGGGCCGGGCCAGCGCCGCCAGCGGGATCAGCCAGAGCACGTACTGCGGCGAGTAGACCTTGTTGGTGAGGATGAACGCCGCGACGAGCAGGAACGCGAGCTGGGCGAAGCGCGGCCGGCGCGGAGCGGTCAGCGTGAGCGCGGCGACACCGACGCAGCACAGCAGCATCAGCAGCGTGCCCAGGGTGTTGACCGTGTCGGTGCTGAGCGGGTCACTGGAGTTCTGCGCCATGATCAGCCAGAAGGAACCGAAGTCCACGCCCCGTTCCTTGCTGAACCGGTAGAACTTCGACCAGCCGTCGAAGGCGGGCACCATCACCGGGCCGTTCACGACCACCCAGGCGGCCGCCGTACCGCCCAGGGCCCTGCCGAAGTCCCGCCACTTGCCCGCCCGCCAGCACAGCACGAGCAGGGCGCCCAGCAGCACGACGGGGTAGAGCTTGGCGGCCGTGGCGAGCCCCAGGAGGACACCGAAGGCCAGGGGGCGGCCCCGGGACCACATCAGCATCGCGGCGGCCGTCAGAGCGACCGCCAGCAGGTCCCAGTTGATGGTGGCGGTCAGGGCGAACGCCGGTGCCAGCGCGACCAGCAGTCCGTCCCAGGGGCGCCGGGCGTGCGTGCGGGTCACACAGACGGCGATGACGGCCGCGCAGACCATCAGCATCCCCGCGTTCACGAACCAGTACCACTGTCCCTGACTCTGGGCGCTGCCGCCGTCCGGGGTGAGCCAGGAGGCGACCTCCATGAAGACACCGGTGAGCACCGGGTACTCCAGGTACTCCATGTCGCCGGGGAGCCGGTCGAAGTACGGCACGAGATCGTCGGCGAAGCCGCGCCCCTGATACAGGTGCGGGATGTCGGAGTAGCAGGCGTGCGTGTACTGCGAGCCGGCACCGTAGAACCAGCCCCCGTTGTAGCAGGGGGCCTTCTGGACCAGGCCGAGCGCGAACATGCCGATCGCCACGAGCACGATGATCCGTACCGGCGTCCACCACGACGTTCCCACCAGGGCAAACCGTCCGAGCGGACCGCCGATCAGCTCACTGCCGCTGCGTGCCACCTCGTCGTCCTTGGTCGGACGCACGGGGTCCGGCTCGTGCACGCTCGATTGCGTCGTCTCTGCACTGGGCATGGGGCACATCCTGCCGTACAAGTCTGGGAACACGCCGAGGGCCGCCGCACCCGGCAGGTGCGGCGGCCCGTGTTTCACGTGAAACGCCCCGGCTAGTCGGAGAAGTCGCCTCCTCCGCCTCCGAAGAACCCTCCGTTGCCGTTTCCGTTGCCGTTGCCGCCGCTGTCATCGCCATCGGTGGCTGTGGCCGTCGGCGAGGAGGTCACGCCTCCGTCCGTACCACCGTTGTCGTTGCCGCCGACGGTCTCGTCGTCGTCGCAGCCGAAGAATCCGCACTCCGGCTGGGACTGCGTGGGCTTCGGGTTGCCGGGCGTCCTGCTGGGCGTGGGAGTCGGCGTCGGGGTCGGCTCCTCGGTCTCGGTCTCCGTGGGAGTCGGCGTCGGGGACGGCTCCTCGTTGATGACCTCGCCGATGGGCTCGGGCTCCGGGAAGGCCTTCGCCGGCTGTCCCTTGAGCGCCTTCTCCATGTAGTCGTGCCAGATCTCGGCCGGGAACGAGGCGCCGTGGATCGACTCCTGGTCACCCGTGCCGTACATCTCAAGGAACTTGCGGTTCTTGACCTTCTCGTCGTCCGGGTACCGGAACATGCTGATCGCGGTCGACAGCTGCGGGGTGTACCCGACGAACCAGGCCGACTTGTTGCCGTCGGTCGTACCGGTCTTGCCGGCCACCTCACGTCCGGTCAGCTGGGCGTTGGTACCCGTACCCTTCTCGACCACGGTCTTCAGCACGTCCGTGACGTTGTCGGCCACCTGCGCGGTGAACGCCTGCTCCGTCTCCACCTCGTGGGTGTAGACCGTGCCGTCCTTGCTCTTGACCTCCTTGACGGAGTACGGCTCACGCTGCTTGCCGCTCGCGGCGAAGGTGGCGTAGGAGCCCGCCATCCGGATCGCGCTGGGCTCGGAGATACCGATCGAGAAGGACGGGAAGGTGGTGCCGGTCAGGCTGCTCTCCAGCAGGCCCGCGTCGACGGCAGCCTCCTTCACCTTGTCCAGGCCGACATCCATGCCGAGCTGCACGAAGGCGGAGTTCGCCGAGAACTGCATCGCGGTGCGCAGGTCGACCATGTACTTCGGCGGGTCTCCGAGCGACTGGTTGCCGTCGTTGGCCTGGAGCCACTCCTTGCCCTTGTCGTCCTGCCAGACGGTCTTGTCGTAGTTCAAGATCTTGAGGTTGTGCTTGCCGCTGTACAGGCTCTTCGGCGACACCTTGGTCCGCTCGTCCTGTGCCTGCGTCGGCTCGCTGTCGGGATCCCGGACGCCCCACTTCATGGCGGCCGCGAGCACGAACGGCTTGAACGTCGAACCGACCTGGGCGCCGGTGACATCGGCGTTGTTGGTGAAGTGCTTGGTCGCGTCCGAGCCACCGTAGATCGCCTTGATGGCACCCGTCGCCGGGTCCACCGAAGCCCCGCCGAACTGGACGTGGGTGTCCGTGTCCGGGCGCTTCTTGGGATCGATGTTCGCCTTCTCGACCTTCTTCACGGCGGCTTCGAGCGCCTTGACCTTCTTCTTGTCGAAGGTCGTGTAGATCGAGTAGCCGCCCTGCTGGAGATCCTCGGCGGAGATGTTCGTGTTGTTGATGACGTACGCCTTGGCGAGGTCGACGAGGTAACCGACCTGACCGCCCAGGGCGGTGTTGGAGCGGGGGTTCTGGGTCTTGGGCAGGTCCCGGTACTTGTTCCGCTTCTCTGCGCTGAGGTGGCCGTACTCCACCATCTTGTCCAGCGTGTCCTGCATCTGGATCTTGGCCCGCCGGGTGTTGGCCTCGGGGGTCGCCGTCTCGTCGATGGACCTCGCGCCCGCCGGGTCGTAGTAGGTGGCGCCCTTGAGCATCGCGGCGAGGAAGGCGCACTGCCCGGTGTCGAGGTCGATCGCGTCCTTGTTGAAGTAGGCCCGCGAGGCGGCCTGGATGCCGTAGGCACCGCGGCCGTAGTAGGCGGAGTTCAGGTACCCCGCCATGATCTGGTCCTTGGAGAACTTGGCGCCCACCTTGACCGAGACGAAGATCTCCTGGAACTTGCGGGTGAGGGTCTGCGACTGGTCCTCCAGCATCGCGTTCTTGACGAACTGCTGGGTGATGGTCGAACCGCCCTGGGTCTGGCCGCCGCGCGCCATGTTGAACACGGCGCGCGCGATGCCCTTGGGGTCGATGCCGCTGTCCTCGTAGAACGTCTTGTTCTCCTGGGAGATCACCGCGTTGCGCATGTCCTCCGGGATCTGGTCCAGGTTCACGATCTGGCGGTTGATCTCGCCACCCGTGGCGACCATCACGGAGCCGTCGGACCAGTAGAAGACGTTGTTCTGCGCCTCCGCGGTGTCCGCGACGTTCGGGACGCCGACCATCGCGTAGGCGATGCCCGCGATGGCCACCAGGCTGCCCATGAAGCTGAGGAAGAGGCCGGACACCAGCTTCCACGACGGCACCCAGCGCGACGGGCCCTCCCGTCCCGCGCGCGGATAGTCAATGAACCGCTTCTTGGCGGACACGGCGGCCCGTCCGCGGCCCCGGCCGGGACCGCTCGGGCCACGGCCCCGGCCCGGCTCGGGCGCTCTGCGGCGGCCGCCTCCGTTCCGCTGGGTGGCGCGCCGGGCTTCGGCGCGCCCTCCCTGGCCGTACGACTCCGACGCGTGGGAGCCGGTCCCGTACGAGTCGGACAGGGACCCGCGCGGAGCCGCTCTGCGGCCGGAGGACGCGCCGGACTGGCCGCGTCGGGCAGCGGCACGTCCGCCTCCCTGCGGCTGCGGCGGTTTGCGACGGTGCTCGCTCATCGAACGACTACTCCTCGGGCAGGCGCATCCGTGTGACGCGCCTGGAAACGGCGGCAGGTTTCCGGTCCCCCCGAAGTACGGATGCGGACCGTTCCGCATTCACCCGTACTGCACCGGGGACGACGACGCCCCCACACGTCACTTGGTTCCCGGTGGATTGCATGGCGCACAGACTACGCACCGTCAAAACCCGCCGAGTCCTGAAGTTCACCCCAAATCAGGCAACTCGCATCCCGTGAATCAGTGATGTGATCCCGTTCACGATCCTCCCTCTTGTCGCACACGGAAGGCCGTTCTATCGTCGTGATGTATCGAGTCGATACATCAGCGCGAGATAAGGCGAGGAGGCGAGGGGATGAGCCGACGTTCCGGGATCCTTGAGTTCGCCGTCCTCGGTCTGCTCCGCGAGTCTCCAATGCACGGCTACGAGCTGCGCAAACGACTCAATACATCACTGGGTGTGTTCCGGGCGTTCAGCTACGGCACGCTCTATCCCTGCCTCAAGACGCTGGTCGCCAACGGCTGGTTGATCGAAGAGCCGGGGAACGCACCTGAGGACGCCCTCGCAGCGTCCCTCGCCGGCCGCCGTGCCAAGATCGTCTACCGGTTGACGGCGGAAGGTAAGGAGCACTTCGAGGAGCTGCTCTCGCAGACCGGTCCCGACGTGTATGAGGACGAGCACTTCGCCGCCCGGTTCGCCTTCTTCGGGCAGACCTCGCGCGATGTCCGCATGCGCGTGCTGGAGGGCCGCCGCAGCCGCTTGGAGGAGCGGCTGGAGAAGATGCGCGCCTCACTGGCACGCACCAGGGAGCGCCTCGACGACTACACACTTGAGCTCCAGCGCCACGGGATGGAGTCCGTGGAGCGCGAAGTGCGCTGGCTGAACGAGCTCATCGAGAGTGAGCGGGCCGGGAGGGACCTCAAGGGGTCCACCCCCGGGGGGGCCGCTCAGCAGGACACCACAACTGGAGCGACGGGCGGCCTGCCCCGTCCCGGGGACGAACCCGGAACGGATACGCCCGACGACACCGCCACGTGAGAGCCCACCTGGGCCTCACTCGTACACACAGGGAGCAACCGGAATGGGTTCGGTTCGCGTAGCCATCGTTGGCGTGGGCAACTGCGCCGCGTCGCTGGTGCAGGGCGTCGAGTACTACAAGGACGCCGACCCGGCGTCCAAGGTCCCGGGCCTGATGCACGTGCAGTTCGGCGAGTACCACGTCCGTGACGTGGAGTTCGTCGCCGCGTTCGACGTGGACGCGAAGAAGGTCGGACTCGACCTCGCGGACGCCATCGGCGCCTCCGAGAACAACACCATCAAGATCTGCGACGTGCCCTCCACGGGCGTCACCGTCCAGCGCGGCCACACCCTCGACGGTCTCGGCAAGTACTACCGCGAGACCATCGAGGAGTCCGCCGAGGCCCCGGTCGACGTGGTCCAGGTCCTGAAGGACAAGCAGGTCGACGTGCTCGTCTGCTACCTGCCCGTGGGTTCCGAGGACGCGGCGAAGTACTACGCCCAGTGCGCCATCGACGCCAAGGTCGCCTTCGTTAACGCCCTTCCGGTCTTCATCGCCGGCACCAAGGAGTGGGCGGACAAGTTCACCGAGGCGGGCGTGCCGATCGTCGGTGACGACATCAAGTCGCAGGTCGGCGCCACCATCACGCACCGCGTCATGGCGAAGCTGTTCGAGGACCGGGGCGTCATCCTGGACCGCACGATGCAGCTGAACGTCGGCGGCAACATGGACTTCAAGAACATGCTTGAGCGTGAGCGCCTGGAGTCCAAGAAGATCTCCAAGACGCAGGCCGTCACCTCGCAGATCCCCGACCGTGAGCTCGGCGAGAAGAACGTCCACATCGGCCCGTCCGACTACGTGGCCTGGCTCGACGACCGCAAGTGGGCCTACGTCCGCCTTGAGGGCCGCGCGTTCGGTGACGTCCCGCTGAACCTGGAGTACAAGCTGGAGGTCTGGGACTCCCCGAACTCCGCCGGCGTCATCATCGACGCCCTGCGCGCCGCGAAGATCGCCAAGGACCGCGGCATCGGTGGTCCGATCCTCTCCGCGTCCAGCTACTTCATGAAGTCCCCGCCGGTCCAGTACTTCGACGACGAGGCCCGCGAGAACGTCGAGAAGTTCATCAAGGGTGAGGTCGAGCGCTGACGCGCCTCGGCTAGTTCTGCTCCTGCCAGAGCCGAGAAGGGTCCCCGGGTCATACGGCCCGGGGACCTTCCCGTATGTGAGGCTGGGCCCCATGTCCGTCGCCCGCGACCTGCGCGTGCTGCTGCGCTTCGTCAACTTCAGGCGTCTGCTCGTACTTCGGCTCCTCTCCCAGGGCGCCGACGGTGTCTACCAGGTCGCGCTCGCCACGTACGTCGTCTTCTCCCCCGAGAAACAGACCTCGGCCGCCGCGATCGCCTCCGCGATGGCGGTCCTGCTCCTGCCGTACTCCCTCGTCGGCCCGTTCGCCGGAGTCCTGCTGGACCGCTGGGAGCGCCGTCAGGTCTTCCTGTACGGCAGTCTGCTGCGCGCCCTGCTCGCCTGCGCGACGGCCGTACTGATCCTCAGCCCCACCCCTGACTGGCTGTTCTACGTCTCCGCCCTGTGCGTCACCGCCGTCAACCGTTTCGTCCTCGCCGGACTGTCCGCCGCCCTGCCGCGCGTGGTCGATGCCGAACGGCTGGTCGTCGCGAACTCCCTGGCCCCGACCGCGGGAACGCTCGCCGCGACCGCAGGCGGCGGACTCGCCTTCGTCGTACGCCTGGTCATCGCCGACTCCGATGCCGCCGTGGTGGTCGTGGGCGCCGCCCTGTATGGGGGTGCGGCCCTGGCGTCGCTGCGCATCGCGAAGGAACTGCTGGGGCCGGACCGCGCGTTGGTGAATCCCCGGCTGGCCACCGCGCTCACCGGCACCGTGCGCGATCTGGTGGCAGGCGTACGGCACCTTGCCGCGCCGCCGCGCAGAGATGCCGCGATGGCGCTCACGGCGATGTCGCTCATGCGCTTCTGCTACGGCGCCATGCTGGTCATGCTGCTGATGCTGTGCCGGTACGCCCTGACGTCGACCACCGACGAGGGACTCGCTCTGCTGGGGCTGGCGCTGGCCGTCTCCGGTGCCGGCTTCTTCTCGGCTGCCGTCATGACCCCATGGGCGGCAGGGCGGTTGGGGCCGGGTGGCTGGATCACGGTCTGCGCGGGAGCGGCGGCGATCCTGACCCCCGCACTCGGTCTGCCCTTCGCCACCGCTCCCTTGCTCGCGGGAGCGTTCGTCCTGGGCCTGACCACCCAGGGCGCCAAGATCTCCACGGACACCATCGTGCAGGCCTCGGTCGACGATGACTTCCGTGGCCGGATCTTCTCGGTGTACGACGTGCTGTTCAACGTGGCGTTCGTCGGCGCCGCCGCAGTGGCCGCTCTGATGCTGCCGCCTGACGGCCGGTCGGTTCCCCTGGTCGTAACAACCGCCGTGATCTACGCAGCAGTAGCTACGACTATGGGGCGTTTTGCCCGCCAGTAAGTGTCACATCAATGCCACAGAGCCCTACGGGCCTACAGAGTTGTCAGTGGAGGCCGATAGTTTACGCGGGTCTTATCCGCGCAGCATTTGCGTCACGCACCTATGTTCTAGACG
>NZ_FLSP01000156.1 GCF_900091315.1 Streptomyces sp. DI166
AGGCTGCCGTTCGCCTGGTCCGGGGTGTCCCTGTGGGCGTCCGGGGCGCGTGAGCTGCGCGTACGGATGACCCCGGTCGGTACCGACACGGTGTCCCTCGAACTGGCCGACACCGCGGGCGAGTTGGTCGCCACTGTTGAAGCGCTGACCCTTCGGGAGGGCGCTCTCACGGGAGCGGATCCGAACCGCCAGAACCTCTTCCAGGTCGACTGGGCGAAGGTCCCCGCCGAGCAGAGCACCACCGCACCGCCGGACCGGCCCCGCACCGGACTCCCGGCGCCCGGCGAGACCGTCACCGGTGACGTCCTCGTCCGCGTCGACCGCCCGTCCGGCGACCTCCCTGAGGCCACCCACGCCCTCACCGCGCACGTCCTGGACCTCGTACGCCAGTGGCTGGCAGACGAGCGCTTCGACAGCGCCCGGCTGGTCGTAGTGACCCACGGCGCCGTCGCACCTGGCGGCCACAACGAACCCGACCCGGCTCTGGCCGCCGTGTGGGGTCTGGTGCGCGCTGCCCGTGCCGAGGCACCCGGGCGGTTCGCCCTGCTGGACATCGACGACGTCGCCGAGTCCTGGTCGGCCGTGACAAGTGCCCTGGGCTCCGGCGAACCGGAGTTGGCGATCCGTGAGGGAGTCGTGTACGCCCCCCGCTTGGGCCGCGCCTCCACTGGCATCCTCACAGCCCCTGGGTCAGCGTGGCGGCTGGATATTGCGAAGAAGGGCACGCTGGATGGGCTCGCGCTCACGCCGGTCGAGCGGATGGAACTGGGTGAGGGTCAGGTCCGTGTTGCGGTGCGTGCGGCGGGGGTGAACTTCCGGGATGTGCTGAACGCGCTCGGTATGTATCCGGGGGATGCGAGGGACTTCGGTCTTGAGGGCGCGGGTGTGGTTACCGAGGTGGGCCCGGGTGTGAGTGGGCTGGCCGTGGGTGACCGGGTGTTCGGCATGTTCTCCGGTGCTTTCGGACCCATGGCTGTCGCAGACGCGCGCACGATTGCGCGTGTTCCGGGAGGGTGGTCGTTCGCGCAGGCGGCGTCGGTGCCGATTGTGTTCCTGACGGCGTACTACGCGCTCAGGGACCTCGGTGAACTGCGTGCGGGTGAGCGGGTGTTGGTGCATGCCGCCGCTGGTGGTGTGGGTATGGCTGCTACCCGGCTTGCCCGGCACTTCGGTGCCGAGGTGTTCGGTACGGCGAGCGTTGGTAAGTGGGATGCTCTGCGGGCGGCGGGTCTGGACGACCGGCACATCGCTTCGTCGCGTGACACGGACTTCGAGGCGGCGTTCCTGGCCGTGACCGATGGCGCCGGTATGGATGTGGTTCTGGACTCGCTGGCCGGTGAGTTCGTGGACGCCTCGCTGCGGCTGCTGCCCCGGGGTGGGCGCTTCCTGGAGATGGGCAAGACCGACATCCGTGACCCGGAGTCGGTCCCCGGCGGTGTGCTCTACCGTGCCTTCGACCTGTGGGACGCCGGGCCGGACCGGATCGGGCAGATGCTCGCCGAGCTGGTGTCGTTGTTCGAGGCGGGAGCGTTGGAGCCGCTGCCGGTGACATGCTGGGACGTGCGTCGGGCTCCGGACGCCTTCCGGTACCTGTCGCAGGCCCGTCACATCGGCAAGGTGGTCCTGACGGTTCCGGCGCCGCTGGACCCGGAGGGCACGGTCCTGGTCACCGGTGGCACGGGCGGCCTGGGCGCACTCGTCGCCCGGCACCTGGTCACCGAGCACGGTGTACGGCACCTGCTGCTGGCCAGCCGCCGCGGCCCCGAGGCGCCGGGCGCGACCGAACTCGTAAAGCAGCTCACAGAGTTGGGCGCTCAGGTACAGGTGGCCGCCGTCGACGTGGCCGACCGCGACGACCTGGCCGCCACCCTGGCCGGTCACCGGCTCACGGCCGTGATCCACACGGCGGGCATCCTGGACGACGGCGTGATCTCCGCGCTGGCCCCCGACCGGCTCGCCCGCGTCCTGCGGCCGAAGGTCGACGCCGTCACGCACCTGCACGAACTGACCCGCGACGCGGACCTGTCCGCCTTCGTCGTCTTCTCCTCCGTTGCCGCCACCTTCGGCAGCGCGGGCCAGGCCAACTACGCCGCAGCCAACGCCTTCCTCGACGCCTTCGCCAGCGCCCGCCGCACGGCTGGTCTCCCCGCCACCTCCCTCGCCTGGGGCCCCTGGGCACCCGGCGCCGGAATGACAGCCGAACTCTCCGAGGCCGACCTGCGCCGCATGGCGCGAGAGGGCATGCGGCCCCTGGACCCGGCCGAGGCTCTCGCGCTGTTCGACACTGCCCTGGCCTCCGGGGCGGGTCTCGAACGCGCCGCCGTCCTCCCGGTCGACCTGGAGGTCGCAGCGCTGCGCAAGCGCGGGCAGGACGTCCCCGCACTCCTGCGCGGCCTGGTCCGCGCACCCGCGCGCCGGGCTGTGGAGGCGCAGGCCGGTCCCGGAGGAAGCGCAGACCTGAGCAAGCGGGTTGCCGGGCTGCCCCCGGCCGAGCGCGAGAAGTTCCTGCGGGACCTCGTGTGCGGCCAGGTCGCCTCGGTCCTGGGACACGGGTCCGCCGCCGACGTCGACGCCGAACAGCCCTTCAAGGCCCTCGGCTTCGACTCCCTCACGTCGGTCGAACTGCGCAACCGCGTCAACGCCGCGACCGGTATGCGACTGTCCGCCACCCTGGTCTTCGACCACCCGACACCGGCCGTCCTCGCCCGACACCTGCTCGCGCAGCTCTCCGAGGGCCAGGACGACACGGTGTCCTCCGCCACCCCGCTGCCCGCAGCACTCGGCACCAGTGACGACCCGATCGTCATCGTGGGCATGGCTTGCCGCTTCCCCGGTGGGGTCGGCTCACCCGAGGACCTGTGGCGGCTGGTCAGTGAGGGCGGCGATGCCATCGGCACCTTCCCGACCGACCGAGGCTGGGACCTGGACGGCCTGTTCGACCCCGAGCCGGGCCGGACCGGGCACACGTACGTCCGCCAGGGTGGTTTCCTCTACGACGCCGCCGAGTTCGACGCCACGCTGTTCGGTATCTCGCCGCGTGAGGCCCTCGCCATGGACCCGCAGCAGCGGTTGCTGCTGGAGACCTCGTGGGAGGTGTTCGAGCGGGCCGGGATCGACCCCGCGTCGCTGCGCGGCTCCCGCACCGGCGTATTCGCCGGCGCTATCACCCAGGACTACGGCTCCTTCATGCGGGCCGGAGAGCACGACTCGGACGGCTACCTGCTGACCGGCTCCACCGGCAGCGTCGCCTCCGGACGCATCGCCTACACCTTCGGCTTCGAGGGCCCTGCGGTCACTGTCGACACGGCCTGTTCGTCCTCGCTCGTCGCCCTGCACCTCGCCGCCCAGGCGCTGCGCTCCAACGAATGCGACCTCGCCCTGGCCGGTGGCGTCACCGTGATGGCGGGTCCGGAGATGTTCGTGGAGTTCTCGCGCCAGCGGGGCCTGGCCACGGACGGCCGTTGCAAGGCGTTCTCCGACTCGGCTGACGGCACCGCGTGGTCCGAGGGAGTGGGTCTGCTGCTGGTCGAGCGGCTGTCGGACGCCCGTCGCAACGGGCACCGTGTGCTGGCGGTCATCGCCGGTTCGGCGGTGAACCAGGACGGTGCCTCCAACGGTCTTACGGCCCCGAACGGTCCGTCCCAGCAGCGTGTCATCCGCCAGGCCCTCGCGGGCGCCGGTCTCAAGCCCGCCGACGTGGACGTGGTCGAGGCCCATGGCACCGGCACCCCCCTCGGCGACCCCATCGAGGCCCAGGCCCTCCTCGCCACCTACGGCCAGGCCCGCCAACACCCCCTCTACCTCGGCTCGTTGAAGTCGAACATCGGCCACGCCCAGGCCGCCGCCGGCGTCGGCGGCGTCATCAAGATGGTCATGGCGATGCACCACGGCGTCCTCCCACGCACCCTGCACGTCGACGAACCGTCGTCCCACGTGGACTGGACGGCCGGTGACATCACCCTCCTCACCCAGGAGCAGGAGTGGGCCCGGACCGAGGACCGCCCGCGCCGGGCCGGAGTCTCGTCGTTCGGTATCAGCGGCACCAACGCTCACGTCATCCTCGAAGAAGCCCCCGAAGCCCCCGAAGCCCCCGAAGCCCCGGCACACACCGAGCCCACCGAGACCCCGGCCATCGTCCCCGTAGTGCTCTCGGGCGCCGCCGCCCCGGCCGTACGCGCCCAGGCGGAGCGCCTCCTGAGCCTGCTCCGGAGTCCGGCCGCGCAAGATGCCCGACTGGCCGACATCGGCTGGGCGTCCGTAACCACACGCACAGCCCTGGAGCACCGCGCGGTAGTCCTCGCCGCCAGCCGCGACGAACTCCTCACCGGCCTCACCGCACTCGCAGAAGACAGGACAGCGGCCCCAAATCTCATCCGAGGCACCGCCCCCCGAACCGGCACGACCGCTTTGCTCTTCGCGGGCCAGGGCTCCCAGCGCCTGGGCATGGGCCGACAGCTCCACGCGACCTTCCCGGTGTTCGCGGACGCCTTCGACGCCGTCGACGCGGAACTGCCCTTCGATCTGAAGGCGGTCGTCTTCGGAGACGACGAAGAGGTCCTGAACCGCACGGAGTTCACCCAGCCCGCCCTCTTCGCCCTCGAAGTGGCCCTGTTCCGGCTGCTGGAGTCCTGGGGCGTCCGCCCGGACGTGCTCGCGGGGCACTCCATCGGTGAGATCGCCGCCGCCCACGTCGCCGGAATGTGGTCCCTGCACGACGCCTGCAAGCTGGTCACCGCCCGAGGCCGACTGATGCAGGCCCTCCCGGCGGGCGGCGCCATGGTCGCCGTACAGGCCTCCGAGGACGAGGTGTTGCCGCTGCTCGACGGGACCGGCGTCGACATCGCCGCCGTCAACGGCCCCCGGTCCGTCGTGATCGCCGGAGCGGCCGAAGCCGTCGAGCCCGTCGCCGCCCACTTCCGCGCCCAGGACCGCAAGGTCACCCCCCTCCGGGTCAGCCACGCCTTCCACTCGCCGCTGATGGACCCGATGCTCGCGGACTTCCGCGAGATCGCCGAGAGCCTGACCTACGAGCGGCCGCAACTCCCACTGATCTCCACCGTCACCGGCACCCTCGCGGACCCGGCCGAGCTGATGACCCCCGACTACTGGGTCACCCACGCCCGCCGCACCGTCCGCTACGCCGACGCCGTGCGTGCACTCGCCGCGCAGAACGTCACGCGGTACCTGGAGCTCGGCCCCGACGGCACCCTCACCGCCCTCGCCCAGGCCACCCTGGATATGGACGACACGGACGACACCGGCACCGCCGTACTCGTCCCCGCCCTGCGCAAGGACCGCCCCGAGCCCGAGACGCTGCTCTCCGCCGTCGCCGCGCTGTACACACACGGCGGCGCCACCGACTGGCGGGCCCTGTTCGGCGGAACGCCTACTGCCGCGCGCCGCGTCGACCTGCCGACGTACGCCTTCCAGCGGCGGCGTTACTGGCCGTCGGTCGGGCAGCGCCCCGGTGACCTGGCCGCCGCAGGACTCGGTGCGGCCGGGCATCCGCTGCTCGGCGCCGCCGTCGCCCTCGCCGGTGGCGGGACGGTGCTCACCGGGCGGCTCTCGCACCGTTCCCACCCGTGGCTGCGCGACCACGCAGTGCGCGGCGCGGTGGTCTTCCCCGGGACCGGCTGGGCCGAGCTGGCGCTGCGCGCCGGGGCCGAGGTCGGCTGCGACCGGGTCGAGGAGCTGACGATCCTGGTGCCGCTGGTGATTCCCGAGCACGGCACGATCCGGCTCCAGGTCACCGTCGGCGTCACCGACCCGACGGGACGGCGCACGGTGGAGGTGCACTCCCGTCCGGACGAGGCACCCGACGACACCCCCTGGACCCTGCACGCCGAGGGCGTCCTAGCCCCCGAAACCGAGCCCGCCGTGCCTGCCGGGCCCGCCAAGCCCGCGAACCACGCCGGTCCGGCCGCGCCCGCCACTCCCGGCTTCGACTTCACCCAGTGGCCCCCGACCGGCGCCGACCCCCGCCCCGTCGACGACGCGTACGAGCGGCTGGCGGCGGCCGGGCTGACGTACGGGCCCGTCTTCCAGGGGCTGCGGGCCGTGTGGCGGCGCGGTGACGAGGTGTTCGCCGAGGTCGCCCTGCCCGAGGAGCAGGAGACGCTCGCCGGGCGCTGCGCCCTCCACCCCGCGCTGCTCGACTCCGCCCTGCACGCTGTGCTGTACGGCCCCCTCGGCGAGACCGACGGCGCCGGACGGCTGCCCTTCGCCTGGAACGGGCTGTCGCTGTACGCCTCCCACGCGCGCGCCCTGCGCGTACGGATCGCCCCCGCCGGCCCCGACGCGGTCACCCTCGAACTCGCCGATCCGGCCGGCGGTGCGGTCGCCCGCGTGGACTCCCTCGCCCTGCGCGAGGTGCCGTCGGACCTGACCGCCGCAAGGCCCACCGGCGTCTACCGCGTCGCATGGACCCCGGTACCGCTCCCGACCCCGGAACCCGGTACCGCCGTCCTCCTCACGGACCGCGCCGCCGGCACCGGCCTCCTGGACACGCTCCCCGCCCGCACCCGCGCCGAACTGAGCCGCGCCGTCCACGACGGCGACCCCGCGCCCAGCACGGTGTTCCTGCCCTGGGCCCCTACAGACGCGACGGTTCACGCCACCGCCGCCGACGCGCTCGCCTTCGTACAGGACTGGCTCGCCGCCGCGGAGTTCACCGAGACCCGGCTCGTCGTCGTCACCCAAGGCGCGGTGGCCGTGGACGACAGGGAGGAGCCCGACCCGGCGCTCGCCGCCCTGTGGGGCCTGCTGCGTGCCGCCCGCACCGAGAACCCCGGCCGTATCGTCCTCGCCGACACCGACGCCACCCCCGCCTCCCGGGACGCGCTCCTCGCCCTGTCCGCCACCGAGGAGACGGAACTCGCCCTGCGCGAGGGCACGGCACTCGCCCCTCGCCTCGTCGCCCAGCCCCTCACGCCGGCCGTCGAAACGGCACCCCCCACCCACCTCTCCGACGGCACCGTCCTCATCACCGGTGGAACCGGCGGCCTGGGCGCCCTCGTCGCCCGCCACCTGGCCACCGAGCACGGCGTACGGCGCCTGCTCCTCACCTCCCGCCGCGGCCCCGACGCGCCCGGCGCCACCGAACTCGTCGCCGAACTGGCCGACCTGGGCGCCGAGGCGACCGTCGCCGCCTGTGACGTGTCCGACCGAGCCGCACTTGAGGCGCTGCTCGCGACGATTCCCGCCGACCGCCCCCTCACCGGCGTCATCCACGCCGCGGGCGTCCTCGACGACGGCGTCCTCGCCTCCCTCACCGGGGAACGGCTGCGGACGGTGCTGATCCCCAAGGCCGACGCCGCCGAGCACCTCGACACGCTCACCCGCGACCGGGACCTGGCCGCGTTCGTGCTGTTCTCGTCGGTGTCCGGTGTGTTCGGCGGAGCAGGACAGGCCAACTACGCCGCCGCCAACGCCTGTCTCGACGCGATCGCCCTGCGCCGCGCCCGGCGTGGACTGCCCGCCGTGTCCCTCGCCTGGGGCCCCTGGGCGCCCGGCGCGGGCATGACGGGCGGACTGGACGAGGCCGATCTGCGCCGCATGGCACGCGGAGGCGTCCGCCCGCTCGATCCCGGCCACGGTCTCGCCGTACTGGACGCCGTGCTGCGCCACCCCCAGGGCGCTCTGCTCCTCCCCGTCGACCTGGACTACCGCACTCTGCGCCAGCTCGACGACGTGCCACCGCTGTTGCGCGGTCTGGTCCGCGGGGGCGCACGGCGTGCCGCGCACACCGGCGGCCACGGCACCGGGGGCGGCGAGCTGCGCGCACGGCTCGCCGCGCTGCCCGCGGCCGAGCGGGAGCCGTACCTGCTGGAGACGGTCCGTGAGCTGGTCGCGCAGGTCCTCGGGCACGCGTCCGCCGCGGACGTGGCACCCGGCCAGGCGTTCAAGGCGCTCGGGTTCGACTCGCTGACCTCCGTCGAACTGCGCAACCGCGTCAACGCCGCGACCGGGCTGCGGCTGCCCGCCACCCTGGTCTTCGACCACCCCTCGCCCGCCGCACTCGCCCGGCACCTGTTGACCGCCCTCGCCGACGACGCGCCCGGCGCGCGGGGCGAGGCACTGCCCGTCCGGCGGGGCGTCGACGACGACCCGATCGTCATCGTCGGCATGGCCTGCCGCTACCCCGGCGGCGTCGAGTCGCCGGAGGACCTGTGGCGGCTGGTCACCGAGGGCGGCGACGCCATCGGCGACTTCCCGACCGACCGCGGCTGGGACCTGGAGGCCCTGTACGACCCCGAGCCGGGCCGCCTCGGCAAGACCTACGTCCGGCGCGGCGGGTTCCTCTACGACGCCGCCTCCTTCGACGCCGCCCTGTTCGGGATCTCCCCGCGCGAGGCCCTCGCCATGGACCCCCAGCAGCGGCTGCTGCTTGAGGTGTCCTGGGAGGTGTTCGAACGGGCCGGGATCGACCCGACCGGGCTGCGCGGCAGCCGTACCGGCGTGTTCGCCGGGGTCATGGGGCAGGACTACCACTCGTGTCTGCGCGAGGGCGAGCACGACTCCGACGGCTACCTGCTGACCGGCAACACCGCCAGCGTCCACTCCGGCCGCATCGCCTACACCTTCGGCCTGGAGGGCCCGGCGATGACCGTCGACACGGCCTGCTCGTCCTCCCTGGTCACCCTGCACCTGGCCGCGCAGTCACTGCGCGCGGGGGACTGCGATCTCGCGCTGACCGGCGGTGTCATGGTGATGTCGACACCGGACACCTTCGTCGACTTCAGCCAGCAGCGCGGACTCGCCTCCGACGGCCGCTGCAAGTCCTTCGGCGCCGGGGCCGACGGCACCGCCTGGTCCGAGGGCATCGGCATGCTGGTCCTGGAGCGCCTGTCCGACGCCCGCCGCAACGGCCACCGCGTCCTCGCCGTCGTCGCCGGGTCCGCCGTCAACCAGGACGGCGCCTCCAACGGCCTCACCGCCCCCAACGGCCCCGCGCAGGAACGCGTGATCCGCCAGGCCCTCGCCGGTGCCGGACTCACCCCCGCCGACGTGGACGCCGTGGAGGCCCACGGCACCGGCACCCCGCTCGGCGACCCCATCGAGGCGCAGGCGCTGCTCGCCACCTACGGACAGGACCGCGAACAGCCGCTGTGGCTCGGCTCGTTGAAGTCGAACGTCGGCCACACCCAGGCCGCCGCCGGCGTCGGCGGGGTCATCAAGATGGTGATGGCGATGCGGCACGGGCAGCTCCCGCGCACCCTGCACGCCGAAGAGCCGTCCCCGTTCGTCGACTGGAGCGCCGGCGACATCGCCCTGCTCACCGAGAACGCGGAGTGGCCCGAGCCCGACGGCCGCCCCCGCCGGGCCGGCGTGTCCTCGTTCGGCATCAGCGGCACCAACGCCCACGTCATCATCGAACAGGCTCCCGACACGGGGCAGGCCCAGCAACAGCAACCCGAGGAACCGGCCGAGCGGGAACAGGCCACGGAACCCGCCGAGTTGCCGGTGACGCCGATCCTCCTCTCCGCCGCCTCCGAGCAGGCCCTGCGCGGCCAGGCGGAGCGCCTGTGGGCGCGCGTCGACAGCGACCCCGCCCTGCGCCTGTCCGACCTCGCCCTCTCCACCGCCCGACGCCCCTGGCTGGAGCACCGCGCCGCCGTCCTCGCCGAGGACCGCGACCAACTCCTGCACGGGCTGCGCGCCCTGGCCGTCGGCGCCACCGACCCCGCCCTCCTGACCGGCACCGAGAGCCGGGCGGGCCGCCGGACCGCGTTCCTGTTCGCCGGACAGGGCTCCCAGCGCCTGGGCATGGGTCGACAACTCCACGCGGCCTTCCCGGTGTTCGCGGACGCCTTCGACGCCGTCGACGCGGAACTGCCCTTCGACCTCAGGGCGGCCGTCTTCGGCGACGGCGAAGAGGTCCTGAACCGCACGGAGTTCACCCAGCCCGCCCTCTTCGCCCTCGAAGTCGCCCTGTTCCGGCTGCTGGAGTCCTGGGGCGTCCGCCCGGACGTGCTCGCGGGCCACTCCATCGGCGAGATCGCCGCCGCCCACGTCGCCGGAGTGTGGTCGCTGCCCGATGCCTGCCGTCTCGTCGCCGCGCGCGGTCGGCTGATGCAGGCCCTCCCCGTCGGCGGCGCCATGGCCGCCGTCGAGGCTACGGAGAACGAAGTACTGCCCCACCTCACGGACACCGTGGGCATCGCCGCCGTCAACGGCCCGCGCTCGGTGGTGGTCTCCGGGGCGGCCGAGGCGGTGCAGGAGATCGCCGAGCGGTTCCGCGCGCAGGACCGCCGGGTCACCGCCCTGCGGGTCAGCCACGCGTTCCACTCGCCGTTGATGGAGCCGATGCTGGCGGACTTCCGTGCCGTCGCGGAGAGCCTGACGTACGACCGCCCCCGCATTCCCGTCGTCTCCACGCTGACCGGCGAGGCCGCCACCGCAGAGCAGTTGATGTCGGCCGAGCACTGGGTGGAGCACGTACGGCGCCCGGTGCGCTTCGCCGACGCCGTACGCGCCCTCGACGCGCAGGGCACCGGCCGGTACCTGGAGCTGGGCCCCGACGGCACGCTCACCGCGCTCGCCCAGGGCACCGTGGACGGCGACGAACCGCTCTTCGCCCCGCTGCTGCGCAAGGACCGCCCCGAACCGGCGAGCCTGGTCACCGCTCTTGCCGAACTGCGCCTGCACGGCGGGCGGATCGACTGGGACGCCGTTCTGCGGCCGACCGGTGCACGCCTCGTCGACCTGCCCACCTATGCCTTCGCCCGAGAGCGGTTCTGGCCGGAGGGCGCCCGGATCGGAGGCCGCCCCGACACCGCCTCCGCGGACCGCGCGGACTCCGCGTTCTGGACCGCCGTGGAGCGGGGCGACGCCGGCACCCTCGCTGATTCCCTGGGCGTGACCGAGGCGGCCCTCGAAGGGCTGCTGCCCGCGCTGAAGAACTGGTGGCACGGGCAGCGGGAGCAGTCCCGCGTCGACGACTGGCTGTACGGCATCGGCTGGAAGCCGCTCGGCGCCGTCTCCGCGAGCGCCCTGCCCGGCCGCTGGCTCACCGTCCTGCCTGCCGGGACCGAGGACGACCCCTTCGTGCGGTCGGTCCTGGACGCCCTCACCGCCCACGGCGCCGAGCCGGTCACCGTGCCCTGCCCGCCCCTGCCGGAGCGCGCCGATCTCTCCGCCCGCCTCACCGAGGCCGCGGCGGACGCCCCGGTCAGCGGCGTACTGTCCTTCCTCGCCCTGGCGGACCGCGGTGCCAGGGCGCACGTGCCCGCCACCGCCGTACTCATCCAGGCCTGGCTCGACACCGGTCTCACCGCCCCCGTCTGGGCCCTGACCTCCGGCGCTGTCCGCGTCAACCGTGCCGACCGCGCGCCCGACCCCGCGCAGGGCGCCGTCTGGGGTCTCGGGCGGGTCGCCGCGCTGGAGCACCCCGACCGCTGGGGCGGGCTCGTCGACCTGCCCCCGCTGGTGGACCGGCGTGCCGCGGGCCGCCTCGCGGGCGTCCTCGCGGGCCGCGCCGGTGAGGACCAGGTGGCGATCCGGGCCACCGGAGTCTTCGGGCGCCGGGTCACCCGTACGGCGCCCGGCAGCCTCGGCGCGGGCTGGCGGCCCTCCGGCACCGTGCTGG
>NZ_FLSP01000157.1 GCF_900091315.1 Streptomyces sp. DI166
TGACGACCGGCGGGATGACCGTCGCGACAGCGACCGTGGTGGCTTCCGCCGCGATGACCGAGGCGACCGAGGCGACCGTGGTGGCTACGGCGGCCGCCGTGACGACCGCCGCGATGACCGTCGTGACGACTGGCGCGACGGCGACCGCGGCGGCTTCCGACGGGACGACCGCGGTGGGCGTCCGGGCGGCTTCCGCGGGCGGGACGACTACCGTGGCCGGGACGACCGGCGTGGCGGTGGGTTCCAGCGCCGTGACGACCGGGACCGGGACCGGGACCGCGAGCCGATCAAGCGGCTGCCGATCCCCGAGGACGTCACGGGCGAGGAGATCGACAAGGACGTACGGCAGGAGCTGCAGAGCCTGCCGAAGACGCTCGCCGAGGATGTCGCCAAGAACCTGGTGATGGTGGCGCGGCTCATCGACGAGGACCCCGAGGGCGCGTACGGCTACTCCAAGGTGGCCCTGCGTCTGGCGTCCCGTGTCGCCGCCGTACGGGAGGCCGCCGGTTTCGCCGCGTACGCGAACCAGAAGTACTCCGAGGCGCTCGCGGAGTTCCGGGCGGCGCGGCGGATGACCGGCACCGTGGACCTGTGGCCGCTGATGGCCGACTGCGAGCGTGGGCTCGGGCGGCCGGAGAAGGCGCTGGACATGGCCGGGGCCGCCGAGGTGCACAAGCTGGACAAGGCCGGGCAGGTGGAGATGCGGCTCGTCGCGGCCGGCGCCCGGCGTGACATGGGGCAGCTGGACGCGGCCATCGTGACGCTGCAGAGCCCCGAGCTGGCCTCCAACTCCGTACAGCCGTGGACCGCGCGGCTGCGGTACGCCTACGCGGACGCGCTGCTGGCGGCCGGGCGGGAGCGTGAGGCGCGGGAGTGGTTCGCGAAGGCCGTGGAGTCCGACAAGGACGGCAGCACGGACGCCTCGGACCGGCTCGCGGAGCTGGACGGCGTGGAGTTCGTCGACGCGCTCGACGAGAACGAGGCCGTGACGCCGGACGACGAGGGCTCCGAGAAGGAGTAGCCGAAGGAGGAAGGGGCGGATCCCATGACGGGTTCCGCCCCTTCGTCGTTCACAGGTCCAGTGCGCGCAGGACCAGGCCGGACGCCGGCTTGGGGCCGAAGGACGTCGACTTGCGGGGCATCGTGACGCCCTGGCGGGCCAGGTCGCGGACGACCTCCTCGCGGACGGGGTGCATCAGTACGGCCGTACCGCCGTCGCGTTCCGCCTTGCGGACGGTGGCGGCGGTGTCGTGGATGTAGGCGATGCGGGCCGGGTCGTCCTCGGGGATGTGCCAGATGTGGTCGAGGAGCGTGGCGTGCAGGACCGTCGCGTCCAGGGCGCGCCAGGCCTCGGGGCGGTCGGCGGGGACGGTGCGGGCCAGGAGGGCCGGGTCCGGGCGGTCGACCAGGTGGAAGGTGCCGTCGCCGGCCAGGAGGAAGGCGTTGCCGGAGGCGGTCGCTTCGGCGAGGTGCTCCAGGGCCGCCGAGAGGGGGAGGTCCAGGCGCCGCACGCGGAAGTGTCCCTTCAGGGCCGCTACGGCGTCGCGTACCGGGAGGTTGTGCAGGAGACGGTGGATGGCGCGCACGCGCAGGGGGTAGCGGGCCGTGTCGACGAGGAGGACCAGGCCGTAGTCCCAGGGGCCGGGGGAGGGGTGCTCGGCGCGCAGCCGGCGGTAGGTGGCCCAGCGGTGGTGGCCGTCGGCGATGAGGGCCTGGTGGTGGGTCAGGTCGGCCTGGACGCGGGCCACGTCCTCGGGGGCGGTGATCGCCCAGAGGCGGTGGTGGTAGCCGTCCTCGGTGGTGGTGGCGAGCAGCGGGGGCTGTTCGATGACGCGTTCGAGTACGGCGGAGGTGTCGGCGGCGGTGCCGTTGCCCCGGTAGGTGAGCAGCAGGGGTTCGAGGTTGGCCCGCGTGGCGCGCATCAGGTCGGCGCGGTCGGCGACCACGTGCGGCATGACGTCCTCGTGGGGCAGCACCACCTGGTCCGAGGGGTCGGACAGGCGCAGGGCGCCGATCACTCCGCGCTGGATGAGGCCGTCGGTGTCGGTCTGTTCGTAGACGTAGAGGCCGGGTTCGGGGTCGGCCCTGAGGACGCCCTCGGAGCGCCAGTGGCGCAGGGTCCGGGCGGCCTGTTCGTTGCGGGCGCTCGGGGTGTCGGCCTGGGGGAGGATCAGCCGGACGATGTTGTGCGGGTCGGCGTCCTGGAGGTGGTGCAGGCCGTCGGGGCGGACCACGACGTCGTAGGGCGGGGACGTCACGGCGGCCAGACTTCCGACCCGGTCGGGGTCGTAGCGAAGGCCTCGGAACGGGGTGAGTTCGAGGCCCCGGGGCGCCATTGCTTCCGGGTGACCTGCAGTGTTCATCCCGGCATCGTACGTGTGCCGGTGGGGTGCGAGATGATCGGGGGAAAGCCGTCGAACGAGGAGCGATGTATGAGCCAGAGCGTCAGGACGAGCCCGGCGGGCAGTGAGCGGGCCCTGAGCGAGGCGTACGACACGGCGCTGCTCGATCTGGACGGTGTGGTGTACGCGGGCGGGAACGCGATCGTGCACGCGGTGGAGTCGCTGGCGACCGCCCGGGTGGGCGGGATGCATCTGGCGTACGTCACCAACAACGCGCTGCGGACCCCGGACGCCGTGGCCGGGCATCTGACGGAGCTGGGGATACCCACCGGCGCCGGGGATGTGATCACTTCGGCGCAGGCGGTGGCACGGCTGATCAGTGAGCAGGTGCCGCAGGGGTCGCGGGTGCTGGTCATCGGCGGTGAGGGGCTGCGGGTGGCGCTGCGCGAGCGGGGGCTGGTGCCGGTGGAGTCGGCGGACGACGATCCGGCGGCCGTGGTGCAGGGGTACGGCGGTCCCGACCTGACGTGGGGCCGGTTCGCGGAGGCGAGTTACGCCGTGGCGCGTGGTGTGCCGTGGTTCGCGTCCAACACCGATCTGACGATTCCGAGCGGGCGGGGGATCGCGCCGGGCAATGGCGCTGCGGTGGAGGTGGTGCGGATCGCGACCGGTGCCGAGCCGCAGGTGGCGGGCAAGCCGTTGCCCCCGATGCACCGGGAGACGATTCTGCGTACGGGTGCGGAGCGGCCGTTGGTCGTCGGGGACCGGCTGGACACGGACATCGAGGGGGCGTTCAACGGCGGGGTCGACGCGCTGCTGGTGCTGACCGGGGTGACCGACGGCGCCCAGTTGCTGGCGGCGCCGCCGCAGCACCGGCCCACCTATGTGGACGCCGATCTGCGGGGGTTGCTGACCGGGCAGCCGGAGGTCGTGGCGGAGGGCGACGGGTTCCGGTGCGGTGGCTGGGTCGCGTCGGCCGGGGCGGAGCGCCTGGAGCTGGACGGTGACGGAGAGGCGCTGGACGGGCTGCGGGCGCTGTGTGCGGCGGCCTGGACGGCGGCCGGTGAGGGTGCGTGTGCGCTCAACGGGGGGAAGGCGCTGGCCAGGCTGGGGCTTTGAGGCCTCGGCCGACGGGGGTGATGGGAGGGTAGGCTAACCTAACCGCGTGTTGGTCGACAGTCCCCCAGAACAGCGCGCGGAGTCCGTCCCCGCGCCCCCGACCCGACGGGCGATACGTTCCTTCGGTCTTCTCGCGTCCGCCGGGATCCTGCTGCTCGTCGCCCTGGCGAGCATCGCGATCGGGGCGAAGGACCTCTCCCTCGCTCAGGTCTGGCACGGACTGTTCCAGGACAGCGGGACCTACAGCGACGTCGTCGTGGACGACCGGATCTCGCGCACCGCGCTGGGGCTGCTCGCCGGGGCGGCGCTCGGACTCGCGGGTGCCGTCCTCCAGGCGCTGACCCGCAATCCGCTGGCCGACCCCGGACTGCTCGGCATCAACGCCGGGGCCTCCGCCGCCGTCGTCACCGCGATCTCCTTCCTCGGCGTCACCTCGATGTCCGGGTACATCTGGTTCGCGTTCTTCGGCGCGGCCGCGGTCGGGGCGCTGGTGTGGTTCCTGGGCGGCAGCCGGGGCGCCACGCCCGTACGGCTGGCGCTCGCGGGCACCGCGATCAGCGCCGCCCTCTACGGCTATCTGCAGGCCGTCATGATCTCGGACGACGCGGCGCTCGGCCGGATGCGGTTCTGGACCGTGGGTTCGCTGTCCGCGGCGACCGGCTCGACCATCAAGCAGGTGCTGCCGTTCCTGGTGCTCGGCATGCTCCTCGCGCTCGCGCTGGCCCGGCCGCTCAACGCCATGGCCATGGGCGACGACACCGCCAAGGCGCTCGGCGCCCACCTCAACCGCACCCGGGCGCTGTCCATGCTCGCCGCCACCGTGCTGTGCGGGGCCGCGACCGCCGCCTGCGGCCCGATCGTGTTCGTGGGTCTGATGGTGCCGCACGTCGTGCGCTCCTTCACCGGGCCCGACCTGCGCTGGATCCTGCCGTACTCGGCCGTCCTGTCGCCCGTGCTGCTGCTCGGCGCCGATGTCATCGGCCGGATCGTGGCACGGCCCGCGGAGGTCCAGGTCGGCATCATCACCGCGATCATCGGCGGTCCGGTGTTCATCCTGCTCGTACGACGGCGGAGGACGGCGCAGCTGTGAAGACCAACCGTGCGGTGCGCACCCCGGGAGGGCTCTCGGTACGGCTCGATGTCCGTGCCCTGGTGGTCGTACTCCTGCTGCTGCTCGCGGCGTTCGGGGCGAGCGTGCTGCTGATCGGCACCGGGGACTTCCCCATCTCGGCCGGTGACGTGGTCAGGACGTTGCTCGGGGGCGGTGATCCGGGGCAGGACTTCATCGTCAACGAGCTGCGACTGCCGCGGGTGCTGGTCGCCCTGCTGGTCGGGGCCTGTCTGGGGCTCGGCGGTGCGCTGTTCCAGGCCGTCTCCCGCAATCCGCTGGGCAGCCCGGACATCCTCGGGCTCGGGCAGGGGGCGACGGCCGGGGCGCTCACGGTGATCGTGCTGTTCTCCGGGAGCGCGAACCAGGTCACGGCCGGCGCGCTGGTGGGCGGCCTGGTGACCGGTCTGGCGATCTATCTGCTCGCCTGGAAGCAGGGCGTGCACGGCTATCGGCTGGTCCTGGTCGGTATCGGCATGTCCGCGATCCTCACGGCCGTCAACGGCTATCTGCTCACCGTCTCCGACATCGTCGACGCGGCCCGCTCGGTGGTCTGGATGACCGGCTCGCTCAGCGGCCGGGACTGGGAGCAGGTGTGGCCGCTGCTCGCGCTGTGCGCGGTGCTGGTGCCGCTGGTGCTCGGCAACGCGCGGGCGCTGCGGATGATGGAGATGGGCGACGACGTCGCCGGCGCCCTCGGGGTGCGCGTGGAGCGCGTACGGGCGCTGCTGATGGTCTCCGCCGTGCTGCTCACCGCGACCGCCACGGCCGCCGCCGGTCCCGTCAGCTTCGTCGCGCTCACAGCGCCCCAGCTGGCCCGGCGGCTGACCCGCTCGCCGGGGCCGAATCTGCTGCCGTCGCTGTGCATGGGCGCGACCCTGCTGGTCGTCGCCGACTGGAGCTCTCAGCGCCTGTTCGGCGCCGACCAGATGCCCGTGGGCGTGGTCACCGGAGTCGTCGGCGGCGTCTATCTGCTGTGGCTGCTGGTCAGTGAGCGCCGGGCGGGCCGGATATGAGCGGCACCGCGAAGAAGAACACCAAGAGGAGCACCGTGAACCGCCTGTCCGCCGAGAACGTCACCCTCGCCTATGACCAGCGGGTCATCGCCGAGCAGTTGTCGGTGGAGATCCCCGACAACTCCTTCACGGTGATCGTCGGGCCGAACGCCTGCGGCAAGTCCACGCTGCTGCGGGCGCTGTCACGGATGCTGAGGCCGAGCCGGGGCCGGGTGCTGCTGGACGGACAGGCCATCCAGTCGATGCCGGCGAAGAAGGTCGCGCGCACCCTCGGGCTGCTGCCGCAGTCCTCCGTCGCCCCCGACGGGATCACCGTCGGCGACCTGGTGGGCCGCGGCCGGTACCCGCACCAGGGCATCCTGCGCCAGTGGTCCACCGAGGACGAGCGGGTCGTGCAGGAGTCGATGCGGCAGACCGGGGTCGCCGAACTGGCCGACCGGTACGTCGACGAGCTGTCCGGCGGCCAGCGCCAGCGCGTGTGGATCGCCATGGCGCTCGCCCAGCAGACCCCGCTGCTGCTCCTGGACGAGCCGACCACCTACCTGGACATCCAGCACCAGATCGACGTCCTCGACCTGTGTGCGGAACTCCACGAGACGCAGGGCCGCACGCTGGTCGCCGTCCTGCACGACCTCAACCACGCGGCGCGGTACGCCACCCACCTCATCGCGCTCAAGGGCGGCAGGGTGATCGCCGAGGGCGCGCCGAACGACATCGTCACGGCCGAGCTGGTCGAGGAGGTGTTCGGGTTGCGCTGCCAGATCATCGAGGACCCGGAGACGGGCACGCCGCTGGTGGTCCCGGCCGCGCGGAAGGCGCGGACGGCCGCGCGTTAGAGCAGCTTCCTGAGGACGAGGAGGTCGCGCACGCCCGCGTGCAGCTTCACCCGGCCCGCGCCCCAGGCCTTGGCGAAGTTCAGCTCGCCGCCGACCATGGCGACCAGGTCGTCCCCCGTCATCGCCAGCCGGATCTGCGCCTTCTCGCGCGGTGGGCCCTGAAGGGTCTCGCGCACCTCGATGCGGCCGTCCCTGAGGCGGCCGGCGAAGGTGACGTCGAGGTCGGTGAGGTGGCAGCTGACCGAGCGGTCCAGGGCGGTGGCCGTGCGGACCTCCCCCTCGGCGTGCTGCATGTTCTCCGAGAGCTTCTCCAGTGCGGCGCGGCACTCTTCGATCGTGGCCATCGCGAACGACGGTACCCCAGCGCTTCGGGGTAGCGTCTGGGCATGAGCGACGCAGTTCCGCAGCCGGAGACCTCCCAGGAGGCCGTGGAGCCGGAGTACGACCCGGCCGCCCCGGCCCCGCTGGGCGTGCCCCGCACCCCCACCGGCAACGCCGAGGTCGACGCCCAGCTGGAACGGCTGGCCGACGCCGACCACCTCGCCACGGACGGACACATCGAGGTGTACGAGGATGTACACCGGGGGCTGCGCGACGCGCTCACCGCGCTCGACGCCCGTCCGGGACCTCCGGCGCCCCCTTCGCCGTATCAGAGCAGGAGCTGAACCGAACGTGGCAGGAGTCGCACGCCGCCGTCTCGACGCCGAGCTGGTCCGCCGGAAGCTCGCGCGCTCGCGCGAGCACGCCACCCAGCTGATCGCCGCGGGGCGGGTCACCGTCGGCAAGACCGTCGCGACCAAGCCGGCCACGCAGGTGGAGACCGCCGCCGCGATCGTGGTCTCCGCCGACGACAGCGACCCCGACTACGTCTCCCGCGGCGGCCACAAGCTGGCCGGCGCGCTCAAGGTCTTCGTCCCGCAGGGGCTCGTCGTCGAGGGTCGGCGGGCCCTGGACGCGGGCGCCTCCACCGGCGGATTCACCGACGTGCTGCTGCGCGCGGGCGCCGCGCACGTGGTCGCCGTGGACGTGGGTTACGGACAACTCGCCTGGAGTCTCCAAAGCGATGAACGCGTCACCGTCAAGGACCGTACGAACGTACGCGAGTTGACGCTCGAAGCGATCGATGGGGAGCCTGTGGATCTTGTCGTGGGAGATCTGTCCTTCATCCCGCTCGGACTGGTGCTGCCCGCCCTGGCGCGGTGCGTGAAGCCGGACGCCGATCTGGTGATGATGGTCAAGCCGCAGTTCGAGGTGGGCAAGGAGCGGCTGGGCAGCGGGGGAGTGGTACGCAGCCCGGAGCTGCGGGCCGAGGCGGTACGGGGGGTGGCACAGCGGGCCTGGGAACTGGGGCTCGGGGTGCGGGGGGTCACGGCGAGTCCGCTGCCGGGACCGTCCGGGAATGTCGAGTACTTTCTGTGGCTGCGGTCCGGGGCACCGGAACTGGACCCGGCCGACGTTGACCGTGCAGTGGCGGAGGGGCCGCGTTGACACAGAACCGAGCGCGTACTGTTTTCCTGCTGGCCCACACCGGACGCCCCGCGGCGATCCGCAGCGCCGAGCTGGTGGTCAAGGGGCTGCTGCGGTCCGGCATCGGCGTGCGGGTGCTGGAGGCGGAGGCCGCCGATCTGCCGTTGCCGGAGAGCGTGGAGCTGGTCAAGGAGGCCACCCCGCAGTGCCTGGACGGGTGCGAGCTGCTGATCGTGCTCGGCGGTGACGGGACCCTGCTGCGCGGCGCGGAGTTCGCCCGCGCGTCCGGGGTGCCGATGCTGGGCGTGAACCTGGGCCGGGTCGGGTTCCTCGCGGAGGCCGAGCGGGACGACCTGGACAAGGTTGTCGACCGGGTGGTCACCAAGGCGTACGAGGTCGAGGAACGGATGACGGTGGATGTCGTCGTCCACCAGAACGGCGACATCGTGCACACCGACTGGGCGCTGAACGAGGCCGCCGTGCAGAAGGCGGGCGCGGAGAAGCTGCTGGAAGTCGTGCTGGAGATCGACGGGCGGCCCGTGACCGGGTTCGGCTGCGACGGCATCGTGCTGTCCACGCCGACCGGGTCCACGGCGTACGCGTTCTCGGCCGGCGGGCCCGTGGTGTGGCCGGAGGTGGAGGCGCTGCTGATGGTGCCGATCTCCGCGCACGCGCTGTTCGCGAAGCCGCTGGTCACCTCGCCGGACTCGGTACTGGCGGTGGAGGTGCTGCCGCACATCCCGCCGGGGGTGCTGTGGTGCGACGGGCGGCGGACGGTGGAGCTGCCGCCGGGGGCGCGGGTCGAGGTGCGGCGGGGGGCGGTGCCGGTGCGGCTGGCGCGGCTGCATCACGCGTCGTTCACGGACCGGTTGGTCGCGAAGTTCGCGCTGCCGGTTTCCGGGTGGCGGGGGGCGCCTCACTAGCCCACGGGGTGGGGTGGTTTCGGCCGCGCCGGCGGGTGCGGGTGCGTGGGGGCCGGTCGCGCAGTTCCCCGCGTCCCTGTCTGCCTACTGGGTGGGGCGGTTCGGTTCGTTGGCGGGTGCGGGTTTGTGGGGGTTTCTCGCGCAGTTCCCCGTGCCCCCGACGTACGTCCACTCCCCCGGGTGACAGGGTGCCTCGCTTCCGGGTGGGCCCACCTCGTATGGTCGTGTCCGTGCTGGAAGAGATGCGGATACGGTCACTCGGGGTCATCGACGACGCGGTCGTCGAGCTGTCGCCCGGGTTCACCGCTGTCACGGGTGAGACGGGTGCGGGCAAGACCATGGTGGTCACCAGTCTCGGGCTGCTGCTCGGCGGGCGCGCGGACCCGGCGCTCGTGCGGATCGGCGCCGACAGGGCCGTGGTCGAGGGCCGGGTCAGCGTGCCCGCGGACGGCTCGGCGGCGGTACGGGCCGAGGAGGCCGGGGCCGAACTGGACGACGGGGCGCTGCTGATCAGCCGGACCGTTTCCGCCGAGGGACGCTCACGCGCCCACCTCGGCGGGCGCAGCGTGCCGGTGGGACTGCTCGCCGAACTGGCCGACGACCTGGTGGCCGTGCACGGGCAGACCGACCAGCAGGGGCTGCTGAAGCTGTCCCGGCAGCGGCAGGCGCTCGACCGGTACGCCGGGGACGCCGTCGCGGTGCCGCTCGCCAAGTACGCCGAGGCGTACCGCCGGCTGCGGGCGGTCTCCGCCGAGCTGGACGAGATCACCACGCGCGCGCGTGAGCGGGCCCAGGAGGCCGACCTGCTGCGCTTCGGCCTGGACGAGATCGCCGGGGTCGAACCGCGTGCCGGTGAGGACGTGGAGCTTGCCGAGGAGGCGGAGCGGCTCGGGCACGCCGAGGCCCTGTCGTCCGCCGCGACGGCCGCGCACGCCGCGCTCGCGGGCAACCCCGAGGACCCCGAGGGCATCGACGCGGCCACGCTCGTCGCGGGCGCCCAGCGGGCCCTGGACGCCGTACGGTCCCACGACCCCGCGCTGGCCGCGCTGGCCGACCGGATCGGGGAGATCGGGATCCTGCTGGGCGATGTGGCCGGGGAGTTGGCCGGGTACGCCGACGACCTGGACGCCGATCCGCTGCGGCTGGCGGCCGTGGAGGAGCGGCGGGCCGCGCTGACCGCGCTGACCCGGAAGTACGGCGAGAACATCGACGCCGTGCTCCGCTGGGCCGAGGAGGGCGCGGCGCGGCTGACCGAACTGGACGGCGACGACGAGCGGCTCGACGAGCTGACCGCCGAACGGGACGCGCTGCGGGTCGAACTGGGCGGTCTGGCACAGGCACTGACGGACGCCCGGACCGAGGCCGCCGAGAAGTTCGCGGCGGCCGTCACCGCCGAACTGGCCTCGCTGGCGATGCCGCACGCGCGCGTGTCCTTCGCCATCCGGCAGACCGAGGACCCGGACGGCGTGGAGGTCGGCGGGCGTACCGTCGCCTACGGTCCTGCCGGTGTCGACGAGGTCGAGCTGCTGCTGGCGCCGCACCCCGGGGCGCCGCCGCGGCCGATCGCCAAGGGCGCCTCCGGCGGTGAACTGTCCCGCGTGATGCTGGCCGTGGAGGTCGTGTTCGCGGGCACGGACCCGGTGCCGACGTATCTCTTCGACGAGGTCGACGCGGGCGTCGGCGGCAAGGCGGCGGTCGAGATCGGGCGGCGGCTGGCGAAACTGGCGAAGACCGCGCAGGTCGTCGTCGTCACGCACCTGCCGCAGGTCGCGGCCTTCGCCGACCGGCAGTTGCTGGTGGAGAAGACCAACGACGGCTCGGTCACCCGCTCCGGTGTGAAGGTGCTGGAGGGCGAGGAGCGGATCCGGGAGCTGTCCCGGATGCTCGCGGGCCAGGAGGACTCCGAGACGGCCCGCGCGCACGCGGAGGAACTGCTGGCAACGGCACGCGGCGAGGGGTGATGCGGCAGGGTGGACGGATGATCCTCCGAGCCGCCCTCTCCGCCGCCCTCGCCCGTACCGCGCTCACCGGTCTCCGCCACCGCGCCCCCGACCGGTGGCGGCGCGTCAACCACGCCGGGAAGAGCGTCGACCTGCACACCGGGCCCGCGAGCACCCTGGCCGCCGCCGTGGGCGCGGGCCTGGTCCGGCCCGGCCTCGGCGCGGCCGTACTGGCCGCCGGGGCGTGCGGGGCGTACGACGACATCGTGGGCGCCGGGGATCCGCGACGCGGGTTCCGGGCGCATCTGTCCGCCCTGCGCCACGGCGAAGTCACCAGCGGCGCCGTGAAGTTGTTCGGCGTCGGCGCCGCCGGGCTGGTCGCGGGCGCCCTGCTGAAGGAGAAGCCCGTCGACAGGCTGCTCGCCGGGGTGGTGGTCGCCGGTACCGCGCACTTCGTGAACCTGGTGGACGTACGGCCGGGGCGGGCCGCGGGCGCGGTGCTCGCGCTCGGGGCGCCCGGAGTGCTCCGGCGCGGTCCCGCGCGGGAGCTGAGCGCGGCCACCATGGGCGCCGCCGCTGCCGTGCTCCCCGACGACCTGGCCGAACGGTCCATGCTCGGCGACACCGGCGC
>NZ_FLSP01000158.1 GCF_900091315.1 Streptomyces sp. DI166
GCTCGGCGCGGCGGACGCCCTCGCGGGTCCCGGCGGTCCGCCGGCCGCGCACCGCGCGCTGCGGCAGCGGTTGCAGGCGCGGATGTACTACCTGTGCGAGAACGACCCGGAGATGCTGGCGTCGGCCGCGGACCGGCTGTCCCCGCTGGACGAGCCGCCCGGTACGGCCACCGGTGACCAGCGGGAGCTGCTGGTGGCCCTGCTGCACGCGGCGACCGTCTCGGCGGGGCTGCCCGCCGCCCGCGTGGGCGCGCTCGCGCACCGGGTGCTGGACCACGAACCGGCCTCCGCCGCGCACGTCCACACGATGCTGCCGCTGCTGGTGCCGATAGCGGTCGCCGCGGACTCGGTGACCGGGCTGCTGCCCTGGCTGGACAAGGCCCTGGTGGACGCCGTGCGCCGGGGCGGCCGGCTGGAGGAGTCGGTCGTCCTGGCCGAGCAGGCGCTGGTGCTGCTCGCGCAGGGCCGGCTTGCGGCCGCGCGGGAGCGGGCGGTGCGGGCCGGAGCCGCCGTCGCGCCCGAGGAGGCCACCACGCTGTCGGCGCTGGCCCTGGTCGCGGTGGCGCTGCGGGCGCGGGAGCCCGAGCTGGTCGCCGCGGTCCCGGAACGTTTCCGCGGACTGCACGAGAACTGCGAACTCGCCGCGCTGCTCACCCTGGTGCGCGGCATGGAGGCGGAGACCCGCGGCGAGCCTGGCGCGGCCGTGGAGCACTACCTCGACGCCGGGTACGCCCTGGACCGGGCGGGCTGGCGCAACCCCCTGGTGGTGCCCGCCGCCTACTGGGCGGCCCGCGCCCTGCACCGCACCGGCGAGAGCGACCGGGCCGAGCAACTGTCCGAGCAGTACCTGGAGCAGGCCCGGCGCTGGGGCGCCCCCTCGGCGCTGGGCCGGGCGCTGGCGCTGCGGGCCGTGGTGGGCGAGCAGGCCGCCGCGCCGGGGCTGCTGCGCGAGGCCGCCGGGGTGCTGGAGACCTCCACCGATCTGCACCTGCGGGCGTCGGTCCTGCTGCGGCTCGCGGAGACCGTGGCGCCCCGTCACTCCGCCGAGGCGGAGGCCGCGCTGCGCCGCTGTCTGGAGCTGGCCGTGGAGTGCGGCGCGGGGCGGATCGCCGGGCGGGCGCAGGAACTGCTCGGACCGGCGGCGTCCGGGACCGCCGTGCGCACCCCGCTGACCTCCGCGGAACGGCTCGTGGCCCGGATGGCCGTCCAGGGGCTGACCAACCAGGCCATCGCCGACTCCCTCGGCGTCTCCCGCCGGGCCGTGGAGAAGCACCTGACGAACTGCTACCGCAAGATGTCCACGTCCGGCCGCTCGGGCCTGGCCACAGCCCTGTCGGAGGCAGGCCTCCTGGACACCACCGACGGCCCGTCCGACCCAGCCGAGGCGGTACGACCCCAGGGGGCGGCATGACGGGGGGAGACACTCCACGCTGACGCGGGCGATCCGACGCCCTCGGTGCGGGCCGGGGCCTGCCACCTGCGCGGGGACCGGTAGTCGCGCGGCGGCACGCGGGCGTAAGCCTGCGCCGAGGACCTGTACCACCCGGAGCCCCGGGTCAGTCCGGGGCCTGCCACCCGTGCACGCCCAGCAGCGCTCCGGACAGCCCCAGCAGGCCGTGGTGCGCGGCGCATGCCGGCCCCGGGTGCGCGGGGCGTTCGACGCCCGCCTGTCGTTCAGGGCCCGCCGACTGTGCCGACGGCCTGCCGTCAGGCCGGGGCCTGCCCCCCGTGCACGCCCAGCGGCGGTCCGGACAGCCCCAGCAGGCCGTGGTGCGCGGCGCGTGCCAGCCTCGGGTGCGCGGGGCGTTCGACGCCCACCTGTCGTTCAGGGCCCGCCGACTGTGCCGACGGCCTGCCGTCAGGCCGGGGCCTGCCAGCTGTGTGGGGAATGGTAGGGGCGGTGGCGGGTCCAGTGGGCTGTGGTGCGTAGGTGGGGGTGGGGGGCGGGGGTGTGGGCCGCGGCGGCTCGGGCCAGGAGGAGGGCGGTCAGGGCCGCGAGTTCCTCCTCGTCGGCCACGCCGCGCTCGACCCGTACCAGCGCGGGGTCCCGGGGTTCGGTCACGGGTGTCCCTCCTCAGCCGGCCTGCGCGGCGGGCGCGGCGGCGAAGTGTTCGTCGAGGATCCGCATCACGTCGGCGGCGCGACTGTTGAGGTAGAAGTGGCCGCCGGGCAGGACGTGCAGGTCGAAGCCGGCGGTGGTGTGCCCGCGCCAGTCCTCGGCCTCGTCCAAGGAGGTCTTGGGGTCGCTGTCGCCGACGATCGCGGTGATTGGGCAGGCCACCGTGGCGCCCGGTTCGCAGCGGTAGGTCTCCACCGCCTTGTAGTCTCCGCGCAGCGCCGGGAGGATCATCCGGATCAGCTCCTCGTCGCCGAGCAGCCGGTCGTCGGTGCCGCTCATCGCCTTGACCTCGGCGATGATGCCGTCGTCGCCCCGCTGGTGCACGTTCTCGTCGCGGTACCGGGAGGGCGCGCGACGGCCGGAGGCGAAGAGGCGTACCGGGCCGCCGCCGTCCCGTTCGAACCGCCGGGCCACCTCGAAGGCGACGAGCGCGCCCATGCTGTGCCCGAAGAAGGTCAGCGGGCGGTCGTCCCAGCCGCGCAGGGCGCCGTGCACCCGGTCCGCGAGGGTGGCGATGTCGTCGATCAGCGGCTCGCCGCGCCGGTCCTGGCGGCCGGGGTACTGCACGGCGACGACGTCGACGCGCGGGCTGAGGGCCGCGGCGACGGGGAGGTAGTAGCTGGCCGAGCCGCCCGCGTGGGGGAAGCAGACCAGACGGTGGGGGGCCTCGGGAGCCGGGTGGAAGCGCCGGCACCACAGGCCGTCGTCGGCGGGGGAAACGCTCACGCTGCTCGTCCGTCCTTCGTTGGCGTGTTGTGGCGCCACTATCCGTCAGCGGCGCGCTGCCGCGGGGCGCGGCGGGGCGAAGTCTGGGCGTTTCCCCTGTCCTTGGCCTTGAGGGCCGGTTGCGCGTTGTGCGGGCGCGCGGGCCGGTGGCATAAAGCTGATCGCCGGCCGCGGATCGACGCGGCCGACGCCCCCCGAGGAGTTCCCATGCCCACCATCCCGGATGCCCTGCCCATGAGCGGTGCGGCGGCCCAGCGGTGAGCGGCGGCGCGGGCGGCAGGCTCTTCGCCGTCAGCGATCTGCATGTCGCCTACGAGCCCAACCGTGCCGTCGTACGCGGGCTGCGGCCGTCCGATCCGTCCGACTGGCTGATCGTCGCCGGTGACATCGGTGAGCTGGCCGCGGACGTGGAGTGGGTGCTCGGGCTGCTCGCGGAGCGGTTCGCGAAGGTGGTGTGGGTGCCGGGCAACCACGAACTGTGGACGCACCCCGAAGACCTGGTGACTCTGCGCGGTGAGGCCCGCTACCGGCACCTGGTCGAACTGTGCCGCTCCCTTGGGGTGTTGACCCCCGAGGATCCGTACGTCACCTGGCAGGGCCCGGACGGGCCGGTGCTGATCGCGCCGCTGTTCCTGCTGTACGACTACTCGTTCCTGCCGCCCGGAGTGGTGAGCCGGGGCGACGCCCTGGCCCGCGCCGAGAAGGCGGGGGTCGTCGCCACCGACGAGTTCCTGCTGCACAGCGACCCCTACCCCGGCCGGGCCGCCTGGTGCCGGGCGCGTCTGGAGTACACCCGGCAGCGGCTGGACGCCTGTCCCCCGGACCTGCCGACCGTGCTGGTCAACCACTTCCCGCTGGTGCGCGAGCCCACCCGGATCCTGCGCTACCCGGAGTTCGCCCTGTGGTGCGGGACCACCGCCACCCACGACTGGCACCGCCGCTACCGGGCGGCGACCGTCGTCTACGGCCATCTGCACATCCCCCGCACCACCTGGCACGACGGCGTGCCGCACCGCGAGGTGTCCCTCGGCTACCCCCGCGAGTGGCAGGCCCGCGGTATGCCCGACCCCCTGTTGCGCGAGATCCTCCCGAGGCGAGGTGCCCGATGACGGCCCTGATGCGCCGGCTGCTGCCGGACATCGCCGAAGTGACCGAGGTGCGCGGCGAGTTGTCCGCGCCACCGCTGTTCCCCGAGGAGGAGGCGGTGGTCGCCCGGTCGGTGGCCGAGCGGCGGCGCGAGTTCGCCACCGCCCGGCGCTGTGCGCGGCTGTCGCTGGCCGCGCTGGGCCTGACGGCGCGGCCGCTGCTGCCGGGGCCCCGGGGCGAGCCGCTGTGGCCGGAGGGGGTGGTCGGCGCGCTCTCGCACTGCGCCGGTTACCGGGTGGCGGCCGCGGCCCGCGCCACCGACCTGGCGGCGCTCGGCATCGACGCGGAGACCGCCGGACCGCTGCCCGACGGTGTGCTGGAGGCCGTGTCGCTGCCCGCCGAGCGCGCCGAACTGGCCCGGCTGCGGGCCGCGGAGCCCCAAGTGCCGTGGGACCGGGTGCTGTTCAGTGCGAAGGAGTCGGTGTACAAGGCGTGGTTCCCGTCGGCGCGTTCGATGCTCGGCTTCGACCAGGCCCGGCTGAGCCTCACCGCCGCACCGGACGCCGGGGGAACCGGGGTGCGGGGCACGTTCTCGGCCCGGCTGCTGGTGCCGCTGCCGCCCGCGTTCGCCGACACGGTCGGCGGGCCCGTGCTTGAGGGGGCGTGGCTGGTCGACGCGGACCTGGTCCTCACCGCGATCGCCGCCCCCGTACGCCGTACGGCCCGGGACCCCGGCAACGAGCCGTCCCCGTACGCCTCCCGGCCGCCCGCACCCGCCTAGTTCCCGCGTCCGCGGCGGCGCCGCGGGCCGTCATCGATTCGATGGAGAGACAGCGATGCCCCAGCTCAACGCGACCGGTCCCGACTCCCCCAGTGACGCGGTCCTCGCCGCGCGGCTCGCTCTGTCCGCCACGGCGACGGGCGGCGAGGCCATGTCCGACGTCGAGTTCTTCGCGTGGCTGGACGAACGGCGCCCCCAGCACCACCAGGAGGTGCGCCGCACCTCGTTCGCGAAGCTGTCCGGCTGGCAGTTCGACGCGGAGACCGGCGATCTCGCGCACCGCAGCGGGCGCTTCTTCTCGGTGCGCGGCCTGCGTGTGCGCACCGACTTCGGGCCGGTCGCCGAGTGGAGCCAGCCGATCATCCGGCAGCCGGAGATAGGCATCCTCGGTCTGGCGGTGCGCGAGATCAACGGCGTGCTGCACTGCCTGATGCAGGCCAAGGCCGAACCCGGCAACGTCAACGGCGTGCAGTTGTCGCCGACCGTGCAGGCCACCAAGAGCAACTACACGCGGGTGCACGGAGGTTCGGCCGTACCGTATCTGGAGTGCTTCCGGGAGCCGTGGCAGCGCGGACACCGTGTGCTGGCGGACGTGCTCCAGTCGGAGCAGGGCTCGTGGTTCTTCTGCAAGCGCAACCGCAACATGGTGGTCGAGGTGGGCCCCGAGGTGGAGGCCCGGGAGGACTTCTGCTGGCTGACGCTGCGTCAACTCCATGCCCTGCTGCGGTACGAGAACCTCGTCAACATGGACTCCCGTACGGTCCTGTCGTGTCTGCCGGACTGGCAGCACGGCCCCGGCCCCTCCCCCGCGCTCCACTCCGACGTGGCGATCCGCAACTGGATCACCACCCAGCAGAGCGAGCGGGAGGTCGCCACCGAGCTGGTGCCGCTCAGGGAGATCGAGAGCGAGGGGTGGCACGTCGGCGAGGACCGCATCGCGCACGAACGGGGCCTGTACTTCAGCATCGTGCCCGTGGACGTCTCCTCCGGCAGGCGCGAGGTGGCGTCCTGGTCGCAGCCGCTGCTGGAGCCGCACGGGCTGGGCGTGGTGGCGATGCTGGTGCGGGTGATCGACGGGGTGCCGCACTGCCTGATGCACGCCCGGGTCGAGCCCGGCTATCTCGACGTCATCGAACTGGGCCCCACGGTGCAGTGCACGCCGGAGAACTACGCCCACCTGCCGGCCTCCGCCCGCCCCCGGTTCCTGGACCTGGTGGAGCGGGCCCGGCCGGAGCGGATCCTGTTCGACACCGTGCTGTCGGAGGAGGGCGGCCGGTTCCTCGACGCGCAGAGCCGCTACCTGATCGTGGCCGCGGACGACGACGGCCTCGACGACATCCCGGCCGACTACCAGTGGATGACGCTCCGTCAGCTCGGTGAGCTGCTGAAGTACAGCCATTACGTGAACGTGCAGGCGCGGACCCTGGTCGTCGCCCTGCGGTCGGTGCCGGAGCTGACCCCGCAGCTCCCGGACGTCCGCGAGACGGTCACGGTCGCGGCGGCCACGGACGAGGGGGCGGCCCGTGCGGATCGTCGGTGACGGCTTCCTCGCCCGCAATCTCGCCGAGTCCTTCGGCGACCGCTTCCCTGCCGTGACGGCCCTGGCCTGCGGGGTGTCCCGGACGACCACCGCGGAGGCGGCCGAGTACGACCGCGAGGCCCAGGTCCTCTACGACACGCTCGACACCTGCGCCCGGGAGGGCCGGCAGGTGCTGTTCTTCTCCACCTCGTCCTTCGCGATGTACGGGTTCACGGACGAGGGGCGGCAGGCGTCCGAGAGCTACCCCGTGCGTCCGCCGAACACCTACGGGCGGCACAAGCTGGCGCTGGAGAGCGTGGTGCGCTCCTCCGGTGTCGAGTACCTGGTGCTGCGGCTCAGTCACGCGGTGGGCGGCCACCAGCGCCCGCACCAGTTGCTGCCCACGCTCGTCCGGAACATCGGCGCCGGTGAGGTGACGGTGCTCCGGGGCGCCCACCGCGATCTGCTGGACGTGCGGGACCTGATGCACGCGGTCGGGCGGCTGCTGGCCGACGGGGTGAGCGGCGAGGTGCTGAATGTGGCCTCGGGCATCCCGCAGCCCGTGGAGTCGGTCGTGACCGCGATCGAGCAGCGGCTGGGGGTCACGGCCCGCCGGGTCGAGCGGCCGGGCCCGCGCGCCGTGACCCGGGTGTCGCTGGAGCGGCTGCGCCGGTTCGTGCCGGACTTCCGGTCGACCCCGGACGAGAAGTACCTGGACGCCCTGCTGGACGCGTATCTGCCGTACTGCGCGGGGTTGGTGGGCGACTGAACCGCGGGGGACTGCGAGAACCCCCAGACAATTCCCCCGCCGCCGGACTGGAGTCACCTGTTCCGCCTAGCGTGACCTGCATGATCGAGCTTGCGGGAGTGACCAAGCGGTACGGCCGCAAGGTGGTGGTCGACGACCTCACCTTCACGGTCCGGGCCGGCTGTGTGACCGGCTTCCTGGGGCCCAACGGCGCGGGCAAGTCCACCACGATGCGGATGATGCTCGGCCTGGACCGCCCCACCTCCGGGCACGTCCTCATCGACGGACAGCCCTACGCGCGGCTGAAGGACCCACTGCGGCACGTGGGCGCCCTGCTGGACGCCAAGGCCATGCACGGCGGGCGCAGCGCCTACGACAACCTCAGATGCCTGGCGCTCAGCAACGGCATACCGCTGGGCCGGGTCGACGAGGTCCTGGAGGAGGTCGGCCTGACCGCCGTCGCCCGGAAACGGCCCAAGGGCTTCTCGCTCGGCATGGGCCAGCGCCTCGGCATCGCGGCGGCGCTGCTGGGCGACCCGGAGATCGTGATGCTGGACGAGCCGGTCAACGGCCTCGACCCCGAGGGCATCCACTGGATCCGCACGCTGATGAAGAGGCTGGCCGCCGAGGGCCGTACCGTGTTCGTCTCCAGCCACCTGATGAGCGAGATGGCGCTGACGGCCGACCATCTGGTGGTCATCGGCCGGGGCCGGCTGCTCGCCGACACGGGCATGCGGGAGTTCATCGACCGCAACTCGCGCTCGTCGGTACGGTTGCGCACCCCCGAGCCGGAGAAGCTGCGCGATGTACTGGCCGCCGCCGGGATCACGGCCACCGAGGACGGCACCGGCACCTTCGAGGTGGCCGACGACACCCCGGCGGAACGGCTCGGCGAACTCGCCCTGGAGCACCGCATTCCGCTGCACGAACTGAGCCCCCAGCAGGCCTCGTTGGAGGAGGCGTTCATCGCCCTGACCGGCGAGGCCGCCGAGTACCGCACCGGACCGCTCACCGCCAAGCCCGTCCCGTCCGGCTACCCGGCGGCGCCCGAGACCACGCTACCCGAGACCACGCGACCCGAGACCACGCGAACGGAGTCCTGAACCATGTCCGCACCCGTCGCGGCCCTGCGCTCGGAATGGGCCAAGCTCACCACGGTCCGCTCCACGGCCTGGACGCTCTTCGCCGCCTTCGCCGTCACCGTGGCCTTCGGCACGCTCATCAGCGCCCTGTCCAACGCCCAGTACGACGACCTGTCCCGGCAGGAGAGGCTCACCTTCGACCCGGCCGGCACCAGCTTCACCGGCGGGGTCCTCGGCCAGCTCGCCATCATCGCCTTCGGCGTCATGGTGATCGGCGGCGAGTACAGCACCGGAATGATCCGCAACTCCCTCGCGGCGGTACCGCGCCGCGGTGTCTTCTACGTCAGCAAGCTCGCCGTGGCGACCGGCGCGGCCCTCGTCGTCGGCATGGTCACCAGCTTCGTCACCTTCTTCGCCGGGCAGGCGGCCCTCGGTTCGCACAGCACCACCATCGGCGCGGACAACGTACTGCGGGCGACACTCGGCGCCGGTCTCTACATGACGCTGATGGCGGTGTTCTCCATGGGCGTGGCGACGATGCTGCGCAGTTCCATGCTGTCGATGGGCATCCTCATGCCGTTCTTCTTCCTCGTGACGCAGATCCTCGCCTCGGTGCCCGGCGCCAAGGAGGTGGCGCACTATCTGCCGGACCAGGCCGGTGCGGCGATGGCCCGGGTGGTGCCCAACGACGACGTGCCCTACGGGCCGGGCGGCGGCCTGGTCATCATGCTGGTGTGGGTGGCCGCCGCGGTGCTCGGCGGCTATCTGGTGCTGCGCGGCCGGGACGCCTGAGCCCTGCCCGGCCGCGCCGAAAGTCTAGGAAATCACCGGAGTTGCCCACGCCAGACTGAGGAGCAATTCCACGGCTCAGGGAGCGTTTCATGACCGAGATCAGGTCGGTTCAGCTGGCGGAGGGCTTCTCCGTCGTCGTGCCGCAGACGGAGGGCGCGCTGTTCTCCGAGGTCGACTTCATCCACAACGAGATATTCGGCGAACGCGCCTACCTCAAGCACGGCATCCAGCTCTCCGACTCCTCCCGGGTCGTGGACGCGGGCGCCAACGTGGGGCTGTTCTCCCTCTTCGTCAAGCAGGAGTTCCCCGGCGCGCGCATCCTCGCCTTCGAGCCGATCCCGGCGATCCACCGGGCGCTGGTGGAGAACCTGGACAGCCACGGCGCGAAGGACGTCGAGGTGGTGCGCGCCGCGCTGGGCCGCAAGGCCGAGGAGCAGGTGCGGTTCACGTTCTACCCGGCGCTCCCCGGCAACTCCACCCGCTATCCGGAGCAGAAGAAGGTCGGCCAGGAGCTGACCGTGGCGCAGATCGGCCAGGAGGCCTTGGACAGCATCATGGCCGGTATCGAGGTCGAGGCGGGGGTGCGCCGGCTCTCCGACGTGCTGCGCGAGTGGGCGCCCGAGGGCCCCGTCGACCTGCTGAAGATCGATGTCGAGGGCGCCGAGCTGGAGGTCATGGAGGGCCTCGACGACGCCGACTGGCGGCGCGTGCGGCAGACCGTCATCGAGGTGCAGGACCTCGACGGCCGGCTGGACGCGGTGCGCGGCATCCTCGACGCGCAGGGCTTCGAGGTGACGGTGGAGCGGGCGGCGAACCTGCCGGAGGTGTTCCGCTACTCGATGGTGTACGCCCGCCGCACGGACTGAGCACGGCGCACGACGGCGCCCCGGCACCTCCTCCAGGTGCCGGGGCGCTGTGCCGTTCGGGGTCAGGAGAGGGTTTTTCGCGTTGCCCAGGCGGGCAGTTCGAGCACGGTCAGTACGGCGGAGGTGGACACCCAGCCGGAGGCCGAGGTGGTCATCAGTATGTGGTCGCCGGGCGCCACCATGCCGTTGAGCAGCAGGTGGTTGAGGGAGACCGCCATGTCGCAGGCGCCCATGTGCCCGTACTCCTTGCCGAAGTCCCATGTCGAACGGGACATGGGCAGGCCGAGCGGCTGCATCTTCATCTGGTCGATCATCCGTGAGTCGCTGTTGGCGGCGACCACCCAGCGCAGGTCGGAGGCGTTGAGCCCGGCGTCGACCAGGGAGCGGTGCACGATGTCCAGCTCGAAGTCCCGGATCATCTCCATGCACTTGTCGAGCGGCATGACGTGCTGGTTGAAGTGGGTGAGCAGGTCCATGGTGCCGGACGCCTTGCGCTCCTCGCCGCGGAACGGCAGCAGCGACTCCTCGCCCCGGTGCCACTGCTCAAGCTCGGGCAGGGTCCCGGAGTTGAGCGCCCGCAGCGCCGCGAAGCCGCTGTCGCCGCTGAGCAGTACGGCGGCGCCGCCGTCGCTGGCGGTGAAGCCGGTGCCGAACCCGGTCCAGCGGTCGATGAGCGGGCTGGTGAAGTTCTCGGCGGCGGTGACCAGCGCGGTCTCCGCCCCTGCCGCGCCGGTGAGCTGTCCCACGGCGACCTCGATACCGGCCAGCAGGCCGTTGGAGTGCTGGCGCACATCGGTGCTGGCGACGCCGCTCGCGCCCAGTTCGCGCAGTACGAAGCCGGGCGGGTAGAAACCCTCGGGGCCGTGCTGGACGGCGGTGCAGTGCACATGGAAGTCGAGGTCCTCGATGTCGTACGAGGACCTGCCGAAGGCCTGCCGGGCGGCGCGGACCGCCATGTCGAGGGCGGGTAGGTCGCCGGCGATGTAGGCGGCGGTCAGTCCGGTGCCGTACTGGACGGAGTACTCGTCGTAGAGGCCCTCCGAGACCGCCTGTTCGACGCTCACCCACTGCTCCGGGATGTACGCCCCGACCGTGTCGACATAGACGCCGTCCGTCTTCATGAGTGGTGGTTCTCCTCGCGTGTGGTGGGTGTGCGGTGGGGGGTGGGTGGGGTGAGGTGGTCCCGGCGGGTCACAGGCGCTGGAGTTCCTCCTTGAGGTGGGCGGCGAGCCGTCCCGGGGTGTCGACCTCGAACAGGAGGGCGGCGGGCAGGCGCAGTCCGGTGGTCTCACGCAGCCGGTTGCGCAGCGCGAAAGCGGTGAGGGAGTTCAGGCCGATGTCGCGGAAGGCGCGGCCGGTGTCGACGGCGTCGGGCGAGGGGTAGTCGAGGACGGCCGCGACATCGGCGCGCACCAACTCGACCAGGACGGCCTCGCGTTCGTCGTCGGCCAGTCCGGCCAGCCTGCGCCGGAGCGTGCCCGGACCACCCGCACCGGCCCGCTGCCCCACGCGACGGCGGGGCGGCGGGCCCGCGAGCGCGCGCAGGGGTGCGGGCAGAGCCATGTCG
>NZ_FLSP01000159.1 GCF_900091315.1 Streptomyces sp. DI166
CCCCTGGCCGCGCACGCCCGCGCCGGCCACCGGTCCCGGTGAGCCGACCGCCCGTCTGAACCCCAAGTACCTCTTCGACACCTTCGTCATCGGCGCGTCGAACCGTTTCGCCCACGCGGCCGCGGTCGCCGTCGCCGAGGCACCGGCGAAGGCGTACAACCCCCTCTTCATCTATGGGGAGTCCGGGCTCGGCAAGACGCACCTGCTGCACGCGATCGGGCACTACGCGCGGAGCCTCTACCCGGGCACGCGCGTGCGCTACGTGAGCTCGGAGGAGTTCACCAACGAGTTCATCAACTCCATCCGCGACGGCAAGGGCGACAGCTTCCGCAAGCGGTACCGCGAGATGGACATCCTGCTCGTCGACGACATCCAGTTCCTCGCGGACAAGGAGTCGACGCAGGAGGAGTTCTTCCACACCTTCAACACGCTGCACAACGCCAACAAGCAGATCGTGCTGTCCTCCGACCGGCCGCCCCGGCAGCTGGTGACGCTGGAGGACCGGCTGCGCAACCGCTTCGAGTGGGGCCTGACCACCGACGTCCAGCCGCCGGAGCTGGAGACGCGTATCGCGATCCTGCGCAAGAAGGCGGTGCAGGAACAGCTCAACGCCCCGCCGGAGGTACTGGAGTTCATCGCCTCCCGCATCTCGCGCAACATCCGCGAGCTGGAGGGCGCGCTGATCCGGGTGACGGCGTTCGCCTCGCTCAACCGGCAGCCGGTGGACCTGGGCCTGACGGAGATCGTCCTGAAGGACCTGATCCCCGGTGGCGACGACGCGACGCCGGAGATCACCTCCACGGCCATCATGAGCGCCACCGCCGACTACTTCGGCCTCACCGTCGAGGACCTGTGCGGCAGCTCCCGAGGCCGCCAGCTGGTCACGGCCCGGCAGATCGCCATGTATCTGTGCCGTGAGCTGACGGACCTGTCCCTGCCGAAGATCGGCGCGCTCTTCGGCGGCCGCGACCACACCACGGTGATGCACGCGGACCGCAAGATCCGCAATCTGATGGCCGAGCGGCGCTCCATCTACAACCAGGTGACCGAGCTGACCAACCGCATCAAGGCGGGCTGACAGCCGCAGCCAAGGCGTCACAAGGGTGCCTCCGGAGTGTTTCCGGGGGCACCCTTCGCCGTTCCTGGCGTGCCCGGCAACGCGGACACCCCTCGGCCGATGTTCGATTACCTGCGGGGTTACGGCCTTCCTCCACAGATTCGGTGACTTTTTTCCGTCCACATCCTGGGGACTGCCGAGTTGTCCAGATTCTGTCCACAGGCTGTGTTGTTGAAAGACCATCAGCCCAGCTCAACTGGTTGTGGATTCGTGGACAACCGATCTCCACAGACTGTGGATAACTCTCCGTTCCACAGGGTGTGCACAAAGTTATCCACCGACTACCCACAGGCTGAGGGTAGTTGTCCCCAGCGATCCCCAGGTTCTCCACATCGCTGTCCACTGTTCGGCAACCCGACGCGTCCGATCGCCGGGTCGAGTGAAAGGCGTCACATGAAGTTGCCGGGTTGCCCTGTGGGAAAACTGGGTAAACCTGGGGACGCAGCTGGGGACAACTCGGCCCAACCTGTGTATGAGGTGTGCAGAACTTTCTGTTCTCCACAGGAAGCCCGAGTTGTCCACTGCCTCCACCCACAGGACCGGTGGATAAATTTCGCGCTCTGAGCTGGGCAAACGTAGTTATCCACGGTTTCCACAGGCCCTACTACTACCCCCAACTAGAGAGAGCGGGGATTTCGTTTCGAAGGGGGTCCTGTGCACAACTCGCTCTCCGGCGCCCGACTGCCCCTCGTCACGACTTGACCCCGAGGGGCACCTACTGTCAGTGCGGTGCGTCAGACTGTTCCCCGGTGTCCTTCCCCCTCACAGGGAGCGCTGACACCGACGACAGACGACGAAGCCAGGCAGGGCGAGAAGCGCCGGCAACAGCAGGAGGCGGCAACAGTGAAGATCCGGGTGGAACGCGACGTACTCGCGGAGGCCGTGGCCTGGGCGGCGCGCAGCCTCCCGGCCCGTCCGCCGGCGCCTGTCCTCGCCGGCCTCCTCCTCAAGGCCGAGGACGGCCAGCTGAGCCTGTCGGGCTTCGACTACGAGGTCTCCGCGCGGGTGTCGGTGGATGCCGAGGTCGAGGAGGAGGGCACGGTGCTCGTCTCCGGCCGCCTGCTCGCCGACATCTGCCGCGCTCTGCCCAACCGCCCGGTGGAGATTTCCACAGACGGTGTACGGGCGACCGTGGTCTGCGGCTCCTCCCGCTTCACCCTCCACACCCTGCCTGTGGAGGAGTACCCGGCGCTGCCGCAGATGCCGTCGGCGACCGGCACCGTTCCCGGTGAGGTCTTCGCCTCCGCCGCCTCGCAGGTCGCGATCGCCGCGGGCCGCGACGACACGCTGCCGGTGCTGACCGGCGTGCGCATCGAGATCGAGGGCGACCGGGTCACCCTGGCCTCCACCGACCGCTACCGCTTCGCGGTCCGCGAGTTCCTGTGGAAGCCGGAGAACCCGGACGCGTCCGCGGTCGCCCTGGTGCCCGCCAAGACCCTGCTGGACACCGCCAAGGCGCTGACCAGCGGCGACAGCGTGACGCTGGCGCTGTCGGGCTCCGGTGCCGGTGAGGGCCTGATCGGTTTCGAGGGCGCTGGGCGGCGTACCACGACCCGGCTGCTGGAGGGCGACCTCCCGAAGTACCGCACGCTCTTCCCGACCGAGTTCAACTCGGTCGCGGTGATCGAGACGGCGCCCTTCGTGGAGGCCGTGAAGCGTGTGGCGCTGGTGGCCGAGCGGAACACCCCGGTGCGGCTGAGCTTCGAGCAGGGCGTGCTGATCCTGGAGGCCGGGTCGAGCGACGACGCACAGGCTGTGGAAAGGGTCGACGCCCAGCTGGAGGGCGACGACATCTCGATCGCCTTCAACCCGACCTTCCTGCTGGACGGTCTGAGCGCGATCGACTCCCCGGTGGCGCAGCTGTCGTTCACCACGTCCACCAAGCCGGCCCTGCTCAGCGGCAAGCCCGCCGTGGACGCCGAGGCGGACGAGGCCTACAAGTACCTGATCATGCCGGTGCGGCTCAGCGGCTGAGGCATCACCGCAGGTGAGGGCGTGCGTTTGAGCGCGTATGCCCACAGGTGTGCGTGAGCGTCCGGGTTTAGGCTCGGACGTGGGCACGTAAGTGCTTTCACGCCACAGCAACCTAAGGAACCACTGATGGAGCTCGGTCTCGTCGGCCTCGGCAAGATGGGCGGCAACATGCGCGAGCGGATCCGCCGCGCGGGCCACACCGTCGTCGGATACGACCGCAACCCGGACCTCGCGGATGTCCACAGCCTGAAAGAGCTTGTGGACAGCCTCAAGGGCCCCCGCGTGGTCTGGGTGATGGTCCCGGCCGGAGCCGCCACCCAGTCGACCGTCGACGAGCTGGCCGAGCTGCTGGAGCCCGGGGACGTCGTCGTGGACGGCGGTAACTCGCGCTGGACGGACGACGAGAAGCACGCCCGCGAGCTGGCCGAGAAGGGCATCGGTTTCGTCGACTGCGGTGTCTCCGGCGGTGTGTGGGGCCTGGAGAACGGCTACGCGCTGATGTACGGCGGCGACGCCGAGCACGTCGCCAAGGTCCAGCCCGTCTTCGACGCGCTCAAGCCCGAGGGCGACTTCGGCTCGGTCCACGCCGGCAAGGTCGGCGCCGGGCACTTCGCCAAGATGGTCCACAACGGCATCGAGTACGCCATGATGCAGGCCTACGCCGAGGGCTGGGAGCTGCTGGAGAAGGTCGACTCCGTCACGGATGTGCGCGAGGTCTTCCGCTCCTGGCAGGAGGGCACCGTCATCCGCTCCTGGCTGCTGGACCTCGCCGTCAACGCCCTCGACGAGGACGAGCACCTGGACAAGCTGCGCGGCTACGCACAGGACTCCGGCGAGGGCCGCTGGACCGTCGAGGCCGCCATCGACCACGCCGTGCCGCTGCCCGCGATCACGGCCTCGCTGTTCGCGCGGTTCGCCTCGCGGCAGGACGACTCTCCGCAGATGAAGATGATCGCGGCGCTGCGCAACCAGTTCGGCGGCCACGCGGTCGAGACGAAGTAATCCACAGGACCGTTTCGGCGGTCCACAACGCCGGGGGAGGTCGGCGAACGACCATGCACGTCACGCATCTGTCGCTGGCCGACTTCCGCTCGTACGCCCGGGTCGAGGTCCCGCTCGATCCGGGCGTCACCGCCTTCGTCGGCCCGAACGGCCAGGGCAAGACCAATCTGGTCGAGGCCGTCGGCTATCTCGCCACCCTCGGCAGCCACCGCGTCGCCTCCGACGCGCCCCTGGTGCGCATGGGCGCCGAGCGGGCGGTGATCCGCGCCCAGGTCCGCCAGGGCGAACGCCAGCAGCTGGTGGAGCTGGAGCTGAACCCGGGCCGCTCCAACCGCGCCCGCATCAACCGGTCCTCGCAGGTCAGGCCCCGGGACATCCTGGGGATCGTGCGCACGGTGCTGTTCGCACCGGAGGACCTGGCCCTGGTCAAGGGCGACCCCGGTGAGCGGCGCCGCTTCCTGGACGAGCTGATCACCGCGCGCTCCCCGCGCATGGCGGGCGTGCGCTCCGACTACGACCGGGTCCTCAAGCAGCGCAACACCCTGCTGAAGTCCGCCGCGCTCGCCCGACGGCACGGCGGCCGCAGGGGGGCACCTCCCGCGCGAGCGGAGTCGAGCGCGGGGGCGGACCTGTCCACCCTCGACGTCTGGGACCAGCACCTCGCGCGCGCGGGCGCCGAACTGCTCGCCCAGCGCCTGGACCTGATCGCCGCGCTCCAGCCGCTCGCGGACAAGGCCTACGAGCAACTCGCGCCCGGCGGCGGCCCGCTGGCGCTGGAGTACAAGCCGTCGGCCCCCGGTGAGGCCCAGACCCGCGAGGACCTGTACACGCAGCTGATGGCGGCGCTGGCGGACGTCCGCAAGCAGGAGATCGAGCGCGGCGTCACCCTCGCCGGACCGCACCGGGACGATCTGCTGCTCAAACTCGGCCAGTTGCCCGCCAAGGGGTACGCCTCGCACGGCGAGTCCTGGTCGTACGCGCTGGCGCTCCGGCTCGCCTCCTACGACCTGCTGCGCGCCGAGGGCAACGAACCGGTGCTGGTGCTGGACGACGTGTTCGCCGAGCTGGACACCCGGCGCCGGGAGCGGCTGGCCGAACTGGTCGCGCCCGGCGAGCAGGTGCTGGTGACGGCGGCCGTCGACGACGACGTACCGCATGTGCTGACCGGGGCGCGGTACGCGGTGTCGGAGGGGACGGTGGAGCGCGTATGACCGCCGAGGAGCCCAAGAAGCCCGCCGAGCCGTCCGGCGTCGACCTCGCGCGCGTGGCGCTGAGGGCGGCCAAGGAGCAGGCACGCGCGCGTGGTGACGCGCAGCAGCAGAAGAAGCAGGCCCGGCGCGGCGGGGGCCTGCGCTCGGGCGCGCGCGCCGACGGCCGCGACCCCATGGCGCTGGGCGCCGCCATCAACCGGCTGATCACCGAGCGCGGCTGGGAGACCCCGGCCGCGGTGGGCGGGGTGATGGGCCGCTGGCCGCAGCTCGTGGGCCCGGATCTGGCCAATCACTGTGTGCCGCAGACGTACGACGAGGACGAGCGGGTGCTGGTCGTGCGGTGCGACTCGACGGCGTGGGCGACCAATCTGCGGCTGCTCGCGCCTCAGCTCGTCGCCCGGCTGAACGAGGACCTCGGGCACGGCACGGTCAAGGTGATCAAGGTCCTGGGCCCCGGCGGCCCCGAGCGTCGCTACGGCCCCCTGAGGGCCCCGGGGAGCACCGGTCCCGGCGACACCTATGGGTGACGTACATCACGTAAACGGCTGATGAAGCGGTCCGTTCGCGCTGTCGCGCGCGGGCGCGCGGGCGGCTGCGCGGGCTAACTGACTCCCAAGTAGCAAAGGGTTGACGCCCCGAAGCGCTGAGTGCCGCTGTGAGCCTCTTGGAGCCCCGCTCCGCATATGGGGACCCAGCGGAGTCCGGTTCAGGGCGGCACATGCGGACTCAGGTACCGGCAAACCCCCATCAGTGTCAGTGCTACCGGTAGACTAGAAGGCAATCCCGCCCCAAACGTGGGGACCGCCCGGGAAAAGCTGAGCAACGCTGATCAAGGCTTACCAACGCAACATGCCGCAGCCGCTCCGGCAAACCGCCGCCGAGCCCGGCTCGTGCTGTGCCAGAAAGGGCGCTTCGTGGCCGATTCCGGCAACCCCAACGAGAACATCACGTCCGCCGACGCCGTGGCAGGCGTACCCGACGCCAGTGCCACGGCGTACGACGCGAGTGCCATCACCGTCCTCGAAGGTCTGGACGCGGTCCGCAAGCGACCCGGTATGTACATCGGCTCCACCGGTGAGCGCGGACTGCACCACCTCGTCTACGAGGTGGTGGACAACTCCGTCGACGAGGCGCTGGCGGGCCACGCGGACACCATCGAGGTGACGATCCTGGCCGACGGCGGCGTACGCGTCGTCGACAACGGCCGTGGCATCCCGGTCGGCATCGTCCCCTCCGAGGGCAAGCCGGCCGTCGAGGTCGTGCTCACCGTGCTGCACGCGGGCGGCAAGTTCGGCGGCGGCGGTTACGCGGTCTCCGGCGGTCTGCACGGCGTGGGCGTCTCCGTGGTGAACGCGCTGTCCTCGAAGGTCGCCGTCGAGGTCAGGACGGACGGTCACCGGTGGACGCAGGACTACAAGATGGGCGTCCCCACGGCTCCGCTGGCCAAGCACGAGGCCACCGAGGAGACCGGCACCTCGGTCACCTTCTGGGCCGACGGCGACATCTTCGAGACCACCGACTACTCCTTCGAGACGCTCTCGCGGCGCTTCCAGGAGATGGCGTTCCTCAACAAGGGCTTGACCATCAAGCTCACCGACGAGCGCGAGTCGGCGAAGGCCACCTCCGGGGCGGACGAGGCGGGCGCCGACGAGAAGGCCGAGGTCAAGACCGTCACGTACCACTACGAGGGCGGCATCGTCGACTTCGTGAAGTACCTCAACTCCCGCAAGGGGGACGTGGTCCACCCGACGGTGATCGACCTTGAGGCCGAGGACAAGGACAAGGCCCTCTCGCTCGAAGTCGCCATGCAGTGGAACAGCGGCTACAGCGAGGGCGTGTACTCCTTCGCCAACATCATCCACACCCACGAGGGCGGCACCCACGAAGAGGGCTTCCGCGCGGCGCTGACCAACCTGATCAACAAGTACGCGCGCGACAAGAAGCTGCTCCGCGAGAAGGACGACAACCTCACCGGTGACGACATCCGCGAGGGTCTGACCGCGATCATCTCGGTGAAGCTGAGCGAGCCTCAGTTCGAGGGCCAGACCAAGACGAAGCTCGGCAACACCGAGGCGAAGACCTTCGTCCAGAAGGCCGTCTACGAGCACCTCAACGACTGGCTGGACCGCAACCCGAACGAGGCCGCGGACATCGTCCGCAAGGGCATCCAGGCGGCCACCGCGCGCGTGGCGGCCCGCAAGGCCCGCGACCTGACCCGGCGCAAGGGCCTGCTGGAGTCGGCGTCGCTGCCTGGCAAGCTCTCCGACTGCCAGTCCAACGACCCGACCAAGTGCGAGATCTTCATCGTCGAGGGTGATTCCGCCGGTGGCTCGGCCAAGTCCGGCCGCAACCCGCAGTACCAGGCGATCCTCCCGATCCGCGGCAAGATCCTCAACGTCGAGAAGGCGCGGATCGACAAGATCCTGCAGAACCAGGAGATCCAGGCGCTGATCTCGGCCTTCGGCACGGGTGTGCACGAGGACTTCGACATCGAGAAGCTGCGCTATCACAAGATCATCCTGATGGCCGACGCCGACGTCGACGGCCAGCACATCAACACCCTGCTGCTGACCTTCCTGTTCCGCTTCATGCGGCCGCTGGTCGAGGCCGGGCACGTGTTCCTGTCGCGTCCGCCGCTGTACAAGATCAAGTGGGGCCGGGACGACACCGAGTACGCCTACTCCGACCGCGAGCGCGACGCCCTGATCGAGCTGGGCCGCCAGCGCGGCAAGCGCATCCGCGAGGACTCCATCCAGCGCTTCAAGGGTCTCGGCGAGATGAACGCCGAGGAGCTGCGCGTGACCACCATGGACCAGGAGCACCGGGTCCTCGGCCAGGTCACCCTCGACGACGCCGCCCAGGCCGACGACCTGTTCTCGGTCCTGATGGGCGAGGACGTCGAGGCCCGCCGCGCGTTCATCCAGCGCAACGCCAAGGACGTCCGCTTCCTCGACATCTGAGTCGGTCTCAGCTGACCGCACCAGGAAGGATCTTCACCAGCAATGGCCGACGAGAACACTCCTGTCACCCCGCAAGAGGGCGGCGAAGTCGCGATGCGCATCGAGCCCGTCGGGCTTGAGACGGAGATGCAGCGCTCCTACCTCGACTACGCGATGTCCGTCATCGTCTCGCGTGCGCTGCCGGACGTCCGGGACGGACTCAAGCCCGTCCACCGCCGCGTGCTGTACGCCATGTACGACGGCGGCTACCGCCCCGAGCGCGGCTTCTACAAGTGCGCCCGCGTCGTCGGCGACGTCATGGGCAACTACCACCCGCACGGCGACTCCTCGATCTACGACGCGCTGGTCCGCCTCGCGCAGCCGTGGTCGATGCGCATGCCGCTGGTGGACTCCAACGGCAACTTCGGCTCCCCGGGCAACGACCCGGCGGCCGCCATGCGCTACACCGAGTGCAAGATGGCGCCGCTGTCGATGGAGATGGTCCGTGACATCGACGAGGAGACCGTCGACTTCACGGACAACTACGACGGCCGCTCCCAGGAGCCGACCGTCCTGCCCGCCCGCTTCCCGAACCTGCTGATCAACGGCTCGGCCGGTATCGCGGTCGGTATGGCGACCAACATCCCGCCGCACAACCTGCGCGAGGTCGCCGCCGGTGCCCAGTGGTACCTGGAGAACCCCGAGGCCTCGCACGAGGAGCTGCTGGACGCGCTCATCGAGCGCATCAAGGGCCCCGACTTCCCGACCGGCGCGCTGGTCGTGGGCCGCAAGGGCATCGAGGAGGCGTACCGCACGGGCCGCGGCTCGATCACCATGCGGGCGGTCGTCGAGGTCGAGGAGATCCAGAACCGCCAGTGCCTGGTGGTCACCGAGCTGCCCTACCAGGTGAACCCCGACAACCTGGCGCAGAAGATCGCCGACCTGGTGAAGGACGGCAAGATCGGCGGCATCGCGGACGTCCGCGACGAGACCTCCTCGCGCACCGGACAGCGCCTGGTGATCGTCCTGAAGCGGGACGCGGTCGCCAAGGTCGTGCTGAACAACCTGTACAAGCACACCGACCTGCAGACCAACTTCGGCGCCAACATGCTGGCGCTGGTCGACGGCGTGCCGCGCACGCTGTCCCTGGACGCGTTCATCCGCCACTGGGTGACGCACCAGATCGAGGTCATCGTCCGCCGTACGCGCTTCCGGCTGCGCAAGGCCGAGGAGCGCGCGCACATCCTGCGCGGTCTGCTCAAGGCCCTGGACGCCATCGACGAGGTCATCGCCCTGATCCGGGGCAGTGAGACCGTCGACGTCGCGCGCACCGGCCTGATGGACCTCCTGGAGATCGACGAGATCCAGGCCAACGCCATCCTGGAGATGCAGCTGCGCCGGCTGGCCGCCCTGGAGCGGCAGAAGATCGTCCAGGAGCACGACGAGCTCCAGGCCAAGATCAGCGAGTACAACCAGATCCTCGCCTCCCCGGTCCGCCAGCGCGGCATCGTCAGCGAGGAACTCGCCGCGATCGTCGAGAAGTACGGTGACGACCGCAAGACCATGCTGGTGCCCTACGACGGCGACATGTCCATCGAGGACCTCATCGCCGAGGAGGACATCGTCGTCACCGTCACCCGCGGCGGCTACGTCAAGCGGACCAAGACGGACGACTACCGCGCCCAGAAGCGCGGCGGCAAGGGCGTGCGCGGCACGAAGCTGAAGGAAGACGACATCGTCGACCACTTCTTCGTCTCCACCACCCACCACTGGCTGCTGTTCTTCACCAACAAGGGCCGGGTGTACCGCGCGAAGGCCTACGAGCTGCCCGACGCCGGCCGGGACGCGCGCGGCCAGCACGTGGCGAACCTGCTCGCCTTCCAGCCGGACGAGGCGATCGCCGAGATCCTCGCCATCCGGGACTACGAGGCGGCGCCGTACCTGGTGCTCGCCACGAAGGCCGGTCTGGTGAAGAAGACGCCGCTGAAGGATTACGATTCGCCGCGTTCCGGCGGTGTCATCGCGATCAATCTGCGCGAGCGCGAGGACGGTTCGGACGACGAACTGATCGGAGCCGAGCTGGTCTCGCCCGAGGACGATCTGCTGCTGATCAGCAAGAAGGCGCAGTCGATCAGGTTCACCGCCACGGACGAGGCGCTGCGTCCGATGGGCCGTGCCACCTCGGGTGTGAAGGGCATGAGCTTCCGCGAGGGAGACGAGCTGCTCTCGATGAATGTTGTTCGACCCGGTACGTTCGTGTTCACTGCTACCGACGGTGGGTACGCGAAGCGGACCGCCGTGGATGAGTACCGCGTCCAGGGGCGTGGCGGTCTCGGTATCAAGGCCGCCAAGATCGTTGAGGACCGTGGGTCGCTCGTCGGCGCGCTGGTGGTCGAGGAGACCGACGAGATCCTCGCCATCACGCTCGGCGGCGGTGTGATCCGCACGCGAGTCAACGAGGTCAGGGAGACCGGCCGTGACACCATGGGCGTCCAACTGATCAACCTGGGCAAGCGCGATGCCGTGGTCGGCATCGCACGAAACGCCGAGGAGGGGCGCGAGGCGGACGAGGTCGACGGCGACCTCGACGCCACCGACGCCGCGACCGACGGCACGGACGAGGGTGAGGCGCCCTCGGCCGAGTAGCACGAGGAGTGAGTCACGTGAGCGGAGCCACGGGCGCCGGATCGGCCGGTACCTCTACGGGTACGGACACGGACGGCGGCGGCCGTGGCTCCGCCGCGCAGACCACCGGCTCACCCTCGCCCGACACGCATGGATCCCAGGGGGGAACTGTGACGGACACCCGAGGCCCGCAGGCCCAGCAGTACGCGGCCGGCCCGGCCCCGGCGAACCCGCAGC
>NZ_FLSP01000160.1 GCF_900091315.1 Streptomyces sp. DI166
CGCCGAGTGCCGCCTCGCCGCCTCGGCCGGGTGCGCCGAGGGCACCGGCGGCGGACGACAGGAACAGCAACGGCACACAGGTGCCGGGGTCGCCCACGCCGGTCAGCTCGGCGAGGTGCAGGGCGGCGCTCATCTCCCGTTCCAGCAGCTCCTGTTCGGCGTCTGCGCCGTCGCGCGGTTCCGGGAGCCGGGCCGCGTGCACGACGACGGTCGCGGGGCGCCCGCCGGGGGTGCGGTGGAGCAGTGCGGTGACGGCCCCGCGGTCGGTGAGGTCGCAGTCGGTGACGGTCACCTCGGCGCCCGCGGCGGTGAGTTCGGCCGCGAGTGCGAGCAGGCCGTCGCCGGGGGCCGCGTCGGCGAGCACCAGCCGGGTCACGCCCCGCCCGGCGACGAGGTGACGGGCGAGGGCGGCGGCGGCCGGGGTTCCGGCGCCGGTGACGAGGACGGTGTCGCAGGGTTCGACGAGCACCCCGGACTCCCCCGCCCGCGCCGACACCGCCGCCAGCCGGGGAACGCGCACCGCGCCGCGCACGACGGCGAGTTGGGGCTCGGGCAGGGACAGCGCGGCGGGCAGCGCCCGCCAGGAGGAGCGCGCCCCGTCGAGCTCGGCGAGCACCAGCCGCCCGGGCTCGACCAGTTGCAGCGAGCGGATCAGCCCCCACACGGCGCCCGCGCCCGCCCGCGGCCCCTCGGGTCCGTCGGCGGCGCCCGGCGCGCCCTGGGTGAGGAACACCAGCCGCATCCGGGCGAACCGGTCCTCGGCGAGCCACTCGGCGGCCAGCCGGGCGGCGTCGCCCACCGCCCGCGCGGCGTCGTCGGGGCCCGGCAGCAGCCCGGTCAGGACGGCCTCGGGCGCGGGCACTCCGGAGTCCAGGGCCTTGGCGAGGGCCGCGAGGCTCTCGTGGGCCTCAGTGTAGACACCGGCCTTCATCAGGGCGGCGCGGGCGCCGAGCACATCGGGACCGACGAGCACCCAGCGGGGCTTGCCGCGTGGGGCCTCGGCGCCCGTCTCCGGCCATTCCAGGCGGAACAGCGGGCCGCACCGGGCGCCGGTGGGCGCGGTGCGGTCGCCGGGGGCGAGCCGGATCGCGCCGACCGCGACCACGGGCAGGCCGAGGTCGTCGGCGGCCTCCACGGCGACCGTGTCGGTGCCGGTGCGGGTGAGCCGGATCCGCAGCTCGTGGGCGCCCTCGGCGTACAGGGCGGCCTGGTGCCAGGAGTCGGGCACGGGGACGGTTCCGAACGCGCCCTCCCCGGCGAGGGGCAGCGCGCGCAGGGCGGTGTCGAGCAGCGCCGGGTGCAGCGCGTACCCGGCGGCATCGGCGACGGCGACCTCGGCGAACAGGTCCTCGCCGCGCCGCCACAGCCCGCGCAGCCCCGCGGGGACGGACGGGCCGTCCAGGGCGACGGGTGCGGCCTCGGCGGGCGGCCACAGCTCCAGGTCGAAGGCGGCGCGGGGCTCGCCCGCGCAGAGCACGGCGCGGGCGTTGAGGGTCCACGCGGTGCCGGGCAGGGCGCCCGCGGGCCGGGAGTGGATCTTCAGCGGCCGCTCACCGGACGGTCCGGCGTCACCGACGGTGACCCGCAGCCGTACCTCGTCGCCCTCGGGCACCACCAGGGGCGCCTGGGTGGTGAGTTCGGCGATCCGGTCGCAGCCCACCCGGTCACCGGCCTGCACGGCGAGCTCCAGCAGCACCGGCCCCGGTACGGCGAGCGGTCCCGTGCGCTCCGGGTCACCGTCGCCGGGCAGAGCGGCCCGGGAGAGGGTGCCGGTGAGCAACAGGCCGCCGGGGTCGGGCAGTTCGACACAGGTGTCCAGCAAGGGGTGCCGGTCCGGGGCGGTGGGGGCGGCGGGCTCCGGGAGCATCCAGTAGCGCCGGGTGGCGAAGGCGTACGTCGGCAGCGGCACCCGCCGGGCACCGGTGGGGGCGAGCAGGGCCGCCCAGTCGATGGCGGTGCCGCGGGTGTGGAGGTCGGCGAGGAGTTGGGTGAGGCCGGTGCCGGTCAGCGGGAGCAGTTCGGCGTCGGTGCCGTTCAGCGGGAGCGGGTCGGCGTCGGTGCCGTCGGCGGGGGGCTGGTCGGCCTCGGTGCCGTCGGCGGGGGGCTGTTCGCCGAGGACGACGATCGTGCGGTGACCGGATTCCGCGAGCAGGCGCGGGGTGGTCGCCGGGTCGGTGGTCGCCTGGCCAGCGGGCGGGGCGGTAAGGGCAGTGGTCCAGGCGTCGGCGGCTGCTTGGTCCTCGGGGTGCAGGAGGGTGCCGGTGGCGGCGGAGGCCAAGGGGACACCGGTGTCGGTGAAGCGGACGGCAGGCGCGGGCTGCCCAGGTACGACGAGGCGGGCGCCGGTGTCGAGGGTGACCACTCCGGCGGCGCAGGCGGCGGCGATCTCGCCGGGGCCATGTCCGCCTACTGCGGCGAAGTCGACTCCGTAGGCACGCAGTTGGGCGGCGAGCGCGACGGTCACCGCCCAGGAGAGCGGAGCGGCGATCTCCGGTCGCTCCTGCCACCCGGAGGTGGCCAGGACATCGGACGGGTTCCAGTCGACCAGTGGGGCCAGGGCACGTCCGCACGCGTCGAGCGTGGCGGCGAACTCCGGGCAGGTCTCGGCCAGAGCGGCGGTGTCCGCGGTCCAGTGCGGGTCGGCGGGCGGGAAGTAGAGGGCGAGGGAGGGGGCGGCGGTGACCGGGGTGTGCGGAGTGTCGCCGTCGGCGAGGGCCTTCAGGGCGTGCAGCGCGCTGCCGCGGTCGTCGGCGGTGAGGACGGCCCTGTACTCCAGCGCGGACCGGGTGGTGGCCAGGGACAGCGCCACATCGGGCAGGCGCAGGCCCGGCGACTCGGCCAGCAGGGTGTGCAGACGGGCCGCCTGGCCGCGCAGCGCCTCGGGGGTGCGGGCGGACACGGGCAGCGGGATACCGCCGGGCAGGAGGTGTGCCCCGGGCGGGGTGCCGTCGACGGCAGGGGCATCGACCGGGGAGTCGGTGCCGTCGAGCGGGCTGTCCCCGTCCCGGGGCGGCTCTTCGATGATCACGTGGGCGTTGGTGCCGCTGATGCCGAACGACGACACACCTGCCCGGCGCGGGCGTTCGCCTCGTGGCCAGGGCACGTCCTCGCTCAGCAGTCGCACCGCTCCCGCTGACCAGTCGACATGGCTGGAGGGACGGCCGGTGTGCAGGGTGCGGGGAAGGCTCCCGTGCCGCATCGCCATGACCATCTTGATCACGCCGCCGGCTCCGGACGCGGCCTGCGTGTGACCGACGTTGCCCTTCATCGAGCCGAGCCAGAGGGGCTGTTCGCGGTCCTGGCCGTAGGTGGCGAGGACGGCCTGGGCCTCGATGGGGTCGCCGAGGGGGGTGCCGGTGCCGTGCGCCTCGACGGCGTCGACATCGGCGGGGTTCAGCCCGGCCTGGGCCAGGACCTGTCGCAGCAGGCGCAGTTGGGCGGGTCCGCTGGGCGCGGTGAGGCCGTTGGAGGCGCCGTCCTGGTTGACGCCGCTGGCGGCGACGCGGGCGAGGACGGGGTGGCCGTGACGCCGGGCGTCGGAGAGCCGTTCCAGCAGCAACAGGCCCACGCCCTCGGCCCAGTTGGTGCCGTCGGCTGCATCGGAGAACGGCTTGCAGCGGCCGTCGGCGGCGAGGGTCCGCTCCCGGCTGAAGGCGATGTACGGGTCGGGCCGGGACATCACGGCGACACCGCCGGCGAGGGCCAGGTCGCACTCGCCGGAGCGCAGCGCCTGTGCCGCGAGGTGCAGGGCGACCAGCGAGGAGGAGCAGGCGGTGTCCACCGCCACGCAGGGCCCCTCCAGACCGAAGGCGTACGACACCCGGCCCGCGGCCACGTTGCCGGCGGTGCCCATCTGCATGCCGGACGCGTAGTCGTGGTACGTGACCCCCGCGAACACGCCGGTGCGGCTGCCCTTGAGGGAGGCGACGGGGATACCGGCCCGTTCGAAGACCTCCCAGGAGGTCTGGAGCAGCAGCCGCTGCTGGGGGTCCATGGCGAGGGCCTCGCGCGGGGAGATCCCGAACAGTTCGGCGTCGAACTCCCCGGCGTCGTAGAGGAATCCGGCCTCGCGGACGTAGGTGGTGCCGGGGCGGTCGGAGTCGGGGGCGTAGAGGGCGTCGAGGTCCCAGCCTCGGTCGGCGGGGAACGGGCCGATGCCTTCGCCGCCGGAGGAGACCAGTTCCCACAGCGCCTCGGGCGAGTCGGCGCCGCCGGGGAAGCGGCAGCCCATGGCGACGATGACGACCGGGTCGTCGTCGGTGCCGCCCACGGGGAGGGCGGTGGCGTCGGCGGCCTCCTCGTGGTCGTCCACGCCGAGTTCGGTCGCGAGGCGGGCGATGAGTGCGTCCGGGGTGGGGTGGTCGTAGACGAGGGTGGCGGGCAGGCGCAGCCCGGTCTCCTGGTTGAGCCGGTTGCGCAGGTTGACCGCGGCCAGCGAGTCGAAGCCCAGCTCCTTGAACGGCTTGGCGGTGCCGACGGACTCGGCGTCCGGGTAGCCGAGAAGGGCGGCGATCTGTCCGGTGACCAGTGCGGCCACGGCAGCGCGGCGGCGGGTGCGCGGCAGCGAGGCCAGCCTGCGGGCGAAACCGCCGCCCGTGCCACCTTCGGTCCCTGCGCCGCGACGGACGGTGACCCGCAGCAACCCGCGCAGCAGGGGCGGGAGTTCACCGGCCTCGGCGCGCTCGCGCAGGGCGCCCGGGTCGAGTCGCATCGCGAGCAGCAGCGCGCGCTGCGCGGCGGTGCCGGCGTCGAAGAGGGACATGCCGTGGGCGGCGGAGAGCGCGATGACGCCCTGGGCGGAGGTGCGGGCGGTGACCGCCGGGTCGAGGTCGGCGGTCATTCCGCCGAACGTCTCCCAGGGCCCCCACGCCATCGATGTCGCGGGCAGGCCCGCCGCGCGGCGGTGCTGGGCGAGGGCGTCGAGGAAGGTGTTGGCGGCGGCGTAGTTGCCCTGGCCTGGGTTGCCGAGGAGACCGGCCGCCGAGGAGTACAGGACGAACGCCGTGAGGCCGAGGTGCCGGGTCAGGTCGTGCAGATGGACGGCGGCGGTGACCTTGGCGCGGAAGACCTCCGCGAGCCGGTCGGCGGTGAGGGAGGTGAGCAGCCCGTCGTCGAGGACACCGGCCGTGTGCACGACGGCGGTGAGGGGGTGCTCGTCCGGGACGGTGGCGAGCAGCGCGGCGAGCCGATCCCGGTCGGCGACGTCGCACGCCTCGACGCGGACGTCGTCGGCGCCGAGCGCGGCCAGCTCGTCGCGCAGGGCGTCGGCGCCCGGGGCCGCGGAGCCGGAGCGGCTGACCAACAGCAGGCGCCGTACGCCGTGTTGGGCGACCAGGTGGCGGGCGGCGAGGGCGCCGAGGGCTCCGGTGCCACCGGTGATCAGGACGGTACCGGCAGGACCGAAGGGCGCCGCCTCCGCGGCCGGACGGGCGGCGCGGGTCACCCGTGGGGCGAGCAAGGTGCCCTCACGGACGGCGATTTGGGGTTCGTCGTCCCGTACGGCGGCCACGGGCAGGGTGCCCGGGGTGTCGTGGTCGACGAGGAGGAAGCGGCCCGGGTACTCGGACTGCGCGGTGCGCACCAGGCCCCAGACAGGGGCGTGCGCCAGGCCGGACACAGGGTCGGTGTCGCGGGCCGCGACGGCGTCGCGGGTGAGCACGACGAGGCGTGCGGCATCGAGGCGTTCGTCGGACAACCACTGCTGGAGGGTGGTCAGTACGGCGGCGGTGGTGTGTTCGGCCGTGGATGCGAGGGGGGCCGCCTCCGCAGGGGCGTCGAGGGTGAGGACGACCGTGGTCGGGGCCGGGGCGCCTTCGTCGAGGGCGGTGCGAAGAGCGGTCAGGTCCGGCAGGGGGCGGGCGGTGACGCCCTGGGTGGTGAGGTGGGCGGCCAGGGCCGGTGCGTCCGGGCCGAGGATCGTCCACTCCCCCGCGCCGGTGACATCGGCGGCGGGGATCTGCTGCCAGTCGAGGGTGTGCAGGCCATCGGCGCGCGGGGTGGTGGTGAGGTCGTCCGTGGGCACGCCGGTCAGGGTCAGCGTGTCGACGGTGGCGAAGGGCCGTCCCTCGGTGTCGCTGAGGGTGAGGGAAGCACGGTCGGTGCCCGCGCCGGTGAGGTGCAGACGGGCGGTGGCCGCGCCGGTGGCGTGCAGGGTGACGCCCTGCCAGTCGCGGGGCAGCGGGACGTGGCCGTCGGCGGGCGCGGGGCCGGTGGCCACGGCGGTCTGGACGGCGGCGTCGAGCAGCACCGGGTGCAGCCCGAAGGCACCGGCCTCCTGCTCACGCCCGTCGGGCAGGGCGAGTTCGGCGTACAGGTCGCCGCCGCTGCGCCACAGCGCCCGTACGGCACGGAAGACGGGCCCGCAGTGGTGGCCGCGCCGGGCCAGCTCGTCGTACAGGGCGTCGGGGTCGAGGGGTTCGGCCCGCTCGGGCGGCCACGGCTCGGTGCCGGGCGTGGCGGGCGCGGGCCGGGACTCGGTGGTGAGGGTGCCCTCGGCGTGGCAGCGCCAGGGCTGGTCGGCGCTGTCGTCGTCGGGCCGGGAGTGGACGGCGACGCCGCGTCGGCCGGTGTCGTCCGGGGCGCCGACCAGGATCTGCACCCGGACCGCGCCCTGCTCGGGCAGGAGCAGGGGCTCGCGGAGCGCGAGGTGTTCCAGGGCGGTGCAGCCCGCCTCGTCGCCGGCCCGGACGGCGAGTTCCACGAGGACGGAGCCGGGCAGCAGCACCGCGCCCGCCGTCTCCCGGTCGGTGAGCCAGGGCAGGGCGCGGGCGGACAGGCGGCCGGTGAGCAGCACGCCGCCGGCGTCGGCGAGTTCGACGGCCGCGCCCAGCAGGGGGTGCCGGGCGGCGCCGAGTCCGGCGGCGCGGATCCCGGCGGCTCCGGAGGGCCCGGCGGGCAGCCAGGCGCGGCGGCGCTGGAAGGCGTAGGTGGGCAGGGGTTCGGCGCAGGCGGTCCCGCCGGTCGTGCGGGCGGCCCAGTCGACGGCGGCGCCGTGGGTGTGGAGCGCGGCGAGGGCGGTCTCGAAGGCGAGCGGTCCGGGCCGGTTCCTGGCCTGGGCGGGGACGCTGTGCAGGCTGTCGCCGGTGATCTGGGCGGTGAGGGCGGTCAGGGTGGCGTCGGGGCCGAGTTCCAGGCAGCGGGTGACACCGAGGTCGGCGAGCGCGCGCACTCCGTCGGCGAAGCGGACGGCGTGCCGGACGTGCCGCACCCAGTACTCGGGGTCGGTGAGGTCGTCGGGGTCGGCGGGGCGGCCGGTGAGGTCGGAGACGACGGTGAGCCGGGGCGGGGCGTACGCCAGCGACTCGGCGACGCGGCGGAACTCCCGCAGCATCGGCTCCATGAGCGGCGAGTGGAAGGCGTGGCTGACGCGCAGGGCGGTGACCTTGCGGCCCCGGGCGCGGAAGTGCGCGGCGACCGTCTCGACGGCTTCCGCCGTTCCGGCGACCACGACGGCCTGGGGGCCGTTGACGGCGGCGATGTCGACGTCGGGCCGGTCGAGCAGCGGCAGCACCTCGTCCTCGGTGGCCTGGAGGGAGACCATCGCGCCGCCCTCGGGCAGCGCCTGCATCAACCGGCCGCGCGCGACAACAAGACGGCACGCGTCGGACAGTGACCACACTCCGGCCACGTGTGCCGCGGCGATCTCGCCTATGGAGTGGCCGAGCAGTACGTCGGGGCGTACCCCGAAGGACTCCGCGAGCCGGTACAGGGCGACTTCCAGGGCGAACAGGGCGGGCTGGGTGTATTCGGTGCGGTTGAGGAGATCGGCGTCGGTGCCGAACACGACGTCCATGAGGGGGTGTTCGAGGTCGGCGTCGACCTCGGCGCACACGGCGTCGAAGGCGTCCGCGAACTCCTCGTAGGTGTCGTACAGTTCGCGCCCCATGCCGGGCCGCTGCGAGCCCTGCCCGGCGAAGAGGAAGGCGGTGCGGCCGGGGGTGGCGGCGGAGCCGGTGACCAGGCCGGGGTGGGTGCCGCCCTGAGCCAACGCGTCGAGTCCGGTGCGGAGTTCACCGGTGTCGGCGCCGAGGACGACGGCGCGTTCCTCGAACAGGGTGCGGGTGGTCAGCAGCGCGGCGGCGGTGCGGGCGGGGTCGGCGGCGGGCCGGGCGCGTACGAAGTCGGCGAGCCTGCGGGCCTGTTCGCGCAGGGCGGCGGGGGTGCGGCCGGAGACGATCCAGGGCACGGCTCCGGAGGGCAGGCGCAGGGTGGCCGGTTCGGGGGCCAAGGTGTCGGCCTCGCCCGTGTCCGTGGGGGCTTCTTCCAGTACGACGTGGGCGTTGGTGCCGGACACGCCGAACGCGGAGATCCCCGCGCGGCGCGGTGCGTCGGGGTGCGCGGGCCAGTCGGTGTTCTCGTGCAGCAGACGTACGGCTCCCGCGGACCAGTCGACGCGGTTGGTGGGCCGGTCGGCGTGCAGGGTGCGCGGCAGGACGCCGTGCTGGAGCGCGAGGACCATCTTGATCACGCCCGCCACACCGGCGGCGGCCTGGGTGTGCCCGATGTTGGACTTCACCGAGCCCAGCCAGAGCGGTCGTTCGCGGTCCTGGCCGTAGGTGGCGATGAGGGCCTGCGCCTCGATCGGGTCGCCGAGGGAGGTGCCGGTGCCGTGCGCCTCGACGGCGTCGATGTCCGACGGCTTCAGGCCCGCTCCGGCGAGGGCGGCGCGGATGACACGCTGCTGGGAGGGGCCGTTGGGGGCGGTCAGGCCGTTGGAGGCGCCGTCCTGGTTGACGGCCGAGCCCCGGACCACGGCGAGCACCCGGTGCCCGTTGCGCCGCGCGTCCGACAACCGCTCCACCACGAGGACACCGACGCCCTCGCCCCAGCCTGTGCCGTCGGCGCCCTCGGCGAAGGCCTTGCAACGGCCGTCGGCGGCGAGCCCCCGCTGCCGGGAGAACTCCACGAACGCGCCCGGTGTCGACATGACGGTCACGCCACCGGCGAGGGCCAGGTCGCACTCGCCGTTGCGCAGCGCCTGCACCGCCAGATGCAGCGCCACCAGCGACGACGAGCAGGCGGTGTCCACCGTCACCGCCGGGCCCTCCAGGCCCAGTACGTAGGACAGACGGCCGGAGAGCACGGACGCGGTGATGCCGGTGGTGAGGTGGCCGTCGGACTCCTCGGGGCGGCCGAGCATCAGGGCCAGGTAGTCCTGGCCGTTGGTGCCGACGAAGACGCCGGTGCGGCTGCCGCGCAGGGTGCCCGGTTCGATCCCGGTGCGCTCCAGGGCCTCCCAGGACGTCTCCAGCAGCAGCCGCTGCTGGGGGTCCATGGTCATCGCCTCGCGCGGGGAGATGTCGAAGAACGTCGAGTCGAACAGCGGGGCGTCGTGGAGGAACGCGCCCTGGCGGGCGTAGGTGGTGCCGGTGCCGCCCGCCGGGTCGAGGACGCCGTCGAGGTCCCAGCCGCGGTCGGCGGGGAACTCGGCGACGGTGTCCCGGCCCTCGTCGAGCAGGCGCCAGAACTCCTCGGGGGTGTCTGCGCCACCGGGGAAGCGGCAGCCGAGGCCGACGACCGCGACGGGCTCGTGACGGCTCGCCTCGGCGTCATGAAGGCGCTTGCGAGTCTGGCGGAGGTCCGCCGTCACCCTTTTCAGGTAGTCCCGCAGCTTCTCTTCATTGCTCGCCATCGTGCTCCACTTCCTCGCGAAAGCCGTCCACGGTCCCGTGGCCCCCTACGGGGTCACACGATTCCGGGTCCCGGGTCAGGAGATCCCCAGTTCTTTGTCGATCAGGTCGAACATCTCGTCGTCGGAGGCGGATTCGAGGGCGTCCGTCCCGTCGTCGGTGTGCGGGTCGGTGCCGGTCCACAGCGCGAGCAGGTTCCGCAGCCGTTCGGTGATCTCCTGGTGGGCCTCGCCGCCGGTGCGGGCCTCGGCGGCCAGGGTCTGCGCCAGCCGGTCCAGTTCGGCGACGACACCGCTGCCCGCACCCGTCCCGCCGGGCCCGGCGAGTTCGCTGTCCAGGTGGCGGGCGACGTCGGCCGGTGCCGGGTAGTCGAACACCAGGGTCGCGGGCAGGTGCAGACCGGTGGCCGCGCCGAGCCGGTTGCGCAGTTCGACGGCGGTCAGCGAGTCGAAGCCCGCCTCGCGGAAGGCGCGCGTCGGGTCGACGGCGTCGATCCGGGCGTGGCCCAGGACCACGGCGGCCTGTTCCCGCACCAGTTCGACGAGGGCGGCGGTGCGGGCCTCGGCGTCGAGTCCGGCGAGCCGTGCGCGCAACGCGTCGGCGCCGGCTCCGGAGGCGGCGTCCTCCAAGGCTTCCTGCGCTTCCCGGATCCCGGTGAGCAGGGCCGTGGTGCGGGCGGCGGCGAAGGCGGGTGCGAAGCGGGCCCAGTCGACGCGGGCCACGACGGCGGCCGGGTCGTCGCCGGAGGCGAGCCGTTCCATCGCCACGAGCGCCAGGTCGGGGTCGAGTCCGGTCAGGCCGCGGCGGCGCAGGTACTCCTCCAGGCCGCCGCCCGCCGCCATCCCGTCCTGCGCCCACGGCCCCCAGGCCACCGAGGTGGCGGGCAGGCCCTCGGCCCGGCGCCGCTCGGCGAGGGTGTCGAGGTAGGCGTTGGCTGCGGCGTAGTTGGCCTGGCCCGGGGAGCCGATGGCCCCGGCGAAGGAGGAGAACAGCACGAACGCGGACAGCTCCCGGTCCCGGGTCAGCTCGTCCAGGTGCCGGGCGGCCACCGCCTTGGCGCGCAGCACCTCCGCGAACCGCTCGGGGGTGAGCGCCTCGATCAGTCCGTCGTCGAGGAGGCCCGCGGTGTGCACGACGGCGTCCACGGGGTGCTCGGCGAGCAGCGCGGCGAGCGCGTCGCGGTCGGCCGCGTCGCAGGCCGCCACCGTCACCCGGGCACCCAGCGCGGCGAGTTCGTCGCGCAGCCGCGGCGC
>NZ_FLSP01000161.1 GCF_900091315.1 Streptomyces sp. DI166
GCGGCCTGCGCGGGGGCCGGTGCGGGCGCGCCCCAGGGCGCCGCGGGCTGCGGCTGGGCGACATCCAGGTACTCGGGACCGGCGGTGGGCGGCCCGGGCTGCCGTACCGGCGCGCCCACGGCGCCGCGGTCCGCGAGAGAGCGGACCGGGCTGGCGGAGGTGTCCGGGGTCGGCGGGCCGAGGTGCAGCGGGCGCGGCGGGGTGACCGGCGGTACCGGCGCCGGGTTCGGCGTACGGACCGCGCTGACGTCGACGGAGCCGCTGTCGCGGCCGGACATCTCGTGCGCGCCGGGTTCGTGCAGGGCCTCCACGACCGGTTCCGGCGCGGGCGGAGCGACCTCGTTGCCCCAGGCGCTCTGGGCGCCGGGCAGCAGCAACAGGTCTTCGTCCTCGGCGGTGGTCTCGGAGAGGTAGGTGTACGCACCGGGCGCGGCGACGCCCGGCTGCTCCACCATGCCTGCGTTCTCCGGCAGCCCCTCGCCCGGGACCTGGCCGGTGTCGGTCATGCGTACCCCTCGCCCATCGGTTTAGTGCTTCTGCGACCTGCTCACCCGGAGCGGCGCACCGACCCGCTCCGTAGTGAAGAACGAGCGTGTGTGCCCAGCGGCACGAACGACCCGTCCACAAAGACGACAAAGCCATTTACTGGCATTGTCGCGGCCGTTCCCCCGTCACGACAGCATGATCCGCGAGGATCCCGCTGTGGACTGCGCCACGTTGCGCGTCCTCCGGTTCTGCCGTACCACACTCCCCCCAAAACGGGCGGGTTTTCCGGACATTGACCGACGAAGCGTCGGGCGTCCGCGTGCGGTGCAACGATCGGCCAGCCTACCGCGCACGGTACGACAACAGGATCACGGGGACGGTTTCCGTCTCAGCCCGTCCGGTCCGGCAACAGGCCGCTGAGCAGGAACGCGACGCTCCGTTCGCGCTCGGTCCAGGCCCGTGTGTCGAGTTCGACGGACTGGAGCAGGGCGCACTGGACGAGGTAGCCGTGTTCGGTCAGATCGCGGCCGACGAGTTCGGCCTCGTCGCGGGTGGCGGCGTGGGTGACGATGCGCTGCGGACGGCGGTCGGCGACCGCCGAGACGACGGCCGCTCCCCCGCCGCCGACCCGGACGACATCCGGTTCCGGGAGGTTCTCCAGGACGTGCGGGGCGGTGCCCTGGACGGTCTGGAGCTGGACGCCGAGGGCGCGGGCGTTGGCCTCGGTGCGCTCGCAGGCGCGCGGGTCGCGGTCCACGGCGATGACGGCGGCCCCGGCGCGGGCGGCCTCGGCGGCGAAGGCGCCGCTGCCGCAGCCGATGTCCCACACCAGGTCGCCGACGCGCGGTCCGAGCCGGGCGAGTTGGGCGGCGCGCAGCGGTTCCAGCTCGCCCTCGCCCATGAGGCCGCCGTAGGTCTCGGCGGGCAGGGTCCAGCCGCGCGGACCGGTCGCCGGGTCCCGGCCCGCGATCCAGCCGCCGCCCTCGGTGCCCTGGGCCGGGCCGCCGATGACGATCACGACATTGGGGTCGCGCCAGCTGTGGTCGGCGGCCTTGTCGGAGGTGACGACGGTGACCTGCTCGCGCTCGGTGCCCAGTTCCTCGCAGATCACGAAGGTGCGGTGGACGCCCTCCAGGAGCAGCCCCAGTTCGGCGGGGCCCGCGCCGGGTGAGGTGAGGACGGCGACCTTGGTGTGGGCGCGGCACACATTCACCGCGCGTCGCAGGGTGCGCCGGTGTGCGACGACCACCTGTGCGTCGTCCCAGGGCATACCGGCGCGGGCGAAGGCGGCGGCGACCGAGGAGACGGCGGGCACGACCTCGACCTCCAGGCCGAACTCCGGCGCGCGCAGGGTCCGTACGACGCCGAAGAAGCCGGGGTCGCCGTCGGCGAGCACCACGGCGGTGCCGCGGTGGCCGGCGATCCGCCGGGCGGCCAGGGCGACGCTGCCGAGCCGGATGCGCTCGGCGCCGGGCGGCACCTCGGGCAGCGCCAGGTGGTGGGCGGCACCGGCCACCAGAGTGGCGGCACCGAGCGCGGAGCGTGCCGCGTCGGTCAGCGGCGAGCCGTCCCAGCCGATCACCGTGACCCGGTCGGCCATCGTCGTCAGTCTCCAGGGGTTTGCGCAGGTGGAGGGGTCAGCCCGAGGGTATCCCGTCCGGCGGTGATCAGTTCCAGTGGGAATAGGTGGGGAAGCCGCCGGAGTCGGCGAGCTGATCCACGGTGCCCTCCAGGTCCTCCGGGAGCAGGCTCCAGACGATGAAGTCGGTGCGGACGTCGGCCCAGGTGCCGTCCTCGGTGCGGACGTGCGCTATGCAGGCGTTGCGCAGGACGCCCTCGCTGATGCAGCCGATCTTCTGGGCGACCTGCTGGGAGGCGGTGTTGTCGGCGGCGGTGCGCAGTTCGATGCGCTCGAACTTCTGGTCGCCGAACAGCCATTGGGCGGTGGCGAGGGCGGCCTCGGAGGCGTAGCCCTCACCGCGGGCCCAGGGGGCGATGATGTACGACAGCTCGGTGGAGCGGATGTGCCAGTTGGTCCTGGTCAGTTGGACGATCCCGACCAGGCGCTGGGTGAGGAACTCGGCGACGGCGAGGTCCAGGCCGCGGCCCGACTCCCGTTCGGTGGGCGCGTGTTCGGTGATCCAGGTGCGCGCGCCGTCCTCGGTGAAGGGCTGCGGGACGTCCGTCCAGGCGGCCACCTGCTCGTCGTTCATCATCTCGGCCAGGGCGGTCACGTCGTCCTCGTCGAGAGGACGCAGCACCAACCGCTCCGTGCTGATGGAGATGTTGGGGAAGGTGCTCGTCATGCGCCGCTCCGTAACCTTCGAAACCGTCGGGCCTGCTGAACTGCCCAGCATGCAGCATGAAAGCACCGAACCGCACCACGGGGTCCGCCCTGTTCGACGTGGGCGGAACCCGTGATGCGGTCGCGACTCACACGGAGTCAGTTCAGAAGGAGGCGATGACCGAACCGGCGTACTTGTCCTCGATGAACTTCTTGACCTCGGGCGAGGTCAGGAGCTTGGCGAGTTTCTTCACGCGCGGGTCGTTCTCGTTGCCCTCCTTCACGGCGAGGAAGTTGCCGTAGGGGTTGTTGTCGGCGGACTCCAGGACCAGGGCGTCGTCGGCGGGCTTGAGGTCGGCCTCGATGGCGTAGTTGCCGTTGATGACGGCGGCGTCGACGTCGTTCAGGGAGCGCGGGGTCTGGGCCGCCTCCAGCTCCTTGAACTTCAGGTTCTTGGGGTTCTTGACGATGTCCGCGGGGGTCGCCTCGTTGCCGACGCCGTCCTTGAGGGTGATGAGGCCGTTGTCGGCGAGCAGCTTGAGCGCCCGGGCCTCGTTCACGGTGTCGTTGGGGACGGCGACGGTGGCACCGCTCTTGAGGTCCTCGGCGCTCTTGGCCTTGTTGGAGTACAGGCCGAGCGGCTCCAGGTGCACCGTGACGCTGGGCACGATGTGCGTGCCGTTCTTCTTGTTGAAGTCGTCCAGGTACGGCTGGTTCTGGAAGTAGTTGGCGCCGACCGATCCGTCCTCCGTCGCCGTGTTCGGCGTGACGTAGTCGGTGAACTCCTTGACCTCCAGGTCGAGGCCGGCGTCCTTGGCGAGGTTGTCCTTGACGAAGGTCAGGATCTCGGCGTGCGGGACGGGGCTCGCGGCGACGACCAGCGGCTTGCTGGTGTCGGAGGCGGAGGAGGAAGCGGAGTCCTTGTCGGAGGAGCCGCAGGCGGTGAGCCCGAAGGTGAGGGCTCCGGCGGCGAGGACGGCGGTGGTGATCTTGGCGGTGTTACGCACGGTGCCTTTCCTTGGTGGTGCGACCCCGTCGGGGTGGGACGGGGAGTTCCGGGGTGGGGCGGGGCTCAGCCCGCGTTGGGCGGCAGGCCGGTGCCCGCGGGCTGCGTGGCGGCCTTCAGCAGCCGCAGCTTGGGCGCCGCGCCCGAGCGGCCGCCGCGGCGGTGCAGGGTGCGGGCCGCGTAGTCGCCGGCGAACTGGATGAGGGAGATGACCACGGCGAGGATGCCGACAGTGATCCACATCAGATCGGTCTCGAAGCGCTGGTAGCCGTAGCGGATGGCGATGTCGCCGAGTCCGCCCGCGCCGACCGTGCCGGCCATCGCGGAGTAGCCGATGAGGGCGACGATCGTGGTCGTGGTGGAGGCGATCAGCGAGGGCAGGGACTCGGGGACGAGGACCTTGCGCACGACCGTCCAGGTGTTGCCGCCCATCGACTGCACGGCCTCGACGAGCCCGCCGTCCACTTCGCGGACAGCCGTCTCAACGAGGCGGGCGAAGAACGGGATGGCGCCCACGGCGAGCGGCACGATGGCGGCCTCGCGGCCGATCGTGGTGCCGGTGATGGTGCGGGTGAAGCCCATCAGCGCGACCATCAGGATGATGAACGGCATCGACCGGGCGATGTTCACGACCTGCCCGATCACCTTGTTGGCGACCACGTTCTGGAGCAGTCCGCCCTTGTCGGTGAGGACGAGGAGGATGCCCAGCGGCAGTCCGCCGACGACGGCGATGAGCGTGGACCAGCCGACCATGTACAGGGTGTCCCAACACGCCTGCTCCAGCAGGGGCTGCATCTCGGACCAGGTCACTTGGCACCTTCCTTGACCAGTACGGGCTCCTGGCCCACGACGTCTATCTGCAGGCCCTGTTCGCGCAGGAAGCCGATCGGCACCACGTTGTCCTCGTAGCGGCCGGGCAGTTCGATGCGCATCCGGCCGACCTGGAGGCCGCCGACGGTGTCGATGGCGGCGCCGAGGATGGAGATGTCGACGTTGTAGGTGCGCGACAGCTGGGAGATGACCGGCTGGGTGGCGCTCTCGCCGTGGAAGGTGACGTCGACGACCGTGCGGTCCTCGCCGGTGGCCTCGCCGCCCACCGGGAACAGCGCCCCGGCGAGCTTGGAGCCCGGGGTGGCGAGCAGTTCGCTGACGGTGCCGGACTCCACGATGCGGCCCCGCTCCATGAGCGCGGCGGAGTCGCAGACGGACTTCACGACGTCCATCTCGTGCGTGATGAGCAGGACCGTCAGGCCGAGCTGCCGGTTGAGGTCGCGCAGCAGCTGGAGGATGGAGCGGGTGGTCTCGGGGTCCAGGGCGCTGGTGGCCTCGTCGGAGAGCAGCACCTTGGGGTCGCCGGCCAGGGCGCGGGCGATGCCCACGCGCTGCTTCTGACCGCCGGACAGCTGCGCCGGGTAGACCTTGGCCTTGTCGGCGAGGCCGACCAGGTCGAGCAGTTCGAGCGCCTTCCGGGAGCGCTCCCGGCCGGAGACGCCGAGGATCTCCAGCGGCAGTTCGACGTTGTCCTGCACGGTCCGCGAGGACAGCAGGTTGAAGTGCTGGAAGACCATGCCGATCCGGCTGCGCGCCCGCCGCAGTTCCTTGCCGGCGCGCGGTCCGCGGCCCGCGAGGGCGGTGAGGTCCTGCCCGGCGACGGTGACCGTGCCGGAGGTGGGGCGCTCCAGGAGGTTGACGCAGCGGATGAGGGAGGACTTGCCGGCGCCGGACTGGCCGATGACGCCGTACACCTCGCCTTCGCGGACGTGCAGATCGACGCCGTCGAGGGCGGTGACCTCTCGACCGCGGGCGCGGTAGACCTTGGTCAGGCCCGATGTGGTGATCACTGGGGTTTCCGTCACTTTCGAGTACGCGGGCGTGGGTGTGCCCGGGTACGGGAGGGAAGGTGTGCGCGGGGCAGCTGGGTCACGTACGTCGCAAAGGGGGCGTACGGAGACAGGCCGCGACGGCTCGCTTCGGGGCGCGAGGCTCAGGGGGAAGTGGTGCGGGGGCCCTCTAGAAGGCGCACATTCGACACATACAGCGAGCACCGGGCGTCATGGTCGCCTCGGTCGCAAGGATGCGGGTGCTCGTCGTGGTCATGCGATCAGTAAAGCAGACCGAATCACGAAACCCGGAACCGCTGTCCGCATTGCGGACAGCGATGGACACCTCTCAGCGGCGGACGGAGATCTCCACGCCCGAGGCTGTGACCTGGGCGGACAGGGCCGAGAGGTCCTTCACCACCAGGTCGGCGTCGAGCTGGTGGGCCTGGTGGGTTGTGGTCAAGGCCACGGTGGTCATCCCGGCGGCGCGGCCCGCCTGGAGGCCCGCGGGGGCGTCCTCGAAGACGACGCAGCGGGCCGGGTCGACGCCGAGCAGGCGGGCGGCGAGCAGGTAGGGCTCGGGGTCGGGCTTGCCGCGGGTGATGTCGTCGGCCGAGACCAGGGTCTTGGGCAGGATGCCGACGGCGTCCAGACGGGCCTCGGCGAGCCGGTGGGTGGCGGAGGTCACCACGGCCCAGCGGTCGGCGGGCAGCGCGGCGAGGAAGTCCGCGGTGCCGGGCAGCAGTTCCACGCCTCCGTTCGGCACGTCCTCCACCTCCAGCGCCTCGATGCGCGCCACGGCCTCCGGCACGATGTCGGCGGGCAGCAGGTCGGCGGCTATCTCGACGGCCGGGCGGCCGTGCAGTTCGATGGCGGCGAACTGTTCGGCGGTGATGCCGTACTCCTTCGCCCACCGCGTCCAGCAGCGGTCCACGGAGGCGAGGGAGGAGACGAGGGTGCCGTCGTTGTCGAACAGCAGGGCTTCGGCGTGGATGTACATACCATCGACCCTACGGTGCCCGCCGGGGTCGCCCGCACCGGGCGGTATGGCCCGTAATAGGGTCGCTGCATGCTTGATGCCCTGACGCTTCTGACCGGCGTCGCCGCCCTGCTGCTCGCCGCGTGGTGCGGCTTCGCCGCCTACCGGGACCAGCCGACGAAGGACTGGCACTTCATCGGGATGGCCGTGGTGACCGCGCTGGCGCTGATCCAGCTCGTGGTCGGCATCGTGCAGCTGGCCCGCGGCCAGGACCCGGAGCAGGGCACGACGATCTTCGTGGCGTATCTGCTGGGCGCGTTCGCGTGCATCCCGGCGGCCGGGTTCATGTCGCTGGCCGAGCGGACCAAGTGGGGCTCGATCACGGTCTCCGCGGGCGCCGTGGTGCTGGCCGTGCTGGAGGTCCGGCTCTATGACATCTGGGGAGGCTGAGATGACGGCCGTGGAGGAGAAGCGGACCCGCCTGATCAGCGGGCCCGGCATGCTGCTGGTGTGGCTGTACGGCGTGATGGTGGTCGGCGCGGTGTCGCGCTCGGCGTACCAGATCGCGACCGACTTCGACCGCGCCCCGCTCGCCTACTCGCTGTCGGCGGTGGCGGGGCTGGTCTACGGCTTCATCACGTACACGCTGGTCAGGGGCGGCGAAACGGCCCGGAAGGCGGCGCTGTACTGCTGCGCCGCCGAGCTCGCGGGCGTGCTGGTCGTCGGTACCTGGACCCTGCTGGACCCGTCGGCCTTCCCCGACGCGACGGTCTGGTCCGACTACGGCATGGGCTATCTGTTCATCCCGGTGCTGCTGCCGCTGTCGGCGGTGTACTGGCTGCGCCGGGCGGGCTCGGTCAGGCCGTAGCCGCGTAGGTCCCGGCGGGCTTCTCCAGAACGATCATCGGTACCCCGTCGGAACCCTCGGAGGTGCCGACCGCGGTGTAGCCCACCTTGCGGTACAGCCGCAGGTTGACCTCGCTGCGGTGGCCGGTGTGCAGCCGGAAGCGCTTGGCGCCGCGCTCCTCGGCGAGGGCGGACTCGGCCGCCTTCAGCAGCCGGGCGCCGATGCCGTGGCCCTGCAGGCGCGGGTGGACGCAGAGCTTGCCGATGGCGGCGGCGCCGTCCTCGGTGACCGAGCCGCGCACCGAGCCGACCACTTCGTCGCCGAGCCGGGCCACGAAGACGCAGTCCTCGGCGACTTCCGCGCGCACCGAGTCCAGTGTCTGGACGAGCGGGTCGATGCGGTAGTTGCCGTACAGGGCCGCCTCGCTCTGGAAGCAGAGGTACTGCAGCTTGAAGATCTGCTCCGCGTCCTGCTCGGTCGCCGCAGAGATGGTCACGCTCATGCCCATGTGCGCACGCCTTCCGCTCATCTGATCACCGGTCGTTCCTCACTCCTATCCCCGCGCCGTCCGAGCCGCAACCTCCGGCGCGAGCAATCGCCGGAGACAAGCCAGGCATCTGGAACGTTCCGGGCCAAGACTGCCCTGTGAGATACCCAACTCCCCCGCGATCTCCCGGTATGTCAGATCGCGCGGGGAGAGCAGCGCCTCCACCAGCCGGGGACAGCGGCCGGGCAGCCGGCGGACGGCGTCGCGCAGTGCTCGGCGCCGGGCGGCGGCGACCGCGAGGTGGGCGGGGTCGCGGCCGGGCTCGTCCGCGGGCTCGTCGGCGTACGGCCGTTCGATGTGGTGGGTACGGCGGCTGCGGCGGCCCTCGGAGCGGACGGCGGAGCGCAGCCAGCGCTCGGGGTCGGGCGGCGGGCCCTGCGCGTCGAGCAGCTCCAGCAGGCGCAGCCAGACCGCCTGCTCCAGGTCGCCGGGCTCGGTCCCGGAGGCGTGGGCCTCCGCGGACGCCTCGGCGGTGAGCAGGGGGCGCAGGGTCAGGACGAGTTCGTGCCTCATGTGCGGCACGACGCGGCCGCCCGGGCGGCGGGTTGCCCGGACGGCCGTTTCTCACCCCAACCGGGGCATACGCCTCAGTCGTTGACGAACTCCTCGCGGGCCAGTACACCCGTGTCCGGCTGGTCGGTGAAGACGCCGTCGATGCCGGTGGCGAAGTACGCCCGGTAGGCGCCGAAGACATCGCCGTAGGCGTCGGGGTCGGTGCCCTTGCGGAAGTCGGCGGGCAGGAAGGGGTTCTCGTTGCGCATCGTCCAGGGATGCAGGAGCAGGCCCGCTCGGTGCGCGTCGGCGACCAGGGTGGTCGGTTCGGTGAGCCTGCCGTCGGCGTCCTTCGGGATGACCAGGTCGAGGGTGGGGCCGATGCCCTGGGCGTAGGAGGCGATTTCGCGCAGCCCGGCCGGGGTGATCAGGTCGGCGACGGTCCGCGGGTCGCCGCTCTCCTCGAAGTCGTACGGCCGGGTGTCCGCGCCGGAGAGCAGGACGACGAGGGGGTTGCCGACGAGCCTGTCCAGGCGCTGGATGCTGGTCGGTTCGAAGGACTGGACGATGACCGGGGAGTTCCGCTTGTCCTTGCCGTGCCTCCGCAGCACCTTCGCGATCCGCTCCTCCAGGCCGAGGCCGAGCTTGCGGAAGTAGGTGGGGTGCTTTAGCTCGGGGTAGATCCACACCTGCTTGCCTCGCTTGCGGGACTGCTTGTCCTGCCAGCGCAGCACCTCCTCGAAGGTGGGGATCTCGAAGCGGCCGTTGTAGAGGGTGTTGTGCGGGCGGTTCCCGGGGATGCGCTCGACCGCGCGGAGCGTCTTGAGCTCGGCGAGTGTGAAGTCCTCGGTGAACCAGCCGGTGACGGGCACGCCGTCGAGCTGCTTGGTGGCCTTGCGGTCCGCGAACTCGGGGTGGTCGGCGACGTCCGTGGTGCCGCCGATCTCCGGCTCGTGGCGGCAGACGAGGTGGCCGTCCTTGGTGGGCACCAGGTCGCCGGCCTCGACGATGTCCGCGCCCAGGTCCAGGGCGAGCCGGTACGAGGCCAGGGTGTGCTCGGGGCGGTAGCCGCTGGCGCCGCGGTGTCCGATGATCGTCGGTCTGGGCAGGCTCCGCACGCCGCCGCCTCCGTTCCCGCGGCCGCCCCCCGCTGCCGCCGCGGTGCCGGACAGGCCGATGACCGCGCCGCCCGCGCCGAGTACCGCCGCGCCCAGCAGTGCCCGGCGACCGGTGCCGTGCCGCCGCTCTTGCGAGCCCCGCTCTTCCGGGTCCTGCGCTTCCGGGTCCTGCGCCTCCATGAACATCCTCCTGCCCTCGGCTGGTCAGTGCGGCCCGATGGTAGGTGCCCGGTCATGGCCTTCGGGAGACCTCGGTACGAACACATGGGTGACAGCAGATGTCCTGTGAGGAGCGGATTCTGACGGAGTGTCGACTCTCCCGGGGTGGGTGCGGGCGATGTCCGTCACATCGTTCCGGGCGGGTTTCCGGCCCGTGGCCGGGCTTCACCGCAGGTAAACCCACGTCAACAATGAGTAAGACCTCGGTGAACCCGATGTGCGCGACCCCGGGAACCGCGAGTATCGTCCTCACCTGCACATACTTATAAGGACACCTTGACACCGGAGGGCCCGTTGTCCCGCTTCGCGCTCATCAAGGCAGTGCTCGGACCGATCATGCGCCTGATGTTCCGCCCCAGGGTGGAGGGCGCGGAGCACATCCCTGGTGACGGCCCCGTGATCCTCGCGGGCAACCATCTCACGTTCATCGACTCGATGATCCTTCCGCTGGTCTGCGACCGGCAGGTGTACTTCATCGGCAAGGACGAGTACGTCACCGGCAAGGGCATCAAGGGCCGGCTGATGGCCTGGTTCTTCACCGGGGTCGGCATGATCCCGGTGGACCGGGACGGCGGCCGGGGCGGTGTCGCCGCGCTGATGACCGGGCGGCGGGTGCTGGAGGAGGGCAAGGTCTTCGGCATCTACCCCGAGGGCACGCGGTCGCCCGACGGGCGGCTGTACCGGGGGCGGACCGGGATCGCACGGCTGACGCTGATGACCGGGGCGCCTGTGGTGCCGTTCGCGATGATCGGCACGGACCGGATTCAGCCGGGGGGTGCGGGGATGCCGCGGCCGTGCAAGGTGACGGTGCGGTTCGGTCCGGCGATGGAGTTCTCCCGGTACGAGGGGATGGACCGGGACCGGTATGTGCTGCGTGCCGTGACCGACTCCGTGATGGCGGAGGTCATGCGGTTGTCGGGGCAGGAGTACGTGGACATGTACGCCACGAAGGCGAAGGAAGCGGCGTAGTTTTTGGGGCGCGGGGTTGGTTCCCGCGCCCCCTTTTGTTTGCCGGTTGTGTCTGCCCTGGCGGGCGTGTGCTGC
>NZ_FLSP01000162.1 GCF_900091315.1 Streptomyces sp. DI166
AACGCTCGCGGTGCCGAACACCTCCGCACCCAAGTGACGCGCCACCTGCGTGGCCGCCATACCTACACCACCGGCCGCCGCGTGCACGAGAATCCGCTCCCCCGCACGCAGCACGCCGAGGTCGGTGAGGGCGTAGTACGCCGTCAGGAACACAATCGGTACCGACGCCGCCTGCGCGAACGACCACCCCGCCGGAACACGGGCCACAGTCCGGGCATCCGCGACCGCGACCGGCCCGAAGGAGCCCGGGAAGAGGCCCATCACCCGGTCACCAACGGCCAGTCCGGTCACCCCGGGACCGACCTCGGTGACGACACCGGCGCCCTCCAGACCGAAGTCCTTCGCGTCACCGGGATACATACCAAGGGCGTTGAGCACGTCACGGAAGTTGACGCCCGCCGCCCGTACGGCGATTCGGACCTGGCCTTCGCCCAACTCCACCGAGGCGTCCACGGGGGTGAGGCCCAGCCCCTCCAGCGTGCCCTTCTCCACGATGTCGAGCCGCCAGGCGGACGCCTCGGCGGGGGCGGGGAGTTCGTGGTCGGTCGTGGCGCGGGCCAGGCGCGGGGTGTGGGCGGTTCCGGCGCGCAGCGCGAACTCCGCCTCGTCGGAGGCGAGGGCCGCGGCGAGGGCCGCCCGGGACTCGGGGGCGGCGTCGAGGTCGGCCAGGGCGAACCGGCCGGGGTTCTCCGCGCGGGCCGCCCGCACCAGGCCCCATACGGCAGCGAGCGCCGGGTCGACGGGGCCGTTGTCGGGGGCGACGGCGCCTTCGGTGACGACGACCAAGCGGGCGCCCTCGTACCGCTCCTCCGTCAGCCAGGCCCGGATCAGCTCCAGGGTGGCCGTCGTCGTGGTGTGCGCGGCGGTGGCCGGATCGCCGTCGGGCCGTACGACGCGGACGAGGACGTCCTCGCCGGCGGTGACCGTACGGTCGGGGAGGGTGGTGGGGATGTCCGGCACGGTCGCCGGTAGGTCCGGCGCCGAGGTGTGGTCGCCCCGCAGCGGGGTCCAGGCCACCCGGTGCAACAAGTCGGTGTGGCCGCCTGCGACCGGGGCGGCAGGTGCCGTGGTCAGCGGGCGCAGGGTCAGGGCGGTGACGGTGGCGACGGGGGTGCCCGCCGGGTCGGTGAGGTCGATACCGACGGCGCCCGAGGCGGTGCGGCGCAGTCGGGCGCGCAGTCCGGTGGCGCCGGTGGCGTGAAGGGTGACGCCCTCCCAGGAGAACGGCAGCCCTGGGCCTGCCGTGCTGTTGTCGGTGGCCACGGTTCCGAGGGCGTGCAGGAGCGAGTCCAGCAGGGCGGGGTGGATGCCGTAGCGGCGGGCGTCGCCGGCGGCTTCGGTGGGCAGGGTGGCCTCGGCGAACAGGTCGTCGCCGTGCTGTCGCACGCCGGTCAGGCCGCAGAAGTGCGGGCCGTACGCCAGTCCGGTCGCGGCCAGTTGGTCGTAGAGGCCGTCGGTGGGGACCGTGGTGGCGTGGGCGGGCGGTCCGGTCTCGGCCGTGGGGGCCGGGACGGTGGGATCGGGGTGCAGAGTGCCGGTGGCGTGCTGCGTCCACGGCTCGTCGTCGGTGTCCGCTTCCTCGGCGTGGTCGGCCGGGCGGGAGTAGACGCCGATGTCGCGGCGGCCGGTGTCGTCGGGGGCGCCGACGGTGATCTGGAGCTGGGCGGATCCGTGCTCGGGCAGCACGAGCGGGGTGTGCAGGGTGAGTTCCTCGACCGTGGCGCAGCCGACGCGGTCGGCGGCGTGCAGGGCGAGTTCGAGGAACGCGGTGCCGGGCAGCAGTACCGAGCCGGACACGACGTGTTCGGCCAGCCAGGGCTGGAGCCGGGTGGACAGCCGCCCGGTGAGGACGGCGGCGCCGCTGTCGGCGAGGGTGACGGCGGCACCGAGCAGCGGGTGTCCGGCGGCGGACAGTCCGGCGGAGCGCAGGTCGCCGAGCGGGGCGCCGGGACGCGGCCAGTAGCGGGCGTGCTGGAAGGCGTACGTGGGCAGTTCGACCGTGCGGGCCGGGGGCAGTACGGCGGCCCAGGTGACGTCGGTTCCGTGGGTGAACAGGGTCGCCGTCGCTGTGAGCAGCGCGTGGGTCTCGGGGCGGTCGGCGCGCAAGGCGGGGATCGCCAGGGGTTCGGCGTCGGTGAGCGCGGCGTGGACGAGGGCGGTGAGGGTGCCGTCGGGGCCGAGTTCCAGGAAGCGGGTGACACCGTCGCGGTGCAGGGTGTGGGTGGCGTCGGCGAACCGGACGGCCTCGCGGACGTGCCGCACCCAGTACTCCGGGGACATCAGGTCCTCGGGGTCGGCGCCGGTGCCGGTCAATGTGGAGACGATCGCCACCTCGGGCTGCTCGTATACGAGTTGCTCGGCTACGGCCCGGAAGTCGGCCAGCATGGGCTCCATCAGGGGTGAGTGGAAGGCGTGGCTGACGCGGAGGGCGGTGACCTTGCGGCCCTCGCCGCGGAAGCGGTCCGCGATCTCCTCGGCCTTCTCGGCGTCGCCTGAAATCACCACGGAATGTGGGCCGTTGACGGCGGCGATGCCCACCTCGTCCGTGAGCAGCGGCAACACCTCGTCCTCCGAGGCCCGCACCGCCACCATCGCGCCGCCGTCGGGGAGCGCCTGCATCAGACGGCCGCGCGCGGCAACCAGCCTGCACGCGTCCGCCAGCGACCACACCCCCGCCACATGCGCGGCAGCGATCTCACCGATCGAGTGCCCGGCCAGCACGTCCGGCCGCACACCCCACGACTCCAGCAGCCGGAACAGCGCCACTTCAAGGGCGAACAGGGCAGGCTGCGCGTACTCGGTTCGGTTCAGTGCCTCCTGGTCGTCCCCGAACACCACCTCCCGCAACGGGCGCGGCAGTTCCGTGTCCAGGTGGGCACAGGCCGCATCGAAGGCGTCCGCGAAGACGGAGCACGTGTCGTACAACTCCCGCCCCATGCCGAGCCGTTGCGAACCCTGTCCCGCGAACAGGAACGCGGTACGCCCCTCGGGGTCGACGCGGCCGGTCACGGCGTCCGTGCTCGGCTCGCCGGTGATCAGGGAGCGGAGCCCGGCGCGCAGCGCGCCGCCGTCCGCGCCGAGGACGACCGCGCGGTGTTCGTGCGCGGTGCGGGTGGTGGCGAGGGAGCGGGCGAGGTCGGCGTCGGTGAGGTCGGGGCGGGCCTCGATGTGGGCGAGGAGGCGTGCGGCCTGGTCCTGGAGGGCGTCGGCGCAGGCGCCGGAGAGGGTCCACGCCAGCAGGCCGCCGACGGGCTCGGCGGACGCGTCGTCCTGGACGGCTTGGGGTGCGGGCGGTTCGGCGACGATGACGTGCGCGTTGGTGCCGGACACGCCGAACGCGGAGACTCCGGCGCGGCGGGGTCGGCCCTCGGGGGAGGCCCACTCGCGGCTGTCGGTGAGGAGTTCGACGGCGCCGGTGGACCAGTCGACGTGGGTGGACGGCCGTTCGGCGTGCAGGGTGGGCGGCAGGACGCGGTGGCGGATCGCCTCGACCGTCTTGATCACGCCCGCGACACCGGCGGCGGCCTGGGTGTGGCCGATGTTCGACTTCAACGAGCCGAGATACAGGGGCTGTTCGCGGTCCTGCCCGTAGGTGGCGAGGAGCGCCTGGGCCTCGATGGGGTCGCCGAGGGTCGTGCCCGTGCCGTGGGCCTCGACGGCGTCGACGTCGGCGGGGTTCAGCCCGGCGTCGGCGAGAGCGGCGCGGATGACGCGCTGCTGGGCGGGCCCGTTGGGCGCGGTGAGGCCGTTGGAGGCGCCGTCCTGGTTGACGGCGGAACCGGCGACGACGGCGAGGACCGGGTGCCCGTGGCGGCGGGCGTCGGAGAGGCGCTCGACGACGAGGACGCCGGCGCCCTCGCCCCAGCCGGTGCCGTCGGCGTCGTCGGAGAACGCCTTGCAGCGTCCGTCCGGGGCGAGGCCCCGCTGTCTGCTGAACTCGATGAAGGCGCCCGGTGTCGACATGACGGTGACGCCGCCCGCGAGGGCCAGGTCGCACTCGCCGGAGCGCAGCGACCGCACGGCGAGGTGCAGGGCGACCAAGGAGGAGGAGCAGGCGGTGTCGACGGTGAGGGTGGGGCCCTCAAGCCCGAGGACGTAGGCGATGCGGCCGGAGACGACGGCCGCGGCGTTGCCGGTGCCGAGGAAGCCGTCGCCCGCGTCGGGGGTGCTCAGCAACAGTGCCGGGTAGTCCTGGCCGTTGGAGCCCATGAACACGCCGGTTCGGCTGCCGCGCAGGGCGCCGGGGGCGATGGCGGCGCGTTCCAGGGCCTCCCAGGAGATCTCCAGGAGCAGCCGCTGCTGGGGGTCCATGGCGAGCGCTTCGCGCGGGGAGATCCCGAAGAAGCCGGGGTCGAAGTCGCCGACACCGGTGAGGAATCCGCCGTGCCGGGCGTAGGTGGTGCCCGGTCGGCCGGGCTCGGGGTGGTAGAGGGCTTCGAGGTCCCAGCCGCGGTCGGTGGGGAGTTCGTCGACGGCGTCGCCCGCGCCCGCGACCAGGTCCCAGAGTTCGGCGGGGCCGCTGACGTCGCCGGGCAGGCGGCAGCCCATGCCGACGATGACGATCGGGTCGTCGTCGGCGCGGTCGGCGCCGTGCGCGGAAGGCCCGGCGCCGGGTTCCTGGGCGTCGCCGAAGAGTTCGTTGTGCAGGTGGGTGGCGAGGTCGACGGGGGTGGGGTGGTCGAAGACGAGGGTGGCGGGCAGCGCGAGGCCGGTCTCGGTGGTGAGGCGGTTGCGCAGTTCCACGGCGGTCAGCGAGTCGAAGCCGGAGTCGCGGAAGGCGCGCCGGGTCTCCAGCAGGCTCGCGTCGGTGTGGCCGAGAACGGCGGCGGCATGGGTGCGGACCAGCTCCAGCAGGGCGCGGGTGCGTTCGGCGGGGGCGCGGCCCGCGAGGCGGTCGCGCAGGGCTGACCCGGCTCCGCCGTGGCCGGCGGCGGACGGGCCCGCGCGCAGGGCCTCGACGGCCTCGGGGATGCCGGTCAGCAGGGGGCTGGGGCGGGTACTGGTGAAGCCGGGCGCGAATCGGGCCCAGTCGACGTCGGCGACGACCTGCCCGGTCGCGCCGAGGTCCAGGACGCGGCGCAGCGCGGCGAGCGCGGTGTCGGGGTCGAGGGAGGTGAGGCCGCGGCGGCGCAGATACTCCTCCGCGCCGTCCTCGGCGGCCATGCCGCCGCCCGCCCAGGGGCCCCAGGCGACGGAGAGCGCGGTGGCGCCACGGGCGCGGCGCCGCTCGGCGAGGGCGTCGAGGTAGGCGTTGGCGGCGGCGTAGGCGCTCTGGCCGCCGCTGCCCCACACGCCGGCGATGGAGGAGAACAGCACGAAGGCGTCCAGGGGCCGGTCGCCCAGTACGGCGTCCAGGTGGGCGGCGCCCTGGGCCTTGGCGGCGAGGACGCGGGCGAACCGGTCGTCGTCGACGTCGGCGAGCGACACGCTGTCGGTGACACCGGCCGCGTGGACGACGGCGTCCACGGTGTGCCGGGCGAGCAGGTCGGCGACGGCGGAACGGTCCGAAACGTCGCAGGCCTCTACGGTGACGCGGGCGCCGAGTGCGGTGAGCCGGGCGGTGAGTTCGGCGGCTCCGGGCGCGTCGGGGCCCCGGCGGCCGGTGAGTACGAGGTGTTCGGCGCCCTGCTCCGCGGCCCACTGCGCGACCCGGGCGCCGAGCGCTCCGGTACCGCCGGTGATCAGGACAGTGCCACGGGGCTGCCAGCCGGGCCCGGCGGGCTCGGCGGCGGTGTCCTCGGCGTGCCGCAGCCGACGCGCGAGGACACCCGAGGCACGGACGGCGACCTCGTCCTCGTCGCCGGCGGCGAGAACGGCGGCGAGGCGGTCGCCGGCCCGCCGGTCGACGGTGCCGGGGAGGTCGACGAGCCCGCCGAACCGGTTCCCGAGCTCCAGCGCGGCGACCCGGCCGAGGCCCCACAGGGCCGCCTGCGCGGGGTCCGGCGCGGCGTCGGAACGGGCCGTCGCGACGGCACCGCGAGTCGCCAGCCACAGCGGGGCGGCCACTTCGGCGTCACCGAGCGCCTGCAGGAGCCGTACGACGGGCAGGGCGAGGGCGGAGGAGTCGGGTTCCACCGAGCCCGAGCGGCCGGGTGCGGAGGAGTCGGGTTCCACCGAGCCCGAGCGGCCGAGTGCGGAGGAGTCGGGTTCCACCGAGCCCGAGCGGCCGGGTGCGGAGGAGTCGGGTTCCACCGAGCCCGAGCGGCCGAGTGCGGAGGAGTCGGGTTCCACCGAGCCCGAGCCGCCAGGTTCCGCCGAGCCGGAGAGACCGGGTCCCCCGGCGCTCGGCAGTGCGAGCACGCCCGCCACCGCGCCCACCTCCGCGAAACGGCCCGCGAGCGCGCCCCGCTCCTCCCCCGCCGCGTACGGGAACAGCACCGGCTCGGCGCCGCGGGCGGCAAGGGCGTCCCGCACCGTCCGGGTGAGGGCGTCGTCGGCGGTGTCCGGCACGGCGAGCAGCCAGCGTCCGGCGAGACGGGCCTCCGGGGCGGCGTCGAGCGGCTGCCAGGCGATCCGATGCCGCAGCCGGTCGACGCGTCCGAGTTCCCGGCGCCCCCGCCACCACGTCGACAGGGCGGGCACGAGCGGCCGCAGCAGCCCCTCGTCGACCTGCAGGGTGTCGGCGAGCGCGGCGATGTCCTCCTGCTCGACGGCCGACCAGAAGCCGCCGTCCCGGCCGGGCGTGCCGTCCTCGGCGGGGGGCGTGTGCGGGGTGGGCTCCAGCCAGTAGCGGCTGCGGCGGAAGGCGTACGTGGGCAGGTCGACGGGCTTGGCGCCGGTGCCGGCGAAGACGGCCGCCCAGTCGACGGCGGCGCCGTGCGCGAAGGCGTCCGCGACGGCCGCCATCAGCGCGGTCGGCTCGGGCCGGTCCTTGCGCAGCGTCGGTACGGCGGTGAGGCCGTCGCCTTCGAGGTAGGCGCGCGTGAGCGCGGTGAGTGTGCCGTCGGGACCCAGCTCCACGAACCGCGTGACGCGCCGCTTGCCCAACAGCCGTACGCCGTCGGCGAAGCGGACCGCCTCGCGGACGTGCCGGACCCAGTACTCGGGGTTGCACAGGTCGGCGGGGCGGGCGGTCTCGCCGGTCATGTCGGAGACAAGGGTGAGCCGCGGCGGCCGGTACTCCAGCGACTCGGCGACGCGGCGGAACTCCGCGAGCATCGGCTCCATGAGCGGCGAGTGGAAGGCGTGGCTGACGCGCAGCGGGGTGACCTTGCGGTCCTGGGCGCGGAAGTGCGCGGCGACGGCCTCCACGGCGTCGGCGGCGCCGGAGACCACGACGGAGCGCGGTCCGTTGACGGCGGCGATGCCCACCCGGTCCGTGAGGTGCGGCAGCACCTCGTCCTCGTCGGCCTGGACGGCGGCCATGGCGCCGCCCTCGGGCAGGGCCTGCATCAGCCGGCCCCGCGCCACCACCAGACGGCACGCGTCCGGCAGTGACCACACCCCGGCGACATGCGCGGCGGCCAGCTCGCCGACGGAGTGGCCGAGCAGGAACTTCGGGGTGAGCCCCCACGCCTCCAACTGCCGGAACAGAGCCACTTCCAGGGCGAACAGCGCGGGCTGCGCGTACTCCGTGCGGTTCAGCGGCTCCGCGTCGTCGCCGAAGACGACTGCCTTGAGGTCGAAGGGCAGTTCGGCGTCGACGGCGTCGAAGGCGGCGGTGAACTCGGGGTGGCTGCCGTACAGTTCGCGGCCCATGCCGGGGCGCTGGGAGCCCTGCCCGGCGAACAGGAACGCGGTCGCGCCGCGCACGGTACGGCCGCGTACGGTCGCGGTGCCGGGCTCGCCCGCGGCGAGCGCGGTCAGCTCCCGTACGGCGTCGTCGTGGTCGGTGGCGAGTACGACCGCCCGGTGTTCGAGGGCGGCACGGGTGGTGGCGAGGGCGTGGCCGATGTCGAGCGGGCGGGGCGCTGCCGGCCGCTCGCGGAGGTGTTCGAGGAGCCGGGCGGCCTGGGCGCGCAGGGCGTCCTCGCTGCGCGCGCTCACCGGCCAAGGGACGACGGCCAGTTCGCGCGAGGGGGCCTCCGGGTCCGCGTCCTCGGTGGCCGGGGCTTCCTCGATGACGGCGTGCGCGTTGGTGCCGCTGATGCCGAAGGAGGACACACCGGCGCGGCGCGGGGTGTCGGTGCGCGGCCAGTCGACGGGTTCGGTGAGCAGGCGTACGGCGCCCGCCTCCCAGTCGACGTGGCGGGACGGCTCGGACACGTGCAGGGTGCGCGGGAGCGTGCCGTGCCGCATCGCCTGGACCATCTTGATGATGCTGCCGACGCCCGCCGCGGACTGGGTGTGCCCGATGTTCGACTTCAACGAGCCCAGCCACAGCGGCTGTTCGCGCTCCTGTCCGTACGTGGCGAGGAGTGCCTGCGCCTCGATGGGGTCGCCGAGGGAGGTGCCGGTGCCGTGCGCGTCGACGGCGTGGACGTCGGCCGGGGTGAGTCCGGCGGCGTCGAGGGCGGCGCGGATGACTCGCTGCTGGGCGGGGCCGTTGGGCGCGGTGAGGCCGTTGGAGGCGCCGTCGGAGTTGACGGCCGTACCGCGCACGACGGCCAGCACGGGGTGGCCGAGGCGGCGGGCGTCGGAGAGCCGCTCCACCAGCAGCATGCCGGCGCCCTCGGCCCAGCCGGTGCCGTCGGCGTCGTCGGAGAACGCCTTGCAGCGCCCGTCGGGGGCGAGACCCCGCTGCCTGCTGAACTCGTAGAACATCGCCGGAGTCGCCATGACCGCGACTCCGCCCGCGAGGGCCATGTCGCACTCGCCGCGGCGCAGCGCCTGGCACGCCCAGTGCAGGGCGACCAGCGAGGAGGAGCACGCCGTGTCGACGGTGACGGTGGGGCCCTCAAGCCCGAGGGTGTAGGCGATACGGCCGGAGGCCACGGAGGTGGCGTTGCCCGCCAGCAGCAGGCCCTGCACCCCGTCCGGGAACTCGCTGACTCCCGCCCCGTACCCGGAGGTCGCGGCGCCGACGAAGACGCCGGTGCTGCTGCCGCGCACCGATCCGGGGTCGATGCCGGCGCGTTCGAACGCCTCCCAGGAGATCTCCAGCAGCAGCCGCTGCTGGGGGTCCATCGCGAGGGCCTCGCGCGGGGAGATCCCGAAGAAGTCCGCGTCGAACTGCGGGGCCTCGTGCAGGAATCCGCCGCCGAGCGCGTAGAACGTGCCCGGGTTGTCGGGGTCCGGGTCGTAGCCCGCGTCGACGTCCCAGCCGCGGTCGGCGGGGAAGCCGGAGATGGCGTCCCCGCCCTCGGCGACCAGCCGCCACAGCTCCTCCGGACTGTCCACGCCGCCCGGGTAGCGGCAGCTCATCGCGACGATCGCGACCGGTTCCCGGTCCCGGTCCTCCGCCTCGCGCAACTGCCGGCGGGTCTGCCGCAGTTCCGCGGTCAGCCGCTTGAGGTACTCGACGTACTTGTCGTCCATCTTGTCGTCTTCAGCCACCAACGCCACATCCCTGAGCCGATGCCAACGGTTTCCCGCGGCTGATCACGACATCCCGAGTTCTTTGTCGATGAGGTCGAACAGTTCGTCCGCCGTGCCGACGGAGTCGAGTTCTCCGTCGTCCACGTCGGCGACCGCCGCTCCGGTCCGCCCGGAGCCGGTGCCGTTGTCGTGTCCGGCACCGTCGCCCTTGGTTGTGAGTTCCTGCCACTTCTCCGTCAGCGTCCGCAGACGGGAAGCGATGGCCGCGTGGTCGTCACCGCCGGCCGCCGCCGTGGCAAACGCGGCCTCCAGCCGGTCGAGTTCGGCCAGCAGCGGGGCGGCCGCGGCCGGGCCGTTGGCCCGCTGGGTGTCGGAGGTCTCCTCCGGCAGCCTGATCTGCTCCAGCAGATGTGCGGCCAGTGCCGTCGGTGTCGGGTGGTCGAACACCAGCGTCGCCGACAGCCGCAGCCTGGTGGCCGCGTTGAGCCGGTTGCGCAGCTCCACCGCGGTGAGCGAGTCGAAGCCCAGCTCCTTGAACGCCTGTTCCGGATCGATCTCGTCGGCGGAGGCGTGGCCGAGCGTGGCCGCCGCCTGCGCGCACACCAAGTCGATCAGGTGCTGCTCCCGGTCGGCCGGGGCGAGGGCCGCGAGCCGTGCGCCGAGGTCCTGCGTCTCGCCCTGCGCGACGGCCCCGGTGTCGGCGGCCTTGCGGGCCGGGGCGCGCACCAGTCCGCGCAGCAGCGGCGGTACGGCCTCGGCGTGGGCGCGCAGTGCCTTGAGGTCGAGGTCGACCGGCAGCAGCAGCGCCCGGTGCGCGGGGACCCGAAGGGTGGCGAGCCCCGCTTCGTCCAGGAGCCCCAGGCCTTGTTCGGCGCTGAGCGGTCGCATGCCGCCGCGCGCCATACGGCGCAGGTCGGCCTCGGTCAGCTCGGCCGTCATCCCGGTCCCGGACGCCCAGGGGCCCCAGGCGAGGGACGTGGCGGGGAGTCCGGCCGTGCGGCGGGTCGCGGCGAAGGCGTCCAGGAAGGCGTTCGCGGCCGCGTAGTTGGCCTGTCCGGCGCTGCCGAAGGTGCCGGCGACGGAGGAGAAGACCACGAAGGCGGCGAGGTCTTCGTTTCGGGTCAGTTCGTGCAGGTGCCGCACCGCGTCGGCCTTCGGGCGCAGGACGCGGGCCAGGCGATCGGGGGTGAGGGCCTGGATCACTCCGTCGTCCACCACGCCTGCCGTGTGGATCACGGCCGTGAGTGAGTGACCGGCCAGGGCGGCGGCGAGGGCGTCGCGCTCGGATACGTCGACGGCGACGGTTTCGACATCC
>NZ_FLSP01000163.1 GCF_900091315.1 Streptomyces sp. DI166
CGGTGCCGCGCGCCGGGTAGGCGAGCTGCGGCGGGTCCGGCGGCGACACCCGCGTGAACAGACCGGGCCCGGCGAACACGGACGGCACCAGCACCAGTTCGGCCCCCGGCCGGGGCCCCCGCCCGCGCTGCCGCAGCCGCAGCGTGGGGCCCTCCCAGCGCTCCAGGGAGTGCAGGTCGTTCAGCAGATACGCGGTGCCGTGCTCGGCGAGCTGCCGGGCCCGGTGCATCACATCGGCGTCCAGCACGGCCCGGACGCGCGCCCAGTACGGGGCGAGCGCGAGCTGCCAGTACGTCTCGATCTCCTCGGCCACCTTCGGCAACTGCGCCTCGGGATCGTCGTACAGGGCCCGCAGCCGGGGCCCCAGCGACAGCCCCTGCTCCCGTTCCAGCCGCACCAGGTCCCGCCGCACCCGCTCGGCCGGCACCTGCCGGAGCACGGCCAGCTCCTCGGCGAGCGTCGGCGTCGGGCCGGCCGGGGCCGGATTGAGGAAGTCGGGCACGTACCCGTCGCAGGGTACCAGCTCGGCCAGCCGCTCGCGGTCCAGCCCCGCCGCGGTCACCCGTGGACGTACCTGCTCCATCCAGGGGCGGTGCACCGCGTGCGCGAGCCCGGCCGAGAGCAGCCGGAAGCTCGTCGCCACCTCCCACAACGGAGACACCGCGAACCGAAGTCCGGCCGGGTCCCCACCCGGCCACACCAGTTCCGCCTCCATGACCACTACCCCCCACTGGATTTCTGGCCACGGTCCCAATATTGGCGGTGAGCCTATCGTCGGAACCCCGGTTCCGGCACGGTTGTCCAGCAGGTTCTCCCCGCCGGAAAAAAATTCCGCGGAACCGTGCAACCCTCCGCGGGGGTCGCGGGTCGTACTTGGCGTCGGAACTTCTTGGAGGGGGATCTGGGGGGATCGCGGGGGGTTCTGACACGGAGGGGGAGAAGCCGAGGGGCCCGGTCGACGGACCGGGCCCCTCGAAGCATGTCCGGGACCTACAGCGCCTCGACCTCGGCCGCCGTCGGGAACGACCCCTGCGCCCCCTCCTTCGTGACCGCCGCCGCGCCCACCCGGGCCGCGTACCCGGCCGCGTCGGTCAGCGAGGCACCCGAGCCGAGCCGGTAGGCCAGCGCGGCCGTGAAGGCGTCACCGGCGCCGGTGGTGTCCACCGCGGCCACCTTCACGGACGGAATGCGGGTCATGCCCTCGGCGGACGCCACCAGCGCGCCCTCCGCGCCCAGCGTGACCACCACCGAACGCGGGCCCTTGGCCAGCAGGATCCCCGCCCAGTCCTCGGGCCGGCCCCCGACCGCCGCGTCGCCGAGGACGACCTTCGCCTCGTGCTCGTTGACGATCAGCGGGTCGCAGGCGGAGAGCACCTCCCGGGGCAGCGGGCGCGGCGGTGAGGGGTTCAGTACGAACCGGCTGCCGTCGGCCAGGTTCCGCACCACCTCCACGACCGTCTCCAACGGGATCTCCAACTGCGCGGAGACCACCCGCGAGGCCTGGAACAGGCTCGCCGCGGCCCGTACGTCCCGCGGCGCGAGCCGGGCGTTGGCGCCGGGCGAGACCACGATGCTGTTGTCCCCGGACGGGTCCACGGTGATCAGCGCGACCCCGGTCGGCGCCCCGCCCACCAGCACGCCCACCGTGTCCACCCCGGCCCGCCGCTGCGAGTCCAGCAGCAGCCGCCCGTACGCGTCGTCGCCGACCCGCGCCAGCAGCGCGGTCCGCGCCCCCAGCCGGGCCGCCGCGACCGCCTGGTTCGCGCCCTTGCCGCCCGGGTGCACGGCGAGATCGGAGCCCAGCACCGTCTCACCGGCGCCGGGCCGCCGCTCCACACCGATCACCAGGTCGGCATTGGCGGATCCCACGACCAGAAGGTCGTAGTCGTCCATGAGTTCACTCCCCGCTCGCGTCGATTCGAGATCCCTGTCCACGGCGTCCCGCCCGCGTACAGCCTGCCGCATCCGACCCCCTGCCGTGGTCGCGCTCCACGCCGGAGGGGGCCAGGCTGGAAGGAGGGACGCTCGGGGACACCGAGGGGAAGTGACCGTCATGACTGCTGTGACCAGGGACGGCGCACCGGTCGCCATGGAGGGCGGCGGAGTGGAACTGCGCCTGGAGCCGATCGGCGGCGGTATGTCCGTCGGCTTCGTCCGCCTGCCCGAGGGCACCGACCTGGGCCCCGCGTTCAAGGGCCTGCCCGGCGACGCCTGCCAGTGCCCGCACTGGGGCTATCTGAAGAAGGGCCGACTGCGGATGGTCTTCGAGGACGGCGAGCGGGTGTACGAGGAGGGCTCCGCCTACTACTGGGGCCCCGGGCACGTCCCCGTCGCCCTGGAGGACTGCGAGTTCGTCGAGTTCTCCCCGACGGAGGAGTTCACGAAGGTCATCGACCATGTGAAGGCACAGGTCGGTTGAGGACCCCGGCCCGCTGTCGTACCCGGACGGTACCGTCGGATCATGTCCAATCCGGCGGTGATCGAAGGCGTGCTGGAACGCATCACGTACGCCAATGAGGAGAACGGCTACACGGTGGCCCGCGTCGACACCGGACGCGGTGGGGGCGACCTCCTCACGGTCGTCGGCGCGCTGCTCGGCGCCCAGGTGGGGGAGTCGCTGCGGATGGAGGGCCGCTGGGGCTCGCATCCGCAGTACGGGCGGCAGTTCACCGTCGAGAACTACACCACCGTCCTCCCCGCCACCGTGCAGGGCATTCGCCGCTATCTCGGCTCAGGGCTGGTCAAGGGCATCGGGCCGGTTTTCGCCGACCGCATCACCCAGCACTTCGGCCTGGACACCCTCAGGATCATCGAGGAGGAGCCCAAGCGGCTCATCGAGGTGCCGGGGCTCGGTCCCAAGCGCACCAAGAAGATCGCCGACGCGTGGGAGGAACAGAAGGCGATCAAGGAGGTGATGCTCTTCCTGCAGAGCGTCGAGGTCTCCACCTCCATCGCGGTGCGCATCTACAAGAAGTACGGCGACGCCTCCATCTCCGTGGTGAAGAACCAGCCCTACCGGCTCGCCGCCGACGTCTGGGGCATCGGCTTCCTCACCGCCGACCGCATCGCCCAGTCCGTCGGCATCCCGCACGACAGCCCGGAGCGGGTCAAGGCGGGCCTGCAGTACGCGCTCTCCCAGGCGAGCGACCAGGGGCACTGCTACCTCCCCGAGGAGCGTCTGATCGCCGACGCGGTGAAGCTGCTCCAGGTGGACACCGGCCTCGTCATCGAGTGCCTCGCCGAGCTGTCCGAACCGGACGAGGAGAGCGGCGACCCCGGCGTCGTACGGGAGAAGGTCCCCGGGGAGCACGGAGAGCACGGCGAGCCGGTCACCGCCGTCTACCTCGTCCCCTTCCACCGCGCCGAGCTGTCCCTGTCCGGCCAGTTGCTCCGGCTGCTGCGCACCGAGGAGGACCGCATGGCGGGCTTCCGGGACGTGGCCTGGGACAAGGCGCTGGCCTGGCTGAAGGACCGCACCGGAGCCGACCTCGCGCCCGAGCAGGAGGCCGCGGTCAAGCTGGCGCTGACCGAGAAGGTCGCCGTGCTGACCGGCGGCCCCGGCTGCGGCAAGTCCTTCACCGTCCGCTCGGTGGTGGAGCTGGCCCGCGCCAAGAAGGCCAAGGTGCTGCTGGCGGCCCCCACCGGCCGCGCCGCCAAGCGCCTGGCCGAGCTGACCGGCGCCGAGGCCTCCACCGTGCACCGCCTGCTGGAGCTGAAGCCCGGCGGGGACGCGGCCTACGACCGGGACCGCCCGCTCGACGCGGACCTGGTCGTGGTCGACGAGGCCTCGATGCTGGACCTGCTGCTGGCGAACAAGCTGGTCAAGGCGGTCCCGCCGGGCGCCCACCTGCTGTTCGTCGGCGACGTCGACCAGCTGCCCAGTGTCGGCGCGGGCGAGGTCCTGCGCGACCTGCTCGCCGAGCACAGCCCCGTCCCGGCGGTCCGCCTCACCCGTGTCTTCCGTCAGGCCCAGCAGTCCGGCGTGGTCACCAACGCGCACCGGATCAACGCCGGACAGCACCCCGTCACCGACGGCATGAAGGACTTCTTCCTCTTCGTCGAGGACGACACCGAGGAGGCCGGCCGGCTCACCGTGGATGTCGCCGCCCGCCGTATCCCGGCCAAGTTCGGCCTCGACCCGCGCCGGGACGTCCAGGTGCTCGCGCCCATGCACCGCGGACCGGCCGGCGCCGGAACCCTCAACGGCCTGCTCCAGCAGGCCATCACCCCGGGCCGCCCCGACCTGCCGGAGAAGCGGTTCGGCGGCCGCGTCTTCCGCGTGGGGGACAAGGTCACCCAGATTCGCAACAATTACGAGAAAGGGGCCAACGGCGTCTTCAACGGCACCGTCGGTGTGGTCACCTCGCTCGACCCGGTCGACCAGCGCCTGACCGTGCTGACGGACGAGGACGAGGAGGTGCCGTACGAGTTCGACGAACTGGACGAGCTGGCGCACGCGTACGCGGTGACCATCCACCGCTCACAGGGCAGCGAATACCCGGCGGTGGTGATCCCGGTCACCACGGGCGCGTGGATGATGCTCCAGCGCAATCTCCTCTACACGGCGGTCACCCGGGCGAAACGGCTGGTCGTGCTGGTCGGCTCGCGCAAGGCGATCGGCCAGGCGGTGCGCACGGTCTCCGCCGGGCGGCGCTGCACGGCGCTGGACTTCAGGCTCGCACCACGCGCGCTGGAGGGCTGAGTGCCAGGCTCTCAGCCCCCGAAACGGAGGGGTGAGTGAAATTTGATCGATCAAACGAGTCGCAAAGGTCACAGAGCCCTTCCGGTTGCCGGGGCGGAGGGGGCAGGATGAGCAGGTTGGCGGCACTGAGTGCCGTCAATAAGCCCAATGGTCGACCCCGAGTGCACTCTCCTGCGCCAAATGGGGGATGGTAGAGACAGTCAGGGCAACCTCGAAGAAGAGGCACAACGTCGGTGAGGGAAGACGTGAGCGACAACTCTGTAGTACTGCGGTACGGCGACGGCGAGTACACCTACCCGGTGATCGACAGCACCGTCGGTGACAAGGGCTTCGACATCGGCAAGCTCCGCGCCCAGACCGGTCTGGTGACCCTGGACAGCGGCTACGGCAACACGGCCGCGTATAAATCCGCCATCACCTACCTCGACGGCGAGCAGGGCATCCTCCGGTACCGCGGCTACCCGATCGAGCAGCTGGCCGAGCGCTCCACCTTCCTGGAGGTCGCCTACCTGCTGATCAACGGCGAGCTGCCCACGGTCGACGAGCTCAGCACGTTCAAGAACGAGATCACGCAGCACACCCTGCTGCACGAGGACGTCAAGAACTTCTACCGGGGCTTCCCGCGCGACGCCCACCCGATGGCGATGCTGTCCTCGGTGGTCTCCGCCCTGTCGACGTTCTACCAGGACAGCCACAACCCGTTCGACGAGCAGCAGCGCAACCTCTCCACCATCCGTCTGCTCGCCAAGCTTCCGACGATCGCGGCCTACGCCTACAAGAAGTCGGTCGGCCACCCGTTCGTCTACCCGCGCAACGACCTCGGCTACGTCGAGAACTTCCTGCGGATGACCTTCTCGGTGCCCGCGCAGGAGTTCGAGCTCGACCCGGTCGTGGTCTCGGCGCTGGACAAGCTGCTGATCCTGCACGCCGACCACGAGCAGAACTGCTCGACCTCGACGGTCCGCCTCGTCGGCTCCTCGCAGGCGAACATGTTCGCCTCGATCTCGGCCGGTATCTCCGCGCTCTGGGGTCCGCTGCACGGCGGCGCCAACCAGTCCGTGCTGGAGATGCTGGAGGGCATCCAGGCCAACGGCGGCGACGTCAACTCCTTCATCACCAAGGTGAAGAACAAGGAGGACGGCGTCCGCCTGATGGGCTTCGGCCACCGGGTGTACAAGTCCTTCGACCCGCGCGCCAAGATCATCAAGGCGGCGGCGCACGATGTCCTCTCGGCCCTCGGCAAGTCCGACGAGCTGCTGGACATCGCCCTGAAGCTGGAGGAGCACGCCCTCTCCGACGACTACTTCGTCTCGCGCAACCTCTACCCGAACGTGGACTTCTACACGGGTCTGATCTACCGCGCCATGGGCTTCCCGACGGAGATGTTCACCGTCCTGTTCGCCCTCGGCCGGCTGCCGGGCTGGATCGCCCAGTGGCACGAGATGATCAAGGAGCCGGGCTCCCGCATCGGCCGCCCCCGCCAGATCTACACGGGCGTGGTCCAGCGCGACTTCGTCCCGGTCGAGGAGCGCTAGCACCTGCCGGTGGGGGCGCCGGGCTCGCCACCTGAGGAGCGTGGGCGGCTGCCGGCCGGCTCCGGCCGGTCGCGCAGTTCCCCGCGCCCCTGGGTGGGAGCAGCTCGCGGCGCCCGTCAGCACCCGGTGATCTCAGCAAGCGAAAGGCGCCCTGGCGCCGGTCCCCCCACGGGCCGACGTCCAGGGCGCCTTCCCATGTCCCGGTGCGGATTCCCCCCACGGGATCCGGCCGGGCGTCTGCGAGGACAGCGCCTGAATCGCTGTTGTTCGGTACTGCGTTGAGCAGAACGAGCAAAAGTTCTCGTACTACTCGGTGTGCGGTCTGCCGGGACAACGCACGCTCGGGAGGGCCGCTCAAAGCTCCCCGGTGTGCGTGCCCCGGCAACGCATCTCTGAGGAAGTCCCCCAAGACATCCCCAGATGCCAGTTCGCGCCCCCCAAGACGCTCACTGACATCGCCAACTTAGACCTTCGAACCCCTTCGATGGTTACGTTCACATCACTGTGATCTGCGTCTCTTGCATATGTCCGTTAGATGCGCAAGAGCCCCGATCAACCGAACGAGACCCAAGCGTAAGGATGATGCGCGAGCCTTGTGAAGAGCTTATGTGAGGCTCGCGTCGGACTCCAGAGGACCCCCGCCCTCCGCACCGGCTAACTGCCGGTAACTTCCGCCGTCTTCAGCCGAAGGATCGCAGGCGCAGGCTGTTCGAGACCACGAACACGGAGGAGAACGCCATCGCCGCCCCGGCGATCATCGGGTTCAGCAGCCCCGCCGCGGCCAGCGGCAGCGCGGCCACGTTGTATCCGAACGCCCATACAAGGTTTCCCTTGATCGTGGCAAGGGTGCGCCGGGACAGCCGGATCGCGTCCGCCGCCACCCGCAGGTCCCCGCGCACCAGCGTCAGATCGCCGGCCTCGATCGCCGCGTCCGTGCCGGTGCCCATGGCCAGTCCCAGATCGGCCGTGGCGAGCGCCGCCGCGTCGTTGACGCCGTCGCCGACCATGGCGACCGCGCGGCCCTCGGCGCGCAGCCGCCGTACCGCCTCGACCTTCTCCTCGGGCAGTACCTCGGCGATCACCTGCTCGATCCCGACCTCGCGCGCCACGGCCTCGGCGACCGCCCGGTTGTCCCCGGTGAGCAGGACCGGCGTCAGCCCGAGCGCGCGCAGCTCGCGCACGGCCTCGGCGCTGGTCTCCTTGACGGTGTCGGCGACCGCCAGCACGGCCCGCGCCGATCCGTCCCAGCCCACCACGACGGCCGTACGCCCGTCGCTCTCGGCCTTCTCGCGGGCCCTGGCCAGCTCCTGGGGCAGCTCGGCGAACAGACGCCCCACGGCCACCTCGCGGCCCTCCACAAGGCCGCGTACGCCCCGCCCCGGCACGTTCTCGAAGTGCTCGGCCCGCGGCAGCTCCCCGACGCGCTCCTCGGCGCCCACGGCGACCGCGCGGGCCACCGGGTGCTCGGAGGCGTGTTCCAGGGCGCCCGCGAGGCGCAGCGCCTGCCGCTCGTCGGTGCCCTCGGCGGTGTACACCTCGTGCAGGGTCATCCGGCCGGTGGTGACGGTGCCGGTCTTGTCGAGGACGACCGTGTCGACCCGGCGGGTGGACTCCAGCACCTCGGGGCCCTTGATCAGGATGCCGAGCTGGGCGCCGCGCCCGGTGCCGACCATCAGCGCGGTCGGGGTGGCCAGGCCCAGGGCGCAGGGGCAGGCGATGATCAGGACGGCGACGGCCGCGGTGAACGCGTCGACGGTGTCGCCGGTCGCGCCCAGCCAGCCGCCGAAGGTGGCGACCGCGAGCACCAGCACGACCGGCACGAAGACGGCGGAGATCCGGTCGGCGAGCCGCTGCACCTCGGCCTTGCCGCTCTGCGCCTCCTCCACCAGCCGCGCCATCCGGGCCAGCTTGGTGTCCGCGCCGACCCGGGTGGCCTCGACGACCAGGCGTCCGCCGGCGTTCACGGTGGCCCCGGTGACGGTGTCCCCGGCCGCCACGTCGACGGGCACGGACTCCCCGGTCAGCATGGAGGCGTCCACGGCCGAGACGCCCTCGACGACCGTGCCGTCGGTGGCGATCTTCTCGCCGGGCCGCACCACGAACCGGTCCCCGACGGCCAGCCGGTCCACCGGGACGCGCTGCTCGCGCCCGTCCCTGAGGACGGCCACGTCCTTCGCGCCCAGCTCCATCAGGGCCCTGAGCGCCGCCCCCGCGCGCCGCTTGGCGCGGGCCTCCAGATAGCGGCCGAGCAGGATGAAGGCGACGACCCCGGAGGCCACTTCGAGGTAGATCGACGAGGCGCCGTCCATACCGCCGACGGTCAGCCGGAAGCTCTCCCGCATCCCCGGCATGCCCGCGTCGCCGAAGAACAGCGCCCACAGCGACCAGCCGAACGCGGCCAGCGTGCCGACCGAGACCAGGGTGTCCATGGTCGCGGCGCCGTGCCGGGCGTTGGTCCAGGCGGCGCGATGGAACGGCAGTCCGCCCCAGACCACGACCGGCGCGGCGAGGGTGAGCGCCAGCCACTGCCAGTTGTCGAACTGGAGCGCGGGGACCATGGAGAGCAGCACGACGGGCGCGGCGAGCAGCGCGGAGATCGTGAAGCGCTGCCGCAGGGCATCGGTCTCGGGGTCCCGTTCCTCGGCGACCGCGGCCTCGTCGGCCGGGGCGGGCTCGGGCGGCGGGGGTTCCTCGGCCGTGTACCCCGTCTTCACGACCGTGGCGATCAGGTCCGCCACCTCGACCCCCGCCGGATAACTGACCCGCGCCTTCTCGGTGGCGTAGTTGACGCTGGCGGTGACCCCCTCCATCCGGTTGAGCTTCTTCTCGACGCGGGCCGCGCAGGAGGCGCAGGTCATCCCGCCGATGATCAGCTCGACCTCGGAGACGGGAGCTATCGGGGCGGTGGGGCCGGAGGTGGTGGACATGATCGGGGGCTTTCCTCGGGTCTCAGGCGACGCCGACGAGCTCGAACCCGGCCTCGTCCACGGCGGCCCGTACGTCCTCCTCGCGCAGCGCCTCGGCGGAGATCACGGTCACCTCGCCGGTGGAGGCGACGGCCTTCACGGAGCTGACGCCGGGCAGCTCGGAGATCTCGCCGGAGACGGCGCCCTCGCAGTGTCCGCAGCTCATCCCGCTGACCTTGTAGACGGCGCTCACGCTCATGTTGCACTCCTCGTCGTGGCATGTGGGGCTCACGGGGTCCACGAGGGATCCCGCTCTCCACGGTATACCCCTATGGGGTACTACTCCAAGGAGGGTTCATGTCGCAGACCGGGACGCTCGTCCTGATCATGGCCATCGCGGCGGTGGCGCCGTTGCTCGCGCATGCGGTGGGCCGGTGGCTCCCGGTCCCGCTGGTCATCTTCGAGATCGCGCTGGGCATCCTGGTGGGCCCGGACGTCCTCGGCTGGGCGGGCAAGGGCGAGACCGTCGACACCCTCGCCCACCTGGGCCTGGCGATGCTGATCTTCCTGGCCGGGTACGAGATCGAGTTCGACAGGGTGCGCGGCGACACCCTGCGCCGCTCGGCGGCGGCCTGGCTGATCGCGCTGGCCGTGGGCCTGGGCCTGGCGACCCTGATCTCCGGCTTCGACCGGGGCGTCTACCTCGGTACGGCGCTGACCAGCACCGCCCTGGGCACCGTACTGCCGCTGCTGCGCGACGCGGGCCGGCTGCGCACCCGGTTCGGCGCGGTGATGATGTCCTTCGGCGCGCTCGGCGAGTTCGGGCCGATCATCGCGATCACCCTGCTGCTGAGCGGGCGTTCGCCGGGCCGCTCGACCATCGTGCTCGGCGTGTTCGCGCTGCTGACGGCGCTGGTGGTCTGGTGGGCGACGCGCCCGCGCTCGGCGTGGTTCACCCGGGTCGTGGAGACCACCCTGCACACCAGCGGCCAGTTCGCCGTACGCCTGGTGGTGCTGCTCCTGGCCCTGATGCTCGGCCTGGCCGAGGAACTGGGCCTGGACACCCTCCTCGGCGCCTTCGCCGCCGGGGTGATCACCCGCCTGGTCCTGCACGGCTCGGCACCGCGCAGCGCGGAGTGGGTGATGCGCAAGGTCGAGGCCATGGGCTTCGGCTTCCTGGTCCCGGTCTTCTACGTCGTCACCGGCATCGAGTTCGACCTGGCCGCCCTCCTCTCCGGCGGCCGCCCGCTGCTGCTCCTGCCGGTGTTCCTGGGCCTGTTCCTCGTCGTCCGGGGCGTGCCGGTGTACACCCTCGCCCCGCCCGACCTCGACCGCGACGACCGCGGCGCCCTGACCCTGTTCGCCTCCACCGCCCTCCCCCTGGTCGTCGCCATCACCGCCATCGGCACCGACGCGGGCACCCTGCCCACCTCAGAGGCGGCGGCCCTGGTCGGCGCGGCCATGCTCTCGGTCCTGCTGTTCCCCCTCTGCGCCCTCCGCCTCAGGGGCACCCGCCCGCCGCAGTGGCAGACCTCGAAGGAACCGGAGACCTGGTGAGCGGGAACGGCCTAGCCTTCGCCCGGAGGAAA
>NZ_FLSP01000164.1 GCF_900091315.1 Streptomyces sp. DI166
GCGGTCTGCTCCGCAGACACGACGCGCCGCCGCTACGCGGCGGGAACTCCCTTGCTCCGCAAGGGAGTTGACGGATCGTCACTCCGTGACGATCCAGTTGAATTGCTCCGCAATTCAACTCAGGAATTCGCTCCGCGAATTCCAAAGGCGCCCCTGCAAGGGGGTCGTCCCACCGTTCTCCGGCTTTCGGAAACATGCCTGACATCCTGTCAGTTCATTCTCCCGTTCCATTTCCTGGAATTCCTCAATCCCTCATCCATAAAACCGAACTGACTTTTCCTCAACTTCCCCACTCTCTTTCCAGTCAAAGCCCGGACCCCACACGCACAAAATACACGGGATCGAGAAGCGAGCGGTCTGAAGTTCGCCGCGGTGAACGCGGAGGGCTTCGTGGCCGACCTGGACCTGACGCAGTTGGTGCAGAAGCAGCGTGCTGGGTCTACCTGTTCGGCCCAGTGCTCGTGGTGTACGTCCTTCTCCGAGGACGCGATCGCCTCAGGCAGGCCATGCCGGCAGAGCAGCGGCTGGACTGAGGGGTTCGCGGAGCAGCGCCGGCAAGGCCGCGCAGGCATACCAGGACCGGTTTGCGGAGAAGTGGAAAGGCCACGGCCCGGTGTCGGCAAGGTGTTCCAGGGCCGTCTCCTGGTTCAGGCTGCGAAGCCGATGTTGGTGACGTACTCGTACTGGCCCCACTCGGAGCCGAGGTCTACCACTGCGTCACTGATCCAGGCGTCGTCCAGAGCGTCCTCGTCGTCGTTGGCCCACGCCTCGACGATGCGGTTCCAGTGACGGATGTTCAGTGTGCGGTAGGCAACAGTGCGCTGGCGGGGCCGATCGACCTGGGACTGGTTGAGCGGGTGGAACTCAACGCGAGTTCCACGTCCTTCCCGGTTGAGGCGCGCGAGCAAGTAGCGGGCGACGTTTTGGCGGCGCACCGTCCGGTAGGCGGTCTCAAGGTTGTGCAAGTTCTTCTTCGACGGGCTGCGTTTGCCGTCCAGCCATGACTTGATCGTGCGGTCGGTGACGGTGAGGCCGGCCTCGCGGGCTGCCTGGCGGGCGTGGTCGGTGCGAGTGAGGTAGTGCAGCCGTGCGAGCAGACCGCGGCGCTGTGTGACCGGCGTGACGATGAAGCCGACGAGTGCATCGAGCTGGCGAGCGACGGCCTCGTATCCCTTGATACCGCGAGCACCGTACTTGCCGAACTCGATATTCCTCTCCGGCACCTTGGTCTCCTCGGAATTGTGTAATTGACGGAACCGCAAACGCACGCGGTGTCAGTCGAGTAAAGAATACCGGATTCTGAGGTCTGAGGTGTGGTCTCGCGTTTCTCTGAAGCCCAGGTTGGTACTACGGAATTTCGCCGAGGCTTTCATGACACTGAGCCTTTTCCAACCTCAGGTCGAAGCGTGGTGAAGGACGAGAGCGGTCTTTACGAGGCCGTTCCCGGTGGGCCGCACCAAGGATGGGGCCCTCGTCCGTTCGTTCAGGAAGCCCGGATCGCCCGATCGATCTCCGCACCGGTGCGGGCCACGATGACGGGCCACTCGTCCCTGAGAGCGGCAGGCAGAAGGTCGCGGTCCTCTTCCCGCTGAATCATGGTTGGTCCGCCCGGGACGACGAGCACGGCGTCCAGCCGGCGCGGCAGGACGGCCAGGAGGTCCATGATTCCGCCGCCTCCGAAGCGGTTGAAGGTGATGTTGTCCGGGCTGGAGATGAACACATACGCCTCCTCCCTCTCCGCCGTACGCACCTGCAGGAAGTTCGTCCGGGGTTGATGGCTGCGCTGCTTCGCCTCTTGAGGTCGGCGTACTCCTGGGCGTCGAGGGGGGCGGACTTGAACGCGTAGACGATGGCGCCCTGGCCCTCGCGGTCGATGTCCGCGCTGAGAGTGGCCTCCAGCCGCGTGGCCTGCCGGAGGAGTTCGTTCAGGGCGCGGGCAGTGGAGCAGCCGGGGCAGTCGCAGTTCTCGGCCGCGGGCGGGGTGCTCTCGTCGGCGGCCGCCGCGGTGGGCTGCGGCTCCTCGACGGGCGGGGCGTTGAAGCTGGCGACCAGGTCCTGCTCCTCCTCGGAGCGGAGTATGGCGCGCCGGAACAGCTCGACCTCGAGGTCCTCGGTCTTCTGCTGCTCGGCGGTGAGCTGGTACCAGTGCGGGAGCGCCCGGCCCTCTCCTTCGCTTCACCTCGTAGTAGTTGCGGGCGAGGTTCGGCGGGAGCATGGTGTGCCGCGGCTTCGAGGACTTCGGGGTCGTCATGCAGGGGGGAACGCCGGGCGGCCGGATTCTGTGACACCCCCTGCCGCTGCTGGGCCGCTACGGCCCCAGCGGGCGCCTGCACTACGTCGGCCGCAGCACCACCCTGCCCCAGACCGCGGGCCGGGCCGTCGCCCCGCTCCTCACCCCGGCTGGGCACGGCCATCCGTGGACGGGCTGGACGTTCTCGGCCGGATGGGGCAGCCGCGAGAGGCTGCATGTCACGCTCGTACGGCCCGACTTGGTCGTCGAAGTCGGCGTCGACGTCGCCAGGGACAGTACCGGACGCTGGCGGCACCCCGCCCGCTGGCACCGCGCCCGCCCCGACCTCACCCCTGGCGACACCCCGCCCATTACACCGGGCCCCGCCATCTGAGCAAACCCTCGCGGCACGCTCCCGGCCGCTATGGCGTGGGGAGCCAGACCGAGGGCAGCATGAGCCCCGGCGGCACGGCTGGCGGCATGGGAAGGCCCCGCGGAACCGCACCAGTTGCGCCGCGGAAGTCGACCGTGCCGCCAGAGAACACCGCCCCGCTGAAGCCGACCATTCCGCCGGAGAAGACTGCTTCGGAGAGGTCCCCGCCGTCGAATACGACGCCGGTGAAGTCGAAGTCGTGGCCCTGCCACGAGCGGTGGTGCGTCCGGGGCAGGCGCAGGTGGTCGCGAATGAGGCGGATGACGGTGTGCCGGACCTCCCGCAGGGCGAGGAAGGCGTGGCGGGCTTCTTCGTCACCTGCTGGCAGGTCGGCTTCGGCGGTGTAGGGCAGGCGGAGGTAGGCGCACAGCACATCAATGCAGGTCTGGCGGAGTTCGCGGGTGGGGGCGTCGTCGGCGAGTCCGGCCAGGGCGTGGACGCCGCCGAGGCGTACGGCGGGTGAGTCGTCGCCGAGTTGGGAGACGGCGGTGGTGAAGCGTTCGGTGTGCAGGCGGGTGGTATCGCGCAGGGCGGCGTCCTCGTCGACACGCTGGCGGCGGTAGGCGACGACCAGGGCGACCAGGGCGCCCGCTCCTGCCACCACGCCGAAGGCGAGTTTGACGAGGTCGAACAGGGTCCTGGAGTCGATGCGGCGCTCGGGCTTGAGCCCGCGGACATCGAGCATCTCCCACCCGGTGTAGGAGACGGCTGAGGCCGCCGTCAGCGCGGCGGTGAAGGCCAGGGCTAAGACGATGCCGACGGGCCACAGGCGCGGACCGGGCCGCTGCGCGGGGCGTCGAGGTGGTAGGCGCAGGTTCACGGAGCACAAGACTGGGCCGGGCTCGGCGTTGGTTGCAGCGGCCGCCGGGTCAGGTCTCCTCGCGTCTCCAGGCGCTGGGCACCGTGCCGGGCATGCGGTGGTCGACCTGGTGCTCGCCCTTGGTGCAGCCCGCGAACGGGCCGGTGGCCGCGCGCAGTTCCCGCATGGCGGGGTCGAGGTGGTCGCGGTGCCAGACCGAGGGGCCGGTGTAGCCGCAGGACGCGGGGTCGGTCAGCTCCTGCCAGGCCAGCCACAGGGCGTGCACGGCCTCGGTACTGGTGGGCTCGCGTAATCAACTGTCGCCGGTTCCCCGTGGAACCCAACCTGCCGGTGACCGTGTGTGATCCCAACGGCGTTTCGGCCCCAGGTCCCGCCGGTCTCGTTGAGCCGGCGGGGTGGTGGTTTTTGTCGAGGTAGCCGAGAGCGTTCGAGATGGTCCGGTCGTCGTTGCTTGCCCGGTAGGGGTGGGAGCCGAATACGCAGGAAGGGGGCCGCCGCCGGAACCGGCTACGCGCGCCGGGTCGAGAGCCAGGTGTCGATGACCTCGGCGGCAAGGGCGGCGCCGCGGCTGTTCTGGTGGATGTGGTCGGTCGTGAGCACGAGACCCCGGCGCCGCGAGATCGTGTCGAGGCTATGGCCCAGCAAGGCGCGCCGGACGAGGACGCTGACGCTCGCTGCGGGTGTCGGGTCCCGGTAGGGGATCGGCGGCGGGTCCGCCTGGCGTAGTTCCTCGGTCTGGCGTTCGTGGAGCGGGAGGTAGGTCGCCTGGTTGGTGGTGGCGACCTCGGCGATCATGCGGCTGTACGCCTGTGATGCCCGCGCCGCGGGTCCGTCGAGTTGTTGGCCGAGGACCGGGATGGACAGCAGAGCGATCGTCGCGTCGGTCTGCGTTCGCAGCCGTTCGACGGCGGCTCCCAGGCACTGCTGGAACCAGCCGGCCGACGGGCGCTGGGGGAGTTGTTTGCGCTTCATGGCCCGCTCGACGGGGTAGTCGGCGAGGCTCGCTCGGGCGTCGTTGGTCCCGATCAGCACGGTGATCACGTCGGGTGGGTCCGCGACGACGGCATCGAGGCGCCGTGAGAGGTTGTGGGCGAAGTCGCCGTTGACGCCGAAGCGGGCGAGCCGTACGTCGCCGGGAGGTCGGCGTCGTTCGAGAAGGTCCAGGTAGTCGACGCTGAATTGCGCGCGGGTGAGGCTGTCGCCGAGGCACGCCACACGGGTCGTCATGGTGTTCGCGGGCCGGACGTGCCGGCGTGCTCGGTCGGGCGGGCTTCGGTCCGGGGACGGTGGTCGGTGCCGAGGCCAGCGGTGATGGTCAGGATGGACGCCGGTCCCGCCATGTCGACCGCGTGCCATGTCCCGGCCGGGTTGACGGTGGCCTCGCCCGGCCCGAGCACAACCCGGTCGGGCACTCCGTCCACATCGCGGGTGACCGTCACCGACCCGCTGAGGCAGACGACCAGTTCGTCGCCGGCGGGGTGGCGCTCCCAATGGTCGCCGAGGCCGTCGCCGTCGAAGATCGTCACCATCCGGCCCTCGGCGCCGTCCGCCGCGACCGCGGCGCTGTAGGCATGGAGCACCTCCGGGTCCCAGGCGAAGCCCTCGACGGGTTTCGCTCTCGACCCCAGCCCGAGGTGCACGGGGGTGGTTCGCAGGTCGATGGCGTTGGGTTCGTGATTGACGAGTCTCATGCCGACGATCGTCACAGGACGGCTATAGGGTGGTCTTGAAGAAAAGGGAACGGAAGCCGACGTGATGGGCGGCCGGTCGGCGACTACCCAGTCCCGAGCAGGACTTCGCCGCGACGCCATGCTGTCGGCGATCGGCCCGTGAACTCGCTCCAGTCCCGGACGAGATGGGCCTGGTCGGCGTAGCCGGAGACGGTCGCCACTTCGGCCCACGGAAGCGGGTCGTGCATGGTGGCCAGTTCGTGCGCGTGCTCGAAGCGCAGAACCCGGGCAAAGGTCTTCGGTGACAGGCCCACCTCACCGCGAAACCGCTCGGTGAGATACCGACGGCTCCAGCCCAGTTCTGCGGCGACCCTCCCCACCGGGACACGGCCCCGCGCGGCCAAAAGGCGGCGCCAGGCCTCGGCGACCTCGGGGCGCACCCGGGACACGGGGTCGCCGCCGACGCCACGGCCGACGGCTCGCAGAAGCAGCTCATCCAGCGCGGCGAACCGCGCGGCCCATGTCGTCGCCGCGCGGAGCCGGTCGACCAGCTCGACGCCGAGCGCTCCGAGAAGCTCGTCGAGTGGGACCAGTCGGTGGGCGAGATCAGCGGCGGGCATGCCGTAAACAGCCCGGGCCCCGAGCGGCGTCAGCGACACCTGCACGCCTTCCTGGCGTCCGTCGTGGTGGATCGCGACGGAGCGGCGCATCAGACCGCCGGCCACGCTGTCGAATCGGGTGACCGGTGACCCGTCGTCGACGCCTGCCGCCACCTCCAAAGGACCGGACAGACTGATTACCGCAGTGAGCACGCGGCTCGGCGGACCGCAGTGCACCCCCGCCGGGAACCCACGAAGATCGAAACCGGCATACGAGCCGACGTAGCGCCGCAAGGCGGGCGCCGGACGTGCATAGATCCTGGTGGCCCTATGGTCTTCCATCCTCGCAGTGTACGAACCGGCGGTTACTGGTGTGCTCTCGTATTCAGCTGTCGCCAGTTCCCCGAGGAACCCAGCCCGCTGGTGACCGTGCGTGGTTCCCGGAGGCGTATCGGCTCCATGCGCCGCCGGTCTCGTTGCGGAGTCGGGTGGTGGTCTTGTCGTGGTAGCCGAGAGCCTCCGCGACGACGGGGGCAGGCATCTCCAAAAGTTGCTGCCGGATGGCGGCGCCGCGGGCGGCTGCGGCTGGGGCACCGATCTTGTTGAGGAGCGCGGACAGGTGGTCGGGGCGGAACGGCTGGCCCGCGCGACGGCCGGGGAGAAGCCAGCGGGAGGCCGGGTTGGTGGCAGTGCCCATGTTGCCGCGGTTCGCGATGTGCTCCAGCAGCAGGGAAGCGAGCGGTGCAGGGACGGGTGAGGCCGGTTCCCCGATCCGTAGAAGTACGGCGTCTCCGTCCCGGACCACGTCGTCGACGGTGGGCCGGACCACCCGGGTCAAAGGCTGCGCGTAGAGGAGCGCGATGACGCCGGCGACGCGAAGGTGCATTGGTATCTCCTGGTCGGCCGGCAGCCGCCCCAGGGCGTCCAGACGCTCGTCCTCGCTCAGCGGGGCTCGCGGGGTGGTCTTCATCGCGGGTATGGAGACCGAGCGTCGGCAATGGCGGCTCTGCATGGCCAGGTTGAGGAAGGCCCTCAGACAGGTGCGGCCGTGCTCGCTGTTCTCTGCCCGCCAGGCGTCGATGTCGATCTGGGAGCAGGAGGCGAGGGTGGTGTTCCGCTTGCCGAGCCACTGAGGAAGGAAGTCGCGTGTTTGACCTGATCGGCGGCAAAGCGGCGGACGCTCGGTGTGATGTGACTCTGTTCGGCGCGGGACCGCAGTCGGGGCAGGACGCGCCAGGCGAAGAGCCGGATCGTCGTGACGTGCTCGGGGTCCTCGATGTCGGCCAGATGGCCGTGGAGCCAGCGTGGGAAGGAGCAGATGTACTTGTCGACCGCAGACAGGACGCCGCTTGCCATCAGGGAGTGTTTTTGAACTCTGGCCGTGAGGTGCGTACGGCTGGATGATCTGGCTCGTGGCGGCTGACGGGACGGCTCGGCGGTACTGCCGGGAGTGTGGTGATCCGCTGCCGGTGTCGATGGCGGCGGAGGCGGTGTTCTGTTCGGGTCGGTGCAGGTCACGGCAGTGGCGGAGGCTGCAAAGGACCCGGCAGCGGGTGATCGCGATGCAGCGGGGCAAGCGGGCGGAGTGCCCGGTGTGCGGCCGGTCGTGGACGGTGGGGGTGGAGCGGTCGAAGGCGGCGGTGTACTGCTCGGCCCGCTGCCGGGTGCGTGCCTGCCGCCAGCGGCAGGCGTCGCGGAATGGTGTTACGGAAACGCCGTAGCCGAACTCCTCGGCCTCACCACCAACACCGCGTGTTTTGCAGGCGTGTTGGCGGCGGTCGGCGGGTGCTTCGAGCGCCTCTGGTTCGCGCTCTGCCTCCGCGTGTCGCGCCCCGCGCCACCGTGGACGTGACCGGGGCCGGCGCCTCGTTGACCGGTCCCATTGTGGGTGACCGGGCCGGGTCCGGGGCAAGGACGGTGGTCGTCATGGCCGACCGGATCGGGAATGTCACTCGGCAGCGTTACGAACAGATCGTCACCCGGGCCAAGGAACTGATCGCGCAGGTCGCGAAGGCGCAGTTCGCCCTTGGTGACATGGCGTTGGAGATTGAGCCGATGAGGGCGGTGGGCGGGTCCATGCCGAACGGCACGGACGACCTGTTCACCGTGACGGAGTCGTTGCAGATGTTCGCGGACGACATCGGGGTGGCCAGGACGACGGTGGAGGACTGGCGGTGGACTGCCAACCGCTGGCCGGCGGGCAGGCGCAAGGAGGGGGTGTCGTTCACCGTTCACCGCATCCTCGCGTCGGTCGTGGACGAGGCCGAGCGGTGGGCGGCGATCGAGGATGCCCCGTTCAACCCGCGCACCGGAGCGAGGCAGTGGACGCCGGACGGCGCGAAACGGCTCGTCGGCCAGCGAGTCGAACGCCCCGTGACGGTCGACGAGAAGGTCCAGGCCGTCGCCGACCTGACCCGGGACGAGGAGGTCGCCGCGCAGGTGGCCGCCGACCTGTTCAAGCGGCCGGAGGGCACCGAGCACGTCACGCCGGCCGACCGGGATGCGGGTCGTCACCGAGCTGACCAGGGACGACACCGTCGCCCATGAGGTGACCACGAACATGCGGCGCGGGCCGACGGTGGCCCGGACGGTGATGCGCGACGACACCGCGCGGCTGCTGGTCAACCACGCTCAGTTCGACAACTCCGAGGAAACGCGGGAGCGGATCCGCGAGACCACCCCGGCCGTCCGCAAGATCGAGCACACCATCGAGTATCTTGACCTGGTGGGCACTGCCACGGCGTCGTGGCCACGCTGGGCCGGCTGGTGCCCCGGATGCGGGGCCAGGAGTTCACCGACCACGAGCGTGAGACCGTGCGACGGCAGATCGGACGGGTCCGCGCCGCGGCCGACTGGCTCGAAGGAGCCGTCGACAACGGCGAGTTCACCCTCGACGAGCAGCTGACCCAGCTCCTCAAGGGCGAGTAGACCATGGCCCGCAGCCCTCGCCGCCCGGCCCAGCCGCTGTCGGAGCACTACGGCGACCTGGTCCGCGTCGCGCTGATGGAAGCCAGACCGGCCGGCCTGCACACGGTCCAGCTCGTCGCCGCGACCCGGCTGAAGCAGTCCCAGGTCCAGCGCGGTATCCGGCACCTTCGCGACGTCGGCGCCGCGGAGAACCTCACCCCGATCACCTGGCGGCGCAAGGACGGCTACATGTTCTCCGACGACCCGGCGGACTGGATCGAGTACGAGAAGAAGCAGCTCGCCCAGGCCCTCGGCCGCCTCACCCGGATGATCACGGGCACGCTCGCCCCGCACCTGGCCCGCTGCCCCGACGACGAATGGGCCCAACTGGTATCCGCCCGGCTCACCGGCGTGACCGCGTCCCTCGCCCAGCTCTCGAAGTAACCGTCCGCCGGTCCCCTCCGCGCCATCGACGAGTCCGCCATGCCGAACCCTGCCCGCCGCCGTCGCTACCCGTCCGACACCACGGTCGCCGAGTGGGCACTTCTCGAACCCCTGCTGCCGGTCCCGGCCTGCCAGACCAAGACCGGCGGGCATCCCGAGAAGTGGCCCCGCCGACAGATCGTCGACGCCATCCGCTACATCACCGACAACGGCGCGAAGCGGAGAGCACTTCCGTCCGATTTCCCTCCGTGGGAGACGGATTGGCCGTCAGCATCGCTGCACGCATCCATTCTGGGAGGGAGCTCTGACGCTCCAGCACGTCGATGAATGGCGCGGTCCCTTGAACGGCGAACAGCTCGGCTTCCCGCTGAACCTCGCCGGGAGCGGTGGCGACGCGGTCGGCATGGGCTCCGCCAACGATCAGGCCGGTCAGCCGTTCGGGATGGCGAGCCAGCAGGTTGAGGCCGATGATGCCGCCCATCGATGCTCCCCAGAACGCCGCCCGAGAGATATTCAGCTCGTCGAGTACGGCGGTGACGTCCTCGACTTGACGGTCGATCCGGTAGCTGTCCACGTCGTGGGGTGCCTCGCTGCCGCCGTGACCACGGGCATCGATGAGGACGAGGCGATGGCTGTCGGCGAGGGCATCGACATAGCCGGCAGACCGCCACGTGGTGCGGTCTCCGAAAAATCCGTGCAGCAGCACGAGCGGCGGCCCGCTGCCCATAGTCTCGAAGGCGATCTGTACTCCGTCGCTGCTGGTGACCTGCATGGCTACTCGGCCTCGGACGCAACAGGAGTTGCCTGGTGGAAGTACATGCGCCAGCCCGTCTCCGTCAGCCGCCACAAGGAGCTTCGCCAGGCCCGGCGCCCTTGGTTGTCGGCGAAATACGTCAGATGAACGATGCCGGGAGCCAGAACGACCCCGGACATCTCGCTGACCTGCACCGGAGCCTCCGATGACACCGTTGCACCGCTCGTGACCGCGAGGATGGATTTCACATCCCACCGGCGTCCCGACGCACCGAACTCAGTGAACTCCGGATCCAAAAGCTCCAACACACGGGCTGGAGAAGCACGCGCCTCAGGATCAAGCAGCCGAAATTCGCCATCCATGGCTGCTTGCACGGCACGCTCACTCTCGTCGGTCATGGCGGAACCTTACGGACGCTTCCCGCCCGTGCACAGCGAATAGATCACCTGCCGCGAGCCCCGGCACAAGATGGCCAGGAGGCGTGAGGATCTGCATCCCAAGTGATCACTCGCTGCCGCCAAAAGCCAGCCGCAGTTCAAAAACACTCACTCAGAGGTCGTTTTCATCCGCTAGGGGCTGATGCCTCCTGGTTTGCGTGATGCAGGGCTGTGGTGCTCGCGCGACTGATGATCTCGTCGATCCTGGATGTCCGGGTGGGGTGACGCCCGGGGCGTGTTGGGGCTTACGCCTGTCTCATTCCAAGACGCCCGTTCTGTGGTCGTGCTTCCACGGTCGAAGACGCACGCCTGGGCGCACTCGCGTCCGGGCAGTACGCCGACGTTATGAGCGAGCGACGTCCGCATCCGAGTGATCTGTCCGATGCGCGCTGGGAGTTGA
>NZ_FLSP01000165.1 GCF_900091315.1 Streptomyces sp. DI166
GGGTCCCGCCGCCCCGGGTCCCGCCGCCCCGGGCTCGCGTGCCGTGGATGCGGCCTCGGACAGTCCGGGCCCGCGCTTCGGCGTCGTCGGCCCGGACCGCGGTCCGGGGGGCGACGACGGCTCCCGTGGCGCCCCCGCTCACCCCCTCGCCCCCCGTAACTCGCAGGACGGACAGTAGACATGACCACCAGACAGCACACCGTGTGTGTGATCGGCGCGGGACCGCGGGGGCTCTCCGTGGTGGAGCGGCTGTGTGCCGCCGCGAGGTCCGCCGAGGCCGGGACCGTGATCCGGATCCACGTCGTCGACCCGCAGCCGCCCGGCGCCGGGCAGGTGTGGCGCACCAGCCAGTCCGCGCATCTGCTGATGAACACGGTCGCCGGACAGATCTCGGTGTTCACCGACGCCAGCGTGGAGCTCACCGGCCCCCTGGAGCCGGGCCCCAGCCTGCACGCCTGGGCACGGGAGCTGGCCGCCGGGCGGATCCCCGGGCACTACCCCGAGCAGGTCGTCGCCGAGGCCCGGACACTGGGCCCCGACACCTACCCCACCCGCGCCTTCTACGGCCACTACCTGCGCTGGGCCTTCGACCGCACCGTCGACGGCGCCCCCGACCGCGTCACCGTCACCTGGCACCGCTCCCGCGCCGTCGCCCTGGACGACGAGGCCGTCGCCCTGGCGACCGGACACCCGCCGCGCCAGCGCGTGACGCTGGAGGACGGCGGCGTACTGGAGCACCTGGACGCCGTCGTCCTCTCCCAGGGCCACCTGCCCGCCCGGCCGACCGCCGCCCAGGAGCAGTTCACCGCCCTGGCCCGCACCTACGGCCACCCCGTCGTCCCGCCCGCCAACCCGGCCGACAGCGACCTGGACGGCATCCGGCCGGGCCAGCCCGTACTGCTGCGCGGCCTCGGCCTGAACTTCTTCGACTACATGGCCCTGCTCACCACCGGCCGCGGCGGCAGCTTCACCCGCGTCTCCGGCCGGCTGGTCTACCTGCCCTCCGGCCGGGAACCCAAGATGTACGCCGGTTCCCGGCGCGGTGTGCCCTACCAGGCGCGCGGCGAGAACGAGAAGGGCCCGCACGGCCGCCACGAGCCACTGCTGCTCACCCCGGCCCGGATCGCCCGGATGCGGGCCGCGCGCGGCGCGGACGGCGCCGACTTCCTGCGGGACGTGTGGCCGCTGGTCGCCAAGGAGGCCGAGACCGTCTACTACCGCACGCTGCTCACCGCCCGTGGCCGGGGCGACCGCGCCGAGGCGTTCCAGCGGGACTTCCTGAGCGCGCTGCCCGGCACGTCCGCCGAGGACGCGGTGCTCGACGCGTACGAGATCGGCGAGAAGGACCGCTGGGACTGGGACCGGCTGGCCCGGCCGTACCGGGACCAGGAGTTCGGCGGCCCGGAGGACTTCACGGCCTGGCTGCTGGACTATCTGCGCGAGGACGTCGCCGAGGCCCGCAGCGGCAATGTCAGCGGCCCGCTCAAGGCCGCCCTGGACGTGCTGCGCGACCTGCGCAACGAGATCCGGCTGGTGGTCGACCACGGCGGACTGCACGGCGACTCCCACCGCGAGCACCTGGACCGCTGGTACACGCCGCTGAACGCCTTCCTGTCCATCGGCCCGCCCGCGTCCCGGATCGAGGAGGCGGTGGCGCTGATCGAGGCGGGCGTGCTGCACATCGTCGGCCCCGACCTGCGCGTGGACGTCGACCGGCAGGGCTTTTACGCCCACTCGCCGCTGGTGCCCGGCTCCCGGATCAGCGCCGAGGTGCTGATCGAGGCGCGGCTGCCCGACATCACGCTGAGCCGCACCGAGGACCCCCTGCTGCGGCACCTGCTGGACACCGGCCAGTGCGCCCCGCACCGCATCGCCACCCGCAACGGCAGCTGGGTCTACACCGAGGGCCTCGCGGTCACCTCCCGCCCGTTCCGGCTGCTGGACGCCGCCCGGCGCCCGCATCCGCGCCGGTACGCCTTCGGGGTGCCCACCGAGTCGGTGCACTGGGTGACGGCGGCGGGCATCCGGCCGGGGGTGAACTCGGTGACCCTGACCGACTCCGACGCCATCGCCCAGGCGGCGCTCTCGGCGGTGCTGGAGCGGCGGGCCGGGCTGGAGCGGACGGCCGCGTGAGGTGACGGCGGGCGTTGAAGTCCGCGGCCCGTGCCCGGTGGGGGCGGGCCGCGGACCACAGGCCCCCGTCGGAGGAGGAGCAACGATGTCGGAACAGGAGCGCCCATGACCTTCCAACTCTCCCCGGAACTCGCCGCGGTGGTCGATTCCGGGCTGCTGTCCCCGGTGCGCGCGGGTACGCCCGTGGAGGCGGCGGTGTCCGACGCGGCCTGGCTGGCGGCCATGGTCGAGGCGGAGACGGCGCTGGTGCGGGCGCAGGCCCGGCTGGGCACGGTGCCGGAGTCCGCGGCGGCGGCGATCACGGCGGCGGCCCGGCCCGAGCGGCTCGACCTGGTCGCGCTGGCCCGCGCGGCGCGCGAGACGGCCAATCCGGTCGTGGGGTTCGTGAAGGCGCTGACGGCGGTGGTCGCCGCGGAGGACCCGGCCGCGGCGGAGTACGTGCACCGCGGTTCCACCAGCCAGGACATCCTGGACACGGCCGCGATGCTGGTGGTGCGGCGGGCGACGGTACTGATCCGGGCGGACCTCGACCGGTGCGCGGCGGCGCTGGAGTCGCTGGCGCGCACCCACCGGGACACCCCGATGGCGGGGCGCACGCTCACGCTGCACGCGGTGCCGACGACCTTCGGCCTGAAGGCGGCGGGCTGGCTGCACCTGGTGCGCGAGGCACGCGGGCGGGTGGCGGACCTGACGGCGTCCCTGCCGGTGGAGATCGGCGGCGCGGCGGGCACGCTGGCGGGATACCTGGAGTACGCGGACGCGCCCGACGACGGCTACGCCGACCGCCTGGTGGCGGCGTACGCGCGGGAGACGGGCCTGGCCCCGGCGCCCCTGCCCTGGCACGTCCTGCGCACCCCGATCGCCGACACCGGGGCGGTCTGCGCCTACCTGGCCTCCGCGCTCGGCAAGATCGCCGTCGATGTGCAGTCGCTGGCCCGCACCGAGGTCGGCGAGGTGACCGAGCCGAGCGTGGCGGGGCGGGGCGCGTCCTCGGCGATGCCGCACAAGCGGAACCCGGTCCTGGCCACGCTGATCCGCTCGGCCGCGCTCCAAGTGCCGCAGCTCGCCGCGGTGCTGTACGGCACCATGCTGGCGGAGGACGAGCGGTCGGCCGGTGCCTGGCACGCGGAGTGGCAGCCGCTGCGGGAGTGCCTGCGGCTGGCGGGCGGCGCGACCCGTACGGCGGTGGAACTCCTGACCGGCCTCACGGTCGACGCCGACCGCATGCGCGCCAACCTCGCCCTGACCGGGGGCCAGATAGTCTCCGAGCGCGTCGCCGCCGTACTGGCCCCGCTCCTCGGCAAGGCCCAGTCCCGGGCCCTGCTCACCCGCGCCAGCCACGAGTCCGCGGACCGGGGCGTGCCCCTGGTGAAGGTCCTGGCGGAGTCCCCGGAGGTGACCCGGCACCTGTCCCCGAAGGAACTGGACGCCCTGCTGGACCCGGCGGGCTATCTGGGCGCGGCGCCGGGCCTGGTGGACCGGGTGGTGGACGGCAGGCCCACGGCATAGCGCCGAGGCGTTGGCGGTGTCTTGAACGGTCCTCGACCGGTCTTCAGCAGCCTTGCCCTATGAATCCCGAACCCGGCCCGGACCGGTGGCAGTTGCTCGACACCCTGCAGTCCCTCCTCGACGCCCTGCCCCGTCCGGCCGACGGGGCGCCCCCGCGGGCCGAGGACGTCCTGACCTACCTGGAGACCGGCCGGGGCACCCACCTCGGCCCACGCCTGCCCGTCCCCGCGCCGACCGCCCGCGGGGACGCGGCCGTGGAGGCGTCCCTGCGCCTGGTGATCGAGGCGTTCACGGTGCTGCTGGGGGCGCGGGGGGACCCGGCCGACCCCGGGTGAGGGCGGGCCCGGGACGGGATATCCACATCCCTCCGCCCGTCCACAGGGACTGCCGGATTTCGGCCACCTCGCTGTACCGTCGGCACGCATTGATGTTCGTGCGGGCCGGGGACGGTCCGGTGCGGGGGGAGGCGGTTGGTGTGGTCGACGGTTCGGTGGAGGCGCGCGGCGCGTCCCGGCGGTTGCCGCAGGTGCGCGGGTTCGCCCAGTGGCCGGGCAACGGTGGCGCGAAGGCGGAGGGCAAGGCGCTGCGGGAGCGCGTACCGCGCGCGGCGCACGCGGAGTTCGACCTGGACCCCGGCCGCCCGGACGCGCTCACCGCGGTCGAGGAGTCCAGTCTCGGCCGGATACCGGAGCTGACGCCGATACGGGTCGGCCGGATGGCGGCGACCCCGTTCGCCTTCCTGCGCGGCTCGGCCGGGCTGATGGCCCACGACCTGGCCCACACCCCGATGACCCGCGTCCTCGCCCAGATCTGCGGCGACGCCCACGCCGCCAACTTCGGCCTGTACGGCGACGCCCGCGGCGGACTGGTCATCGACCTCAACGACTTCGACGAGACCGTGCCGGGCCCCTGGGAGTGGGACCTGAAGCGGCTCGCGGCCTCGCTGGTGCTGGCGGGCCGGGAGGCCGGTGCCTCCGAGGACACCTGCCGCGAGGCCGCGTACGACGCGGTCGGCGCGTACCGGCGCACCATGCGGCTGCTGTCCAAGCTCCCGGTGCTGGACGCCTGGAACGCCATCGCGGACGAGGAACTGGTCTCCCACACCGACGCCCACGACCTGATCGGCACCCTGGAGCGGGTCGCCGCCAAGGCCCGCTCCAACACCAGCGGCCGGTTCGCGGCGAAGTCGACCGAGCGCACCGAGGACGGCGGCCGCCGCTTCGTGCCCGCGCCGCCGGTCCTGAGCCGGGTGCCGGACGAGGAGGCCGCGGCGGTGGCGGCGTCGCTGGAGGAGTACCGGGAGACCCTCCCGGAGGACCGGCTCCCGCTGCTGGCCCGGCACGCGGTGCACGATGTCGCCTTCCGGGTGGTCGGCACCGGCAGCGTCGGCACCCGCTCCTACGTCGTCCTCCTCCTGGACCACCGCGGCGAACCCCTCGTCCTCCAGGTCAAGGAGGCCCGCCCGTCCGCGCTGCTGCCGCATCTGGCGGCGGCCGGGTTCGAGGCGCCGAAGCCGGAGCACGAGGGCCGCCGGGTGGTGCTGGGGCAGAAGCGCATGCAGGTCGTCAGCGACATCCTGCTCGGCTGGACGACCGTCGACGGCCGGCCCTACCAGGTGCGCCAGTTCCGCAACCGCAAGGGCAGCGTGGACCCCGCCGCCCTCTCCCCCGACCAGCTCGACGACTACGGCCGGATGACCGGCGCCCTGCTGGCCCGCGCCCACTCCCACAGCGCCGACCCCCGCCTGGTCTCCGGTTACTGCGGCAAGAACGAGGAACTGGACGAGGCGATGGCCGCCTTCGCGGTCGCCTACGCGGACCGCACCGAGGCGGACCACGCCGACCTGGTCGCGGCCGTACGCGCGGGCCGCATCGCCGCGGAGGCGGGGGTGTGAAGTACGTCGACCTCGACGGGCGGGCCGGTGAGGCGACGGGCGTCGTCGACCCGCGGCCGTACCTGGAGCACCTGCCGGAGTTCGCGGACCGGCTCCCGCCGGGCGCCCGCGCGTTCGCCACGGATCCGGGGCACTACGCGTTCTCCGGCGCCCGGTGCGTGAAGGACCTGCGTCCGGATCTGGCCCGGCGTACCGCCGCCGACGAGGTCGAGCTGCGCTTCCGGCACAACTGCTTCAAGCACGAGGAGGACCTCGTCATCAGCTACCGCGGGGTCTCCCGCTTCCAGGCGGGCTTCCTGGGCGCCTGCGACGTCAGCGGGCTCGGCGAGGTGATCCTCGACGAGGTGCTGCCGCGTCCCGACGGCGGCTGCAGCCATGAGATCGCCTGCCGGCCGGGCACGCTCTTCGTGGTCTGCCGCGATCTGACGGCCGCCTGGGTCCCCGCGGACTGCCCGGAGACCCCGGGGGCATGAACGGCGTCATGATCGGCCGTAGGCCGCGGGCGAGCCGTGGCCTACGCTGGTCGCGTGACGACCCCGGAAGCCGAGCAGCAGCCCCCACAGCCTGAAGGAACCGGGGAGGAGACCTCCCCGCGCCCCGAGGAGCGCCTTGAGCGGGCCGTGCGGGCCGCCGAGCAGGCGCTGATCGAGTACGAGATCGCGGTGGAGACCTTCCGCGTGGAGGTCGAGAACTTCTCCCGGCTGCACCACCAGAAGCTCGGCCCGATGTACGCCCGCCTCGACGAGCTGGAGGCGCAGATCGCCGAGGCGAGGGCCGAGCGCAGCGGTGACCCGGAGGACCGGCGCAAGGCGGACGAGGCCCGTGCCCGGGTCATGCCGATGCCGGGCGTCGAGGAGCTGTTCCACGGCTGGATGGACGGCGACGGCCTGTTCCCGGAGGCGTCGGCGATGCTCACGGACCAGGCGGTGCGGCCGCCGGAGCGGGTGCGCCCCAGCGAGGAGGCCCGCAAGCTCTACCGCGAGCTGGCCCGCAAGGCCCACCCCGACCTGGCCCAGGAGGACGCCGAGCGGGCGCGCCGGGAGGAGTTCATCACCCGGGTGAACGCCGCGTACGCCCGTGGCGACGAGGCGCTGCTGCGGGAGCTGGCCGAGGAGTGGGCGGCCGGTCCCGTCCCGAAGGAGCGCAGGCCCAGCCCGGCCGAGGAGCTCTACGCCCGCCTGGAGTGGCTCGCCCAGCGCAAGGAAATGCTCGGCGCGGTCGCCCGTGAGCTGGAGGAGAGCGCGATCGGCTCCATGCTGCGGCTGGCCCCGGACGACCCGGACAAGCTGCTGGAGGAGATCGCCGAGCAGCTCCTGGCGGACGTCGCGGCCCGCGAGGCGGAACTGGCGGAACTGCGCAAGTAGTCCACCGGGTACCGTCGGGGGCATGCATTTCGGATCTGGCGTGCCCACGGTCGAGGTCACGGACCTCAAGGACGGCGATTTCCTCCTGGACGTCCGGGAGGACGACGAGTGGCAGGCGGGCCACGCCGAGGGGGCTCTGCACATCCCCATCAGCGAGTTCGTCGCCCGCTACGGCGAGCTGACCGAGGCCGCCCCGCAGGACGGCCGGGTCAACGTGATCTGCCGCTCCGGCGGCCGCAGCGCCCAGGTGGCGATGTACCTCGTCCAGCAGGGCATCGACGCGGTGAACGTGGACGGCGGCATGCAGGTCTGGGCGGCGACGGGCCGCCCGGTGATCACGGACGACGGCAAGCCGGGCTTCGTACTCTGAGACCACCCGCGCCCCGCACCCCACGCCCCTCGCCCCGGGGTCCTCGGCCGAGGCCGGTGCGAGGACGGTCGGTCCCGGGGCGGCGCGTGGTTGTCGGCGGCCCGCACGATGTGCCGCGCGCCCCGCGCCCCGTGCCCCGCGCCCCGCGCCCGCTGCTCTCGGTCGAGGGGATGCCCGGCCGGCGGCGGCCTCAGCCCAGGGGATGGGCCGCCAGTAGGTCGCCCAGGGTCTCCTCGTGTGCCGACGCCGGGCCGAGTGAGAGCTCCAGTTGCTTGGCCCAGGCGTGGTACCGGTGCAGTGGGTACTCCACGTCCGCGCCGAAGCCGCCGTGCAGGTGCTGAGCGGTCTGGACGATGCGCCGTACGCCCTCCGCGGCCCAGATCTTGGCGACCGCCACGTCCCCGGCGACCGGCAGCCCGCCCGGTGTCCGGGCGGTGATCCGCCAGGCGGCCTGCCACAGGGTGGCCTCCATGGCGCGCAGGTCGATGTAGCGGTCGGCGGCCTGCACGGCGACCGCCTGGAACGTGGCGAGCGGATACCCGAACTGCTCCCGCTTGCCGGTGTACGCGCTGGTCATGCGCAGCACCCGGTTCCCGATCCCGAGCGCCAGCGCGCACGTCCCGACCGTCAGCAGCTCCCGCAGCCGCTCCCAGGCGCCCTCGGCGGTCACCACCTCGCGCTCCGCGAGCCGCACCGCCTCCAGCCGTACCTCCCCGAGCCGCTCCCCGCTGGTGGCGTACTGCTCGGCGAGCCGTACCCCGGCCCGCTCGCGCGGCACCACCGCGAGCACGGCCCGGTCGCCGTCCGTGTGCGCCGGTACGAGGACGGCGTCGGCGTCGAAGGCCCACGGCACCGCCGTCTGCGCCCCCTCCAGCACCCACCCCGGCCCGTCCCGCCGCGCGGTCACCGCCAGCTCCGCCGGATCGTGCCCGCTGCGGCCGTGCGCGGCGACGGTCAGCGTCACCTCGCCCCGCCCGGCCCGCGCCAGCAGCTCGGACTTCAGCGCGGTGCCGCCGTACGCCTGGAGGACCGCCAGCGCGGCGCCGTGCTCCAGCAGCGGCACCCGGGCCAGCACCTCACCGGCCTCCCGCAGCACCCGGCAGAGCGCCACCGCGTCAAGACCGGCCCCGCCGTACTCCTCGGGGAGCGGCAGGCTCAGCAGGTCGGCCTCGGCGAGCCTCGACCACAGGGCGCGGTCGAAGCCCTCCGCGACGGCGCCCGGGGTGAGCGCGGGGCTCGGCACGGAGTCCGGCGCGACCCCCGCGAACACCCCCCGCGCCGCCTCGGCCGCCGCCTGCTGCTCCTCGGTGAAGGTGAAGTCCACGGTCCTGCCCTCCCGCGCCCACGAGACCTGACGGTGCGTCAAGATAGAACAGGTTCTAGAAGAAGGGAACGGCCCGGACCCGCCGGTGCGACCGAGGTCCTGCCGAATGCTCGGCGGGCGTGACCTTCCCGTGAGCCCGGAGCCGTAAGGTGTCCCCCCGAGACAGGGCCGCCGGGCCGACCTTCCGGGGCCGGGACCGGGGAGACGGGGCGCCATGGACGCGTACGACACACAGGGTGAGGTCCGGCACGGGCCGGGGCCGCGCACCGGTGTGGCCGCCCTCTCCCTGCGCTACCAGATCGTCGCCGCGCTCGCCCTGGCCGTGGTCGCGGTCGGCGTCTGCGTGCACCTGGGGATGGTCTTCCTGCACGTCGCGCCCTCGAACACGGTCAGCAAACGGCACGGCGAGGCGATAGGGGACTGGGTCTACCCGGAGTTCGAGCAGAACTGGAAGCTCTTCGCGCCCAACCCGCTCCAGCAGAACATCGCCGTCGAGGTGCGCGCCGAGATCCGCGAGGCGGACGGCACGATACGCACCACCGGCTGGTACGACCTGTCCGCCCAGGACGGCCGCGCCATCGACGGTAACCCGCTGCCCAGCCACACCCAGCAGAACGAACTGCGCCGGGCCTGGGACTTCCTGGTCGCCACCCACGACAGCGACAACCGCCCGGTCGGCCTGCGCGGCGACCTGGCCGAGTCCTATCTGCGCCGGATCGCCCTGCTGCGCCTGGACCGGGTGGACGCGGCCGGGGAGGACGGAGTCGTCGAGCGGATCCGGGTCCGCTCCCGCACCACCAACGTGCCCCCGCCCGACTGGAGCGAGGAGAAGGTGCCGGACAAGCCGGTCTACCGGGAACTGCCCTGGTGGGAGGTCCCCGCGGACGAGTCCGGGGAGGGCCGGGCATGAACCGGATCGCCCTGTGCCTCTCGGCCGCCATCGCCAAGGTCACCGAGTCCGCGCTCGGGCCGTACCAGACGGCCGTCATCCGCATCGGCTTCGCCGCGACCTGGCTGCTCTTCCTGCTGCGCGAGCTGCCCCACCGCCACGAGCTGTACGGCCCCGACGGGCCCTGGGACTTCGCGCTCGGCCAGCAGCTGATCGGGGCCAACGGCGCCTTCACGGCCCTGATCTGGACCGACAGCCACCTGTGGTTCGAGCTGGTCTACGCCCTCGCCGTGCTCTGCGCGGTCCTGCTGCTGCTCGGCTGGCGCACCCGCACCACGTCGGTGCTGTTCATGGTCGGGGTGCTGTCCCTTCAGAACCGGTCCATCTTCATGGGCGACGGCGGCGACAACGTCCTGCACCTGATGTCGATCTACCTGGTCTTCACCCGCTGCGGCCGGGTCTGGTCCCTGGACGCGCGCCGGGCCGACCGGCAGCACGCGGCACGCGCGCGGGGCGAGCGGGTGACCGACCGCCTCGGCCCGCTGCTGTGGGGCCTGTGGGGCACGGTCCTGGTCCTGGCCACCCTCGCGGGCCGCCTCGACGGCGACCTGACCGTGCCCCTGATCCTGTGGACGGTGTGGCTCGCGCTGGCCGTGTGGTGGCTGGTCGGGCGGTACGCGCGCACCGCGCAGCCCCGCGTACTGCTGGACGTGATCGGGAACATCGTGCACAACGGCGCCCTGTTCGTGATCATGGCCGAGGCGTGTCTGATCTACGCCACCGCGGGCTGGTACAAGATCCAGGGCTCCCGCTGGCAGGACGGCACGGCCGTCTACTACCCGCTGCACCTGGAGTACTTCTCCCCCTGGCCGGCCCTCGCCGACGCGCTCGCGGCCAGCGGGGTGATGGTGCTGCTGGTGACGTACGGGACGGTCCTGGTCCAGGTCGCCTTCCCGTTCACGCTTTTCAACCGGCGGGCCAAGAACGTCCTGCTGGCCTTCATGATGTTCGAGCACGCGGTGATCGCGGTCGTGCTGGGCCTGCCGTTCTTCTCGCTGGCGATGATCGCGGCGGACGCGGTCTTCCTGCCGACGGGCTTCCTGCGCGGCCTCGGCGCCCGCGCGG
>NZ_FLSP01000166.1 GCF_900091315.1 Streptomyces sp. DI166
GGGCGGCGGCGCAGGAGGCGGGTCCGCGTACGGTCTTCGCCCTGCCGCCGGCCGACGCCGACCGCGGGGAACAGCCCGCCCAGGGCCAGCCCGGGCAGGCCATGCCCGGCGCTCCCGTACCGCCCGCGCAGGCCCAGCCCGCCGCTCCGGTGCCGCCCGCGCAGGCCCAAGCCGCCGCTCCGGTGCCACCTGCGCAGATGCAGCCCGCCCAGGCCCAGGTTCCCGCCCAGGTCCCGGCTCCCCCCGCCGAGGTTCCCCTCGCTGAGGTCCCCGCCCCCGAGGTCCCCGTCGCCGACGAGGGCCGGCATGACGCCGTACCCCACGACCAGGCCCGAGGACCACACGCCGCCGCAGCCGCATCCGACGAGCGCGCCGACCGGGCGCAGGCGCCGGGTCATGCCCCCGACCGCCCAGCCCGGCCAACCCGCCCAGCCGGAACCGCAGCCCCAGCCGCAGTCGCAGCCCGTCGAGGACCAGGCCCAGCAGATCCCCGCCCAGCAGGCCCCGCAGCAGCTCCCGGTCGCGCAGGCACAACCGCAAGCCCAAGCGCAGACCCAAGCACCGGCACCGGGCCCGGCCCCCCAGCCCCCCGCCCCCGTAGCCGCCCCCTCCCCGCCGAAGCACCCCCCGCCGTGGCCACCACCCCGGCACAGGGCGTCCCGGCGCAGGGTGTCCCGGCCGCCCAGGGCACCCCCGCCCCGGTACCCCCTCCCCCCGGAGGCGGAGCAGCCGCGGGCGGCGCAGCCGTTGCCCGCCGAGGCCGCCGCGCCGGTGGACCCGAACTCCACGCAGGGGCGGGCGATCAGTGTGCGGACCCTGGGTCAGGGCGTGCCGTTCACCCGGCAGGCCGCGCAGGTGCAGCAGCCGACGCCGACGCCTCCCCCGCACCAGACCAACGGCGGCGGCCGGCGCCGCAAGCTCGGCACCCGCCAGGAGCCGGAGCCCACGCCCGTACCCCCGGAGCAGTCGGCGCGCCCGCACCCGCAGCCCGAACCGCCCAAGCCGCAGGCGCAGCCCCAGCCTCAGCCGTCGCTCGCCGGACAGTCCCGGCCCGCGCAGGCCACCGAGGGCACGGGGCGCTCGTACGCGATAGGCGCGCCGGACGAGAACGCCGCCGAGGGTCCGGAGCCGCTGGACGGTCCGGGCGGTGCGGTCGAGGTCGCGGACCCGCCGCGGCCGCAGCCGATGGACGACGAGCTGCCGCCGGAGCCGCTGGACAACCCGCGCCGACTGCTGGTGTGGCCCGCGCCGGACGTCACCACGCAGCAGGCGCTGAGCGACCGCGGCTACCGGCCCGTCATCGTGAACTCCCGCGAGGAGGTCGACGCGCAGATCGCCGCCTTCCCGGCCGCGCTGTTCGTGGACCCGCTGACCGGGCCGATCACCCGGACCGCGCTGCAGTCGCTGCGGCAGGCCGCGGTGGCCGCCGAGGTGCCGGTGATGGTGACGGCGGGGCTCGGACAGGCGTCGCGGGAGGCTGCGTACGGCGCCGACCCCGCCGTACTGCTGAAGGCGCTGGCTCCCCGGGACAGTGAGCAGCATCCGCCGCGGGTGCTGCTGATCGAGGAGCACGCGGAGATCGCGCTGGCGCTGACGGCGACGCTGGAGCGGCGCGGGATGCAGGTGGCGCGGGCCGCGAGCGACACGGACGCGGTGACCCTCGCCGGACAGTTCCGGCCGAACCTGGTGGTGATGGACCTGCTCCAGGTGCACCGTCGGCAGGCCGGGATCGTGGACTGGCTGCGCGCCAACGGGCAGCTCAACCGCACCCCGCTGGTGGTCTACACGGCCGCCGTCGACCAGGCGGATCTGCCGCGGCTGGCGTCGGGGGAGACGGTGCTGTTCCTCGCCGAGCGGTCGACCAGTCCCGAGGTGCAGACCCGGATCGTGGATCTGCTGGCGCGGATCGGGACCAACTAGACAGCGAGGGGCCCCAGCCGGCGCCGGGGGCCCCTCGCTGTCAGCGGCGGGTCAGATCTTGGTCACGTCCAGCGTGCCCTCCGCGTACTGCCTGCGCAGCACCTTCTTGTCGAACTTGCCGACGCTGGTCTTCGGCACCGACTCGATGACCGTCCAGCGCTCCGGGAGCTGCCACTTGGCGATGCCGGCCTGGTCGGCGAGGAAGGTGCGCAGGGCGGCGAAGTCGGCGGTGGCGCCCTCCTTCAGGACCACCGTGGCCAGCGGGCGCTCGCCCCACTTGTCGTCCGGGACGGCGACGACGGCGGCCTCGGCGACCTCGGGGTGGGACATCAGCGCGTTCTCCAGCTCCACCGAGGAGATCCACTCGCCGCCGGACTTGATGACGTCCTTGGCGCGGTCGGTGAGGGTCAGGAAGCCGTCCGGGCTGATGGTGCCGACGTCGCCGGTCTTCAGCCAGCCGTCCTCGCTGAACTTGTCGGCGGGGCGCAGGGGTTCGGCGTCGGGGCCGTTGTAGTAGGCGCCCGCGATCCACGGGCCGCGCACCTCCAGTTCGCCCGCCGACTCGCCGTCCCAGGGCAGGCGCTCGCCGCCGGGGCCGGTCAGCCGGGCCTCGACGGAGGCGGGGAAGCGGCCCTGGGTGAGGCGGTAGCCGAACTCCGCGTCGGTGCCGACCGCGTGGGCCGGGGGACGGGCGATGGTGCCGAGCGGGGAGGTCTCGGTCATGCCCCAGGCGTGGCAGACCCGCATGCCCAGCTCGTCGAAGGCCTTCATCAGCGAGGGCGGACAGGCCGAGCCGCCGATGGTGACCTGGGTGAGGGAGGAGACGTCGCGCGGCTTGGCGTTCAGTTCGCCGAGCAGGCCCTGCCAGATGGTCGGTACGGCCGCGGCGTGGGTCGGCTTCTCGCTCTCGATCATCTCCGCGAGCGGGGCGGGCTGCAGGAAGCGGTCCGGCATCAGCATGTTGACGCCGGTCATGAAGGTGGCGTGCGGCAGGCCCCAGGCGTTGACGTGGAACTGCGGCACCACGACCAGGGAGGTGTCCCGGTCGGTCAGGCCCATGGACTGGGTCATGTTGACCTGCATGGAGTGCAGGTAGATGGAACGGTGGCTGTAGACCACGCCCTTGGGGTCGCCGGTCGTGCCGGAGGTGTAGCACATGGCGGCGGCGGCGCGTTCGTCCAGCTCGGGCCAGTCGTAGCCGACCGGCTTGCCCGCGATCAGGTCCTCGTACTCGTGCACGCTCACGGACGACTCGGCGAGCGCGGCGCGGTCTCCGGGGCCGGAGACGACGACGTGCTCGACCGTCTTCAGGTGCGGGAGCAGCGGGACGAGCAGCGGCAGCAGGGAGCCGTTGACGATGACGACGCGGTCGGCGGCGTGGTTGACGATCCAGGCGAGCTGCTCGGGGGGCAGCCGGAGGTTGAGGGTGTGCAGGACCGCGCCCATGGAGGGGATCGCGAAGTAGGCCTCGACGTGCTCGGCGTTGTTCCACATCAGGGTCGCGACCCGCTCGTCGCCGGTCACGCCCAGGTCGTCGTGGAGGGCGTGCGCCAGCTGGGCGGCGCGGGCGCCGATCTCGGCGTAGGAGCGGCGGTGCGGTGCGTCACCGGTCCAGGTGGTCACCTGTGATGTGCCGTGGATCGTGGACCCGTGGGTCAGGATCCTGGAGATCAGCAGCGGTACGTCCTGCATGGTGCTCAGCACGGCGGTCCTCCCGGGGCGACATTGCCTACGCGGTGGTAAGGGTTGCGCAGATTCTGCGCGCATACCGCGCGGTATGTCACTAGGGAAGTGCGATCGATCACATCACGTTGACAGGGGATCAGCGTCCGGTGACCAGTTCCGGGTCCTCGCGGAGCTTGCCGAGCGCCCTGGACACCGCGGACTTCACGGTGCCGATCGAGACGCCGAGCACCTCGGCGGTCTGGGCCTCGCTGAGGTCCTCGTAGTACCTGAGGACGACCATCGCCCGCTGCCGGGCGGGCAGCTTCATGATCGCCCGCCACATCGCGTCGCGCAGCGCCTGCTGCTCGGCCGGGTCGGCGCCGGTCGGGCAGGTGACGGAGGGCTCGGGCAGTTCGTCGGTGGTGAACTCGTCGACCCTGCGCTTGCGCCACTGCGAGGTGCGGGTGTTCACCAGCGCCCGGCGCACATAGCCGTCCAGCGCGCGGTGGTCCTCGATCCGCTCCCAGGCGACGTACGTCTTGGCCAGCGCCGTCTGGAGCAGGTCCTCCGCGTCGCACGGGTTCGAGGTCAGCGATCTGGCGGTCCGCAGCAGCACCGGCTGGCGGGCCCGGACGTACGACGAGAACGACGGGTACGGCAGCGTGCGCGCCCTCGGTGCGACGGGCTGCGAAGCGCTGGTGCAGACGGGTGTGGTCATGGCTCAACGCTAGGAGCGGACCCCCTCCTCGCTCATCGCCCGGAGGTCCCGAAGCCGCGTCCGCCTCAGGTTGTAGGGGTGGGGTTGGCTCCACCTCCTGAGGGTGGACGAAGAGCTGAGGGCTACTGCGGGTTTACCCCTCAGGGTCATCCGTCCGCAGTGAGGATCAGTCCCGAGGTCGGCACTCCCGTCCCGGCGGTGACCAGGGCCCGACCGGCCCCCGGCACCTGGTTGACCGCCGTCCCCCTGATCTGGCGTACGCCCTCCGCGATGCCGTTCATCCCATGGAGGTACGCCTCGCCGAGCTGGCCGCCGTGGGTGTTGAGGGGCAGCTCGTCCGCGGCCACGAAGCCGGCGGCCTCGCCCCCGCCGCAGAAGCCGTACTCCTCCAGCTGCATCAGCACGAAGGGGGTGAAGTGGTCGTAGAGGATCCCCACGTCGATGTCGGCCGGTGTCAGTCCCGTCCAGCGCCACAGCTGCCGGGCCACCACCGCCGACTCCGGCAGGCCGGTGAGGTCGCCGGTGTGGAAGCCGGTCATCTGCTCCTGGCCGCGTCCGGCGCCCTGCGCGGCGGCGGCGATCACCGCCGGGGGCCGGGGGAGGTCGCGGGCACGGTCCAGGGAGGTGACGACGAGCGCCTGGCCGCCGTCGGTCTCCTGGCAGCAGTCCAGCAGCCGCAGCGGTTCGGCGATCCAGCGGGAGGCGGCGTGGTCGGCGAGGGTGAGGGGGCGGCCGTGGAAGTAGGCGGCCGGGTTGGTCGCCGCGTACCGGCGGGCGGTGACCGCGACCGGGCCGAACGCCTCCTCCGGGGTCAGCCCGTAGGTGTGCAGATAGCGCTGGGCGGTCATCGCCACCCAGGACGCCGGGGTGAGCAGCCCGAACGGCAGCACCCAGCCGAGCGCCGCGCCCTCCGCGGACGGCTCGCGGTGCTGCACGCCGGAGCCGAAGCGACGGCCCGAGCGCTCGTTGAACGCGCGGTAGCAGACCACGACCTCCGCCGCCCCGGACGCCACCGCGAGCGCCGCCTGCTGCACGGTCGCGCAGGCCGCGCCGCCGCCGTAGTGGACGCGGGAGAAGAAGGACAGCTCGCCGATCCCGGCCGCCTGGGCGACGGTGATCTCGGGGCTGGTGTCCATGGTGAAGGTGACCAGGCCGTCCACGTCGGCGGGTACCAGGCCCGCGTCGTCGAGGGCGGCCCGGACCGCCTCCACGGCCAGCCGCAGCTCGCTGCGCCCCGAGTCCTTGGAGAACTCGGTGGCCCCGATGCCGACGATCGCCGTACGGCGGTTCACGACGCGCCCCCGACGGTGATCCTCGCGGTGCCGGTGACATGGGCGCCGAGGCCGTTGGTGCCGGTGACGCGGACGGTGGCGGTGTCGCCGTCGACGGCCTCGACGCGGCCGGTCAGGACCATCGTGTCGCCGGGGTAATTGGGGGCGCCCAGGCGGATGGAGAGGGAGCGGAGGACGGACGCGGGGCCGAAGTGGTCGGTCAGGTAGCGGCCGACCAGGCCGTTAGTGGTGAGGATGTTCATGAAGATGTCCGGGGAGCCCTTCTCGCGGGCGAGTTCGGGGTCGTGGTGCACGTCCTGGTAGTCGCGGGAGGCGAGCGCGCCGGCCACGATCAGGGTGCGGGTGACCGGCACCGTCAGCGGGGGCAGCTCGTCGCCGGGCCTCATCCGGCCACCCGCCAGACGGGGAGGGTCAGTTCGTCGTCGTACGCCCGGAACTCGGCGCGCACCGGCAGCCCGATCCGCACCTTGTCGTACGGCACCCCGACCACGTTCCCGAGCATCCGCACCCCCTCCGCCAGCTCGACCAGGGCGACCGCGTAGGGCGGGTCGAAGGCCGGGAAGGGCGGGTGGTGCATGACGACGTACGAGTACACCGTGCCCTCGCCGCTCGCCCGCACGGTGTCCCAGTCCGGGCAGCCGCAGGCGTTGCAGCCGGGGAGCCAGGGATGGCGGAGGACCTCGCAGCCGGTGCAGCGCTGGATGAGGAGTTCGTGGCGGCGGACGCCCTCCCAGAAACCGGCGTTGTCGCGGTTGACGACGGGGCGGGGGCGGGGCGGGGTCTTCCTTGTGCGGGCCGGGGCGTACTTGAGGATGCGGAAGCGGTGGGTGCCGACGAGGTCGGGGCCGACGCGGAGATCGGTGCGGGTGGTGACGAAGTGGCCGGTGCCGAGCTTGGTGGTCTTGCGGTCGCTCACCGACTCGATGACCGTGTCGAAGGTGACCTCGTCGCCCGGCCGCAGGGGGCGCAGGTACTCCTGCTCGCAGTCGGTGGCGACGACGGAGGTGCAGCCCGCCGCGTCGAGCAGGGCGAGCAGGTCGTCGTAGGCGGCGGAGCGGACCTGGTGGCGGGAGAGGCCCTGGTGGGGGGAGCGGCCCTGGCCGGAGAGTCCCTGGTGGCCGGAGAGGCCGGCCATCGTCCACACCTGGAGCATGGTGGGCGGGGCGACAGCGTCGGGGCCGGTGTAGGCGGGGTTGGTGTCGCCCATGGCCTCGCACCAGTGGCGGATCATGGGCAGGTTGACGGGGTCCTTGCCGGTGGCGCGGGTGGCGGCGGGGCGGCCCTCGAAGGCCTTGAGCTGCGCGGTGAGGTGTTCCTCGCGATCCACGACTCCCTCCCTCCTCAAGGTTTCTGACTGTGTGTCAGATCCGGTGGGGAGTCAAGAGCACGTCCTGACAGGGGTGAGAAACGCCTGGGCGGCGATGCCGTGGCAGGGGTGAGAAACGTCTGGGCGGCGATGCCGTGGCAGGGGTGAGAAACGTCTGCGCGGCGATGCCGTGGCACCGCCGCGCAGACGCGTAGACCCCCAAGAGCACACCGTACGAAGGACCGTCGGCCGGTGCCGGTCACCGGCCGCGGTCAGTTCACCACCACAGCGGGGTGAAGCTGACCGCCACGTTGTCGTTGCCCTGGTTGATGGCGGTGAACGCGGACCCGTCGACCTGGGCGGTATTGCTCTGGTTCGAGGCGCCTGAGCCGATGGCCTGTTGCTGGGTCGTGGACGAGTTGCCGTTGTTGTTGCCGCCCACGCCGCTGCCGATGATGCCCTGCCAGGCGTTGGTGACGGCCGCGCTCGATCCGTCGTCCGCGATGGCGCCGTTGTCCGCCGCCGCGACACCGCCGAACAGGGCGGCGGCGAGCGGGAGGGCGGAGACGGCGGCGATGACGCGGGCGGTACGGATGCTTGCCATGTTGTTCCTCCAGAACGTTTCGCGAAGCTCGTCAGACACTTCCGGGTGCCTGAACTACGGCTCTGACCTGGGCAGTTGGCCGACCGCCCGGGTGATGATCACGACGTCGCGAGACCAGAGTTGCCCACCGAATCCCCGGCGAACCACCTCGGAAGCGACTATTCGCCCTCAAGCGTGATGACAAGTCGATAAACCCCCGTTCATGCGCAGAGGCCGCGCTTCGGTGCGGGAGGGGTGGCTCACCCCAAGCGGGACAGGGGATGAATGGTTCCGGCATGTTTCCGGCCATTCCACCCCGCCCGGCGTGCCGCACCCGAACCCCCCTTCCCTTTCTCGAACACACGTACGAACATAGAGGTATGGCCACCACAGACCGGCAGGCCACGACCCTGGCCCTCGCACACGCCCTGTCAGCCGCCGAACGCGGGCTGGCCGTCATCCCCCTGTCCCGGACGAAGCTCCCGGCCCTGCGCTCCCCCCACCGCGACACCCCCGACCCCGTCCCCTGCCACGGCGAATGCGGCCGCTACGGGCACGGCGTGTACGACGCCTCCACCGACCCCGACCGCATCCGCGAACTCTTCGCCGCGGCGCCCTGGGCGACCGGGTACGGCATCGCGTGCGGACTCCCGCCGCACTATCTGATCGGCGTCGACCTCGACACCAAGACCGGTACGGACGCCTCGGCCGCCCTGCGTGAACTGGCCCTGCGGCACCTGTTCACGATCCCCGACACCGTGGTCGTGCTCACCCCGAGCGGCGGACGCCACCTCTGGCTCAGCGGCCCGCCGGACGTGGTGGTCCCCAACTCGGCCGGCCGCCTGGCCCCCGGCATCGACATCCGCGGCGCCGGCGGCTACCTCGTCGGCCCCGGCTCCCGCACCGACCACGGGGTGTACAGCACGGTCCCGGGCACCGCGCACCTCGCCCCGGCGGCCTGCCCGCCCTCGCTGCTCCGGCTGCTGCTGCCACCGCCGCGGGTGCCGCAGTCGCCGGTGCCGCCGGCGGCGGGGGACCACGGGAAGGGGCTGGTGCAGTTCGTCCTCGCCGCGCACGAGGGGCAGCGCAACACCCGCCTGTTCTGGGCCGCCTGCCGGGCCTACGAGGACGGCATCGGCCCCGCCCTGGTCGAACCGCTGGTGGAGGCGGCCCTGAACACGGGGCTGACCGAGCGGGAGGCACGGGCGACGATCTCGTCGGCGGCGCGGCTGACGGGGCACCGGGGCTGAGATTCTGGCACCTGTCCGGGGTCCTGAAATCAAGGGCCTGTCCGGGGTCTTGAAATCAAGGGCCTGTCCGGGGTCTTGAAAATCAGGAGCCCGACCGGGGTTTGTTCCCTAAGGGTGCCGATCATGCCTCTGACACGCGTAGTGCTCCCCTCCGGCCGCCCGGTGGACCTGATGGACCTCCACCTGTCCTCGCCGTACGGCGGGATGCTGGAGGGCTACCCGTGCTCCCTGGTGAACAGGATGGAGATCGCCCGCCTGCTGAAGGCCGCGGAGCGCGTCTCGCCGTCGGGACCGGTGCACCTGATCGAGCCGGAGCGCGAGTATCCCGACGGGCGCGAGGGCGGGGGCGGGTTCGGCCCGGTGGAACTGATTCCGTCGGTGGCGTGCGTGGGCGTCTTCCGCTCGACCGTGATCGACCCTGCGCGGGACCCGGTCCTGCACCGGTCCCACCTGACGGTGGCCTGGTACCAGCCGACACCACAGGCCCCGTCGGGCGAGATCGACGACCATCCGCTGCGCGAACTGGCGTGGGAGGAACTGGCAGAGGACTACGAACTCTGAGGAGGCGGAGATCGGGCAGTTGACGCCGCTGCGGGCGGCGGGGCGGGTCAGTCCGGCAGCTTCGCGCTGAGGTCGAGAGCGTCGGCGAGGTGCTTGGTGACCGAGTCCTCGTCCTCCCGGCGGGCGGTGCTCACTGAGCCGCGAGAACCTCTTCCGCCATCTGTAGCTCCGTCACTGCTCCCGACGGTGCCGCGACACGGAACGTCTTGCCGAAGTCACTGAAGGATTCGTCGAGGTCCGTGGCCGGAGAGGTGACTCGCAGCAGGAACGGTGTGCCCTCAGCCGCGACATAGAACTCCAGCGGCCCGTCCGCACGCTCATAGGTGATCTTCGTGGCAGCCCGTTTCGCCACCCGCACCGACTCCTGGACCGGGGTGTCCTCGGCAAGTCGGTCCAACGCCGGGAGCCGCTCCTCCAGCCAGTCCCGGCGGGTTTTCGGCGCGCACATCCCACGGAAGGACTCGGACATGGCCGCGCCTCGCTTCACCCACCGATCCGCCATCACCTCTGCCCGCGCGGGATCCGCCTTGCTCTCGGGCGACAGTTCCAGGGCCTCCTGGCTGCCTCGTGTGTAGAGCGCGGACTCCGTAACGACGAAGTCGAGGTACGCCGCTCCGCTACGGGAGTGGGCCTCACACGTTTCCTGATCCCCGCCCAGGGCAACGCGCAGGGTAGTTGTCTCCCCATCCTTCTTGCGCCGGGTCGAATGGAGGTATTCCTGATCGAACGTCGCGTCGAGTGCCCTACGAATCAGCTCGGCAGCCTCGGTGCCACCGTTCGACGACGCCTTCGGGCTGCGTTTCCCACCGCTCGCAGCGGAGTCAGTCGTGCCCGAGCCGCATCCGGCCAGTGCGACGAGCACGACGGTCGCGCCGACGACAGCCCTCGTCGTTCTTCGGGTGTATCGGCCCGGTGCGTTGACGGCCGGCATGTGAATCCCCCCTGGGCCCATGATCCGTGGGCCGATGCCGCACCCACCTGTCGACTCGCATTCTCACCGATCGGTACTGGCTGAAGGCACCGGGGACCACGGTTCGAGCCACAGGGGCGGGGCACGAGAATGGCCCCGGACCGAATGCCGAGGTCAGGGGCCGTTCTCTGGTGCTGCGGTGGGTGTGGGATTTGAACCCACGGTGGCGCGAAGCCACGACGGTTTTCAAGACCGTTCCCTT
>NZ_FLSP01000167.1 GCF_900091315.1 Streptomyces sp. DI166
ACGCCGCCGACCATGCCTCCGACGACTCCGCCGGGCCACAACGGTCCGCCGCCGAGCCTGCCGGAGACCGGTGGCGGGCGTGCCACGCTGGCCGCCTCCGGTGCCAGCGCCGCGCTGATCGTGGCCGGGGCCATCCTGTACCGACGGGGCAGGGCCGCCTCCCGCCGGTGAACCGAGGACCGGGGGCCGGACGTCCGCAGCGTCCGGCCCCCGAGCCGTTCCCGGTGCCCCCGGGTCAGTGGCTGCTCGCCCGCTCGTCGTCGGAAACCTGCGCCGACGCCTGCCGGACCACCCGGGCCTCGGCCGGGGCGGCCGAACGCAGGCCCGGCCGCCGCAGCCGGTCCAGCAGCCGCCGCGACACGTGCCGCGTCCACAGCGCCCACATCGCCCAGCCCGGACGCCGGTCGTCCCCGGCGTACCAGGCGCCCTCCCGCCCCGCCCGCACCGGGCGCAGCGCGGTCAGCGGCGCGTAGTTCTCCACCACGAAGACCCGCCCGGGCCGCTCGTCCCCCTCCGGCAGCGGACGGTGCGTCAGATCCAGGTGCAGGGCCCGTACGACGTCCAGCCCGGTGGTGTCCGTGAAGAGCCGGAACTGGGCGCCGGGGCGGGGGTTGAAGTCCAGCAGGTGATACCGGCCCGTCATGGCGCAGCGGCGGAAGTCCAGGTCCAGGATGCCGCGGTAGCCGAGCCCGCGGACCAGCCGCTCGGCCAGCGCCCGCACCTGCGGATTGGGCGCCCACCGGCCCACCGCCGTCAGACCCGCCCCGCGCGGCCAGGCCAGGTCCTTCATCCCCGGGCCGCCCGCGCGCAGGATGCCCTCGCGGTCGGCGTACCCGTGGAAGAACCAGTCGAGTTCGGGACCGGGCGGCAGATACTCCTGGAGCAGCAGCCGGCTGCCCGCCTCGGCCGTGCGCGCGTACAGCTCCTTCGCCTGCTGGGCCGAGCGGATCACCGTCGTGCTGCGCAGTCCGCTGCCGGGCGGCAGCAGCCAGGGGCAGCTCCACTTCGCCACCACCGGCAGCCCCAGCCGCCAGGCCTGCGCGGCGGCCTCGGCCGCGCTCGCCGGGACGACGGTGCGTGGGTGCGGTACGTCCGCCGCCGCGCACAGGGCCGCCAGCTCCGCCTTGTCGGCGACCCGTTCGGGCAGGGCGCCGGGCTGCTGCGGCAGCAGGTACGAGGGGGACAGTTCCGCGCGCAGCCGGTCCACCGCGACCGCGCCCGCGTCGTCCATCGGGATCAGCACGGCGGGCCGGGAGATCCGCGCGGCGACCTTGCGCAGCGCCCCCGCGATCTCGGCCGGTCCGGCGCCGGGCGGCGGCGCCGGGTGGAGCCGGGTGACGTAGCGGGATCTGCGGACGGGGGACGCGGTGCAGTCGGCGACCACATGCACGTCCACGCCCGCCCGGCCCAGCGAGCGCACCGCGCCCAGGGTTCCGTGGTGAAAGGGATTCCGGTCGATCCGCAGCAGTACGGCGGGGACCCGGGTGTCGAACAGCGACACGGATTCATTCCTTCGGTCGGACGAGCGGGGCACTCGAAAGCCGTAATGGCGGTGGCGTAATTCCGGTTCATATGACTGAGTGTCAGTAATGGGTGGTCCCCCGAGTGCGGGAAGCCCCCGAGCAAGGAGAAAGGGGCAGCCATGACCCCACAGCGACGACCGGCCCGGTCCCGTCGGCGGGCGGCGTGGGTCGCGGCGATCGCAGCCGTGTCCGCCGCCCTGGCGGCCGGTCCCGGATTCGCCGCGGGCGCGGGGGCGGCGCGGCTCGCCGAGCCACCTGCTCCGGCGCCCGCCGCGGCGGACGACGTCCCCGCCTTCGGCGCCTACCTCCACTACGGGGCCCGGGGCGTCGAACGGATGGCGGAGCTCAGCCGCTGGCTGGGCGGTGCCGAACTGCGGGTCGGGCACACCTACCTGCCGGGCGACCGGTGGAGCAACATCGAGGGCGGCCACGGCTTCCTGGACCCGTGGGCGAAGTGGCGGCAGCAGGACCCCAACCGCGTCTTCGTGCTCAACGTCCCCATGATGGAGCGCAACGAGGAGCCGCACTCCGACGAACGGGTGCGGCTGCTGCTGCGGCAGGGCGCGGCCGGTGTCTTCGACCACCACTTCCGCCGCCTCGCCGAACGCCTGGTGGAACAGGGCCTGCCGGACACCGTGGTCGTGCCCGGCTGGGAGATGAACGGCACCACGTACACCCATCGCTGCGGCCCCGACCCGGAGGCCTGGAAGAAGTACTGGAACCGGATCGTCACCGCCATGCGCGCGGTGCCGGGGCAGAAGTTCCGGTTCGACTTCACCGCGAGCCGCGGCCGGGACGCCATTCCGTGGACCCAGTGCTATCCGGGCGACGACACGGTCGACATCATCGGAATGGACGCCTACGACCAGCCGCGCGGAATGTCGTTCGACGAACAGGTGAAGGAGCCCTACGGACTTCAGGAGCACGTGGAATTCGCCAAATCCCACGGCAAGGCCATCTCCTATCCCGAGTGGGGACTGTTCCGCAACGGCGACAACGCCGAGTACATGCGGGGCATGCTCGCCTGGATGGACGAGCACAAGCCGGCCTACAACACGCTGACCGACTACTGCCCGCACGGCGTGTGGCAGTGCTCCGCCAACCCCGAGTCGGCCGAGGTCTACCGCGCGGTGCTCTCCGGCCGCACCCACGAACCCCAGCCGGAGCCCACACCCACCACGCCGACTCCGACCCCGACGCCCACTCCCACGCCGGTGGAGCCCACCACCCCGCCCGAGTGCACCCCGCTGGACCTCGGCGAGTGGGTGGAGTACTGGCTCGGCGGGAAGCTGTGCCTGCGCTTCGACTGGTACGCGCGCAACCGGTGAGCCCTCGGTGGCGGTGGGCCCGTCAGGACCCGCCGCCACGCCGGCGCTCCTTCCAGCGGCCCACCAGCTCCTTGCCCCGCCGCCGCGCCGCGGACCGGCACAGGGCCGCCGCCAGCAGCGGGGCGGTACGCCGCCGGGCCAGCAACAGCCGCCGGTTGCACACCGGTTCGGGCCGCCAGTGCTGCTTGTACGGCTCGTTCCCGCGCAGCAGGCTCAGCGTCCCCCGGGCGTACTCGGCGCAGGCGTCGAGCAGCATCACCGCCACGTCCGCCCTGCGCTCGCGCAGACACGGGTGGGCGCCGTACAGATAGCCGCCCGTCAGGCCCCGGGAGAGCAGGGTGACGTCGACGGCGACCACGTCGTCGTCCAGCCGGAACTCGGTGACGACCGCGTCCCCGGACGCCACCATCGGCCCGACCGCGCGCACCAGGTGCTCCTCGAAGCGGGGCCGCAGATGCTCGGAGGTGACCTTGCGGCCCTCCCACTGGAGGCGGTGCAGCTCCAACAGCCGCCGCAGCGCCTTGTCGGCCTCGCCCGGCCCGGCCACATGCCGTTCGATGCCGAGTGCGGCCAGCTTGCGCAGCTTCGCCCGCACCCGCTGCTGGGCCTTGGCGGACGGCAGCCGGGCGATCAGCTCGGCCATCGGTACCGCGGGCAGCTCCAGGCAGAGCGAGTCGGGCACCTGGCGGCGCGGGCCCGGCCAGTTGGCGTAGATCCGTTCGGCGGCGCTGCCGGGGCGGACCTCGCGCAGGTCGATCAGCGCGGTGCGGGCCGCCGCCGCGAGACCCGCGGTGAGCGCGGCCACCGCCCGCTCACCCCGGTCGTCGTCCAGCAGGACGTCGCCGTAGTCGGAGATCGCGCCGCCGAGCGGCACCAGCGCGGGCACCGGGCGGCGCACCCGCATCAGGGGAGCGGCGGCGACGAGTTCGCCGCGGTCGCGGACCAGCACGACCCTCAGCCGCCCGGAACCGCCGTACGACCGCCACCAGGAGTGCAGCCAGGGATGGCTCTGGAAGGGGGTGGCGGTGGCGCAGTTGCCGTACAGGCGGGCCCAGTCGGGGGCCAGGGCGGCGAAGGCGGGCTCGTCGGTGACGAGTTCGATTCCGTATGTCACAGCTGTCCGTGGACATCGGCGGCGGGGGCCGGGGACGGAACCGCCGGGCGGTCGTGGCGGTCGCCGCGGCGGCGGGGCCGGACCAGCAGCGCCAGACCGCCGAGCAGCCCGCCCGCGCTCGCCCCGACCAGGCCGGTCACGGTCGCCGGGGCGGAGGACGGCTCGGTGGGCTTGGTGGCGCGGGCGAACTGCTGGAGCTCGACGTGGGTGGACGGCTCGGCGTCGGCGGCGTGCCGGGTCAGGGCGCGGGCGACGGCGTTGGCCATGTCGGCGGCGAGGTCGGCACGGGTGGAGGTGGCGGTGACGGCGACCATCGGGGCGTCCGGGGAGGTCGCGGTGCGGACGTTCTTCCTCAGCGTCGACACCGGTACGCCCGCCCACACCTGGGCGTCCCCGAGCACCGCGACCTGGGTGGCGACCCGCCCGTAGGCCTGGGCGAAGCCGAGCGCGGAGGCCGGGTCGGACTTCTCGCCCGGTACGGCGACGACATAGCTGGTGGCCGTGTACGTCGGCGCCTTGACCACGCCGTAGGCGCCGCCGAGCAGTCCGCCCGCGAGGGCGCCGGCCGCGATCAGGGACCAGGGCGGCAGGGTCCGGGCGCGCGACAGTGGGGTCGCGTGCCGTCCGGTGGGGTTCTCGGTCATGACGAACCGGCTTTCTCGGGTGACGGGGAGACGGAGGTGAGGGCGCCGTACACGGCCATCAGGCGGTCGGCGCTGCGGGTGATGCCGTAGTGCAGGGCGGCCTCGGGGACGTCGCGCGGGCGGGGGCCCTCGGCGTGGACCGCGGCGACGGCGCGCGCGAGTTCCTCGGGCCCGCCCCGGACGCGGCGGGCGGTCGGCGCGGAGTGCGCGGGCAGGTCCTCGACGGCCGGGCAGGAGGCGTACAGCACGGGCAGCCCGCAGGCCAGCGCCTCCACGACCGCAAGCCCGAACGCCTCCTCCGGGGACGGGGAGGCGAACACGTCCATCGCGCAGAGCAGGGAGGGCAGGTCGGGGCCGGGGGAGCCGTCCGGGAGGTAGGGGCGCTCGCCGGTGAACAGGACCCGTTCGGCGACGCCCGCCTCCCGCGCGGTGCGCCTCAGCACGCTCTCCTCGGGGCCGCCGCCCACCAGCAGCAGCCAGTGGTTGTCGGGGAGCCGGGGCAGGGCGTGGATCAGGGCGGCGAAGTTCTTGGCGGCGGTGAGCCGGCCCACGCCGCCGATCACCCAGGCGTCCTCGGGCAGGCCGAGGCGGCGGCGGGTGCGCAGCCGCTGGACCGGGTCGAAGCGGAAGCGCTCCAGGTCGATGCCGTTGGGGACGACCTCGATGCGCGGCGCGGGCACTCCCCACCGCTTGAGGCGGTCGGCGACGGTCGGGGAGACGGCCACCGTGGTCCGGCCGAGCCGCTCGCCCGCCAGGTACAGGGCGCGCACCCCGGGGCTGAGCCGGCGCCCCTCCATCTGCGAGTCGCCCAGGGAGTGCTCGGTGGCGACGACCGCCCGCACCCCGGCCAGGCGCGCGGCGATCCTGCCGTACAGGCAGGCCCGGTAGAGGTGGGTGTGGACCAGGTCGTAGCCGCCCGCGCGGATCAGCCGGGCCAGCCGGGGCAAGGCGGCCAGGTCGCGGTTGCCGGTCATACCGAGGTGGGTGACCCGCACCCCGTCGGCCGTCAGACCGTCGGCTACGGGGCCGGGGTTGGTCAGCGTGACCACGTCGCACTCGACCGGCAGATGCCGCAGCAGCAGCCGCAGTTGCTGCTCGGCGCCGCCGACGCCGAGGCCGGTGATGATGTGCAGCGCCTTCATCGCAGCCCCGCCACGGGACGCCGGCGCAGCCGGTGCAGCCGGTGCTTGAGGTAGAGGCGTACGGCGGTGTCGTTCTGGCCGATGTGGACGCGGGGGAGGGCGTACAGGGAGGTGAGCGGGCCGGGGTCGATGGCGCAGGCGTACGCGTACCCGGCGGCGCGCACCGCCTCCACGGCGCGGGCGTCGACCGTTCCGTACGGGTAGCAGAAGCCCTGAACGGGAGCACCGGTCAACTCCGCGAGCAGTGCTCTGCTCGCGTCGGTCTCGGCGTGCAGGGTGGCGTCGTCGGCCTTGGTCAGGTCCACATGGGTCAGACCGTGCGAGCCGATCTCCACCCCCGCCGCGGCGGCCTGCCGGATGCCGTCGGCGGTCAGCAGCGGCTTGCGCGGGCCGAGCGGGTCCCAGGCGTTGTCGCCGCCGAGCCTGCCGGGCAGGACGAAGAGGGTCGCGGTGCAGTCGTGGCGGCGCAGCACCGGCAGGGCGTGGTCGAGGAAGTCGGCGTACCCGTCGTCGAAGGTGAGCCCGACCAGCCCGCGCCCCTCGCCCCGGCCGTGGGCGGCGAGCAGCTCCCCCATGGACACGCCCCGCAGACCCCGGCGGCGCAGCCGGCCGAGCTGGTCGTCGAGGCGTTCCGGGGTGACGGTGATGCGGTACGGGTCGTCCGAGCAGTCGCCGACGGAGTGGTACATCGCCACCCACGGGACCGGTCCCGGTCGGGGCCCGAGGCGCGGGCCGGGGTCAACGGAGACGGACATGGCGCAGCCTTTGCGTGACGGTGCGGACAGGGGTGAGGCCCTCGGCGCGCAGGGCCCGGCCGAGCAGTAGGAAGACGCAGATCACGGTGGCCGCCCCGGCGGCCAGTCCGGGCAGCGGGGTGTCGAAGCGGGCGGCGACGAGGGCCCCGGTGGCCGTCGCCGCGGCCGCGGCACAGGCGGGCTTCGTCAGCTCGTACAGGACCCGGCCGGTGCGTACCGGTACCGCGCGGCGGCGCATCCCGGCCAGCAGCAGGACGGCGGTGACGGTGATGCCGGCGGCGTTGGCGGCGGCGATGCCGTACACGCCCCACAGCCGCAGCGTCCCCACCCCGATCCAGGTCGTCACGGCGATGCCGACGGCCATGGTGGCCAGCGGGAACCAGGTGGCGCGGCCCGCCGAGAAGTAGGACCGGATCAGCGCGCCCACCAGGGTCTGGCCGAGCAGCCCGAGGGCGTAGACGCGCATCACGCCCGCCGTGACCGCGGTGTCGTGCGCGGTGAACGCGCCGCGCTGGAAGAGCAGTTCGATGATCTGCGGGGCGCAGGCGATGACGGAGGCGGCGCCCGCCAGCACCACGCAGGCGGCCATCTCCAGATCGCGCTCCACCCGGAAGCGGGCCCGGTCGAGGTCGCCCTCGGCGACGGCGCGCGCCACCACCGGGAAGGTCACGGTGACCAGCATCAGCGAGAGCGTCATCGGGATCTGGGCCACCTTCTGCGCGTAGTTCAGGTGCGAGATGGACCCGGCGGTCAGCCCGGAGGCGAGGAACCGTTCGATGAGCACCTGGGACTGCCGGCACAGCGCGAACAGCAGCACGGTCGCCACCAGCGCCAGCGTCGCCGCCTGCCCGGTGGCCGACGCCGCCTCCTCGTCCCGTACTTCGGCCGCTCGGCGCCGCAACCGGCCGAGCACGAACGGCAGTTGCACCGCCACCATCAGCGCCCCGCCCACCGCCACCCCGGCCGCGGCCGAGCGCACTCCCCAGTGCCGGCCGAGGACGAACATCGCCGTGATGATGCCGGTGTTGTACGCCACGTAGATCGACGCCGGGGCCAGGAAGCGGCGGTGCGCCCGCAGCAGCGCGCAGGAGTACCCGGCGAGCCCGAAGCTCAGGACGCAGGTCGCGGTCAGCCGGGTGCAGTCGACGGCGAGCGAGTAGTCGGCCAGGCCCGGCGCGAGGGTGCGGACCAGGTAGGGGGCGGCGGCCACGGTCAGTGCGGCGGCGCAGACCAGGGTGAACGCCAGCTTCGGCAGGGTGCTCGCCACCAGCGCGCGCACCGGGTCGCCGGGGGCGCCCTGGGCGCGGCGGGCCAGCGCCAGGCTGAACGCGGGGACCAGGGCGAAGGCGAGGCCGTCCTCGATGAGGAGGGTGGAGGCGAACTCCGGCACCGTCCAGGCGACCAGGAAGGCGTCGGTCTCGGTGCCCGCACCGAACAGCCGGGCCAGCGCCTGGTCGCGGGCCAGCCCCAGCAGGGCGCCGGCGATCGACAGCACCACGGTGGCGAGGGTGGCGCGGGCGAGGAAGCGCCGGGTGGCGGGAGCGACTCCGGTGCGGTCCTTGACCGGTCCCGGGCCGCCGGAGCGCGCCGCCGGGACGGTGGGGGAGTTGTCGGCGCCGGTGCGCGGAGGGGTCACCGTCATCGGGCCTCGACCTCCCCGGTGCGGGGGGCCAGCGCCCACCAGGCGGTCATGCCCAGGCAGACGGCCATCAGCACGGTGGAGGGGCCGCCGATGTCGGCGTAGGCGAAGTCCGTGAGCTGCCACACCAGCAGCCCACAGGCGACCAGCCCGCAGTCCAGGCCCGGTCCGTGCGCCCGTACCCGCACCACCCGGCGCACCGCGCACACCAGCAGCGCCAGCCAGCCGCCCGCCAGCGCGAGCAGCCCGATCAGGCCCTGCTCGGCGAGGACCAGCAGGTACATGTTGTGCGGGGAGAGCAGCGGCTGCTTGCGGAAGGCGGCCCCGGCGCCCTCGGTGTCGCTGCCCGCGGACAGGGCGAGCGAGGCGTGTGCGTCCCGGTACTCGGGGAAACCCTTCAACCCCACACCGGTCAGCGGCTGTTCGCGCCACATGCCGGCCGCGGCGGCCCACATGGTGTACCGGTCGGTGACGGACTGGTCGGGCGCGTCGGTGACCTGGGTGATGGAGCTGATCCGCTCCTGGAGCATCGCCGAGCCGACCCCGAACCCGCCCACCAGGATCACGGCCGCCGCGGTCACCGTCGCGCCCACCGCCAGCGCCCGCCGCAGCCCGGCGAGCAGCAGTTGCACCGTGCAGGTCACCGCGGTCGCGATCCAGGCGCCGCGGCTGAAGGACAGCGCGAGCGGCAGCAGCAGCACCAGCGCGCACAGGGCGGCGGCCACCCGCTGCCGTACCGGCGTACGGCCGAGGGCGAGACCCACCGCGCACACCAGGCCAAAGGAGACGACGGTCGCCATCCCCATCACGTCCTGCGCCCCGAAGGTGCCCACCGCCCGGACCGGCTCGCCCTGGTAGGAGGCGCCCGTCCCGGTCATGTACTGGTGCACCCCGACCGCGCCCTGCCAGCCCGCCAGCGCCACCAACGACCAGGCCAGCAGCCGCAGATCGCCCCGGTCCCGGACCAGGAGCAGCACCGCCGCCGGGACCAGGACGAACACCTGGAGGTAGCGTCCGAGACCGGTGAGCCCCTCGCCGGGCGAGGCCGCGCCCACCGCCGCGACCGCCAGCCCCACCACCGGCAGGCCCAGCACCACCGCCGCCGTGCGGGACAGCGGGCGCCGCCGGTCGCGTAAGAGCCGGATCGCGCAGTACAGGACGGCCAGCGCGGAGAGCGCGTCGGCCGGGCCCGCGCCGCCCTCCCCGCCGGGGCCGACCGGCAGCGCGAGCAGGGCCACCACGGCCACCACCGGCAGCACCGGGGACAGCGCGCGGGAGCGGGGCGGGGTCAGGACGAGGCTGGTCATCGGGTCAGCTCCCGGTCGGGCGCACGAGCTGGACGGCCGTGCGCAGCAGGATGCAGACGTCCTGCCACAGCGACCAGTTGTCGATGTAGGCGTTGTCGAAGCGGGCCCGGTCCTCGATGGAGGTGTCGCCGCGCAGGCCCTGGATCTGGGCCAGCCCGGTGATGCCGGTCTGCATCCGGTGCCGGGCCGCGTAGCCGGGGTAGGTCTGGCTGAACTTCGCGACGAAGTACGGGCGTTCGGGGCGCGGGCCGACCAGGCTCATGTCGCCGCGCAGCACGTTCCACAGCTGGAGCAGCTCGTCCAGCGAACTGCGCCGCAGAAAGCGGCAGAACCACGACATGCGCACCTCGTCGGCCACGCTCCAGCGGGTCGCCGACTCGTGCTCGTCGACCGGGCGGTGGGTGCGGAACTTCAGCAGCGTGAAGGGCCGCCCGTCCTTGCCGATGCGCTCCTGACGGAACACCACACCGGGTCCGTCGGTCAGCCGCAGCACCACAGCGCACACCAGCAGCAGCGGGCTGACCAGCAGCAACAGCGTCCCGGACACGGCGATGTCGAGCAGCCGCTTGCCCGCCCCGCCGGGCCGCCGGGCGGAGCCCAGGTCCAGACGCCGGCAGGCGTACCCGGCGAGCTGGTCGCGGGAGGCGTACGCCGGGGAGTCCGCGTCGACCTCCCACACCGTGCACCCGGACTCCGCGAGCGCCCGCAGCAGGGGCGCGCGCTGGGACCGTACCGACGGGTGCACGGTGAGGACGTCACGGACGCCGTTCTGGATCAGGGCCCGCTGCACCTCCGCGCCCGTGGTCAGCACGGGAAGCTGCTCGGTGCCGTCCGGGTCGGGGGCGACGATGCCCACCGGCCGCACCCCGCACCGGGGATGGCGCAGCACCCCGGCGGCCACCCGCTGCGCGGTCGCGGCCGGGCCGACGACC
>NZ_FLSP01000168.1 GCF_900091315.1 Streptomyces sp. DI166
GCGGGCCGTTGGTCTGTCAGAGCGGGGGTGGGTGGCGTTCGGTGCGGCGGGCGTGCGTGCCGGGTGGTGGTTGCGGCGGTCTGTGGGGCGGGAGCGGGCGAGGGGTCCCTGTGTGTGCGTGGCGCTGAGGTCGGGCCGTGGGGTCTGGCGGTCTGGTCGGACCCGGGCCGGGTGGTTCGTCGGACGGCCCGGGGTGCGGGGCCGGGGGGCGTCCGCTCCTGCCGCTACGTGCCGGGCGGTGGGCGCCGTGGCCTGGGGCGGGGACGGGCAAGCGCCGTGTGGGGGGTGGGGCGGACCCCGGAGGGGCAATGCGGCGTTCCGGGTGGGTGGGGGGTGTGCGCGGATGTGTTACTGCGTGTGCGCTGGTGGGCGAGGAGATCGTTGGGTGGGCGCCTAGCGTGGGCTCGGTGCTGCGGCGCCCCCGCCGGGCCGGGGACTGGCCCGGCGGGAGCCGGTCGTCATCGCGTGGAGAACAGCTCCCCGTCCGTGCGGCGGGACAGCAGCGACCGGTACCAGGCGGCGCCCACGGCGAAGTCGCGGGCGAAGTCGTCCAGGGGCGCCATGTCGAGCAACTGCCACAGACGGGAGCTGTCGTACCAGTGGTCGACCGCCAGCAACGACAGACGCCGCCGGACCAGGGGGTCCCGGTCGGCGCCGGTCAGGGCGGCCGCCCGGGCGAGGGAGACCTCGCCCTCGGGCAGCGGGAGCCGCAGCTCGCGGCAGACCGCCCCGACCAGGTCCCGCACCGGCACCGGCTCCGGCCGGGCGGCGTGCAGGACCTGACCGCGCGGCAGCTCGGGCCGCAGGGACAGCGCGGCCACGGCCCGGGCCAGGTCGTGCACACCGATCAGCGACGTGCGGGCCCGCCCGCCGTCGATCCACCGGGGGAAGGCGGTGAGGAAATCCACCAGGGCCGGTACCACCCAGACGTCGCCGGGGCCGTACACCAGGTGCGGGCGCAGGACGACGCCGCCGGCCGCGAGGACCCGTTCCTCCCCGGCCAGCCTGCTGACGCTGGTGGGCGAGGACGGCCCGAGCACCGGTTCGCCCTCCCGGGCCCCGGTGTGCGGCTCGTCCCGGTACACGGCCGTCGTGCCCAGCTGGACGATCCGCTCGACCCCCGCGCGAGCGGCCTCCTCCAACAGGGCCCCGGTCCCGGCGTCGTTGACGGCCGCGCAGTCCGCCGGGCTGCCGCCGATCAGCGAGGCCAGGTGGAGCACGGTGTCCACGCCGTCGCAGACCCCGCGCAGCGAGCGCGGGTCGGTGAGGGAGCCGCGGCGCACCTCCACCCTGCCGGTGTCGTCGGGCGTCGTCGGGCGGTGGTGGACCAGCAGGCGCAGCCGTGGAGCGTTCGCCGCGTTCGGGCCGTCGGCCAGCAGCGCGGCCACGTGGGAGCCCACGAAGCCGGTGCCGCCGGTGATGAGTATCCGTCGCGTCGGTGCCATGCGAATTTCTTCCGATCTTGTCTCGGGAACAGTGATCAGGCCAGGCAATGCGGAACGGAGGGGGGAGAAAACGGCGCGTGGGGGGTGCCGGTGGCCCTGTGGAAAGGGCCGGGAAATGGATTCGAGTCAGATTTGAGTGCGACGCGAATCAGGGACTTAAATCACGGGTAATGTGAGGCCATGCGCTACGGCGGACTTCTGCAGGGAAAGCACGCGTTCATCACGGGCGCCAGCAGTGGGATCGGGGCCGCGGCGGCCCGGGTCTTCTGCCGGGAGGGAGCCGCGGTCACCCTGGCGGCCCGCCGCGAGGAGCGGCTCGCCGCACTGGTGGACGAGTTGCGCGCCGAGGGCGGCAAAGCCCAGTACGTGGTGCTCGACGTGGCGGTGAAAGCGCAGGTCGAGGAGGGGTTCGCGCGGGCCGCGGAGAGCTTCGGGCGGCTCGATGTGGCGTTCAACAACGCCGGGGTCGGGGCCGAGGGAACGCCGATGCACCTGATGGGCGACGAGGTCTACGACACCGTCATGGACACCAATGTCCGCGGAATGTGGAATTGCCTGCGTCAGGAAGTCGCGGCGATGCTGGAGCACGGTGGCTCCATTGTCAACACGAGCAGTACGGCGGGGCTTGTGGCGACCCCGGTTGCTGCCCCTTACATTGCCGCCAAGCATGCCGTCATCGGATTGACCAAAGCGGTCGCAGCGGAATATTCGGCGAGTGGAATTCGGGTCAATGCGATTGTGCCCGGGGCGACGCACAGCGAAATGCTGGACGCGTGGCTGGAGCGGATTCCCGGGGTCGCGGAGGAAATGGCGCGGGCGGCGCTGCTGCCGCGGATCGCGGTGCCGGAGGAGATCGCCGAGGCGGCGGCCTGGCTGAGCAGTGACCGGGCCTCGTTCGTGGTCGGCGCGACGGTGCCGGTGGACGGCGGGTGGACGGTGCGGTAAGCGGCGGCGAGTCGGTGGGGCTGCGTCGGTGCGGGTCATGGGACGAGCTCCTGAGCTGTGGCGGAACTGAAGGTGCGGTGCCCGGCGCTGGGCCGGGGGTGAGCGAAGGGCGGTGCCGGTGGAGGGCGGAAGCGGACGGGACCGTGCGCGGATCCACGTATGCCGGGGTACGGATGTGCGGATCGGGCGCCGGGAGCGGTTGGGCGCGGGCGGCGGGCGGGCGCGGGAACGGTGTGCGGGCCGGGTGGCCGGACGGTTTCCGGCGCGGGGCGGGCGACGGGGCCGATGGTGCGCGTATTAGAGCCGATGGTGCGCGGATGAGAGGTGCGGCGCTCGTTGCCGACGGCAGGCCCACCCACCTGCGGGCCCGGTGGTCGCCCGGCGGGCTAGCGGGTCCCGGCCGAGCCGCGGAAAAGGATCTCGAAGACCTGCTCACCGCCCTGGTGGCCGGTGACGGACAGCGTCCATCCGCCGTCGGTCTCCTCGGTGAGGTCGGTCCGGACGGTGCAGGGGGCGTCGAACTCGACGTAGCGCGAGCAGGAGACGACGCAGGAGAAGGGACGGAAGGGGCGAGGTCCGAAGGTCAGGTGCGCGGCCTGCTGGGCGGCGTCGAGGAGGACCATCGCGGGCATGTGGTCGTTCGGGTGGTCGAACATCAGCGGGTTCGACACATCGGCCCGCAGCAGCCACTCGCCGGGCAGGTCCCCGGCGGACAGTGCGACGTCGCAGGCGTGGGTGCGGCCGACGGAGTGCGGCGGCAGGGGTGCGGGCAGCGGCGCGGCCAGTGCGGCCGGCCAGGCGGTCTCGGTACGGCCGCGGCGCAGCCGGCGGTAGACCTCGGGGGTCATGACGGAGCACTCCCCGCCGCCGGTGCCGATGATCTCGCCGTCGGCGCGGATGACCACCCGGGCCTCCAGGGCGGACGGGATGCCGCGGCGGTGCTTCAAGTCGTGGACGGATACGTCGAGTTCGAGCCGGTCGGGCGCGCCGGGGGCGAGCAGCAGGGCCGGGTCGATGCGGTGGTGGGCGGTGGAGACGAGGAACTGATGGCCGAGCGGGACCCCGAGGCCGTCGTGCGCGACCAGGATCACGGCCTGGCGTATGGACTCGATGACCAGTGAGGGCAGGAAGTCGCCGTCCTGGTCGGTGAAGCGGCGGTGGTCCGCGGGCCATTGGGTGAAGACGGTGTAGTGGCCCTCGTCGAGCTTCGTGATGCCGGTCGGCAGCACGTCCTTGCGGTCGGTGCGGTGTACGAGCCTGGTGTCGACGGCCGTCGCGGGCGGCAGGATGTGCGGCCTGACCGGTGCGACCGGCCTGACCGGAAACACCGTCCTCCTGATCCCCCCGTGGCGGCGTCGGCCCCTGTGAATACCGATGTTCGTGGTCATTGCTCTTCCTTCTGGAACGAGAAGGTGCATGACGGGTGACTGGTTCCAACCCCGCCGGTAAGATACGCGCATGCGGGTATGTTTTTCAATGAGAGCGGGTGGTTCCGCATAAGCGCCCGCTCTGGACACTCCATCAACTACGACGAAGGAAGGGGGCCCAGTGGCACAGCAGGATCGAGCCATCAGGACACGTCAGGCGATTCTGGAGGCGGCCGGTGAGGTCTTCGCCGAGTGCGGCTACGCCGCCACCAGGATCTCGGACGTCTACCAGCGGTGCGGTGTGACGAAGGGCGCCTTCTACTTTCACTTCACGTCCAAGGCCGAGCTGGCGCAGGCGGTGCTGGACGAGCAAGTGGCGGACCAGATCCGGTACTTCGCACCGCCGCAGGAGCCCGGAGCGCCCAAGCTCCAGGAGTGGGTGGACGTCACCCTGCTCGTGGCGCACCGGCTCACCTTCGACCGGATGCTCCAGGGCAGCATCCGCCTCGCGGTGGACCAGGGGCACGACGTCATCGACCGCAAGGTGCCGTACCAGGCCTGGATCGAGGTGAGCACCCGGCTGCTGGGGGAGGCCCAGGAGCGGGGCGAACTGGTGCCGGGGATCGATGTGGCGACCGTGTCCGAGGCGGCGGTCGGCGCCTTCACCGGGGTGCAGCTGCTGTCGGAGATCATGACGAACCGGGCGGACGTGGAGGAGCGGATCGCCGTTCTCTACGACCTGATGGCCCGGTCCCTGGCCCGGCCCGAGGTGTACGGCCGGCTCGACATCACCGCGGGACGCGGCAAGGCGCTCTCGCGCGGGGCCGCGGTCTCCGGCTCCGTCTGAGGCGTTTTCCGGGCGGCCCCGCCGGGCCGGCCGAAGGGAGCGGCACATGCAGATCCAGCAGCTACGGGCATTTCGCGAGGTGGCGGCCGAGTTGAGCGTGACTCGGGCGGCCCGCAACCTCAACTACGCGCAGTCGACGGTGACGGCGCAGATCCAGGGGCTTGAGGAGTCGGTGGGGGCGGCGCTGTTCGACCGCAGTCACCGGCGGCTGGCGCTGACCGAGGCGGGGGCGCGGCTGCTGCCGTACGCCCGGATCATCATCGACGCGGCGGAGGAGGGGCGGCGAGCGGTGGCCGCGGCACAGGCAACGCCCCGCTGCGACGCGCGGGTTCGCCGGGTGCGGCGGGCGCGGGTGCCGTCGTAGCCGTTGCGGTGTCGTCGTGCTTGTGCCTGACGTAGCCGTCGCGGTGTCGGCGTGCTTGTGCCTGACGTAGCCGTCGCGGTGTCGGCGTGGCTGTTCCCGGCGTAGTTGTCGGGGTGCCGTCGTAGCTGTGCGGAACTGGTCCTTCATGTGGTTGCCGACGATTGGGGAGTGACTGGAAGAGATTCTTGTGCTGGAACTGGGTAAGCCCGACGCCCTCGGAATGTGACATTCCGGGGGCGTTGTCCGTTCGCGCGTATTTCGGCAAGGGGCGGTGCGCGGTGCGGCAACCGGGCGGGCGGGGACGTTCGTAGAGTCGTGGCATCGCGGTGAGTCCGGGGCCGTTGACGGGCCGGATGCCGCTCGCCCCCCGAGTCGCGGCCCTCCCCCCGACCGGCGCACTCCTCGTACATCCCCCGGCGAGGAGTGTCCCGGCGGCGGGAGGGCCGCTCCGTACCCCGGAGCCGTGACGTATCCGGAGCCCGTGACGTCGCGGGCGATCCGCCGCACACCCGATCCGACACCTTCCCCGGACACAAGTGAGGCACAGCTCAACATGAATGCTGATCAGCGCATGACGGACGTGGACTCCTGGCGCCGCTTTCCCGCCGCCCAGCAGCCCGAATGGCCCGACCCGGACGCCCTCAAGGGGGTGCTGGCGGAGCTGGCGACCTACCCGCCGCTGGTGTTCGCCGGGGAGTGCGACCAACTGCGCGAGCGCATCGCGCGGGTGGCCAGGGGCGAGGCGTTCCTGCTCCAGGGCGGCGACTGCGCCGAGACCTTCGACGCGATCACCGCCGACCAGGTGCGGGACAAGGTCAAGACGCTGCTGCAGATGGCGGCCGTGCTGACCTACGCCACCTCGGTGCCGGTCGTGAAGATCGGCAGGATCGCCGGGCAGTACTCCAAACCGCGCTCGAAGCCCGTCGAGGTGCGCGGCGACATCACCCTGCCCGTCTACCGCGGCGACGCCGTCAACGGACAGGAGTTCACCGAGGAGGCCCGCCGGCCGGACCCGGAACGCCTCAAACGGATGTACCACGCCTCCGCCTCCACCCTGAACCTGATCCGGGCCTTCGTGACCGGCGGCTACGGCGATCTGCGCCAGGTCCACGAGTGGAACCGCGACTTCGTCAACAGCTCCCCCGTCGGCGCCCGTTACGAGGCGCTCGCCCGGGACATCGACCGCGCCCTGACCTTCCTGGCCGCCTGCGGGGCGGACCCCGGGGAGTTCCACCTCGCGGAGTTCTACTCCAGCCACGAGGCGCTGCTGCTGGACTACGAGGCGGCCCTGACCCGGATCGACTCGCGCACCGGGCACGCCTACGACGTCTCCGGGCACATGGTGTGGATCGGTGAGCGGACCCGGCAACTGGACCACGCGCACGTGGAGTTCGCGGCCTCCGTGCGCAACCCCGTCGCCGTCAAGCTCGGTCCGTCGGCGACCCGGGACGAGGTGCTCGCGCTGATCGACCGGCTCGACCCCGAACGGGAGCCGGGGCGGCTGTCGTTCATCACCCGCATGGGCCGGGACCGGGTGCGCGACGTGCTGCCCGCGCTGGTGGAGGTGGTGACCGAGGCCGAGGCGCCGGTCGCCTGGATCTGCGACCCCATGCACGGCAACACCTTCTCCGCCGCCAGCGGCCACAAGACGCGGCACTTCGACGACGTACTGGACGAGGTGACCGGCTTCTTCGAGGCGCACCGGGCACTGGGCACCCACCCCGGCGGTATTCACATCGAGCTGACCGGGGACGACGTCACCGAGTGCGTGGGCGGCGGCCACCCGATCGGTCTGACCGACCTGCACCGGCGCTACCAGACCGCCTGCGACCCCCGGCTCAACCGCTACCAGGCGCTCGATCTCGCCTTCCAGGTCGCGGAGTTGTACGCCGACCGCGCGGTGCCGGCGGTGACCGGGCCGCGGCTGGCGCGGGTGGCCTGAGCTGCGCCTTCTCGGTGAGGCCGGGCCGATGGCGGTCCGGCCTCGGCGGTGTGCCCGCCTCCGGTGATCCATCGAAACTCTCGATCGAAGTAGAAAACCCGCATGCGGGTATGTTTCCCTGGTGGTGCTTCGACGAGAGCTCCGACATCGGAACAGGGGGTACGCGATGCAACGTGTCAGTGAGGTGAGGCCGCGGCAGGTGCGCCGGTGCACCGCCGATCCACCGCCCGCCGAGCGCGGCGGACTGCAGATCGTCAGGAACCACGAGGAGATCCTCGAAGGGACCACGGTCCGGCACCGCTTCGGCGAGGTCACCGTATCGCTGGTGCAGGGCGGTCCCCGCGAACTGGTCCGGCCCGGCCGGCTCATCGCGGACGGGCGCCGCGCCCGCCTCAGGGTGTGCCGTCCGCTGCGCGGCGAGGTCTGGGTCTTCCAGGACGGACGGCACGGCGTCGTACGGCCGCCGCAGCTCATCTCATTCGACACCGGGCGCCCGTTCAAGGTGATCATGCCGGAGGAGTTCCGGATGGTCGACGTCATGGTGACGCACTCCCTGGTCGGTCTCACCGCCACCGACACCCAGCGGCTCACCGCCCGCGCCTGGAACGGCGACCAGGGCGTCGCCGCGCTGCTGAGCGGCATGCTCGAAGGGCTCGACCGGCACGGGGAGGAAGTGGAGACGGCCGTCGATCTGCTCGGCGGGAGCGTCGCCGGACTGACCGCGGTGCTCTTCGCCGAGCGGATGCGCGAGGTCGCGCCCGACAGCGAGATCGCCCGGCAGGCGCTGATGCTGCGGATCCAGGCCCATGTGCGCGAGCACCTCGCCGAGCCGAGTCTGAGCCCCAACGAGGTGGCCCGGCGGCACAACATCTCGCTGCGCTACCTCCAGAAGATCTTCCAGGAGTTCGGGGTCAGCCCGGCCCGCTGGATCCGCGACGAGCGGCTCGCCCGCTGCCGGACCGAGCTGGCCGACCCCGCCCTCGACCACCTGCCCGTGGCGCTGATCGGCGAACGGGCGGGCCTGTACGGCGCCTCCCACTTCAGCCGGCTCTTCCGCGGCCGTTACGGGGTCACCCCCAGTGAGTTCCGGAAGGAGCGCCGCGCCATGCACCACCTGGACAGCGACACCGTTTCGAATGCCGGAGCGCGGTCGTGAGCGCGGCGGGTACCGCCCCGGAGGCGGTGTACGGGACGGTGGAGCACTTCCTCGGGCTGCTGCTGCCGGGCGGACTGCCGCCGGAGTCGGCCTGCCCCGGGCGGCTGGTGTCGGCGCGGACGGTGACCCACCAGGGCGGCCCGGCGCCGCGTGCGGCGGGGCGCGGTGAGCGGCGCACCCGCTCCGGACGCGGGAGGACGACATGACCGCGACCGCCACCGGGCTGTCCGAACTGCGGATCAAGGTGCTCGGGCCGCTGGAGATCCACGTCGGCGGCGAGCCGCGCACCCTCACCGCGCCGATGGCGCGGCGGGCGCTGGCCGTACTGCTGCTGGACGCCAACCACCTGGTCTCCGTGCAGGCCCTCGTCGAGGAACTGTGGGACGAGGAGCCGCCGCGGCTGGCCCGCAAGACCGTGCAGACCTACATCTACCAACTGCGCCAGGCCCTCAAGGGCAGCGCCGACGGCGACACCGGGGAGCGGCTGGAGACCGGTTCCGGCGGGTACCGGCTGACCGCGCGGCCGGGGGAGCTGGACCTGTGGGAGTTCGAGCAGCGGGTGAACCGGGCCCGGGCCGCGCTGGCCTCCGGGGCGCCGGAGGACGCGGCGCGGCTGCTGCGCGAAGGGCTCGCGCTGTGGCGCGGGGAGCCGTTCGCCGGGCTGGAGGCCGGGCCGCTGCTCGCCGCGCGGATCGCGCAGATCGGCGAGGCCCGGCTCGCGGCGCTGGAGCTGCGGATCGAGGCCGATCTCCAACTGGGGCGCCACCAGGGGCTGGTGGCCGAGTTGCGGCGGCTGACCGTGGACCATCCGCTGGACGAGCGGTTCACCGCGCAGCTGATGATCGCGGCGCACCGGTCGGGACAGCGCAGTACCGCGCTGGACGCGTATCTGCGGCTGCGGCAACGGCTGGTGGACGAGCTGGGGATCGAGCCGTCGGAGCGCCTGCGCAAGCTCCAGCAGGACATCCTGCGGGAGGTGCTGCCCCCGGCGGCGAAGCCGGAACGGCGGCCGGTGCCGGTCGCTTCCGCTCCGGTCGTCGACCAACTGCCGCTGGAGACCCCGGACTTCGTGGGGCGCGAGCCGGAACTGGCCCGTATCGCCGAGGGCGGCGCCGCCGTCGTGACGCTGCTCGGACCGGCGGGGGTCGGCAAGACCGCGCTCGCCGTGCGGGCGGCCCGGGCGATGGCGGGGCGGTTCAAGGACGGGCTGCTGTACGCGTCCCTGCACGACACGGCGGACCGGCCGCGTTCCCCGGAGGCGGTGCTGCGGTCCCTGCTGGACGGGCTCGGCGTCGCGCGGCAGCGGCAGCCGGAGGACGCGGAGGGGCTGGCGGCGCTGTTCCGGGCGGCGGCGCGGGAGCGTGCGCTGCTGGTGCTGCTCGACGACGCGGCCGGCGCGGAGCAGGTGCTTTCGCTGCTGCCGGGCGGGGAGTCCTGTCTGACGGTGGTGACGTCGCGGGTGAGGCTGTCGCTGCCGGGGGCGCGGCGGCTGACGCTGGGGCCGCTGGGGGCGGAGGAGGCGGAGGGCTTCTTCGTCCGCCTGGTGGGGGAGGACCGGGTCGCGGGGCACCGTCCGGCACTCCGTCACGTGCTCGCCCGGCTCGGCGGCGACCCGCTGATGCTGCGGGCCGTGGGCGAGCTGTACGCGGCCCGCCCGATGTGGACGCTGACCGACCTGGCCGCGGGTCTGGTCGACGACGACCGCCTGGTCGCCGAACTCCAGGACGAGGCCTGCGCGGCACCCTCCCGGGCGCACAGTGCCCTGGACCGCCTGTCCCCGAGGCTGCGCGGCGCCGTGCACCGGCTGACCGAGGCGGGCCCCGGCCCCTTCGACACGGAGCGCGTCGAGCGCGTGCTCGGCCTGGACACCTGGACGGCCCAGTCCCTGGTGGGCCGCCTGCTGGACCGGCACGTCCTCGTCCTGTCCGACAGTGCCCCCGGGGGCCCGGCGATGTTCCGGGTGCCGGAGCTGATCCGGGTGGGGGTACTGGCGCGGGCGGGCCACGGTGCCGAGGACTGGGCCCTGGCGTGGGAGGGCCACGGTGCCGAGGACTGGGCCGACGGAACGGGTCCCGGCCGGGGGGACACCGCACGCCCGAGGACCGGCGGGGCGGAGGCCGCCGGGGCCGGGGGGCTGCGGGGCGAGGCCGAATGCTCGGCAGCTCCGGGCGGGATTGTGGACGCGGTGCGGGCCGGGGGCGGTCGCGCCGGGTCTGAGGGCGTGGCGCGGGCCGGGGGCGGTCGCGCCGGGTCTGTGGATGTGGC
>NZ_FLSP01000169.1 GCF_900091315.1 Streptomyces sp. DI166
GCAGCCCGGCATCCCGCCCCAGGCCCAACCCCACCCCGGCCAGCCCGGCGCCACCGCCCCGCAGCAGCCCGTCGACCCCCGGGCCGGGGCCTCCTGGCCGCAGCCCATTCAGCACGACCAGCGGCAGCCCACCAACCCGGGTGCCGCGCCGCTCGGGTACACCGCTGCCGTGGAGCTGTCGTCCGACCGGCTGCTCAACAACAAGAAGCAGAAGGCGAAGAGCGGGCGCCCCGCCGCCGGGGGCGGCCGGTTCAAGATCGGTGGGAAGAAGGAGGAGGCCGAGCGGCAGCGGAAGCTGGAGCTGATCCGTACGCCCGTGCTGTCCTGCTACCGGATCGCCGTCATCAGCCTCAAGGGCGGTGTCGGCAAGACCACGACCACCACCGCCCTCGGCTCCACGCTCGCCTCCGAGCGCCAGGACAAGATCCTGGCCATCGACGCCAACCCGGACGCCGGCACCCTCGGCCGCCGGGTGCGCCGCGAGACCGGCGCCACCATCCGTGACCTCGTCCAGGCGATCCCGTACCTCAACTCGTACATGGACATCCGCCGGTTCACCTCGCAGGCGTCCTCCGGTCTGGAGATCATCGCCAACGACGTCGACCCCGCCGTCTCCACGACGTTCAACGACGAGGACTACCGGCGCGCCATCGACGTGCTCGGCAAGCAGTACCCGATCATCCTCACGGACTCCGGCACCGGTCTGCTCTACTCCGCCATGCGCGGCGTGCTCGACCTCGCCGACCAGCTGATCATCATCTCGACCCCCTCCGTGGACGGCGCGAGCAGCGCCAGTACGACGCTGGACTGGCTCTCCGCCCACGGGTACGCCGAACTCGTCTCGCGTTCCATCACCGTCATCTCCGGGGTGCGCGAGACCGGGAAGATGATCAAGGTCGATGACATCGTCAGCCACTTCGAGACCCGGTGCCGCGGTGTCGTCGTCGTGCCCTTCGACGAGCACCTCGCCGCCGGTGCCGAGGTTGACCTCGACATGATGCGGCCCAAGGTGCGCGAGGCGTACTTCAACCTCGCCGCGATGGTCGCCGAGGACTTCGTACGCCACCAGCAGTCCCACGGGCTGTGGACCAACGACGGCAACCCGCCCCCGGTCGCGGCCCCGCCGCTCCCCGGACAGCCCGTTCCCGGACAGCCGGTTCCGGGGCAGCCGGTTCCGGGACAGCCAGTACCCGGGCAGTATCCGCAAAGCCAGGGCCAGGGCCACGGGCAGGGACAGGTGCCGGGGCAGTACCAGCCCCCCGTACCCGGCCAGCCCGCCCCCGGGCAGCCGTACGCCCACCCGGGGCAGCCCGCCCAGCCGCCCTACCCTTACCCCCAGCAGCCCCAGCAGCCGCACCCGCCCCACCCGTAACCCCGTACGCAAAGGGCGGCCGGTGCCTCGCAGGCACCGGCCGCCCTTCGGCGTCGTAGGAACCGCTCAGCGGCCTTCCGCCTCCGCCTCCGCCGTCAGGTCGCGGCTGACCTTGATGTCCTCGCCCATCCGCTCGATCAGCGCGTCGAGCGAGTCGAACTTCACCTGGCCGCGGACGTAGGCCAGGAAGTCGACGGCGACGTGCAGACCGTAGAGGTCGAGCCCGACGCGGTCGATGACGTGTGCCTCGACCGTGCGCTCGGTGCCGTCGAAGGTCGGGTTGGTGCCGACCGAGATCGCGGACGGCATCCGCTCGCCCTGGGCGTGCAGCCAGCCGGCGTAGACGCCGTCGGCCGGGATCGCGGTGTGCGGGATGGTCTCGACGTTCGCCGTCGGGACGCCCAGTTCACGGCCGCGCTGCGCGCCGCGCACGACCACCCCCTCGACCCGATGCGGGCGGCCCAGGATCTCCATCGCGCCCGCGACATCGCCCTCGGCGACCAGGCGCCGGGTCAGGGTGGAGGAGAAGGGCTGGCCGCCGCCCGCCTCGCCGGACACGAACAGATCGACGACCTCGACCTCGAAGTCGTAGGTCTTGCCCAGCTCGGCCAGGTACACGACATCGCCCGCGGCCCGGTGGCCGAAGCGGAAGTTGGGGCCCTCGACGACCGCCTTGGCGTGCAGCTTGTCGATGAGCACCTTGACGATGAAGTCCGCCGGGGACAGGTTCGAGAACTCCGTGGTGAACGGCAGCACCAGGACCGCGTCCACGCCCAGCTCGGCCATCAGCTCGGCCCGGCGGTGGTGCGGGGCGAGGAGCGGCGGGTGGGTGCCGGGGCGCAGCACTTCCTTGGGGTGCGGGTCGAAGGTCACGACCACGGCGGGCAGGCCCAGTTCGCGGGCGCGGTCCACGGTGTGCTGAATGATGAGCTGGTGCCCGCGGTGCACACCGTCGTAGGAACCGATGGTGACGACGCTGCGCCCCCAGTCCTGGGGGATGTCCTCCAAGCCACGCCAGCGCTGCACTGTGACCGCTCCTTGTCGAACCCGTGTCCGTCACTGCCTTCTACGCAGGTCTAAGGGTGCCATGCCGCGTGCTCCCCGCCCGCATCGGCATGGACGCTGTGACGGTTCGCACGCGCCGCGACCCGGTCAGGCGGGGACGCGTACGCCTGCCAGGTTCTCGATCATCCTCCGGGTGCTGGGGCCCACGACGGCCGCCCAGTCCTGCGGCGCGTCGGTGAGCCAGCCCGCCACCCGGGCGGCGAAACCGGGGACGTGACGGCCGAGATCGACCAGGCCTCGGTCGAAACGGGTGGCGCCGTCCGGAGTGCGCACGAGGAGCAGCCCGGTGCGGTGGACCAGTTCGCGCAGCCCCTCGCCGTCCCGTTGGGCCGCCGCGTGCAGCACGGCGTCCAGGACGGCCGGTTCCCGCTCCCGGACGAGGAGGAAGTCGAGGAGTTCTCCGCGCAGTGGGTCGGGGCCGGGGGCCGCGAGAACGCCCGCGAGGGCGGCCCGCAGTGTCTCGGGGCCGTCCGTGAGGAGGGCGGTGACCAGGGGGAACAGTACGGCGGGGGCGTCACCGCCCTGGTCCAGACGGCGGTCGACGTACGCGGCGACCTCCGCGGCCCGATCCGGGCGCAGTTCCACCGCCTCCCGGACCAGGGCGGCCACCCGGCGGGCCAGCGGCGGTGTGGTGGCCTCGGTGAGGGCGCGCAGCGCGGGGCCCGCGTCCGGTCGGCGCAGGCGCTCGCGGAAGGCGTCGAGGACCGGGTCGGGGTGGGTGGTGAGGGCGTCGGTGAGGGCGCTCGGCGGGAACTGCGGGTCGCCGGAGGCGAAGTGGCGCAGGGCGAGCGGGAGGTAGCGGGGGCGGGTGTGCGGATCGCGGACGAGGAGGGCCAGCGCGCCGCCGTGCAGGGTGCAGTCGGCGGGGCGGGCGAGCAGGGAGAGGGCGGCGTAGCGCAGGAGTTCGCGGTCGGCGGCGCTGCGGACGTGCGGGGCGGCGCGCAGGCCGTACGCCACGGCCGCGACCCGGCGGTCGGGGCGCTCGTCGTGGGCCCACCGGTCGACGGCGCGGCAGATCGCGGACGGCTCCTCCTCGGCGAGTACGGCGAGGAGTTCGTCAGCACGCCGGTGTGCCACCTCGACGAGGGTCTCGGTCAGGTCGTCCAGGGCGCCGTGCCGGTGCGTGTGCAGCAGCGCCTGTGCCGCCCGCGCGACGGTGGCGTGCGGGGTCGCGGGCAGCGGGCGGTCGTCGTGGAACCAGCGGGTGAGGTGGGGCTGCACGGCGGTGGGGTCGTCGGCGAGGAGGCGGGCGGCGGCATCCAGGTAGCGGGGGCCGGTCCGGGTGTCGGCGAGGACGAGTCGGCGCAGCAGGTCGAGCCTGGTTTCCTCGGGCAGCGGCAGCTCGGTCCAGAAGTCGGGCCCGAACTCGGCGGGCACGGGCCGCTGTTGGTGCCGCCAGGCCACCACGCGGTCGGTGAGGGCGCGCAGGACGTCGGTGTACGGCGTCGCGTCCGGCACCCTCAGGAGGGTCTGGGCGAGCAGTCGGGCGGCCCACCAGGAGTGCGGGTCGGCCTCCAGCGCCTGCGCCAGCTCCACCAGCCGCAGGGCGAGAGGGCGCGGTCCGTGCTGGTGGCCGAGGAGGAGCAGGGCCTCCACGACCGGGCCGATCCGGTGGTGCGGTACCGGCAGGGGATGGGCGTCGGTGGTGCGGCGGCGGTGGACCAGGGCGCGCAGGGCCTCGTCGAGGTCGAGGTGCATGCCCTGGATCCAGTCGGCGAACTCCTCGTGGGCGAAGCGGTAGCCGTGCCCGGCGGGCACGAGAAGCCCCTCGGTGAGGACGGCGGAGGCCCAGCCGGTGCCGCCGCCGAGCCCTGCCGGGGCGGGCCCCCAGGGGAAGACCGCCTCGAAGGACTCGCGGTCCAGTTCGCCCTGGCCGGGCCCCAGGCTGCGCCGGGCGGCCTCGTGGACCTGGCCGGAGACCTTCGAGGCGAGCCGCTTGACGGCGGTGCCGCGCAGGCCGTTCTCGGCGGCGAGGCGGACGGCGATGCGCAGGCTCATCAGGTCCAGGTGGGCGGCGAGGACGTCGTGCCGGGTGACCGGGGGCAGGTCGGTGGCGGGGAGCGCGGCGCGGATCTCGGCCAGCAGGCGCAGGGTGAGCGGGTGGCGGGCGTCCCGCGGGGCGAGTGCGGTGCCGGGGATGCCGTAGCGGGCGTGGGCGAGCCGGGCCTCGGCGGTGGTCAGCGCGCCGAGCCGGACGCACCCCGGGAGCCGTGGCGCCTCGCCGGACGGCTCGGCCTCCAGCCCCGCGGAGAACGGCCCCGAGGCGGGTCCGGGTCCCTCGCCGCTGTCGGCCGGTGTTCCGCCGTACAGCATCCCCTCCGGGAAGTGCGTCCCGGCCACCTCCCAGTACTCCTCGCGGCAGGCCACGACCAGTTTCGCGCCCGTCTGCCGCAGCCACTCGGCCGTCCCGGTCGTCCACTCGGGGAGGCGGTGGGCGAGGACGGGAGGCATCTCCTCGGGGCTGTCCAGGAGGAGGAGCAGGGGGGAGTGCCCGGTCAGGTGGGCCGGGGTGAGGTCGCCGAGGGCCTCCGGTGTCGTCGACCGGGAGGCCGCGATGATGCGGGCCGCCCGTGCCAGCGCCCGCGTCGCCGCGTCGGCCAGGGAGGCGTCGGTCTCCTTGAGGTCGGCGCCGCGCAGCCAGAGCGTGGGCGCGGGGACGGGGGCGCGGTGCCGGCGGGCGGCCAGCGCCGCGAGTTCGGTCGTACGGCCGCTGCCGGGCGGGCCGACGAGGGCGAGTACGGCCGTGTCCGGGTCGGCCGTGAACGCCTCGAACTCCTGTGCCGGGTAGGCCCGTTCCACCGGTTCGAGACCCTCCTGCGCGGTCGGGCCCTCCTGGCCCACGGTGGTCGCCGTCAGTTCCAGGACGCCCGCCGGGTTCAGGTCGGCGCCGTAGGAGGGAACGGTCGTCGTGTTCTCGGCGAGCAGGTCGGCCAGCGGGCCGGGGAGGGCCGGGTGGAGCGGGACCGCGAACCCCTCGTCACGGTGGCCGTTGCTGAGCGCGGTGCCCAGGACGGCGACGACGGTGCCCGTCTCCGCATCGAGGACCGGACCGCCCGCCGCTCCCCCGCCCATGCGCAGGGCGTCCTGTCCCGCGGTGCCGATCGCCAGTTCCAGTGCTTCCAGCCGGTGCCGGCGGTCGGCCGCCGGGTAGGTCACCGGGGTCGCGCCGAGCACCCGTGCCTCGCGCCAGCAGCCCGCCAGGATCCGGACGTACCGGCCGGGTTCGGGGTGCGCCCGGACCGAGATCGGCAGGGGCTCCACGCCGAGGCCGTCGGTGCGGACCAGGGCGAGGTTCAGCGCGGGCAGGGCGGTGACCGCGTCGGCGGTGACCGAGCAGTCCCGGTCCCCGGCCGCGCTCAGTACGAGCCGGGGCAGGCCGTCCACCACCTCGTGCCCGGTGAGCACCGTGCCGTGGTGGTCGGCCACGAAACCCAGGCCCCGCAGGCGCCCGGTGAGATCGTGGATCCGGACCAGCGATGCGTCGGCCTCGCGGGGGAACCGTGCCGCCATGGTCGAACCTCCCCGCCGTACAGCCGTTCCTGCTTCGACGTTAGGGGCGGGAAGATCAGCGGGACAGATCGCTCGGCGAACGCGCCCCCTTCCGCTCCCTCGGTTCACTCCGAGCGCCTGCCCGCGAGGGTGAACAGACGGGGGTCGATGGATACACCCTAGGGGTGGGGGAACCGAGGGGGGACCGTGGAGCGGCGGGCAGCGAATGACCCCGTGCGCGCCGCTCCACGGGCAGAGCTGTGGCTCAGCCGAAGACGGCCAGGCTCTTGGCCTTGCCCTTGTGCTCCTCGACCAGCGCCAGGAAGCCGCCCTCGGGATCGAACACCGCGACGGCACCGCGGCCCCGGTACTCCTCGGGCATGTCCAGGCGCACCCCGTTGGTCAGCAGCCGGGCCCGCCTGGCGTCCACGTCCCAGCGCGGGAACGCGGCGGCGGCGGCCTCGGCGATCGGCATCACGGTCAGCTCCTGCTGGAGCTGGTCCAGGGTCCGGGCCACGTCCAGCTTGTACGGGCCCACCCGCGTCCGGCGCAGTGCCGTCAGGTGCCCGCCGACGCCCAGGTCGGCGCCGAGGTCGCGGGCGAGGGCCCGGATGTAGGTGCCGGAGGAGCAGACCACGGAGACGACCAGGTCCAGGACGGGGGTGCCGTCCTCGGCGACCGCGTCGCGGATGTCGTGCACGGCGAAGGACGAGACGGTGACCGGGCGTGCCGGGATCTCGAACTCCTCGCCCTCACGGGCCCGCTTGTAGGAGCGCACGCCGTTGATCTTGATGGCCGAGACCTTGGAGGGCACCTGCATGATGTCGCCGGTCAGCTTGGCGATCCCGGCGTCGACGGCGTCCCGGGTGACCTTCGAGGCGTCCGTGGACCCCGTGATCTCGCCCTCGGCGTCGTCGGTCAGGGTGGTCTGGCCGAGCCGGATCGTGCCCAGGTACTCCTTCTCGGTCAGCGCGAGGTGACCGAGCAGCTTGGTGGCCTTCTCGACGCCGAGGACGAGCACGCCCGTCGCCATGGGGTCGAGGGTGCCGGCGTGGCCGACGCGGCGGGTCCTGGCGATCCCGCGCATCTTGGCGACCACGTCGTGCGAAGTGAAGCCCGACGGCTTGTCGACGATGACAAGGCCGTCGGGCGTCCGGTTCTGCTGGGTCATTCGGCGGTGTCGTCCTCGTCCTCGCCCGGCTTCTTGTACGGGTCGGCCTCACCGGCGTAGGAGGCGCCCGCGGAGACCTCGCGCACCTTCGCGTCGGACTCACGGGCCCGGTCGAGGAGGTCCTCGATGGTCCGGGCGGTGTCGGGCAGCGCGTCTGCCACGAAGGTCAGGGTCGGGGTGAACTTCACGCCCGCCGCCGCGCCGACCGCGGAGCGGAGCACGCCCTTGGCGCTCTCCAGGCCCGCCGCTGCGGCCTTGCGCTCCTCCTCGTCGCCGTACACCGTGTAGAAGACGGTCGCCTCCCGCAGGTCACCCGTGACGCGGGTGTCCGTGATGGTGACGTGGGAGCCGAGCCGCGGGTCCTTGATCCCGCGCTGCAGCTTCTGGGCCACCACCTCCCGGATGAGGTCCGCCAGCCTTTTCGCCCGCGCGTTGTCGGCCACTGGTCCGTCTCCTTAAAGTGCTTATCTCTTGCTTCAGTCTTCGTCGCTGTGGAGCCTGCGTCGAACGGAGAGCAGTTCCACCTCGGGCCGCCCGGCGACCAGCCGCTCGCAGCGGTCCAGTACGTCGGTGAGGTGTCCCGTTTCCCCGGAGACCACCGCGAGCCCGATCTCGGCCCGGCGGTGGAGGTTCTGATGGCCTGTCTCCGCCACGCTCACCGCGTACTTGCGCTGGAGCTCGGCGACGATCGGACGGACCAGGGAGCGCTTCTCCTTCAGCGAGTGGACGTCGCCGAGAAGCAGGTCGAAGGACAGAGTCCCCACATACATGTGTGTTCCGGATGTCCCGCCGGTTCGGGGTACGGGCGTCGCGCCGACGCCGATACGGGAACCGTACACGCAACGGCCGGGGCCGATCGACGGAAATAACTTCCGCCGACCGGCCCCAGTCGCGTGTCAGGTCACGCGCGCGGCTTCTCGCGCATCTCGTACGTCGCGATGACGTCGTCGACCTTGATGTCGTTGAAGTTTCCGAGGTTGATACCGCCCTCGAAGCCTTCGCGGATCTCGGTGACGTCGTCCTTGAAGCGACGCAGACCCTCGATGTTGAGGTTCTCCGCGACCACCTTGCCGTCGCGGATGAGGCGCGCCTTGGTGTTCCGCTTGACCTCGCCGGACCGGATGAGCACACCGGCGATGTTGCCCAGCTTGGACGACTTGAAGACCTCGCGGATCTCCGCCGTGCCGAGCTCGACCTCCTCGTACTCCGGCTTGAGCATGCCCTTGAGGGCCGCCTCGATCTCCTCGATCGCCTGGTAGATGACCGAGTAGTACCGGACGTCCACACCCTCGCGCTCGGCCATCTGCTGCGCACGCCCGGCGGCGCGCACGTTGAAGCCGATCACGATGGCGTCGGAGCCCATCGCCAGGTCGATGTCGGACTCCGTGACCGCACCGACGCCGCGGTGCAGGACGCGGATGTCGACCTCTTCGCCGACGTCGAGCTGGAGCAGCGAGGACTCCAGGGCCTCGACGGAACCGGAAGCGTCACCCTTGATGATGAGGTTGAGCTGCTGGACCTCGCCGGCCTTGAGCACCTTGTCCAGGTCCTCAAGGGAGACACGGCGCGTGCGCTTGGCGAACGCGGCGTTGCGCTCACGGGCGGCGCGCTTCTCCGCGATCTGACGGGCCGTACGGTCCTCGTCCACCACGATGAAGTTGTCGCCCGCACCCGGGACGTTGGTCAGACCCAGCACCTGGACCGGCGTGGACGGACCCGCCTCGGCGACGTTGTTGCCGTTGTCGTCGAGCATGGCGCGCACGCGGCCGTAGGCGTCGCCCACCACCATCGTGTCGCCGACCCGCAGGGTGCCTCGCTGGACGAGGACGGTCGCCACGGCACCGCGGCCGCGGTCGAGCCGGGACTCGATCGAGATGCCCTGCGCGTCCTGGTTGGGGTTGGCGCGCAGGTCGAGCGAGGCGTCGGCGGTGAGGATCACGGCCTCCAGCAGGGTGTCGATGTGCAGACCCTGCTTGGCGGAGATGTCGACGAACATGGTGTCGCCGCCGTACTCCTCGGCGACCAGGCCGTACTCGGTCAGCTGACCGCGGACCTTGGTCGGGTCGGCGCCCTCGACGTCGATCTTGTTGACCGCGACGACGATCGGGACGTCGGCCGCCTTGGCGTGGTTGAGCGCCTCGACCGTCTGCGGCATGACGCCGTCGTTGGCCGCGACGACCAGGATCGCGATGTCGGTCGACTTCGCACCACGGGCACGCATGGCGGTGAACGCCTCGTGACCCGGGGTGTCGATGAAGGTGATCTTGCGCTCTTCGTCGTTGACCTCGGTGGAGACCTGGTAGGCACCGATGTGCTGGGTGATGCCGCCGGCCTCGCCCGCGATGACGTTCGTCTTGCGGATGGCGTCGAGGAGTCGGGTCTTACCGTGGTCGACGTGACCCATGACGGTCACGACCGGCGGACGGACGACCAGGTCCTCCTCGGTGCCCTCGTCCTCGCCGAACTCCAGGTCGAAGGACTCGAGCAGCTCGCGGTCCTCCTCCTCCGGGCTGACGATCTGAACCGTGTAGTTCATCTCGCCGGCCAGGAGCTGCAGCGTCTCGTCGGAGACGGACTGCGTGGCGGTGACCATCTCGCCGAGGTTCATCATGACCGCGACGAGGGACGCCGGGTTGGCGTTGATCTTCTCCGCGAAGTCGGTGAGCGACGCGCCGCGGGAGAGACGGATGGTCTCGCCGTTGCCGCGCGGCAGCATCACGCCGCCGACGCTCGGGGCCTGCATGGCCTCGTACTCCTGGCGACGCTGCCGCTTCGACTTGCGGCCACGACGCGCGGGACCGCCGGGACGGCCGAAGGCGCCCTGCGTGCCACCACGACCGCCCGGACCACCGGGACGACCGCCGAAGCCGGGACGGCCACCGCCGCCACCGAAGCCACCGCCACCGGGACCGCCGCCACCGGGACGACCGGCG
>NZ_FLSP01000170.1 GCF_900091315.1 Streptomyces sp. DI166
GGGGCCGGGACGTTCAGGCAGGTGGGCTGTGAGAGATTGTGAGAGATGAGAGGGTGAGGGGCGTGAGTGAGACAGCCCTTCAACCCCTGCAATACCGCTTTGACGGGCAAGAAGACATGCCCGTGCTGATCCTGGGACCCTCCCTTGGCACCACATGGCACATGTGGGACCGCCAGATTCCCGAGCTGATCAAGCAGTGGCGGGTCTTCCGGTTCGATCTGCCGGGGCACGGCGGCGCGCCCGCGTACCCCGCCGGTTCCGTCGGTGACCTCGCCGGGCGGCTGCTCGCCACGTTGGACGGGCTCGGTGTGCAGCGGTTCGGGTACGCGGGCTGTGCGCTCGGCGGAGCCGTGGGTGTGGAGTTGGCCCTGCGGCACCCGGAGCGGGTCGCCTCGCTCGCCCTCATCGCCGCCTCACCCCGGTTCGGCACGGCCGACGAGTTCCGTCAACGCGGCGTGATCGTACGTACGAACGGCCTCGACCCCATCGCCCGCACCTCGCCCGAGCGTTGGTTCACCCACGGCTTCGCCGCCGCCCAGCCCGCCATCACCGACTGGGCCGTGCAAATGGTGCGCACCACCGACCCCGGCTGCTACATCGCCGCCTGCGAGGCGCTGGCCGCCTGGGACGTGCGCGCCGAACTGGCCGGGGTCAGTGTCCCCACGCTCGTCCTGGTCGGCTCCGAGGACCAGGTCACCGGACCGGCCGAGGCCCGCACCCTGGTCGCCGGCATCCCGGACGCACGGCTCGCCGTGGTGCCCGGCGCCTCCCACCTCGTACCGGTCGAACAGCCCGCCGCCGTCACCGACCTGCTCGTCCGGCACTTCTCCACCGCCTGGCAGCCCGGCTACGACACGGGCACCGGCCAGATCCCGCTGCCCGTCCCACAGATGCCCGCGCAGGCGGCGCCCGTCGCCGCCGCGCCGCAGCCCGCGCCGATCGCCGAGATCGCCCCGGCCGCCGTGCCCGCCCCCGACGCGGGCGGCCGGCCGGACCCGTACGACGCCGGGATCAAGGTCCGCCGCGAGGTGCTCGGCGACGCCCACGTCGACCGGACGCTGGCGCAGACCGACGACTTCTCCGGCGACTTCCAGGACTTCGTCACCCGCTACGCCTGGGGCGAGATCTGGGACCGGCCCGGCCTCGACCGCCGCTCCCGCAGCTGCGTCACCCTCACCGCCCTGGTCGCGGGCGGGCACCTGGAGCAGCTCGCCGCCCACACCCGCGCCGCCCTGCGCAACGGCCTGACGCCCGTCGAGATCAGGGAGGTGCTGCTCCAGGCCGCCGTCTACTGCGGTATCCCGGCCGCGAGCAGCGCGTTCACCGTGGCGCAGCAGGTGATCCGGGAGGAGACGACGCCCGTGGAGTGATCCCGGCCCCGCGCGCCAGGGGGCAGGATGGTGCCATGAGGTTCACGAAGAAGTCGCACGCCTGCGTCCGTCTGGAGAAGGACGGGCGCACGCTCGTCCTCGACCCCGGAATGTTCAGCGAGGAGGATTCCGTCCTCGGCGCGGACGCGATCCTCGTCACGCACGAGCACCCCGACCACTTCAGCGAGGAGCGGCTGCGCGCCGCGCTGGAGGCCAACCCGGCCGCCGAGATCTGGACGCTGAAGTCGGTCGCCGACCAGATCGCCGCCGCCTTCCCCGGCCGCGTGCACACCGTCGGCAACGGTGACACGTTCACCGCGGCGGGATTCGACGTCCAGGTCCACGGCGAACTGCACGCCGTCATCCACCCCGACATCCCGCGCATCACCAACGTCGGCTATCTCATCGACGGCGGACGGATCTTCCACCCCGGCGACGCCCTCACCGTCCCCGACCAGCCGGTGGAGACGCTGATGTTGCCGGTCATGGCACCGTGGAACAAGATCTCGGAGGTCATCGACTACGTCCGCGAGGTCAAGCCGCAGCGCGCCTACGACATCCACGACGCCCTGCTCACCGACCTCGCCCGGCCGATCTACGACCGGCAGATCGGCGCCCTCGGCGGCACCGAGCACCTGCGGCTGGCGTCGGGGGAGAGCGCGACGCTCTGATTGTCAGTGGTCCCGGGTAGGTTGTGAGGCATGCGCATCGCGACCTGGAACGTGAACTCGATCACCGCCCGCCTGCCGAGGCTCCTGGCCTGGCTGGAGAGCAGCGGCACGGACGTGCTCTGCCTCCAGGAGGCCAAGGTTTCCGAGGACGCCTTCCCCACGGAGCAGCTGCGCGAGCTGGGCTACGAGTCGGCGGTGCACGCGACCGGCCGGTGGAACGGCGTGGCGGTGCTCTCCCGCGTCGGTATCGAGGACGTCGTCAAGGGCCTGCCCGGGGACCCCGGCTACGACGGGTCGGTGGAGCCGCGGGCCGTCTCGGCGACCTGCGGCCCGGTCCGGGTCTGGTCGGTGTACGTGCCCAACGGCCGCGAGGTGGACCACCCGCACTACGCGTACAAGCTGCAGTGGCTGGAGGCGCTGAAGGCGGCGGTCGCGGGCGACGCGGGCGGCAGCCGTCCGTTCGCCGTCATGGGTGACTACAACGTGGCGCCGACGGACGACGACGTCTACGACGTGGCCGCCTTCGAGGGCCTCACCCATGTCACCCCCGCCGAGCGCGCCGCCCTCGCCTCCCTGCGCGAGGCGGGCCTGTCCGACGTGGTGCCCCGCCCGCTGAAGTACGACCGCCCGTACACCTACTGGGACTACCGCCAGCTCTGCTTCCCCAAGAACCGCGGCATGCGCATCGACCTGGTCTACGGCAACGAGCCGTTCGCCAAGGCCGTCAAGGACGCGTACGTGGACCGCGAGGAGAGGAAGGGCAAGGGGGCGTCGGACCACGCGCCCGTCGTCGTCGACCTGGATGTCTGATCCCGAGGACGTCCCGTCCGAGAGGATCTTGGTGTCGTAGCGAGGGGCTACGGCACCAGCATCCGCAGATCCACCGACTCCGCCAGCGCGGCCAGCCCGGCGTCCCCGGGGTGCAGGTGGTCGCCGCTGTCGTACTCCGGCAGCATCCGTGACGGCCGCTCCGGGTCCCGCAGGGCCGCGTCGAAGTCCAGAACGCCGTCGAAGGCGTCCGTGCTCCGGATCCATGTGTTGAGTTCCGTGCGCTCCGCGTCGACGGCGGCCGTGCAGCGCGCCTCGCCCTCGCAGGGGACGAGGGTCGCCGCCAGCATCCTGAGCCCGTAGGCGTGTCCGCGCTCCGCGAGCTGCCGCAGACCGGCCACCACCTGCTCGGCCGTAGCGCCCCAGCGGACGTCGTTGATGCCCTCGAACACCACCGCCGTCCGCACCGACGGCCGGTCGAGGACATCGCGGTCGAAGCGGTTGAGGGCGCTCACCCCGGCCTGGTCCGTGGAGACCCCGTCGCCGGGGTAGCGGTCGCTGACCACCATGTTTCCGGAGATGCCCTGGTTCAGTACGCCGTAGTGCGGCACCTCGTCCTGGGCGAGCAGCCGGGAGGCCAGTACGTTCGGCCAGCGCCGGTTGGCGCCCACCGTGGACTTGTCGCCGTCGGTGATCGAGTCACCGAGCAGCACGACGGAACCGGGACCGCCGCTGACGTCCACCGCGCCGAGCAGCGGCCAGCTGTTCAGCGCCGGGCTGAACGCCGTGGCGGAGCGGTCGGCCGTGTGGTTGCCCGGCTCGCTCACGTACGACCGCTGCTGCGCGAGCCGGTGCGAGGGCGCCGTCGGCACCGTGCCGGGCAGATGGAAACTGATCAGCAGGTTGGCGTCGGCCGGTACCGGGAAGCCGAGCGGATCGCTGAACATTTGCGCGCCCGCCGGGATCCCGGCGCCCAGAGCGCCGTCGAACGACAGCGGCACCGGCGTGCCCTTCGGGGTGGCGCCGGACTTCTGCACGGCCACCGTCGCCCTGCCGATGCGTACCGGCGTCGAGGCGAAGGTGTTGTCGAAGCGGACCCGGACGCCGGTCCCGCCCGCCGAGGTGTGCACCACCAGCCGCAGCGTGCGGTCGGTCCACGGACCCACGGCCGGGTTCCCGCCGGTCGCGGTGGCCCAACTCCCGGTCCAGCCGAGGGTGCCGGTGCGCACCGACACCGCGAACACATGCAGCCCGGCCGCCCTGGGCAGCCGTACCGACGCCACCTCGCGGTCGGTGGTGAGCGGCACGGTGACGACGTAGAGCCGGGCCCGTTCGGTGAGCCTGCCGTCCGGGGTGTTGATGTGCGGGAGTGCCACGGCCTTGGTGGCGAGCGGGCCGGTGCGCCAGTCGGGGGCGGTGAGCAGGTACGGCGTGCGCGTGCCGTCCGTGTGGGCGACGGTGCCGGTGCCGCTCACCTCCTCGCCGGTCGTACCGGCCACCAGGAAGGCGAGCGCGTCACCGTGTCCGCCGAGCCGGACGTCCTGGCCGTCGGCCACGACATTGTCCGGTTCGCCGGGGGCGCGGTCCGGCCAGGTCAGCGTGGCGCCCTGCACGGTGAGCGCGGCGCCGGGCCGCCAGCCCGCCGCGGTGAGATCGGTGGCGGACAGGGAGGCGCCGGAGCCGTCGAAGTCGGCGGCTTCGGGGTGCGTGTCGTCGCTGACCGCGGTGTTGTCGAAGAGCCGCTCCAGCGGGAGTGGTTCGGACCGGGCGGTGCTCGCCTGCGCCGCCGCGGCGGACAGCGGCAGCAGACCCGCGATCAGCGCGCACACGACCCCCACGCCGCCCCGAAGACTCATACGCACGCCCCGTCCCCTTCCTCCGTGCAACCGGACCTGACGCGATGTCAGGCGGCACGAAGCTATGGACGGGGCGGGCGTACGTCAACGAGAGCGGGGTCGGCGGCTGCCGAACTCACCCGTTCGTCACGGGGTCGCCGACACGGGCAGCTCCGCGACGACCGCGTGGTCGCTGTCGACGGGACCGATGTTGGAGGCGCCGCCGGGGGAGCCCAGCTCGGTGAAGAACTCCCGGTCCGCGCGACGGAAGTCGGCCCACTCGTTGGGCACGTCGTCCTCGAAGAAGATCGCCTCGACCGGGCAGACGGGCTCACAGGCGCCGCAGTCCACGCATTCGTCGGGGTTGATGTACATCTTCCGCTGGCCTTCGTAGATGCAGTCGACCGGACACTCGTCGACGCAGGCCCTGTCCTTCAGGTCGACGCAGGGCTGGGCGATGACATACGTCATGAGCGACTCTCCGTGGTCCAGATGTCGTTGCCGGGCGGGTGGTGAGTGCGGTGAGGGTAGGAGCCGGGGCAGGAATCCGCGTGGACGTCGGATGGAGTCCGTCTCGAACTGCTGTGGGCGGGCGGTCCTGGTTGCCGGGAATAATTCAGCACCCGTAGACTTCAACGAGGAATGAAATATGGAAAGAACGCGCTCCCGTGCCCGGCGCGGTGAAAGGACCTCGTGAACACCGTGTTGTCGGTTGTGGTGCTCGCAACGGCGTCCGCGCTGGCCTACGCCGCGGCGGCGGTGGCGCAACGGGCCGCCGCGCTCCGGGCGGCCGGAGCCCAGGGGACGGGGCTCCGGCGCTCGGTGGCGTGGTGGACCGCCCTGCTGCTCAACCTCCTCGGCGCGGTGCTGCACACGGTCGCGCTCAAGTACGGCTCACTGGTCGCGGTACAGATGCTCGGGGTGCTGACCCTGGTCGCGGCGCCCCTGCTGTCGTCGGTGGTGCTGCGGCAACGGCTGACCGCGGCGCAGTGGTCGGGGACGGCCCTGACCGTGGTGGGCGTGGCGGCCCTGCTGGCGCTGGTGCCGTCGGCGGGGGAGGGCCGGACGCCGGACTCCGGTGAACTGGTCGGCCTGGCGGTGCTGACCGCGGTCGCCATGGGTGTGCCGGTGGCCGCGGCCACGGTCACCCGGGTGGCGGCGGTGGCCGGTCTGCTGTTCGCCGCCGCGGCCGGAGTCGCCTTCGCGGCGGCGTCCGCACTGGCCCAGACCGTGGTGCTCCGCGTGTCCGGCACATCGCCCGGACCGCTCGCCTCCACCGTGGTGGCCGTCGTCGGTGTCGCCTTCCTCGCCCCGGTCGGCGTCTGGCTCTGCCAACTCGCCTACCGCGACGGCCTGGAGGCCCCCCTCGCCACGGTGACCCTGGTCAACCCGGTTTTCGCGGTGCTCCTCGGAGTGGCTGCGCTCGGCGACCGGTACGGTACGGGACCGCTGACGCTGGCCGGCGGCCTGGCGGCGGCGGTGGCCGCGGGGCGGGGCGTGTTCCTGCTGGCCCGCGCCGAGACGTCCGGCGCCCCGGCGGGCTCCCGCCCCAAAGTCGCGGCACCCGGGGGTCATTTCTGGGGGATACGGCTCAGGAGGTCGGCGGCCGTGGCGGTGGGGGCGGTGGACTCGCGCAGGTGAGGGGACGCGGGCGGGCGCCGGGCCGTGTCCGCCCCGTGGAGCCCCGCTCAAGTCCCGCCCCAGTTCCGCTCGTGGACCGGGGGTACCCACCTTGTCGGTGTTTGTGGCGCGTGCCACGCTCGACGGAGGCGAGTTCAGCAGTTGTTGAGTTTCCCAGGGGGTTGCTATGAGCGGCACCGGTACGGGTCTCACTGTTCATCCGGACGAGGCCGAGGCGTTGGCCTGGGTGATGCTGGCCGAGTTGTCGGGGACCGAACCCGGGGCGGACGGCAGGGCCGAGGCGGACGTGGTGATGGCGGACGTGGCGGGGGACGCCGGTGAGGGGTGACCGTCGGTGCGCGGGGCGGCGCGCACGCCGGGGTACGGGACGCCGGCGCGCGGGGCGTTGCCCCGGTCTCCCCGGCCGCCCCGCGGCCGCCTGCCGGTACCGGTAGTCGTCGGCACCCCTGAACTGTCCCAGAAGGGAGGTCCGTTCATGCGGATACGCATCATCACGAAGACCGAGCCGGCGGGCCGGATCGTGTACCGGGACGAGTCACGGCGGGCCCGCCGCCGGGCGCTCGCGCCTCCGCTCGGTCTCGCCGGAGTGGAGAACGACCCCGGCGAGCCGCACATCGTGCGCAGTATCGACTGAGGGAACGCGGCGCTCGGTCGTCGGGGCGGCGCTCGGTCATCGACGTGGCGCTCGGTCGTCGGGGCGGCGCTCGGTCGTCAACGCGACACTCGGTCGTCAACGCGGCACCCGGTCAGCGGGGCGGCGCCCGTCGGGCACATCGACGGGCGCCGCCCCGTTCTCCGGGTCGGGTCACTCCTCAGATCCCGGGGCCGCCCGCGTCCCGCGCGGCGAACTCCCGGGCGGGCAGCACCCGTACGCTCACCTGGCGGCGCAACTGCGCCGGGAGCCCGGCGGCTCGGGCCGAGGCCGGCAGCAGGACCAGGTCGTCCTGGTGGACCACCTCACGGCCGGAACGGCCGCGCAGCAGCGACAGCTCCTGGAAGGCGAGCGAGGCGAGTCCGCGGGCGACCACCCGCCCCTCCTCGTCGAGGAGTTCCACCGGGTCGCCCGCCACGAACTGGCCCGCGACCCGCGTCACCCCCGTCGCGGGCAGCGCGCCCCGCCCCTGCACCAGCTCCCGCACCGCGTCCGCGGTCAACTGCACGGTGCCGCGCGGGCTGCTGGCGTGCTCCAGCCACAGCAGATGGTCGGAGTTGCGGTCACCGGTGCGGTGGAAGAGCGTGCCGGTGGGCCGCCCGGCCAGCGCGTCGGCGGCGTGCCGGGCGGCGGTGAGCACCACCGGCACGCCCGCGCCGGTCGCGATCCGGGCCGCCTCCACCTTGGTCTTCATCCCACCGGTGCCCACCCCGGACCCGGCGCCCCCCAACTCCACGTTCGCCAGGTCCTGTTGGCCGTGGACATCGGTCAGCCGCCGGGCGCCGGGGCGCCGCGGGTCGCCGTCGTACAGGCCGTCGATGTCGGACAGCAGCACCAGCAGATCGGCGCGGACCAGATGGGACACCAGCGCCGCGAGCCGGTCGTTGTCACCGAACCGGATCTCCGACGTGGCCACGGTGTCGTTCTCGTTGACGACCGGCACCGCGCCCATGGACAGCACCTTGGCGAGGGCGCGGTAGGCGTTGCGGTACTGGGCGCGGCGGCCGATGTCGTCGGCGGTGAGCAGGACCTGGCCGACCCGCAGCCCGTAGCGGGCGAAGGAGGCCGTGTACCGGGCGACCAGCAGCCCCTGGCCGACACAGGCCGCCGCCTGCTGTCCGGCCAGGTCCTGCGGGCGCTCGGACAGACCCAGCGGGGCCAGTCCGGCGGCGATGGCACCGGAGGAGACGAGCACGATCTCGGTGCTGCCGGAGCGGGTGCGGGCGAGCACGTCGACGAGGGCGTCGACGCGGTCGGAGTCCAGTCCGCCGACCGCCGTCGTCAGTGACGACGAGCCCACCTTCACCACGATCCGGCGCGCCCTGAGCACATCGGGGCGCAGTCCGCCGTTCTCGGCGGAGGCGGTCATGGGCGAGTTCATCGTTGCGCTCCCGAGTCGAGGGCGAGCTCCCGGGGGTGCGGCCGGGGAGGTCTCGCGCCGGTGTCGTAGGTCGTGCAGCAGCGCGTGCACGGTCTCCACGACCAGCACGGGACGCTCGTAGGGCAGGTCGTGGCCCTGTTTCGGCACGGTGTGCAGGGTCGCCCCCGGGATGTTGTCGGCCAGGCGCAGGGCCTGGGCGGGTGGTGTGTACGTGTCCAGGGCGCCGACCAAAATCCGGGTCGGCACCCGGCCGAGCGCGCCGAGCCGGCCCGCGCAGGCGTGGGTGGTGAGCGCGGCGAAGAACTCGGCGACGGTCAGCGGTGGGATGGCGCGCAGGGCGTGCGCGTCGGCCCGCGCGGTGTCGGTCTGCGGACCGCGCCCGAACAGGGCGTGCCACAGCGGGGCGGTCGAGGGGTGCGAGAGCGGCCCGGTGAGCAGCCGGTGCACGGCCTTCGCCCAGCCCGGTGAGCGCAACAGGCCGTCGGCGAGGAGCCGTTCGGCGTGTGCGCGCCGCTGCGCGCCCCGGTCCCGGGGTACGAACGGGACGGCTCCCACGTCCTCGACGCAGGTGTTGAAGAGCGCGACGCCGGACACCCACGACCCGAACAACTCCGGTCTGGCAGCGGCGAGTTGCTGGACCGACATGCCGCCCATGGAGTGCCCCACGAGCAGCACCGGCCCGTCCTCCGGCGTGGTGGCCCGGCGCAGTACGAGGTCCAGGTCCCGGCCGAGCAGTGCCATGTCCAGCGGTGCCGCGCCCCGGGTGGAGCGGCCGTGCCCGCGCTGGTCGTAGGTGACCGCGCGCAGCGCGGGGAACCCCGGGCGGGGGCGCGTCAACGCCTCGACATGCGGCCGCCATTCGAGCGCCGACATGGTCCAGCCGTGCGACAGTACGACGGTGGCCTCGGCCCGCGGCGAGCCGTGCGCGTACACGACCAGCTCGGCACCGTCGTCGGTGACCACGGTCCCGGCCAGCCGCCGGTCCTGCAGCCCGCTCACCGCACTCATGCGGCCCCACCGCCCGGCACCGGCCGAATGGTGATCGTCACCCGGGGGCTTCCCGGCGCGACGAACGTACGGGCAGACCCGCTCGTCAGCGTCACCCGCGGCCCCTGCGGCAGCCGCCGCGCCTTCAGCACTACGGGCACACGCACGCGATCGGCGACGAAGGGGGCGGAGTCGCGGGAGGGAAGGGCGCCGTTGCCCGGTAGGCGCGGGGAGTCGGGGGTGACGGGTGCCTCCGGCGACCGGGGAGGCAGGGCCGCCCGAGACCGCCGGTCGCCCGGGAGGCCCTGCGGGTCGGGATTGAGCGGCACCCGGGTCCGGCCCGATGCCGGGCGCGGCGCCCCAGGGCCGCCGGCCGCCAGCGGACCGCCGCCCGTCCCTCGCCCGGCACCCGGCCGGGGCCCCGCACCCGGGGCGCGTGCTCCTCCCGGAGGCAGCGGTCGCGCGTGCC
>NZ_FLSP01000171.1 GCF_900091315.1 Streptomyces sp. DI166
CCACCCGAAGCTGCGGCGCTGACGGCAAGCCGCAGGGTTGACCGGAAGCAGCGGTGCTGACCGCGTGCCGCGGGGCTGACCGGAAACCGCGGGGCTGACCGGAAACCGCGGGACTGAGCGGAACCTGTGCCTCTACTCTCCGGTAGCATCGCGCCGCATACGGCCCGACGACGGAGGGACAGAAGTTGAGCGCGCGTGTGGAGATCGGGGACACGGTCGAGGACTTCACCCTCCCCGACGAGACCGGCACCGACCGCAAACTGTCCGAACTGCTCGCCGACGGCCCGGTCGTGCTGTTCTTCTACCCGGCCGCGATGACCGCGGGCTGCACCGCGCAGGCATGCCACTTCCGGGACCTGGCCGCCGAGTTCGCGGCCGTCGGAGCCCGGCCCGTCGGCGTCAGCGGCGACCCCGTGGAGCGCCAGCAGGAGTTCGCCGGGAAGCACACCCTCGGCATGCCGCTGCTGTCCGACACCGAGGGCACCGTCCGTGAGCGTTTCGGTGTGAAGCGCGGCCTGTCGCTGGCCCCGACCAAGCGGACCACCTTCGTCATAGGGCAGGACCGCAAGGTGCTGGAGGTCGTACGCAGCGAACTGCGCATGAACACCCACGCCGACCGGGCGCTGGAGGCACTGCGCCGCCTCCAGGACTGAGGCCCCCGGGGCCCGGCGCGGTTGAGGCCCCGCGCCGGTGGGACCATTCTGGACACTATGGAGCAAGTCGCCGCGGCGGCGACCGTAGACGCCCACGGCCTGGTGACGGCGTGGAGCGAAGGCGCCCGGACACTCACCGGATACCCGGCCGAGGAGGTCGTGGGGCGTCCCGTGACCGATCTGCTCGCCGAGGACGTGCCCTCCGAGGCGCTCGTCGCCCGCATCGGGCGGGTCGTCCTGCGCCACCGGGACGAGGGCACCGTCGCCGTCTGTGTCTGCGCGTGCCCGCTGCTCGGCCCGGACGGGTCCCGCACCGGCTACGCGATCACCACCGTGCGCCCCCGCGAGGGCCCGGAGGCCGCGCTCGGCGCCCGCGCCTTCGAACAGGCGTCCATGGCGATGTCCGTCTTCGACACCCAGCAGCGCTATCTGCGGCTCAACGCCGCCGCCTGCCGGATGATGGGCGTGCCCGAGCAGGCCCTGCTCGGCCGCGCCTTCCCGGAGACCGTCGAGAACGCCGAGCCGAGCCACGGCCTGCACAGACACCTGCGCCAGGTCGCCGACACCGGCCGCCCCGTCCGCTACGAGAGCTTCATGACCGCCCCCGCGCTCAACCGGGAGCACGCCTGGAGCATCGAGATCTGGCCGGTGCGCGACGACCGCGGCCAGGTCGAGGCGGTCGCGCTCGCCGCCTTCGACAGCAGCGAGCAGTACGGGGCCCGGCAGCGGCTCGCTCTCCTCAACGAGGCCGCCACCTCCATCGGCACCACCCTGGACGTGGTGCGCACCGCCGAGGAACTCGTCGAACTGCTGGTGCCGGGCTTCGCCGACTTCGTCAGCGTCGACCTGCTGGAATGGGTCCTCGGCGCCGAGGAACTGCCCACCGTCGCGGACGGCGACGTCGTCCTGCGCCGGGTCGCCCACGGCTCCGCCCGCGAGGGCACCCCGGAGGCCGCGGTCCACCTCGGCGAGACCGACATCTACCCCGCCCTCTCCCCGCCCGCCCGTGCCCTGCGCTCCGGGCGGGCGGTGCTGGCCCAGGCCGGGGAGCCCGACTTCGTCGACTGGGTCGCCGAGCGCAATGCCAAGGGCCCCGCCGGACGGCCGTACCGGACCGGCGCGCACTCGGTGATCGCGCTGCCGCTGCGGGCTCGCGGCACCACCCTCGGTGTGGTCGTGGGGGTGCGGATCCGGCATCCGGAGGACTTCGGCGGCGACGACTCCGCGCTGGGCGAGGAACTGGCCAGCCGGGCCGCCGTCTGCATCGACAACGCCCGCCGCTTCGCCCGCGAGCGCAGCACCGCCCTCGCCCTCCAGCGCAGCCTGCTGCCGCGCGGACTGCCCGGACAGGTGGCGGTGGACGTCGCCCACCGCTATCTGCCGTCCGGCTCACCCGCCGGCATCGGCGGCGACTGGTTCGACGTCATCCCGCTCTCCAGCAGCCGCGTCGCGCTGGTGGTCGGGGACGTGGTCGGCCACGGCATCCCGTCCTCGGCGACCATGGGACGGCTCTGTACGGCCGTACGCACCCTCGCCGACGTGGACCTGCCGCCCGACGAACTGCTCACCCACCTCGACGACCTGGTCAGCCACCTCGCCTCGGACGACCTGGACGACGAGGCCGCCGAACTCGGCGCGACCTGCCTCTACTCGGTCTACGACCCCGTCTCGCGCAAACTGACCCTGGCCGCCGCCGGCCACCCGCCCCCGGCGATCCTGTTCCCCGACGGCACCGCGAGCCTCGTCCCGCTGACCGCCGGACCCCCGCTCGGCGTCGGCGGACTGCCCTTCGAGGCCATGGAGTTGACGCTGCCCGAGGGCGCGGTCGTCGCCCTCTACACCGACGGCCTGATCGAGGAACGGGACCGCGACCTCGACCACGCCACCGGTGAACTGTGCCGGGCGCTGGGCACGCCCACCGACTCCCTGGACGCCCTGTGCGACGTCGTGCTCAAGGCGGTCATGCCCGAGGAGCCCAGCGACGACGTGGCCCTGCTGCTGGCCCGCACCCGGGCGCTGGACACGGACCGGGTCGCCACCTGGGACGTGCCGCCCGACCCGGCCTCGGTGTCCGTCGCCCGGCAGCAGACCACCGATCAACTGGACGCCTGGGGACTGGAGGAGGCGGCCTTCGTCACCGAACTCGTCGTCAGCGAACTGGTCACCAACGCCATCCGCTACGGCGAACCCCCCATCCAGCTCCGCCTGATCCGCGACCACAGCCTCATCTGCGAGGTCTCCGACGGCAGTTCCACCTCCCCGCACCTGCGCCGCGCCCACGCCTTCGACGAGGGCGGCCGAGGGCTCCTCCTGGTCGCCCAGCTCACCCAGCGCTGGGGCAGCCGACAGGCCGGGCGCGGCAAGACCATCTGGGCGGAACAGGTACTGCCGCCCGCCTGAGCACCCGCCCGGCCGGCCGGGCCGCAGTCGCTCACTCCGCGGAGTCCTCCCAGGCTAGGGTGGGAGTGATCAACCGGTGGGCGGGGACAGAGGGCGGCGGACGGCATGAGCGCAGGTGAGGAAAGGCAGCCGGCGGGGGCGGCACGGCCCACGTCACGGGATGTCGCACGGCTCGCCGGGGTGTCCCACACGGCGGTCTCCTTCGTCTTCAACGGCCGCGCCGAGGGCAACCTCTCGCCCGCCACCCAGGAACGCATCCGGCAGGCCGCCACCCAACTCGGCTACCGGCCCGACCCCGTCGCCCGCGGCCTGCGCCGCCGCCGTACGGCCGTGATCGGCCTGGTCACCGACGAGATCGCCTCCTCGCCCTTCGCGGGCCGCCTGCTGCGCGGCGCGATGGAGACCGCCTGGGCCGACGACCACCTGGTGCTGACCGTGGACTCCGGCGGCGACCCGGCCAAGGAGGACGCGGCGGTCGCCGAACTCCTCGACCGCCGCGTCGACGGCATCATCTACGCGGCCATGTCCCTGCGCCGGGTCCGCGTCCCCGAGGGGCTGCACCGCACCCACTCCGTCCTCGCCAACTGCCTGCCCGAGGACGACTCCCTGCCCGCCGTCATCCCCGCCGAGCGCGCGGGCGGCCGCACGGCGGCCCGGCTCCTGCTGGACCAGGGCCACCGCCGTATCGCCCACATCGGCGGCAGCGACGACATCGCCTCCGTGGAACGCCTGCGCGGCTTCCGGGACACCCTGCGCGCCGAGGGCATCACCGTCCCCAGGCCCTGGGTGGTCCGCACCGGCGGGGAGATCTCCAGCGGCTACGAGGGCGCGCTCCGGATCCTGGACAGCGTCCCCGCAGACCGGCGCCCGACCGGCATCTTCGCCTACAACGACCGGGTCGCGGCAGGCATCCTGCACGCCGCGACCCGCCTCGGCCTCACCGTCCCCGCCGACCTCTCGATCGTCGGCTACGACGACCAGGAGCACATGGCGGCCCACTTGGCCCCGCCGCTGACGACGGTGGCGCTGCCGCACCGGGCGATGGGGGAAGCCGCCGCCCGCCTCCTCCTGGACGCCATCGAGACGGGGCGCACACCGCCGGCGACGGTTCGGCGGCTGGCGTGCGAGGTGGTCAGCCGGGAATCGGTGGGACCAGTTCCCACCCCGTGACGGTGGCGCCCGCGCCGGTCACCACCAGTTCCGCCCGGTCGTCCGGGCGGCGGTAGACCCGTTCGGTGATCGTCGCCCGGTCGCCGACGAGCAGCTCCAGCAGCGAGCCGTCCACCAGCACCCGCAGATCCAGCGCCGCGCCGCCCGGCACCCGCGCCTCAACGGGCCCCTCGCGGCCCGTCCGGGGCCAGCCGGAGCGGTCCAGGGTCACCAGCCCCGCCGCCGGGTCCAGCCGTACCGTCAGCTCCGCGCCCGCGGCGGAGCGGAGCAGGGTCACGGTGGTCGGGGTCCGCGCGGTGACGGTCAGATCGTAGGACAACGGCAGCGCCGCCGTGCCCGGCGACCGTACGAACGGCTCCGCCGCGCGCAGCGACTCCAGCTCCGGTGCCGGGGAGACCCGCAGTGCCCCGTCCGCGTGCGCGTCCACCACCCTCGGCGCGGTGAGGACTCCGGCCCACCCGGCGCGGTCCACTTCGGCCTGCTCGCGCGCCTCCCAGGACCAGCCCCACATCAGGGCCCGGCCGTCGGACTGGAGGACGGCGGGGGCGTAGAAGTCGCGACCCAGGTCAAGGCGGTCGGCGTGCCGTGCCGAGAAGCTCAACCCGTCGTCCGTTCCAGCCAACAGACGGCCCGTCACATAACCGGTGGCCCACGGTTCGCCGTCCCACAGCGAGACCACCAACACCCAGTCCCCGGACTGCGTCGCATACATCTGCGGGCACTCCCAGCCCACCGCCCGGTCGCCGAACGCGGCCGCCGCCACCGGGTCGTTGCCGTCGAGCAGGACGCCCGCGAACCGCCAGTCGGTCAGGTCCTCGCAGTCGTAGAGCAGCACCGACGGAGTGCCGGCGGCGTGGCCCGCGCCGAGCAGCGCCCAGCGGCGGCCCCCGTGGTGGAAGACGAACGGGTCGCGGAACATCACCACGTCCAGACCGGCGGGCGGCCCGGATACCACCGGCACCGGCACGGGCTGCCACCTGTCGAGCGCGGGGTCGGTGGCACGGGCCAGGCAGACCGTGCCGAGGCCGGTGTGGGCGCGGTCCACGCCCGTGTAGACAGCCGTCGGTACGCCGTGGTCGTCCACCACGCACCCCGACCAGCAGCCCGCCTCGTCGGGCCCGCCCGGTGTCGGGGTGAGCGCGATCGGGTGGTGCTCCCAGGTCACCAGGTCGGCGCTGGAGACATGGCCCCAGTGGACGTTGGCGTGCACGGGAGCGTCCGGGTTGTGCTGGAAGAACAGGTGGTACCGGTCACGCCAACGGAACGGCCCGTTGGGGTCGTTGACCCAGTTGGCGGGCGGACGGACCCGGAAGCGGGGCGCGTTGGGGTCCAGGGACGCGGTGGCGTGGCTCAACGGTTGACTCCTGCGGACGTGATGCCCTCGCGCAGAGGGCGCTGGCCGACGACGAACACGGCGACGGCGGGGATCATGGAGAGGACGACTCCGGCGAGCACCACCGAGATCGACCCGGTGCCGAGGTTGCCCTGGAGGGAGACCAGGCCCAGCGGGAGCGTGTAGTTCTGCCCGGAGGTCTCCAGGATCAGGGGACGGAAGAACTCGTTCCAGTGGTAGTTGAAGGCCAGGACACCGACGATCGCCAACCCGGGGGTGGCCAGCGGGGCGTACACCGACCGGAAGGTGCGCCAGGGCCCGCAGCCGTCCAGCATCGCCGCCTCGCCGAGGTCCTTGGGCATGCCGAGGAAGTACTGGCGCATCAGGAACGTGCCGAAGGCGGTCGGGAAGGCCGGGATGATCAGGCCGAGCAGGGTGTCGGTCAGGCCCATCGACTTCAGGACCAGGAACACCGGCACGATGGTCACCTGGAGCGGCACCATCATGGTCGCCAGCACCAGCGCGAACAGCGGCTTCTTGAACCGGAATTCGAGGCGCGCGAAGGCGTATCCGGCGAGTCCGGCGGTGATCATCTGCCCGACCGCGATCAGTGCGGTCACCAGCGTCGAGTTCAGCGCCAGCAGCCAGACGTCGATCTGCTCGAAGACACCTCGGTAGGAATCCACGGTGGGATCCGTCGGGATGATCTTCGGAGGCAGGTCGAAGGACTCGGCCGGGGTGCGCAGGGAGGTGGACACCGTCCACACCACCGGACCGAGTGTCAGCAGGGCGCACACGGTCAGCCCGGCGATCCGCGCCCAGGGCGCGAGGCCGTGCCGGGCACGGCTGAGGTTCACTGTGGCTTGGCTCAAGGGACTCACCCGGCTCACTGGTAGTGGACGAAACGCCGGCTGAGCCGGAACTGGAGGGCGGTGACCGCCATGATCAGTACGAACAGCAGCACGCCCACGGCGGACGCCTCGCCGAAGCGGAGCTGTTCGAAGGCGCTCTCGTAGATGACCATCACCACGGTGCGGGTGGCGTCGCCGGGCCCGCCGTTGGTGAGGACGTAGGGCTGCTCGAAGACCTGGAGCGCGTTGATGATGCCGACCACGGAGGCGACCAGCAGGGTGGGGGAGAGCAGCGGCAGGGTGACGGACAGGTGCTTGCGCAGGCCCGTCGCGCCGTCGAGCGAGGCCGCCTCGTGGATCTCCTTCGGGATGTTGTTGAGCCCGCCCACGAACAGCAGGAACGAGAACCCGAACTGCTGCCACACATAGACCAGGACGACCGCTGTCATCGCCGCGTTCTCCGACGTCAGCCACGGCACCGGCGCGATCCCGACCAGCCCGAGCAGCCAGTTGACCACCCCGAAGTCCTGGTTGAACAGGTACTTCATCACCACCGAGATCGACGCCGCCGACAGCACCAGCGGGAAGAAGAACGCCGAACGGAACACCGAGCGCAGCCACATCGGCATCCGCCCGTTCACGGCGAGCGCCAGGACCAGCGCGATCAGCAGTTGCAGGGCGACCGCTAGCACCATGAAGACGAGGGTGTTGCGGAACGAGACCAGCACCGTCGAATCGGTGAACACCTCACGGTAGTTGGCGGCCCCGGCGAACTCCGGGTCGTCGATGACGTTCCAGTGGAACAGGCTCAGCACGATCGATCCGGCGATCGGTACGACGGTGAAGACCACGATGCCGACGACGGTCGGTGCCAGGAACAGCGCCGCCAGCAGCCGGGTACCCCGGTCGCGGGCGGACGCCTTCGGCGGGGGCGCGGCGGGGGTCGCCGCACGCGGCCGTACGGCCTGGATCCGGGGGGTCTGGGTGTCCGTCATATCTCACGCTCCATGGCCCGCTCCAGGTCGTTCTGCATCCGGCGCAGCGCGGGACCCACCGAGCGCCGCGAGGCCAGGGCCGTGCCGGTGTGCTTGAGCAGCACCTGCTCCACCTCGGCGACCTGCGGCGGCGCGGGGATCGGCCCGGTGTCGGGGAACTTGTCGAGGGTGTCGTAGAAGACCTGCCAGTGGCGCGGGCCGGTCTCGCGGTAGCGGTCGGCGGTCAGCATCGAGCGGCGTGCCGGGGTGGTCTGGTTGGTCTCGAACAGCCGCATCAGGGTGTCGCGGCGGGCGGCGTACTTGATGAACTCCCAGGCCTCTTCCTGCCGTTGGGAGGTGCGCAGGAGCGCGTAACCGGCGGCGCCGAACTGCATGCGCTGGGTGCGCCAGCGCGGGAAGTACTGCACGTCGTAGTCGGCGGCCTTCATTCCGGCCAGATGCAGACCGCCCGCCCAGAAGCCGCCCGCGGGGGTGACGCCGACCCGGCCGGTGGAGAACACACCGACCAGGTTCTGCCCGTTGCCGCCCTCCGGGCGGGTGCACAGGTCCTCCTGGATCAGCGAGGCGAGATAGTCGTACGCCTCCTCCACCCGTACGTCGGTGGCCTGCGGGGTCGTCCAGCGGAACCCGCCGCCGCGGCCCCGCCGTTCGGCGGCCGGGTAGAAGCCGTCCCACAGCCACCGGCCGCCCGGCGCCTTGGACTCGGCGAGCAGGTTGGTGCCGTTGGCGAACAGCCAGGGCACCACACCGCCCCACAGGCGGTTCGTCCAGAAGTAGGGCGTGAACTGCGACCCGCTGGACCGCTTCATCTCCCGCAGCAGCGCGGTGAAGTCGTCGCGGGTCCAGTCGGCGGCGGGGAAACCGGCCCCGGCGCGGTCCAGCACCTGCCGGTTGAGGTACATGTCGGCGGCGTTGAACTCCACCGGCAGCTGGTAGAGGCTCCCCTCGTACATCATCGACTCCACCAGCGAGGGGTGGACGTCGGCGAAGTACTCGCGCAGCTCGTCCGCGTCCCGCTTGACCCACTTGTCCAGCGCCACCCCGAGGCGCTCGGCGAAGAGCTGGACGCCCTCGGTGGCGACGTAGACCAGGTCCGGGGCGGTGCCTGCGGCGATCTGGGTGAGGATCTTGGCGAAGAAGTCCGACCAGTCGACCGCCTGCACCGCGTTGATCCGCAGCTTGATGTCGGGATGGACCTCCTTGAAGCCCTCGGTGAGCGTGCGTACGGCCTCCGGGCCGTAGGCGGGGCCGAGCGTGGCGACGACGAGGGAGCCGTCGTCGCGGCCCGGGATGTCGGCTCCGGTGAGCCGGTCCCAGGAGGCGGCGGTACCCGCCAGCGCGGCGGCTCCCGCGCCGTAGGCGCCATACCGCAGCAGCGTGCGGCGGGTGAGGTGCGCGTCGGTCATCGGACGGACCTAACTCGTGTTAGTCGAGCAGTGACGCCCCAGATGATGTGTAGGCCGTGTCAGGGCTGTCAAGGGTGGTGCGGGTGTTGACCTTTAACGAGTTAGGTTAGGTTGGGTCGTGGCGGTGGTCAGGCCTACGCGGTGGGGTCGACGTTCCACACCGTGGGCAGCTCGCCGCCGCAGAAGACGCAGACGTAGTCGTCCTCGCGCACGATGTTGTACTCCTGGCAGCCGGTGCACCGCCGGAACACCACCTCGTACGTGAAGCCGGACGGCCGCCGCAGCCCCACCGCGTCCAGCGCACGGGCGACCGCGGCCCAGGAGGTGAGGTCGGGGCAGTACCCGGTCGACTGATTGCTGACCTCGCCGACACCCCACCGCCCGGTCTCCCGCACGAAACCGATCTCCCCGGCGCCGAGCACCCGCTGCCCGCCGGCACAGCCCACGTGCTCGCTCCGCCGCGGCGCCAGCCGCAGCACCCCGTCCAAGCCGACGACGTACGTGAACGGCTCGGCCAACTCGGCCACCGGCTGCTCCCCGGCCCAGGCCTCGAAGTCGCCCGCCGAGCCGATGCGACGCCCGCCGTCACCGGTCCGGACGGCGGCGCGCAGCTCGGCCGGTCCGACGTACCGGAAACCCCGCTCGTTCACAGGGGCCAACCTAGGGCCTGTCGTTTGGATTATCCCGGCGTCGCGGGGTCTGGCACGCACTCCCCCAGAGGGGGGACCCCCAGCCGCGTTGTCGTCGGTCGCCGACTCCCCCACGCTCGGCTTCGCTCGCGCGGGAGGGACCCCCATCGCGTCGACTCCCTCCTCCGCCTTGCAGCTGCACGCTCCCCCACGCTCGAACAACCTCGCGCGGGGGCACCCCCATCGCCCCCGCTCGGCTCAGTCACGACGGACCGTCGATCAGAGCCAGGCTGATCCAAACGACAGGCCC
>NZ_FLSP01000172.1 GCF_900091315.1 Streptomyces sp. DI166
GCGGCATGAGCAGCAGCACCGTCACCACCCCCGCGAGCCGCATGGCGGCGCTGGCACGCGCCGAGCTGACCCTGTTCGGGCGGAACCGGGGAGCCCTCGTCGCCGCCCTGTTCGTCCCCCTGGTCCTGCCGTTCAGCGTGTACTCCGTCACCCGGGACCTGGACCTGGACGAGATGGGGCTCACGCCGGGCGCTGTCATCCTGCCCGCCGCCGTCGGGTTCGCGCTGCTGTTCGCGGTGTACACGGCGCTCGTCGCCGTCTTCACCTCGCGGCGCGAGGAACTCGTGCTCAAGCGGCTGCGCACCGGTGAACTGCGGGACCCCGAGATCCTCGCCGGATCGGCGCTGCCCGCCGTCGCCACCGGCCTCGGCCAGTCCCTGCTGCTGGTGACCGGCTGCGCGGTCCTGCTCGACATGCCCGCGCCGCGCGCCCCACACCTGGCCGTCCTGGGGCTGCTGCTGGGCCTGGTGATGTGCGCCGCACTCGCCGCGGTCACCTCCGCCTTCACCCGCACCACCGAGACCGCCCAGGTCACCACACTGCCCCTGGTGCTGGTGTCGATGCTCGGCTCCGGAATGACGTTCCCGCTGGAGGTGCTGCCCGACACGGCGGCCTCGGTCTGCGAACTGCTGCCGCTCACCCCGGTGATGACCCTCGTCCGGGGCGGCTGGACCGGCGAGCTGTCGCTGGGCGAGGCGACGGGCGCCCTGGTCACCGCGTTGGCCTGGACGGCGATCGGCGTGTTTGCTGTACGGCGGTGGTTCCGGTGGGAACCCCGGCGTTGAGGTGAGGGGGACACGCACATGCGCGGGCCGGGCAGTTGGTGGCGGGGCAAGAGCACCCCGGCGAAGGTGGAGACGTACACCCGGGGGTCGTTCCACTTCTTCGCGGTGATGGAGGTCACCGTGGCCGGGCTGCCGGCGCTCGCCCAGATCGGGGGCGCGCTCGGGGCCCTGATGCTGGGCCTGGTCTGCGCTCACGCGGCGGTCTGCGCGTTCACCGTCTCCCGGGCCGTGGACTGGGTGTGCGGCGGGCGCGAGCAGCCCGTACGGCTCCTCGGCGTCCTCGCCGCGCTCACCGCGGTGGTCGGCGTGACGGCGCTGGCCGTCTCCGCGTACGGGCCGCAGGGCGAGCCGGTCGACTCCGCGGCGGGCGGCGTCTTCGGCACCGTCACGGTCTTCGGGGTCGGCATCCTGACGCTCGGTCTGCGCGAGCGGCGCCATGTGTACGCCGCCGTAGCGGGGTTCGCCGCGGGGTCCGCGCCCTTCATGATCGCGACGGGCGAGGGCGTCCTGCCGGCACTGGTCGTCTCGGGGATCGTGCTGGCCGGCAGCGGCTTCGTCGCCTTCACGGCCGTGTTCTCGGTCTGGCTGCTCCGGGCCGTCTACGAACTCGACGAGGCCCGCGAGACCCGGGCCCGGCTCGCCGTCGCCGAGGAACGCCTGCGGTTCGGACGGGACCTGCACGACGTGCTGGGCCGCAACCTCGCGGTCATCGCCCTCAAGAGCGAGCTGGCCGTACAGCTCGCCCGGCGCGGGCGCCCCGAGGCCGAGGAGCAGATGATCGAGGTCCAGCGCATCGCCCAGGAGTCCCAGCGCGAGGTCCGCGAGGTCGTCCGCGGCTACCGGGAGGCCGACCTCGGCGCCGAACTCTCCGGAGCGCGGGGCGTACTGGCGGCCGCCGGTATCTCCTGCGAGGTCAGCGGTCTTGTCGCCGGTCTCCCCGACGAGGTGCAGTCGGCCCTCGGCTGGGTCGTCCGCGAGGCCACCACCAACGTGCTACGCCACGGCAACGCCGAGCGCTGCACGGTGTCGGTACGGCAGCGGGAGGACCGCGTGATCCTCACGGTGGAGAACGACGGCGTGAGCGACGTCACGACGACGTCCGGTGGCTCCGGCCTCGCCGGACTGCGCGAACGCCTCGCGGCGGTGGCGGGGACGCTGGAGGCGGGGGCCGAGGAAGGGGTGTTCCGGGTGGTGGCGGAGGTGCCGGTGGCGAGGGTGGCCGCATGACGAACGACGGTAGTGGGGCTGTGAGTGAGCGGGTGCGGGTACTGCTGGCCGACGACGAGCATCTGATCCGGGGGGCGCTGGCCGCCCTGCTGTCCCTGGAGGACGATCTGGTGGTCGTCGCCGAGGCGGCTTCCGGACCGGAGGCGCTCGCGATGGCACGGGCGCACCGGCCCGATGTGGCCGTACTGGATCTGCAGATGCCCGGGGCGGACGGTGTGAAGGTCGCCACATCCCTGCGGGCCGAACTGCCGGACTGCCAGGTCATGATCGTGACCAGCCACGGCCTCCCCGGTCATCTGAAGCGGGCGCTTGCGGCCGGTGTGCGCGGGTTCGTCCCGAAGACGGTCAGCGCCCAGCGGCTCGCCGAGATCATCCGTACCGTCCGCGCCGGAAACCGTTATGTGGACCCGGAGTTGGCCGCCGACGCGATCTCCGCGGGCGATTCCCCGCTGACCGCGCGGGAGGCCGAGGTGCTGGAACTGGCCGCCGACGGAGCCCCGGTGGCGGAGATCGCGGAGCGCGCCGCGCTGTCCCAGGGAACCGTGCGGAACTACCTCTCCTCCGCCGTCTCCAAACTCGGCGCCGACAACCGCCACGCGGCAGTGCGTCTCGCACGGGAACGAGGTTGGGTATAGTGGGTCCCGCGCCACGGCGCTTGCGAACGTAGCTCAGTTGGTAGAGCGCAACCTTGCCAAGGTTGAGGTCGCGAGTTCGAACCTCGTCGTTCGCTCAGAGAAGGAAGCCCCCGGTTCTCACCGGGGGCTTCTTCCGTTACGCCCAGCGCGTGCCGGTCAGCCGCTCGTACGCCTCGATGTACTTGGCGCGGGTGGCGTCCACCACGTCCTGCGGCAGCGCCGGCGGGGGCTGCTCGCTCTTGCGGTCCCAGCCGGACTCCGCCGAGGTCAGCCAGTCGCGTACGAACTGCTTGTCGAACGACGGCTGGGCGCGGCCCGGCTCCCACTGGTCCACCGGCCAGAAGCGGGAGGAGTCCGGGGTGAGCACCTCGTCGGCGACGACCAGCGTGTCCCCGTCGAAGCCGAACTCGAACTTGGTGTCCGCGAGGATGATCCCGCGCTCGCGCGCGATGTCCCGCGCACGGCCGTAGACGGCGAGCGTCGTCTGCCGCAGCTGCGCGGCGGTCTCGGCGCCGACCTGGCGGACGACCTCCTCGTAGGAGACGTTCTCGTCGTGCTCGCCGACCTCGGCCTTGGTGGCCGGGGTGAAGATCGGGGCAGGCAGTTCGCTGCCGTCGACCAGGCCCTCGGGCAGGGCGAGGCCGCAGACCGTGCGGGAGTCGTTGTACTCCACCAGGCCCGAGCCGGTGAGGTAGCCGCGGGCCACGCACTCCACCGGGACCATCCGCAGCGACTTGCAGACCAGGGTGCGGCCCGCCCAGTCGGCGGGGGCGCCCTCGGGGAGTTCGGTACTCAGGACGTGGTTGGGGACCAGGTCGACGAGCTGCTCGAACCACCACAGGGACAGCTTGGTCAGCACCCGGCCCTTGTCGGGGATCTCGGTCGGGAGCACCCAGTCGTACGCCGAGATGCGGTCGCTGGCGACCATCACGAGGTCGCCCGCCTCGTTCTGGTACAGCTCGCGCACCTTTCCGGTGTGCAAGTGCACCAGGCCCGGAACCTGGATCGGCTCGGGCTTTTCTACGAATCCGGACACGGTTCCTCCCCGTGGTTTGAATATGAGGGGGCCCGCAGGGCTCGATTGGGGTGGGGGTGGGAGACGGGCGGGCCAACGGGTTGATTGTCCCGTATCGGCCGGTGACCTTGGACGTCGGGGCCTTCGCGTCCCCTCAGTCACGCTTGCAGATGCGGTCCAGGAGGTTGGCGGTGGCGCGCTGGACGCGGGCGTCCGCATGGCCCGGCCGGTCCAGGGCGGGCGACCAGGCGAAGGTGCCGGAGGCAAAGACCAGGGCGCCGGAGGGGGCCCGGTACAGGGAGGTCTCCTGGTGGCGCAGGACGCCGTCGGCGTCGGTGTACGGGGAGTGCGCCAGCAGGATGCGCTCCTCGTGCTCGGGCAGCGCGGTGCGCGGGAAGTAGCGGTCGGCCTCGCCCGCGACCATTCCGGCGAGCTCGGCGCCCTCCTCGGCGCCGGTGGCGTCCCACAGCCAGTGGTCGGCGTTGCGCACGATCAGGGGGTGGGGTTCGGGGACCCGGCCCAGGTACTGGATGCCGACCAACTGCTGCTCGGGTCGGTCGATCTCGCGCCACAGCACCGGCTTGCCCGGCCCTTTCCGCTTGCGGCAGGTCATCAGGCGGTCCGGGACGCCGGAGGGGGAGGGGCCCAGCTCCACCTGCCAGTACATGGTGTTGGCGGAGAGGAAGACCAGCGAGGTGCCGTGTTCGCGGGCCAGCTCGACCGTGCGGCGCATCTGCGGGGACCAGTACTCGTCGTGGCCGGGGAAGACCAGGCCCCGGTAGCGGGTGGGGTCGACGTGGCCGCCGTGCAGGTCGCGGGCGTCGGCGTAGGCGAGGTCGTAGCCGTAGCGCTCGGCGAAGCGGATGAAGTCGTAGGCGTGGCCCACGTGCAGGGGCAGGCCGGCGCCCGCGTAGGGGCGGTCGAAGGAGACGGTGGTGGCGGCGTCGGCCTCGCCCAGGAGGCGGCCCCGCTCGTCCCAGGCGTGGTAGAGGCTGGCGCCGGTGCGCCCGTCCTCCGGGTAGAGGTTGTAGGCCTGCCAGGTCACGTCCGGCAGGAGGAGTAAGAGGTCCGCCGGGTTCTTGTCGCGGACGGTGAAGGGGATGTGGGAGCGGTAGCCGTCGGCGGTGGTCAGTACGGCGACGTAGGCGCCGTTGTTCCAGTACGAGGGGACCTGGAGGCGCCAGGACAGCCACCAGTGGTGGCAGGAGACCGTGCGGTCCGCGGTGAGCGGCGGGGGCTGGACGATGCCGGACAGGCGGGGGCTGGTGGTGATCTTCGCGGCGCCGTCCCCGCTGTAGTGGCCGATGCGGTAGATGTCGACCGCGAACTCCTGGGGCGGGTCGACGGTGATGTGGAAGTCGACGGCCTCGCCGGGGGCGACCGCGCCGGTGGAGGTGAAGCCCTTGATCTGGCGGTTCACGTCGTCGGCCGAGCGGGGGCCCTCGGGGCGCGGGGCGCGGGCGCCCCGCGGGGACGGGATGCGGGGCCCGCCCGTGGAGCTGTCCTGGGGGCCGTCGACGTACCAGGGGACCACCTGGCCGGTGTCGCCGAAGTACGTCTCGGTGCCGCGGAGCCAGGGGACGGGGCCCTGGCCGAAGGGGTCCGTGACGGCGTGCGCGAGTGCTCCCGACTCCCAGCGGCGGATCGGCTCCGACCTCATGGTCGCTCCCCTCCCTTGCCCCCGTGGTCGTGTACGTACTGGTGTGCGGAATGGGTCCTCGGCATATGGCGCGGTCGTGACGGTCGTAGGCACAAGCCCTTGCCATGTGCGCGAACGATCCCAGCACATCACATTGCGCACGCATGCTGTCACTATTCGTTGCGAATTGGCCGAAAGTGGAACGCGGGGCTCCGGTCGGACTCGGGGCCACGGGCGCGTCAGACGAGGCGGACCGGCTTCTCCGGCCGTATGCCGGACTCGACCAGCCAGGCCCGCAGGGGGTCCGGGTCGCCGTCCTCGATCAGGCTGAGGACGCGGGGCGCGAGATCGGCGGCGCGCTCACCGCCGAGCAGCAGCGTGGGACCGTCCAGCCAGTCCAGGCCGGGGGTGGCGCCCGCGGTGTCCATGGCGGCGCAGCAGACCATCGCGGTGACGTGGTCGGCGAGGAGTTCGCGCGCCGAGCGCGGGGGCTGGAGCGGGAAGAGCGGGAGGGTCGCGTCGTCCCACAGGGCGGTGGGGTCGGCGGGTGCGGGGGCGGCGGCGACCGGGGCGGCGGCCTCCTCGCGGGCCAGCTCGGCGGTCAGGCCCGCGGCGAGGGTGGCGCAGCGCTCCCGCTCGGGCTCGTCGGGGTCGGGCTCCGTCTTCCGGCTCGGCGCCTCGTCCGGCGCGGAGAGGTGGTCCAGTACGCGGGAGAGGGTGGGGCCGTTGGTCTGCGGGTCCGGAGTGCGTACGCCCAGGGAGTCGAGGACCTTGTGCAGACGGGCGGCGTCGGTGCGCCACTTGCGGTCCACGACCTCCTCCGGGTACTCCTGCCAGTCCACCGGGGACCAGTCGGGGCCGGATTCGGCGGGGCCGCCGTGGAAGAGCCGCGCGGCCAGCAGGGACGCCGCCTCGTCCACCGCCCCCGGTTCCTCCAGCAGATCGCAGGCGGGGCGTTCGCCGAGCCGGGAGGCGAACCCCTCGGCCAGCCGGTCCCGTCGGGACAGCTCCGTCAGGGCCGCCACCACACCCGCGTCCAGCCGGGCCGGCCAGCGGCCCATCCGCCAGGCCGGGAGCGCCACCCGGGTCAGCAGTCGGTCCCAGCCCGCGTACGCCAGGCCCACCTGCTCCTGGGCGACGATGCGCAGCCCGTAATCCACAGCCTGTGCACGCTCGGCCGCCGCCGCGGCCACGCCCCGCTCCATCTCCGCCGCGTGCTCCCGGCAACTGCGCAGCAGCAGCCGGGCCACCCGGCCGACCCCGGCCAGCACGGTCCGGGCCAGCGGCCCCCGGTTCGGCGCCGCGGCGACCGCGACCGCCGCGTCCAGACCCCGTACGAAACGGCGGGCGGCGGCTATGTCGGGGTGGGCGGAGGGGCCCGTACCGGCCACGACCGGCGCGAGGACCGCGCGCAGTTCGCCGACGCGCATCCACCACAGGAACGGCGAGCCGATGACCAGCACCGGGGCCGCTACCGCCCGGCGGTGCGGCCCGCGCCGCCCTCCGCTGGTCAGCTCGTCGCGGTCCTCCGCCGGGGGCGGGCCGTGCGCCGGGTGCGTACGGTCCTCCAGCCAGCTGTCGCAGTCCGGGGTCAGGGCTATCGCGGAGGGTGCCGGCACATCGAGCCGGTCGGCCAGGTCGCGCACCATGCGGTACAGGTCGGGGGCCGACTCCTCCGGTATCGCGACCGTGGGACTGACCGCGGGCCGGGACCGGGCCACGACCAGCGCGATCGCGGCCGCGGCCGGCAGGACGAGCACGGCCAGACACGTCACCACCCACCGCGCGGCGTCCCAGCCGGGACCCACCAGATGCCCGGTGGAGCCGCCGACCAGCAGCACCACGGCCAGCGCGGCGGGCAGCAGGGCGACGGCCAGTGCCCGGCTGCGGATCCGCAGCACCGCCAGCGCACGCGAACGCGCGGCCTGCGCGCCCGCTTCCACACCCATACCGGTCACGACCGAACCTCACCCCCTCCCCGTCGCGCGGGCCGATCCGGCGCCGCCTGTCCCACCTGTCCTGGTGTTGGTCACTCCCCCACTGTGGCACCACCCGCCGACATCGCAATGCCGGTGGGCCAAGTGCCGGAACGCATGCGCGGCACCATAGTTGGGGCCCCGGGCTGCGTCAGCCGGATAGCGCATCGCTCACCCGATGGAATGGCTATGGGGAAAGGTGTATGGCGAACGGCAGGCGGCTACTTGGCCAACGGCAAGCGTCAGGCCCCGGTTCCTGAGACGGAGCCGGGGCCTGTCGGGTTCGCTCTTTTTGGGCCGTCGTGGGCCTAGTCGCTTGTTGGGCCGTCGTGGCCTAGCCGCTTGTTGGGCCGTCGTGGGCCTACTCGGCGGCCGCCTTCGCGGCGATGTCGGTGCGGTGCTGGGAGCCGTCGAGGCGGATCCGGCCGACCGCGCGGTAGGCGCGCTCACGGGCCTCAGTGAGGTCGGCGCCGGTCGCGGTGACCGACAGGACCCGGCCGCCCGCGCTGACCACGGCGTCCCCGTCCTTCTTGGTGCCCGCGTGCAGCACGTACGCGTGCGGGGCGTCCTGCGCGGCGATCTCGTCGAGACCGGTGATCGGGTCGCCGGTGCGCGGGGTGCCGGGGTAGTTGTGGCTGGCGACGACCACGGTGACGGCGGCGTCGGAGCTCCAGCGCAGGGGCTCCAGGTCGGCGAGGTCGCCCTTGGCCGCGGCCAGCAGGACACCGGCGAGCGGCGTCTTGAGGCGGGCGAGGACGACCTGGGTCTCCGGGTCGCCGAACCGGGCGTTGAACTCGATCACGCGGACCCCGCGCGAGGTGATCGCGAGCCCCGCGTACAGCAGCCCCGAGAACGGCGTGCCCCGCCGCCGCATCTCGTCGACGGTCGGCTGGAGAACGGTCTCCAGGACCTCCTCCACCAGCTTCGGGTCGGCCCACGGCAGCGGGGAGTACGCGCCCATGCCGCCGGTGTTCGGGCCCTCGTCGCCGTCCAGGGCCCGCTTGAAGTCCTGGGCGGGCTGGAGCGGCAGGACCGTCTCGCCGTCGGTGATGGCGAACAGGGAGACCTCGGGGCCGTCCAGGAACTCCTCGATGACCACGCGCTCACAGGCGTTGGCGTGCGCCCGCGCGGCCTCCAGGTCGGCGGTCACGACGACGCCCTTGCCGGCGGCGAGACCGTCGTCCTTGACGACATAGGGGGCACCGAAGGCGTCGAGGGCCTCGTCGACCTCCTCGGGCGTCGTGCAGACGTACGACCGGGCGGTGGGCACCCCGGCACCGGCCATGACGTCCTTGGCAAACGCCTTGGAGCCCTCGATCTGCGCGGCCTCCTTGGAGGGGCCGAAGACCGGGATGCCCGCGGCGCGCACGGCGTCGGCGACACCGGCGACCAGGGGCGCCTCCGGGCCGACCACGACCAGCTCGGCACCCAGCTCGGTGGCGAGCGCGGCGACGGCGGCGCCGTCCAGGGCGTCGACCTGGTGCAGCTCGGCGACCTCGGCGATGCCGGCGTTGCCGGGGGCGCAGTGCAGCGCGGTGACGTCGGGGTCGAGGGACAGGGAGCGGCACAGGGCGTGTTCGCGGGCGCCGCTGCCGATGACGAGGACCTTCACGGGGTCAGCCTATCCGGAGCGGGGGTGGGGGGATTGTGCGGGTCGCTGAAGGGGGGTGGGGTGGGGGTTGTGTGTTCGCACGAAGTGGGCGGGCCGTGTGCCCCCGCGCCGGTGGCCGTTCGCCGCGTCCGCGCTCGCGTTGGCGCTCCCGTTGGCGCTCGCGTTCCGTTCGGTCACGTCATTCGTTGGTGAACTCCTCGACGACCGTGGCGCCCAGTTCGCGGACGATCAGGTCGTGGCCGGAGAGGGCCGACTCGTTGAGGTCCGGGTC
>NZ_FLSP01000173.1 GCF_900091315.1 Streptomyces sp. DI166
CCCCGTACCACCCGTCACCAACACCGACCCCCGCGGCCGCCAGGACGCGGCGTCGTTGTGGGAGGTGGCGTGTTCGAGGCGACGGCCGAAGACGCCGGACGCCCGGACCGCGACCTGGTCCTCCTCCCCGATGCCGGCCAGCACGGCGACGAGACGGCCGGCGGTGCGGCTGTCGACGGACGCGGGGAGGTCGATGAGGCCGCCCCAACGCGCGGGGATCTCCAGTGCGGCAACCCGACCGAGCCCCCACACGGCGCCCTGTACGGGATCGGGCGCGCCATCGGCCCGGCTCACCGACACCCCGCCCCGCGTCGCGGCCCACAACGGCGCCGTCACCCCGGCATCGCCGAGCGCCTGAACGAGGGTGAGAGTGGCGGAGACGGCCGCAGGAGTGCCGTCGTGCGTGCCGTCGGCGAGGGCGAGCAGCGACACCACGCCCGCGACGGGCCCGACGGCGGAAAGAAGCGCCGCGAGGTCGCTACGGTCGGTGCCGCTCTCGTAGGGCAGGCGCTCGACCTCGGCGCCGTGGGCGATGAGTGCGTCGGTCACCGAGCGAGCCCAGGCGGCCTCGGTGGGCTCGGTGGGCTCGATCACCAGCCAGCGTCCGGAGAGGGCGGTGGCGGTGGCGATGGGGGCGCCGGTGAGGGGGTGCCAGGCGACGCGGTAGCGCAGGGCCTCCAGGTCTGCCTGTTCCCGGCTCCGGCGGTGCCATGAGGTCAGGGCGGGCAGTACCTGGCCCACCACCTCGGCCTCCAGATCCAGCTCCCCGGCCAGCGACTCCAGATCCTCGCGCTCGACCGCCTCCCAGAAACGGGTGTCGATCTCACCCGCGCCGGTGGCCTTCTCCGTGCGTGTGGGGGCCGGCCAGTACGTCTCGTGCTGGAAGGCGTACGTCGGCAGGTCCACCGGTGCCGTGACGGCCGGGAAGAGCGCGGACCAGTCGGCCTCGGTGCCGAGGGTGAACGCGGCGGCAACGGCCGACAGGACCGACTCCGCCTCCGGGCGGTCCTTGCGCAGCACCGGGGCGAACAGCTTGCCGTCCGCGCAGTCCTGCCCGAGCGCGCTCAGGGTCCCGTCGGGGCCCAGTTCCAGGAAGCGGGCGGTGGCGTGCTCGTCGGCCAGGGTGCGTACGGCGTCGGCGTAGCGGACGGTGCGGCGGACGTGGTCGACCCAGTACTGGGGGGAGGTCAGCTCCTCGTCGGTGGCAGGGAGTCCGGTGACCGTGGAGACCAGGGGGGAGCTTCGGGCGGTCGTAGGACAGGCTCGCAGCGACCTCACGGAACTCCGCGAGCATCGGCTCCATCAGCGGCGAGTGGAAAGCATGGCTCACACGCAGGGCAGTGACCTTGCGGCCCTGCTCCCGGAAGCGGCTGACAACCGAGTTCACAGCCTCCGCCCCGCCCGCGACGACCACAGCGTTCGGCCCGTTGACAGCGGCGATACCCACCTCGCCTGTGAGCAGAGGCAACACCTCGCCCTCCGAGGCCTGCACCGCCACCATCACACCGCCCGCCGGAAGCGCCTGCATCAACCGGCCCCGCGCAGCAACCAGACGGCACGCATCCGCCAGCGACCACACCCCCGCCACATACGCGGCAGCGATCTCACCGATCGAGTGCCCCGCGAGCACGTCCGGCCGCACACCCCACGACTCCAGCAACCGGAACAGCGATACCTCAAGCGCGAACAGCGCAGGCTGCGCGTACTCGGTGCGGTTCAGTACCTCCCGGTCGTCCCCGAAGACCACCTCCCGCAACGGGCGCGGCAGTTCGGCGTCCAGGTGAGCGCATACGGCATCGAAGGCATCAGCGAAGACGGGATACGCCTCGTACAACTCTCGCCCCATACCAAGCCGTTGCGACCCTTGTCCCGCGAACAGGAAAGCCGTACGACCGCTCTCCCCCACCGAGCCGACCACCCCGGCTCCGGGCGTCTCCCCTGCGGCGGCGGACCGCAGGGCGGTCACCAGGTCCTGTCGCTCGGCGCCCCAGACCACGGCCCGGTGCTCGAAGACCGACCGCGACCGCACCAGCGCCGCGCCCACCTCGACCGGCGACACATCACCGCTCCGGTCGACGAACTCGGCCAGCCGCCCGGCCTGCGCCTGCAGCGCGTCCCGGGTGCGCCCGGACACCACCCAGGGCACCAACGCCGGTTCCGGCTCGACCGTCACCGGCGCCTCATCCGTGAGGGGTTGCTCCAGGATGACGTGGGCGTTCGTCCCGGAGACACCGAACGCCGACACGGCCGCGCGGCGCGCATGTCCGGAGTCCGGCCAGTCCTGCGGCTGCGACAACACCTGCACAGTCCCGGCCGACCAGTCGACGCGGGACGACAGTTCGTCCACGTGCAGGGTGCGCGGCAGCACCCCGTGCCGCATGGCCAGGACCATCTTGATGACCCCGGCGACACCGGCGGCAGCCTGCGTGTGACCGATGTTGGACTTCACCGACCCCAGCCACAACGGCCGTTCGCCGGGCCGGTCCTGCCCGTACGTGGCGAGGAGCGCCTGGGCCTCGATGGGGTCGCCGAGGGAGGTGCCGGTGCCGTGGGCCTCCACGGCGTCGACGTCCGACGGCTTCAGCCCGGCGCCCGCGAGAGCGGCACGTATCACCCGCTGCTGCGACGGACCGTTCGGCGCCGTAAGGCCATTCGACGCACCGTCCTGGTTCACCGCCGAACCGGCGACCACCGCCAGCACCCGGTGTCCGAGGCGGCGGGCGTCGGACAGCCGCTCCACGACCAGGACACCCACGCCCTCGCCCCAGCCCGTACCATCGGCACCCTCGGCGAAGGCCTTGCACCGGCCGTCAGCAGCGAGCCCCCGCTGTCGCGAGAACTCCACGAACGCACCCGGCGTCGACATCACGGTGACACCGCCCGCGAGAGCGAGGTCGCACTCACCGGAACGCAGTGCCTGGACCGCCAGATGCAGGGCGACCAGCGACGACGAGCAGGCCGTGTCGACGGTCACCGCCGGGCCCTCCAGACCCAGCACGTACGACACCCGGCCCGACAGCACCGACGCCGCGTTCCCCGTGCCGATGTACCCTCCGACGTCCTCGCCCGAGGCGACGAGCACTCCCGCGTAGTCCTGGCCGTTGGTCCCCGCGAAGACACCCGTACGGCTGCCTCGCAGGGCGCCCGGGGCGATTCCGGCCCGCTCCAGCGCCTCCCAGGAGGTCTCCAGCAGCAGCCTCTGCTGCGGGTCCGCCGCCAGCGCCTCACGCGGGCTCATCCCGAAGAAGCCGGCGTCGAAGCGGCCGGCGCCGTCGAGGAACGCTCCGACGTCGACGTAGCTCGTGCCCGGGCGTTCGGGATCGGGGTCGTACAGCGCGGACAGGTCCCAGCCCCGGTCGGCGGGGAAGGGCCCCACCGCGTCGCCGCCCTCGGACAGCAGCCGCCACATGCTCTCCGGGTCGCTCACCCCACCCGGGAAGCGGCACGCCATGCCCACGATGACCACAGGGTCGTCGGACACCGGCACGGCCACGGTCGTCGGCGCGGCGGTCTCGGCGAGGGTGCCGAGCAGTGCCTCGCGCAGATGGCGGGCCAGCGCCACCGGGGTCGGGTAGTCGAACACGACGGTTGCGGCGAGGCCGGTGGCCCCGGTCAGGGTGACGAGGCTGTTGCGGAGCTCCACTGCGGTGAGGGAGTCGATGCCCAGGTCGCGGAAGGCGCGCTCGGCGGTGACCTGTTCGGGGCCGGGATAGCCGAGGACCGCGGCAGCACAGGACTGGACGGTCTCCAGCAGGACGCGGTCCTGTTCGGCGGGGGTCAGTCGGGTCAGTCGGCCGAGGAGTCCGGCGCGGTCCTCGGGGCCGGGGTGCCCGGAGCCGTCGGCCCTGCCCTCGGCGGCGGCGCGTGCCTCGGGCAGGGAGGCGAGGAGCGGGCTGGGGCGGGACGCGGTGAACGCCGGGGCGAAGTCGGCCCAGTCGAGGTCCGCGACGACCATGGCGGGGGCCGGGTGGGTGGCCGTACGGCCGAGGACGTCGAGAGCGGTGTCGGCCTTCAGCGGGAGGACGCCGCCGCGGCGCATGCGGGCGGCGGAGGCCGTGTCGTCGGCCATGCCTCCGTCGGCCCATGGGCCCCAGGCCAGCGAGGTGGCGGGCAGACCGGCTGCGCGGCGGCGTTCGGCGAGGGCGTCGAGGAACGCATTGGCGGCGGCGTAATTGCCCTGACCTGCCGCGCCGATGCTTCCCGCGAAGGAGGAGAAGAGGACGAAGGCGTCCAGCTCACGGTCGCGGGTCAGCTCGTCCAGGTGCAGCGCGGCCAGCGCCTTGGCCCGCAGTACGCCCGCGAAGCGCTCCGGCGACAGTGCGTCGATCACACCGTCGTCCAGCACACCGGCCGTGTGTACGACGGCATCGACCGGATGCTCCGCCAGCAGCCCGGCCAACGCCTCACGGTCGGCCACGTCACATGCCACGACCGTCACCCGCGCGCCCGCCGACTCCAGCTCACCTCGCAGATCGGTCACGCCCGGCGCGTCCGGCCCTCGACGGCTGACCAACACCAGGTGCTCCGCGCCCTGTTCGGCCGCCCAACGCGCCACCCGCGCGCCGAGCGCACCGGTGCCACCGGTCACGAGCACCGTTCCCTGAGGCTGCCAGGCCTGGGCGCCGTCGGAGGCGACCCGCTCCAGCCGGCGCCCGAAGACACCCGAAGGCCGCACAGCCAGCTGATCCTCGTCGGCGGTGCCGCCCGCCAGCACAGAGGTGAGGCGCTGTGCGGAGCGTCGGTCGAGAGTGTCGGGCAGGTCGATCAGACCGCCCCAGCGGTCCGGGTACTCCAGTGCCGCGACCCGGCCCAGGCCCCACACCGCGGCCTGCGCCGGATCCGGCGCGCCGTCCGAACGGCCCACCGACACCGCACCCCGCGTCAACACCCACACCCGGCCCTGGAAACCCACGTCCCCGGACGCCTGGAGCAGTGTGGCGACGGTGGCGCAGGCCTGGGCCGTGTCGGCGGTGGGGGCTATCAGGACGATGCCGGTGGCCAAGCCCGTCAACTCCGCGCCAAGTGCGGCGCGTTCGGTGAGTACCGAGACTGGGAGTTCGCGCGCGACGGGCTCCGCACCGCGCGCGGCAAGGGCCGTCAGCAGAGGGTCGAGGCCGGTCGTGCCCTCGGGGGCGATGACGAGCCAGCGGCCGGTGAGCGGGGTGTCGGCGGACGGTTCGAGGGGCTGCCAGTGCGGCCGGTACAGCCAGGCGTCGGTGCGGGCGCGCTGCCGGCGGCGGCGACGCCACTCCGACAGGGCGGGCGCGACGGCGTCGAGGGACTCGGGGTCGATGCCGAGCGAGCCGGCGAGGGTACCGAGGTCGCCGCGTTCCACGGCGTCCCAGAACTCGGCGTCCCCTTCGCCTGCGGTGGCGAGGGCCGCCGGACGGCCGTGGTCGGCGAGCCAGTAGCGGCGGTGCCGGAAGGCGTACGTCGGCAGGGGGACGCGCTGTCCGCCGGGCAGGAGGGCCGACCAGTCGACGGAGGCGCCGTGGGCGTGGAGTCGGGAGAGCGCCGTGACGGCGGAGGTGGGCTCGTCGCGGTCCTTGCGCAGGGTCGCCGTGAACAGGGTCGCGTCGCCACCGCCGGTCTGTTCGGCGGCGCCGGGGACCTGTTGGGCGAGTGCGGTGAGGGTGCCGTCGGGGCCGAGTTCCAGGTAGCGGGTGACACCGCGGGCGGCGAGGGTGCGTACGGCGTCGGCGAACCGGACGCTCTGGCGGACGTGGCGCACCCAGTACTCGGGGTCGCGCAGGTCGTCGGCGCTCGCGGTGGTGCCGGTGACGGTGGAGACGACGGGGAGGGCGGGCTCCGCGTAGGCGAGGCTCTCGGCCACAGTGCGGAACTCGGCCAGCATCGGCTCCATCAGCGGTGAGTGGAAGGCGTGGCTGACGCGCAGCGCGGTGACCTTGCGGCCCTGCTCGCGGAAGTGCGCGGCCACGGATTCCACGGCCTCGGCGGCGCCGGAGACGACGACGGACCGAGGGCCGTTGACGGCGGCGATGCCGACCCGCTCACCGATCAGGGGCCGTACCTCGTCCTCCGACGCCTCCACGGCGACCATGGCACCGCCCTCGGGCAGCGCCTGCATCAACCGGCCACGCGCGGCGACCAGGCGAGTGGCGTCGGCCAGCGACCACACCCCGGCCACATGCGCGGCGGCGATCTCGCCGATCGAGTGCCCGGCGAGGACGTCGGGGCGGACGCCCCAGGACTCCACCAGCCGGAACAGGGCCACTTCGAGGGCGAAGAGCGCGGGTTGGGCGTACTCGGTGCGGTGCAGCCGTTCGGCGTCGTCGCCGAAGACAACCGCCTTGAGGTCGAAGGGCAGTTCCGCGTCCACCGCGTCGAAGGTGTCGGCGAAGACGGGGTACGTGTCGTACAACTCCCGTCCCATGCCGAGTCGTTGCGAGCCCTGGCCCGCGAACAGGAAAGCGGTGCGGCCGTCGGGCTGGGCGGTGCCGGTGACGGTCGCGTCGGTGGGGGTGCCGTCGGCGAGGGCGGTGAGTCCGGCGAGGAGGTCGTCGTGGCCGGTGCCGATGACGGCGGCGCGGTAGGTCAGCGCGGAACGGGTCGCGGCGAGTGACCAGGCGAGGTCGAGCGGACGGGTCTCGGGGTGTTCGCGCAGATGGGCGAGGAGGCGGGCGGCCTGGGCGGGCAGGGCGTCAGGGGTACGGGTGGACAGCACCCACGGCATGACGTGCCCGACGGGGGCAGCGGGCTCAGGGGCCTCCTCCTGGGGTGCCTCTTCCAGGACGGTGTGGGCGTTGGTGCCGCTGACGCCGAACGCGGACACGGCGGCACGGCGCGGACGGTCCTCACGCGCGGGCCATTCCCGGGCGTCGGTGAGGAGTTCGACGGCGCCGGCCGACCAGTCGACGTGCGATGTCGGTTCGTCCACGTGCAGGGTGCGGGGCAGCACGCCGTGCTGGAGCGCGAGGACCATCTTGATCACGCCCGCGACACCGGCGGCGGCCTGGGTGTGCCCGATGTTGGACTTCACCGAGCCGAGCCACAGAGGCTGTTCGCGGTCCCGGCCGTAGGTCGCGAGGAGGGCCTGGGCCTCGATGGGGTCGCCCAGCGTGGTCCCGGTGCCGTGTGCCTCGACGGCGTCCACGTCGGCGGGGGCGAGGCCCGCTCCGGCGAGGGCGGCGCGGATGACGCGCTGCTGGGAGGGGCCGTTGGGGGCGGTCAGGCCGTTGGAGGCGCCGTCCTGGTTGACGGCCGAGCCCCGGACCACGGCGAGTACCCGGTGCCCGTTCCGCCGCGCGTCGGACAGCCGCTCCACGAGGAGCATGCCGACACCCTCGGACCAGCCGGTGCCGTCCGCGGCCTCGGCGAACGGCTTGCAGCGGCCGTCGGCGGCCAGGCCCCGCTGCCGGGAGAACTCCACGAAGACACCCGGCGTCGACATCACCGTCACACCGCCCGCGAGGGCGAGATCGCACTCGCCGTTGCGCAGCGCCTGCACCGCCAGATGCAGCGCCACCAGCGACGACGAACAGGCCGTGTCCACCGTCACCGCCGGGCCCTCCAGGCCCAGTGCGTACGACACGCGGCCGGAGACCACAGACGTGGAGTTGCCGGTGAGCAGGTGGCCGCGTACGTCGTCGGGGACGTCGGTCAGGCCCGCGCCGTACTCCTGGTTCCCGGCGCCGACGAAGACTCCGGCGCGACCGCCACGCGCCGACTCCGGGTCGATGCCCGCGTGTTCGAAGGCCTCCCAGGACGTCTCCAGCAGCAGCCGCTGCTGCGGGTCCATCGCGAGGGCCTCACGCGGGGAGATCCCGAAGAACGCGGCGTCGAAGTCCCCCGCGCCGGTCAGGAAGCCGCCCTCGCGGGCGTAACTGCCGTCCTGGCGGCGGAATTCGGGGTCGTAGAGGGCATCGGTGTCCCAGCCGCGGTCGGTGGGCCACGCGGAGATGGCGTCCACGCCGTCGGCGAGGAGCTGCCAGTAGTCCTCGGGGGACCGCACCCCGCCGGGGAAGCGGCAGCTCATCCCGACGATGGCGATGGGCTCGTCCCCGCGCGACTCCAGCTCCTGAAGCCGGCGCCGCGTCTCGGCGAGGTCGGCGGTGACCCACTTGAGGTAGTCCCGGAGCTTGTCTTCATTCGCCATTGGAACTTGCCCCATACGTTGTCGGCAGTAGGAACGGTTCGGCCTGCTACGGCTGCGACGCAGGCGTTCAGGACCGGCCGAGCTCCCGATTGATGAAGTCGAAGATCTCGTCGTCCGACGCCGCCTCAAGCTGCTGGGAGACCGTGGCCTTGGCATCGGCCTCGCTCTGATCACCCAGCTCCGTCAGCATGCTGCGCAAACGTGCCTGGGCGAGAGCCCTGGCGCTGTTCTCTGGGGAAAGCCTTGAAATCGTGGCGGCCAGCCGGTCCAACTCGGCGACCAGCGCACTCTCCGCCTCGGCCTCCTCCGCGCCGAACAGTTCCTCGTCCAGGAACGCGGCCAGATGACGCGGCGTCGGGTGGTCGAAGACGAGCGTGCTCGGCAGCTTCGTCCCGGCGTCCGCGGAGAGCCGGTTGCGCAGCTCCACGGCGGTCAAGGAGTCCACACCGAGTTCCCTGAACGCCTGCGCCGATCCGACGGCTCCGGGATCACCGTGTCCCAGCACCTCTGCGGCCCGCCTGCGCACCAGGTCCAGCAGGGCCTGGCGGCGTTCGTCGGGCGACTGGGCTGCGAGTCGTTCGCGCAGGCTGGTGGCGGTTCCGTCTCCGGTCGGGCTGTCGTGGGGTGCGGGCTGGGCTTCCGGGATGCCGGTCAGGAGGGGGCTGGGGCGGACGCTGGTGTAGGCCGGGGTGAAACGGGCCCAGTCCACATCGGCGACCACGACGACCGGATCGGAGCCGGAAACCGCCCGTGCCAGGGCTCCGACCCCGCGCTCGGGATCGAGTGCGATCAGGCCACGGCGGCGCAGCGCCTCCGCTGCCTCCGCATCGGCGGCCATACCGGCCTCGGCCCACGGGCCCCAGGCGATGGCGGTGCCTGCGAGGCCACGGGTACGGCGTGCCTCGATCAGCCCGTCCAGACAGGCATTGG
>NZ_FLSP01000174.1 GCF_900091315.1 Streptomyces sp. DI166
GCGTGGCCGGGGCGGCGGGAGCTGCCGGAGCCGGGGCGGGCGCCGCGGCGGTGCTGCCCGCGGGAGCCGAGCCTGGTGCGGCCCCCGGCTTGTAGTCGGCGAAGAAGTCCCACCAGGCGCGGTCTACCGAATTCGGGTCCTGGAGGTACTGCTGATAGATCTCGTCGACGAGCCACTCGTTCGGACCGAACGCGGCTGCGGGGTTCTTGCCCGCTTGGTCTGCGTCGGTCGTGGGGGTACCGCCCGGCCGAAGGCTGGGGGAGCTCGATGCGTTACTGGGGGACTGTGGCGACACGGCGGCAACCGCCCTCTTCCGCTTCACAAGGTGATGGACAGCGGGAATAAAGGCTACGCCTCCATGGCCGGGAAGGTCAGGTCGGGCCGGTTCATCGTCGCGTAAGTCACATCGGAAAGCGTGTTTCGGGCTTTGAAATGGCGGGAAACAAGCGAGGTTTCGCTGATCGGGGTACGCGTCGCCGCAGGCCGGGCGCGCGGAAGGCGCGGGCCTTGGCCTGATCACACGTGTCCGTCTGCCCGGATGCCCGTGGATCTTGTGGCTCGGATTCGAACCATACGTCAACTCGACGCGGAAGGCTCTCCCGGAAGAGTGACAAGAATCCGGCAACCCCGCTCGCTTTCGGCCACTCCGATCCGGCCGCCGTGCAGATCCACCGCCCAGCGGGCGATGGCGAGGCCGAGACCGGTGCCGCCGTCGCTGCCCGGACCGTGCGGAGAGGGCACCGCACCGCGGTTGAACCGCTCGAAGACCCGGTGCCACTGCGAGCGCGGGATGCCGGGTCCCTCGTCCAGTACTTCCAGTTCCAGCGACTGGGGCCGCTCCCCGCGCCGGGCCTTCACCGTCACCCGGCCGTGCGGCGGGCTGTGCTTGACCGCGTTGTCGATGAGGTTGGCCACCACCTGGTGGATCCGCTCGGGGTCCGCGTGCGCAGTCAGCTCCGGCGGGGAGACGTCGAGGTGCAGGTGGACGTCGGTACGCGTGTGGCCGCCCGAGCCGGAGGCGATGCCCGCGCGTGTGGAGGCCACCATGTTGGCCTCCTTCAGTACGCCCGACAGATACGGCCACACCTCGAAGCGGCGGGCCCTGAGCGGGACCACGCCGTTGTCGATGCGGGACAGGTCCATCAGCGTGTCCACCAGGCGGCCCAGGCGCTCGGTCTGCTTCAGCGCGGTGCGCATGGTCTCCGGGTCGGCCTGGGTGACGCCGTCCACGATGTTCTCCAGCACCGCGCGCAGTCCCGCGATGGGGGTGCGCAGCTCGTGCGAGACGTTGGCGACCAGTTCCTTGCGCTGGCGGTCCTGGGTCTCCAGCTCGTCGGCCATGACATTGATCGTCTCGGCCAGGTCGCCCAGCTCGTCCTTGCGGTTGTCGCGCACCCGGCGCGAGTAGTCGCCGTGCGAGATGGAGCGGGCCACCGCGTTCATCTCGTCCAGCGGCGCGGTGAGCGAATGCGCCACGAACTGCGTAATGAGCAGTGTGGCGATCATCGAGAAGACCGTGATGAAGCGCAGCTCGGTCTGGGTGCGCACCGCGATCATCGACAGACCCGTGGTGATCAGGACCGAGATGACGACCAGCGCGCCGAGCTTGGTCTTGATCGAGAACGGGCGTACGCCGCCCCAGGGCTCCCCGGGGCCTCTCCGCGCCGGCCCCTCGCTCATGGCGTCGGGGTCTCCAGGGCGTAGCCCACGCCGTGCACGGTACGGATGCGCTCGGCGCCGATCTTGCGGCGCAGCGCCTTGATGTGGCTGTCGACGGTCCGGGTGCCGGAGGCGTCGGCCCAGTCCCACACCTCCGCCAGGAGCTGCTCGCGGGAGAGCACCGCGCGCGGGGTGTTGGCCAGGCACACCAGGAGGTCGAACTCGGTGGGCGTGAGGTGGACGTCCTCGCTGCGCACGCGGACCCGGCGCTGGGCGTGGTCGATCTCCAGCTCGCCCAGGCGCAGGATGCCGCTGCGCGGGGTGGAGGCGGCGATCGCGGCCCGCTCCACGCGGCGCAGCAGGACGTGCACACGGGCGGCCAGCTCCCGCATCGAGAACGGCTTGGTCATGTAGTCGTCGGCGCCGACGCCGAGGCCGACCAGCATGTCGGTCTCGTCGTCGCGGGCCGTGAGCATCAGCACCGGTACCGGGCGCTGGGCCTGCACGCGGCGGCAGACCTCCAGGCCGTCGAAGCCCGGCAGCATGATGTCGAGGATCAGCAGATCGGGCTGCCAGGCCTCGGCCGTGTCCACGGCCGACGGTCCGTCGCCCGCGGTCTGCACGAGGAATCCCTCGGCACGCAGGCGGGCCGCGATGGCGTCGACGATGGTCGGATCGTCCTCGACCACCAGAACCCTGCGCTGTGCGCCCGGGCTCGCCGCCGTGCCGTTGTGGGAGGTGTGTGTCTGCTCCATCGCCCGCCCCTGAAGTTGCTTTCCGGAATCCGTGGGGTGATCCGTCTTGTGCGACATGCCCGGGCATGCCTGCGATTGACGCTTGAATGATCCGCGCCAAGGCAGCAGCGTACGGGGAGTCACCGTGGCTCGGCTATCCAGGTCGGACGGCGAGATGCACGACGTCGGGAACGCCCCGGGCAACGGGGATCTCTTCGGTACGCACCTGATTGAACCCGGCATTCCGCAAGGATTCTTCGAATTCCGGAGAGGGCTGCGCCGACCACACGGCGAGCACCCCGCCGGGGTTCAACAGCCGTGCGCAGCTTGCCAGTCCGGAGTCGGAGTAGAGGCTGTTGTTCCCGTCCGTGACGGTCCAGTCGGGGCCGTTGTCGATGTCGAGACACAGTGCGTCGAACGTGTCGGATGTCTCATTGACGTACTTGATCAGGTCAATTTCCAGGATCCGGGTACGCGGATCCTGTCGGGCCGCTTCGGTGAGACCGCAGAGAGGGCCCGAGCGGTGCCAGTCGACAATGGCCGATTCGCGTTCCACCACGGTGATCCGTCCCCAGCGCGGGTCGGCCGCGGCGTGTGCGAGCGAGAACCCGACGCCCAGGCCACCGATCAGTACGGCGGGGCCGGGGCGGTCGTCCAGCGCGTCCCGCGCCGCGTCGACGAGCAGACGCTCGGAGCGGCCGTCGGAGGTGTCCATCAGGAAACAGCCGTTGGCGATGATCTGCAGCAGCTCCCCGTGCCGCCGCAGCACGACCTCGCCGTAGGGGCCTTCGCGACGGTCCAGGACTTCAGGGATGTCGTACGAAGTGGGCATCCGCTCATCCTGTCAGGTCCGCGGCGTGAAAATCGCTGGGAGGCGTGGAGCGGCATGTGGAGAATTCCCCCGGTACAGGGGAGGGTTCGTGGATGTTTTCGTGTGCGCCGGATGCGAGGCGCCGCTTTCGGCCCCGGTGTTCCGGGTCGCGTTGCCTGTGCACGCCCATCACTCGTCCTGGCACGAGCTGCTGCCGCCGCTGATGGAACAGGGCACCTACGCCGTCGACCCGCTGCCCTCCGGCCCGCCTTACCGGCGCCGGCAGGAGATAGAGGAGGACGAGGCCGCGGCCCGCGGCGTGTACGCGCCGGAGTACTCGGTGTCCTTCGGCGCGGCGGGCCGCATCGCCCTCGCGCCCGGCGACTCCCGCGGCACGGTCCTGATCCCGGAGCGCTGCGACGGGTACTGCGTCGGCCTGGACGGCAGGGACGGCCCCAACCTGGCGTGCGAGCGGTGCGCGTCGGCGGTGGGCACGCGCGTGGACGACTGCGGAATGTGGCAGGCGGTGTGGCTGGAGCCGGGCGCGGTACGCCGTGTCGCGTCGGTCGGTGGTCCTGCCCCCGTCGACCCCGTGCCCGGGGTACGGCCCCGTCCGCCGGTCGAACCGGGCGGAGGCTGGGACGGCCGCTGGGTGGCGGCGGTCGCGGTGGCGCTGGCGCACCTGGTGGTGGCCGCGGAGGGCGATCCCGTGACGTTCCCGGCGGGCGGTCTGCTCGCGGAGACGTTCGCCCGCGGGGCCGACGCGGTGCTGCCGATGGGGCCCGTGCGGAAGTCGGTGGGCCTGGCGGGTCCGGGCGTCCCGGTCTCCGGCCACGACATCGCCCTGGTTCCACGGGACCCGGTGACGGGCGAGCCGTGGCGGCCCTCGGCGGACGTCCCCGTGGCCCCGCTGTCCGCCGAGGTCTGGGCCTACCTCGCCGAGCCCCCGGAGACCTCGCCCCTCCCGGCCTCGGGCACCCTCCCGCCCGGAGTCCTCCGGGACGACTACCCCCTGCCTCCGCATCCGGCGTACACCTTCGAAATGGACCGACGGATCTTCCTGCACACGCTGGCCCGGCACCCGGCGGTACGGCGGCCGCGGATCCGGGCGGTGTACGACAGGGTGCTGGCGGGGCGGAATCAGCTCTGGCTGTAGTGGGGACTGGGCCACCCGTCCGGCCGTAGCGGGAATGGGGCCGGGACAAGCCCTGTTCTCCCAGGTCACGGGCTCGTCGACGTGATCGCTCACAGCGAACAGAAGCGCGGGAACATTCCGCGGCCGTCATGCATTGAGTCGACATAACTCAACTTGACTGCCTAAGGGGAGATCATGGCTTCGACGTCCATCCCGCTCACCCTGCCCGTGTTGCCGCTCGACGACGAGGTCGTGCTGCCCGGGATGGTGGTCCCGCTGGACTTGAACGACGGGGATGTGCGCGCCGCCGTGGAGGCCGCGCAGGCCGCGGCCCGCAACCAGCCGGGCAAGCCGCGGGTGCTGCTGGTTCCGCGCATCGACGGCACGTACGCGAGTACCGGTGTGCTGGGCACCGTGGAACAGGTCGGACGGCTCGCCGACGGTGATCCGGGTGCCCTGATCCGCGGCCGGGAGCGGGTGAGGATCGGCGCCGGGACGACCGGGCCCGGTGCGGCCCTGTGGGTCGAGGGCACCGTCGTCGACGACCGCGCGCCGGATCCGCTGCCCGGGCATGTCGTGGAACTCGTGAAGGAGTACAAGGCGCTCGCCACCTCCTGGCTGCGCAAGCGCGGCGCCTGGCAGGTCGTGGACCGCGTCCAGGCCATCGACGACGTCTCCGCGCTCGCCGACAACTCCGGCTACTCGCCCTTCCTCACCACCGAGCAGAAGGTGGAGCTGCTGGAGACCGCCGACCCGGTGGCCCGGCTCAAGCTCGCCACCCAGCACCTGCGCGACCACCTCGCGGAGCAGGACGTCGCCGAGACCATCGCCAAGGACGTCCAGGAGGGCGTCGACAAGCAGCAGCGCGAGTTCCTGCTGCGCCGCCAGCTGGAGGCCGTGCGCAAGGAGCTGCGCGAGCTGAACGGTGAGACGGAGGGCGAGGAGTCCGACGACTACCGCGCCCGCGTCGAGGCCGCCGACCTGCCGGAGAAGGTCCGCGAGGCGGCCCTGAAGGAGGTCGACAAGCTGGAGCGGTCCAGCGACCAGTCCCCGGAGGGCTCCTGGATCCGCACCTGGCTGGACACTGTCCTGGAACTGCCGTGGAACGAGCGGACCGAGGACGCCTACGACATCCAGGGTGCCAAGGCCGTGCTCGACGCCGAGCACGCGGGCCTGGAGGACGTGAAGGAGCGGATCACCGAGTACCTGGCCGTGCGTAAGCGCCGCGCCGACCGCGGTCTGGGTGTGGTGGGCGGGCGGCGCGGCGGTGCCGTGCTCGCGCTGGTCGGCCCGCCCGGCGTCGGCAAGACCTCGCTGGGCGAGTCCGTGGCGCACGCCATGGGCCGCAAGTTCGTCCGGGTCGCCCTCGGCGGCGTCCGGGACGAGGCGGAGATCCGCGGCCACCGCCGTACCTACGTGGGCGCGCTGCCCGGCCGGATCGTACGGGCGATCAAGGAGGCCGGTTCGATGAACCCGGTCGTCCTGCTCGACGAGATCGACAAGGTCGGCTCCGACTTCCGCGGCGACCCGGCCGCGGCCCTGCTGGAGGTCCTGGACCCGGCGCAGAACCACACCTTCCGCGACCACTACCTGGAGGTCGAGCTCGACCTGAGCGACGTGGTCTTCCTCGCCACCGCCAACGTGCTCGAAGCCATCCCGGAGGCCCTGCTCGACCGTATGGAGCTGGTCCGCCTGGACGGCTACACCGAGGACGAGAAGGTCGTCATCGCGCGGGACCACCTGCTGCCGCGCCAGCTGGAGCGGGCGGGTCTGAGCGGCGACGAGGTCGTCATCGACGAGGGCGCGCTGCGCAAGCTCGCCGGTGAGTACACCCGCGAGGCGGGCGTACGGAACCTGGAGCGCTCGATCGCCCGGCTGCTGCGCAAGGTCGCCGCCCAGCACGAACTGGGTGAGCGGGAGCTGCCGTACACGGTGACCGAGGACGACCTGCGCGGTCTGATCGGGCGCCCGCACCACGTGCCCGAGTCGGCGCAGGACCCGGCCGAGCGCCGTACGGCGGTGCCGGGCGTGGCCACCGGTCTCGCGGTGACCGGAGCCGGCGGTGACGTGCTGTTCGTGGAGGCGTCCCTGGCCGACCCGGAGACGGGCGCGGCGGGTCTGACGCTGACCGGGCAGCTCGGTGACGTGATGAAGGAGAGCGCCCAGATCGCGCTGAGCTTCCTGCGCAGCCACGGCGCCGAGCTGGAGCTGCCGGTCGGCGACCTGAAGGACCGGGGCGTGCACATCCACTTCCCGGCGGGCGCGGTGCCCAAGGACGGCCCGAGCGCGGGCATCACGATGACGACGGCGCTCGCCTCGCTGCTGTCGGGCCGGCTGGTCCGCACCGATGTGGCGATGACCGGTGAGGTCTCCCTGACCGGCCGGGTGCTGCCGATCGGCGGGGTGAAGCAGAAGCTGCTGGCCGCCCACCGCGCCGGGGTCACCACGGTGATCATCCCCAAGCGCAACGAGCCCGACCTCGACGACGTCCCCGCCGAGGTGCTGGACAAGCTCGACGTGCACACCGTGACCGATGTCCGCCAGGTCCTGGAGCTGGCGCTGTCCCCGGCCACGCAGGGTGCCGAGCCGGAGGTTCCGGTGGCGGCGTGACGGACGCTGCCGGAAGAAGGCGGAGGCCCGGGTTTCGTGAGGGAGACCCGGGCCTCCGTCGTACCGTCAGCCGTGAGCGAGGGCCTGCACCCGGTCCAGCGCGCCGTTGAACCGGTCGTGGTCGCCGACGGTCGGGCCGGTCGAGGTGTACTGCCACATCGTGTGGTTGCTCCAGCCCGCGGGGAGCGGCCCCACGGTGGAGGCGTACCGCGCGATCCAGAGCGGGTTGGACGCGCCGAAGCCCGCGTAGCCGCCGGTGCACTGGGTCCACCAGCTGGTGGCGGTGTAGATGACGGCGTCCCGGCCGGAGCGGGCCCGGTAACGGTTCAGGAAGTCACCGATCCAGGCGACCATGGCGGCCTGCGACTTGCCGTAGCAGGCGGGGCCGTACGGGTTCCACTCGATGTCCAGGGCGCCGGGCAGGGTCCGTCCGTCGGGGGACCAGCCGCCGCCGTGGTCGACGAAGTAGTCGGCCTGGGCGGCGCCGGAGGCGGTGTCGGGGGTGGCGAAGTGGTAGGCGCCGCGGATCATGCCGGTGCTGTAGGAGCCGTTGTACTGCTGCGCGAAGTAGGGGTTGGTGTAGTACGTGCCCTCGGTGGCCTTCGCGTAGGCCCACCGCACGCCGCCGCTCCAGAGCGTGGCCCAGGCCACGTTGCCCTGGTGGGAGGAGACGTCGACGCCCTCCGTCTGGGTGACGCGGGTGTCCCGGGGCAGTCCGTGGACGCCGTCGTGGGAGGCGACGCCCATGCCCATGTACGCGGAGCCGCGGGCGGGGGTGTCCTCGGCGGCCGAGGCCGGGGGAGTGGGGGTGGCGGCGAGGCTCAGGGAGAGCGCGGTCAGCAGGAGTCCGGTCAGGACGAGGCGGAGTGATCCGGGTCTGTGCACGGGCATAGCGTGCCTCCGGAGGATCGGTGACGCACGGTGGGGAGAGATGCTGGGGAGTGGGGGTACGGGCCCGGGACGGGGTGGCGGGTCGCCGTTGGCCCGCTGTTGGTCCACCGCCCGACAATGTTGGCGTGAGCATGCCAGGCGGGATCTGAGTAGGACGCTACGGACGTGCGCCGACGGGTGGAAGAGGCCCCGGAGGCTGCCGTTGGTCTACGCCTGAGAAATACTGACGGAGCTGCGGCGATGACGGCATGTGACGGAAACTTTCAGTACGGGGAAACCGAGGCAGGGGCTGACGTGCGCGAAGACGGAAACGACGACGGGCGCCGGGCCGGGTCCGGGGGGTTCGGCGACCCGCCCGGACCGGGCGACCCGCCCGAGTTCCTGTCCCTGGAGCGGGAGTTGACCGTACTGCTGCGGCGCGCCCGGGCCAGCCAGGGCGAGATGGCCCGGGAGGTCCACCCCGACCTGGAGTCCGCCGCGTACGGTCTGCTGATCCGCCTCGACGAGTGCGGGCGGCAGCGCGCCACCGACCTGGCCGCCTACATCGGCGTCGGCAAGGCGACCATGTCCCGTCAGCTGCGTGCCCTGGAGGACCTCGGCCTGGTGGCCCGCGAGCCGGACCCCGCCGACGGCCGGGCCTGGCTCGTCCATCT
>NZ_FLSP01000175.1 GCF_900091315.1 Streptomyces sp. DI166
GCCGGGAGAACCGGCTCCGGAAGACTCCGAGCCGCACGGGCCGCGCACACCGCCGGCCGTCCCGGAGGCCGAGGGCTCCGGGACCACCCCCGAGCGCCTGCGGCGACCCGCGCCCCGGTGCGTCCGGGCCCGAGAGCGTCGGGGAGTCCGAGGCCGGGGCGGGGTCGTCTGTCCTGGGAGCCGGAGCGTCCTGGGAGCCGGAGGGTGACGGGGTGCGGCCGTCGGGGCCGATGCCCAGGACTGGTGCGTCCGGGCCGGAGGGGTTCGGGGAGTCCGAGGCCGGGGCGGGGTCGTCTGTCCTGGGAGCCGGAGCGTCCTGGGAGCCGGAGGGTGTCGGGGTGCGGCCGTCGGGGTCGACGCCCAGGACCGGCGCGTCGGAGCCCGAGGGGCTCGGGGAGCCCCAAGCCGGGGCCGGGCTGTCTGCTGCGGGGGCCGGGGAATCCGAGGCGCCCGCTGACGAAGACGGTGGGGTCTTCAAGGTTCGGCTCGCCAACTTCGAGGGGCCCTTCGATCTGCTGCTGCAGCTGATCTCCAAGCACAAGCTCGACGTCACCGAGGTCGCCCTGTCCAAGGTGACCGACGAGTTCATGGCGCACATCCGGGCCATGGGGCCGGACTGGGACCTGGACGAGACGACCGAGTTCCTGGTGGTCGCCGCCACCCTGCTCGATCTCAAGGCGGCTCGGCTGCTGCCCGTCGCCGAGGTCGAGGACGAGGCCGACCTGGCGCTGCTGGAGGCGCGGGACCTGCTCTTCGCGCGGCTGTTGCAGTACCGGGCGTACAAACAGATCGCCGAGATCTTCCATCAGCGCCTGGAGGACGAGGCCCGGCGCTACCCCCGTACCGTCGGTCTGGAGCCGCACCACGCCGAGCTGCTGCCCGAGGTCGTCATCAGCATCGGCGCCGAGGGGTTCGCCAGGCTCGCCGTGAAGGCGATGCAGCCCAAGCCCAAGCCGCAGGTGTACGTCGACCACATCCACGCCCCGCTGGTCAGCGTGCAGGAGCAGGCGCGGATCGTGGTGGACCGGCTGAAGGAGCTGGGCGAGGCCAGCTTCCGCGCGCTCGTCGAGGACACCGACGACACGCTCACCGTCGTCGCCCGGTTCCTGGCTCTGCTGGAGCTGTACCGGGAGAAGGCCGTCGCCCTCGACCAGGAGACCGCCCTGGGTGATCTCATCGTGCGCTGGACCGGCGGGGACGGCGAGGTTCAGCCCCTGGTCACCGACGAGTTCGACCGGCCGCCCGAGGCGCCCGGGGACAAGGACGAGGAGAAGAAGCCGTGAGCGAGGAGACCAACGGCACCGTCGCCGACCTCGACCTCAAGCCCGCCCTGGAGGCGATCCTCATGGTCGTGGACGAGCCCGCGACCGAGGAGCACCTTGCCAAGATCCTCCAGCGGCCCAAGCGGCAGATCGCCGACGCCCTGCGCGCCCTCGCCGACGAGTACACCGTCCAGGGCCGCGGCTTCGAGCTGCGCATGATCGCCGGCGGCTGGCGCTTCTACTCGCGCCCCGAGTACGCCGCCGCCGTCGAGGGCTTCGTCCTGGACGGCCAGCAGGCCCGGCTCACCCAGGCGGCCCTGGAGACCCTCGCGGTGGTCGCCTACCGCCAGCCGGTCAGCCGCAGCCGCGTCTCGGCGGTGCGCGGAGTCAACTGTGACGGCGTGATGCGCACCCTCCTCCAGCGCGGTCTGGTCGAGGAGGCGGGCACGGAACCCGAAACAGGTGCGATCCTGTACACGACGACGAACTACTTCCTGGAGCGGATGGGCCTGCGCGGTCTGGACGAACTCCCGGAGCTCGCGCCCTTCCTCCCGGAGGCGGAGGCGATCGAGGCCGAGACCCAGGAAGGCGTGCCGTCGTTCGATCCGGACGCTCCGGATTCCGAGGACGCAGACGACAAGACGACGGAACTTTGATGCGAAGCAGCGGCAGCGGCAAGAGTGGCGGCACCGGCGGACGCGGTAACTACCGCGGGGCCGGCAACAACCGGGACCAGAAGCAGGGCGGCCAGGGCCGGCCCCGCAAGCCCCGCCCGGAGGAGCGCCGCTACGACGTCGGCCCCGGCGCCTCCCCGGACGGACCGAAGTCGGGGCGCGGCGGCGCGGCGCGCGGCGGCGCCAAGGGCGCGCCGAAGAAGGGCCAGCCGCGGCGCGGCCGTACGGAACCGGCCCGTTCCCGCGAGTACGAGGCCCGCACGGAGGAGCGCAACCGCGAGCGGTACGCGGGCAAGAAGGACATCAAGCTGCCCAAGACCTTCCCCGGCGCCGAGCAGGAGGGCGAGCGGCTGCAGAAGGTCCTCGCCCGGGCCGGCTACGGCTCCCGGCGCGCCTGCGAGGAGCTGATCGAGCAGGCCAGGGTCGAGGTCAACGGCGAGATCGTGCTGGAGCAGGGCAAGCGCGTCGACCCGGAGAAGGACGAGGTCAAGGTCGACGGCCTGACCGTGGCGACCCAGTCGTACCAGTTCTTCTCGCTCAACAAGCCCGCCGGTGTCGTCTCCACGATGGAGGACCCGGAGGGGCGGCAGTGCCTCGGCGACTACGTCACCAACCGGGAGACGCGGCTCTTCCACGTCGGCCGGCTCGACACCGAGACCGAGGGCGTCATCCTGCTCACCAACCACGGCGAGCTGGCGCACCGGCTGACCCACCCCAAGTACGGCGTGAAGAAGACCTACCTCGCCGCCATCGTCGGCCCGATCCCGCGCGACCTGGGCAAGCGCCTGAAGGACGGCATCCAGCTGGAGGACGGTTACGCGCGCGCGGATCACTTCCGGGTGGTCGAGCAGACCGGCAAGAACTACCTCGTCGAGGTCACCCTGCACGAGGGCCGCAAGCACATCGTGCGCCGCATGCTGGCCGAGGCCGGGTTCCCGGTCGAGAAGCTGGTGCGCACCTCCTTCGGCCCGATCACCCTGGGCGACCAGAAGTCGGGCTGGCTGCGCCGGCTGTCCAACACCGAGGTCGGCATGCTGATGAAGGAAGTCGACCTGTAAGGGACGGCCCCCAGGAGCTTGTGACCGACCCCCACCCCCTTTATAGTCGTGGTGACTATTAAAGGGGGTGGGGGTCTTTCCCATGAGCGGCAACGACCTGCCCGGCTACGACAAGCACGCCTACGAACCCTTCGCCGTCACCGTCGACCTCGCCGTGTTCACCATCCGCGACGGCACCCTGCACGTCCTCCTCGTCGAGCGCGGGGAGGAGCCGTACGCCGGACGCTGGGCGCTGCCGGGCGGCTTCGTGCAGCCCGACGAGGCCGCCGAGACCGCCGCACGCCGCGAACTCGCCGAGGAGACCGGGCTCGCCGACGTCGTCGGACTGCACCTGGAACAACTGCGCACCTACAGCGAACCGGACCGCGACCCCCGGATGCGGGTCGTCTCGGTCGCCTTCACCGCACTGCTCCCCGACGCCCCCGAGGCGCACGGCGGCAGCGACGCGGCGGACGCCCGCTGGGTGCCGTACGACAGGGCCGCGGGCCTCGCCTTCGACCACGACCGGATCCTGGCCGACGCCCGTGAACGCGTCGGCGCCAAGCTGGAGTACACCTGCCTGGCCACCGCCTTCTGCCCGCCCGAGTTCACCCTCGGTGAGCTGCAGCAGGTCTACGAGGCCGTCTGGGGCACCGCCCTGGACCGGCCCAACTTCCGGCGCAAGGTGCTCGCCACCGCCGGGTTCGTCGAACAGGTCGCCGGTGCCTCCCGGCTCACCGGCGGGCGCGGCAAACCGGCCGCGCTCTACCGCGCGGGCACCGCCACCGCCCTCCACCCACCGCTGCTGCGGCCCGCCCCGGAAGGACCCTCCGCATGACCGCCCGTACGCACAAGCTCGCCGCCACCGGTTCCCTCATCGGTCTCGCCCTCGGGGACGCGATGGGCTTCCCGACCGAGTTCAACGACGTGCCCTCGATCCTCGCCAAGTCCGGGCCCTGGCGGGAGATGGACCTGCCCGAGCGGGCGATCGTCAGCGACGACACCCAGATGACCCTCGCCGTCGGCAAGGGACTGCGCACCGCCATGGACCGGGGCGTGCTCGCCCCCAAGCGGCTGGAGCGGCCGCTGCGCGAGGAGTTCGTCGACTGGTACCAGTCGCCCGAGAACAACCGCGCCCCGGGCCGCACCTGCATGGTCGCCTGCAACCTGCTCAAGGCCGAAGGGCGCGTGTGGCAGGACGCCAGCCAGATCGGCTCCAAGGGCTGCGGCGCCAACATGCGCGTCGCCCCCATCGGCCTCGCCCCGGGGCTCAGCGAGGAACAGCGCGCCGGCGCCGCCCAGTTGCAGTCCGCCCTCACCCACGGCCACCCCACCGCGCTCGCCGCCTCCGACCTCACCGCGCACGCCGTACGGCTGCTCGCCCAGGGCGCCGAGCCGACCGGACTGGTCGGGCTGCTGCGCTCGTACGCCCTGGAGAACCGCACCCGCTACCACCACACCTGGCTCGGCGACCTGTGGACCCGCGGCCAGGACCCCAGCCCCGAGCACTTCGTCGCGCGCGGCTGGGACGAGTGCCTGGGCGTGCTGGAACGGCTCCAGCAGGCCGTACGGGAGGGGTCGGTGGAGACCGACCCGTGCCTGGCCACCGGGGAGGGCTGGATCGCCGAGGAGGCCCTGGCCACCGGGCTGCTGTGCTTCCTGCTGTTCGTCGACGACCCGGTCATGGCGCTGCGCCGGGCCGCCTGCTCCTCCGGCGACTCCGACTCCATCGCCTGCCTGACCGGAGCCTTCGCGGGCGCCTACCACGGCGTCGACGCCTGGCCGACGGAGTGGGCCGACCGCATCGAGTACCGGGGCGACCTGATCGCCCTCGGCGCCCTCTGGGACGCTTAGCGGATGCTCGACGCCCTGGACATCGACCTCGCGCCCGTCGTCGCCGAACAGCCCGACCCGCTGCTGTTCGCGACCGTCTCCGGCGCCCACCTCTACGGCTTCCCGTCCCGCGACTCCGACGTGGACCTGCGCGGGGTGCACCTGCTGCCCGCCGCCGCCCTCCTCGGGCTGCGCGAGCCGGCCGAGACCCGGTCCCGGATGTGGGACCGGGACGGCGTGGAAATGGACCTGGTCACCCACGACCTGCGCAAGTTCGTCCGGCTGATGCTCCGCCGCAACGGCTACGTCCTGGAGCAGCTGCTCTCCCCGCTCGTCGTGCACACCACCGACGCGCACCGCGAGCTGTCCGCGCTCGCCCCCGGCGTCGTCACCCACCACCACGCCCACCACTACCGGGGCTTCGCGAACACCCAGTGGCGGCTCTTCGGCAGGACCGGCGAGCTGAAGCCGCTGCTCTACACCTTCCGGGTCCTGCTCACCGGCATCCACCTGATGCGCACCGGCGAGGTGCAGGCCCACCTGCCGACCCTGCTCGGCGAGGTGCCCGAGGCGCCCGGATATCTGCCCGAGCTGATCGCCGCCAAGGCCGAGCGGGAGCACGGGGACGCCGGTGTCGACCACGCGCGCGTGGCGGCCGACGTGGAGCGGCTGCACGGGGTGCTGGACGAGGCCCAGGCCGCCTCAGCGCTGCCCGACGCCCCCACCGGGTACGACGCCCTGCACGACCTCGTCGTACGGATACGGCTGGAGCGCTGAGGCCCGGCGGACGCGGACCAGGAAGTCCTCCACCCGACGCCGGTCCGGCTCGGCGGGCAGCGGGCTGCGGTCCGCCGCCCGCTCGGCCTCCTCGGCCAGCCGGTTCATCCAGGACTCCACCCGCGGCCACGGCACCTCGCCGCGCTTGACCGCCAGCAGCGGCTCGCGCTGCTCGCCCACGTCGAGGACCAGCTCGCCGGTGCGCAGCAGGTCACGGACGCTCATCAGCAGCCGCAGCAGATGCATGGCGTGCTTCCAGCGGGGGGCGCCGTGGTTGCGGACGTCGGCCTGAAGCTTCTTGCGCTGGCCCACGGCGTACCGGGCGAACGTGGTGTGGGTCTGCCGGGACAGGAAGGCGCCGCGCAGGCCGATCAGCTCCCGGCCGGTGTCGTCGATGTGCTCCACCAGCGGGGAGTGCAGGCACTCCAGGATGTTCGGGTTGGCGCGCAGCGCCAGCTCGCAGAACCGCTCCAGCTCCCAGCTGAACTGTTCCTCGGCCGGGCCCTCGATGTGCGTGGGCGGCTTCTCGAACCGCCAGAACAGGGGAGTGGGGGCGAGGAAGACGCCCCGCCGGTCGGTGTCGCTGCCCTCCGTGGCCAGACCGAAGGCACGCGAGCCCATGACACAGGCGTAGACGGTGTGGTCGCGGACCAGGGTCTCGGGGTGCATGGCCCGCAGCGTACGGGGCGACTCAGGTCAGGCGGATCGAATTTCCGTCCACCTCGATCTTCTCCGCGGGCAGCGGCCGGGTCGCGGGCGGGTTCTCCACCGCGCCGTCCGTGATGCTGTACTTGCTGCCGTGGCAGGTGCAGTTGATCGTGCCGCCCTCGACGTTCGCCACGATGCACTGCTGGTGGGTGCAGATCGCCGAGAACGCCTTGAACTGCCCCTCCTCCGGCTGGGTCACCACGACTTTCTCGTCCTTGAAGATCTTGCCGCCGCCGACCGGGATCTCGTCGGTCGTGGCCAGCTCCTCGCCGTCCGCCTCGGGCGGATCGGCGTCCTGGCCCGTCTCGCCGGTCCCGGGGGTCTCCGTGATCTCGGCGGTCTGCTCGGTGGAACCGCTGTCGTCGCCGCCCGAGTCGCCACAGCCGACGGCGAGGGCCGCCGCGCCCGTGGCGAGAAGGATCGTGCGCCGCTTCGGCCGCTGGGTCATGGCGTCACTCCGAAATAGGTCGGAAACGGTGAGGACCGGGATCAACAGCATCTTGGCACTGAAAGCACCGAGGAAGAAGGAACCTCCGGGGGAACTACGCTGGATGCGCACAGAGTCGATCCACAGCAAGGGAGCCAAACCGTGGCGGTACGAGCGGTCCGGGGCGCCGTCCAGCTCGGCGTGGACGAGGCCGGGCACATGGAGGAGCGGGTCGGAGCCCTGCTCACCGCCGTGCTCGAACGCAACGGCCTGACCACGGACGACCTGATCAGCATCTGGTTCACCGCCACCCCCGATCTGCACAGCGACTTCCCCGCTGCCGCCGCCCGCAAGCTCGGCATCGTGGACGTACCCCTGATCTGCGCGCAGGAACTGGACATCGAGGGCGCCATGCCCCGGGTGGTCCGGCTGCTCGCGCACATCGAGTCCGACCTGCCCCGCTCCGAGATCGCCCACGTCTACCTCGGCGCCGCCGCCGCTCTGCGCAAGGACATCGCCCAGTGAGAACCGCACTCGTCATCGGTACCGGCCTGATCGGTACGTCCGCCGCGCTCGCCCTGGTGAGCCGGGGCGTCGTCGTCCACCTCGCCGACCACGACCCGGAGCAGGCCCGCACCGCGGCCGCGCTCGGCGCCGGGACCGACGAGGCCCCCGAGGGCCCGGTGGACCTCGCGATCGTCGCCGCTCCGCCCGCGCACGTGGCCGGGGTGCTCGCCGACGCCATGCGGCGCGGGGTGGCGCGCGGCTACCTGGACGTGGCGAGCGTCAAGGGCGGGCCGCGCCGCGAGCTGGAGGCGCTCGGCCTGGACCTGTCGGCCTACCTCGGCACCCACCCTATGTCCGGCCGGGAGAAGTCCGGCCCGCTGGCCGCCAGCGCCGACCTCTTCGAGGGCCGCCCCTGGGTGCTGACCCCGACCCGGGACACCGACACCGAGGTGCTGAACCTCGCCCTGGAACTGGTCTCGCACTGCCGCGCGGTCCCGGTCGTCATGGACGCCGACGCCCACGACCGCGCCGTCGCGCTCGTCTCCCACATGCCGCACCTGGTCTCCAGCATGGTCGCCGCGCGTCTGGAGAACGCCGAGGAGGCCGCTGTGCGGCTGTGCGGGCAGGGTATTCGGGACGTGACGCGGATCGCGGCCTCCGACCCGCGTATGTGGATCGACATCCTTTCCGCCAATCCCGGGCCGGTGGCCGACCTCCTCGCGGACGTCTCCGCCGATCTCGACGAGACGGTGCAGGCGCTGCGGGCCCTGCAGTCCTCCGACGACGCCAAGCGCCGCGAGGGCGCCGAGGGCATCGAGGACGTGCTGCGCCGCGGCAACGCCGGGCAGGTGCGGGTGCCGGGCAAGCACGGGTCCGCTCCGCGGGTCTACGACACGGTCGCGGTGCTTATCGACGACCAGCCCGGGCAGCTGGCGCGGATCTTCGCCGATGCCGGACGGGCGGGGGTCAACATCGAGGATGTGCGGATCGAGCATGCGACCGGGCAGCAGGCCGGTCTGGTGCAGCTCATGGTCGAGCCGAACGCGGTGCCTGTGCTGACCGCTGCGCTGCGGGAGCGGGGCTGGTCGATCCGGCAGTGACGGTGGGGTGGGGTCTGGGTTTTTCGCCCCGCCGCCCCTTCCCGTTCCCGTCCCTGGGGGCTGCCGCCCCAGACCCCGCTGTCGGCCCTGGACGGGCCTCGTCCTCAAACGCCGGACGGGCTGGGGGCGGAGGGGTC
>NZ_FLSP01000176.1 GCF_900091315.1 Streptomyces sp. DI166
CGTACGGGGCGACCAAGCTGGCGGGCACGGCCGCGGTGACCGCCTCCGGGCTGGACGCGGTGGTGCTGCGGGTGGGCAATCCGGTGGGGCCGGGCGCCCCGGCCGCCGGGCTGCCCGGGCGGGTCGCCGCCCAGCTCCGGGACGGCGGCGGCGTGCTCAGGCTCGGCGACCTCTCGGCGTACCGCGACTTCGTCGACGTACGGGACGTGGCACGGGCCGTGGAGCTGGCCGTGACGGCCCACGGGCCGCTGCCGCCCGTGCTGAACATCGGTGGCGGGGCCGCGGTGCCGGTGCGGGACGTGGTGCGCGGGCTTGCCGCGGCGGCCGGGTTCACGGGCCGTGTCGAGGAGTCGGTGAGCGGCTCGGCCCGGTCGGCACAGGTGTCCTGGCAGTGCTCGGACATCACGGCCGCCCGCGAGGTGCTGGGCTGGCGGCCCGCCCACACCCTGGAGGAGTCGCTGCGGGCGCTCTGGGAGGACGGACGGACACCGTGAGCCTGCTGATCCCGCTGTACGTCCATCCCGCCGAGGACCCGGGCGCCTGGCACCGGCTGATCGAGGGCGCGGACCGTACGTACGGCGTCGTCATCAACCCGGCGAGCGGACCCGGTACCGAGCCCGACCCGGCGTTCACCGCGGCGGCCGGGGCGCTGCGTACGGCCGGGGCGCGGCTGCTCGGCTACGCGGACACCGGGTACGGGCAGCGCGATCCGGCGGAGGTGGTGGAGGACGTGCGCCGGCACCGGGAGTGGTACGGGGCCGACGGCTGTTTCCTGGACCGGGTGCGGTCGGACCGGGCCGGGCTGCCGGACTGCCGCAGGCTGGTGCGCGCGGTGCGCCGGACCGGGGCGGAGACGGTGGTGCTCAATCCCGGGGTGCATCCGGCGCCGGGCTACGCGCGGCTCGCCGATCTCACGGTGACCTTCGAGGGGCACTGGTCGACGTACGTCTCCGCCTTCAGCCGCCCGGCGTGGACCGCGCGGCAGCCCGCCGAAAGGTTCTGTCATCTGGTGTACGGGGTGCCTCAGGCGCTGATTCCGCTGGCGGTGCGGACGGCGCACCACCGGGGGGCGGCCGTGTCGGGGCCGGTCACCGGGGAACAGCCCAATCCCTGGGCGGGGTTGACGCCCGCGCTGTCGGGGGTGGAGGTGTGAGGAAGGCCGCGGTGGCGGTGGTGTGCGCCGTGCTGGCGGCCCTCGCCGGGTGTTCCGGTCCGGGCGACGGCGGTACCGCCGCACCCTCGGAGCGGTGGCGGCCGCGCCCCGGGCTGGCCTGGCAGTGGCAGCTCGACGGGCCGGTGGACCCGTCCGTGGACGTGCCGGTGTACGACATCGACGGGTTCGAGAACTCCGCCGAGGACGTGGCCCGGCTGCACCGCGACGGGCGCAAGGTGATCTGCTACATCAACGTCGGCGCCTGGGAGGACTTCCGCCCCGACGCCGACGACTTCCCCGAGTCGGTGCTGGGGCGCCCCAACGGCTGGAAGGGGGAGCGCTGGCTGGACATCCGTGAGCTGTCGGTGCTGCGGCCGATCATGGAGCGCCGCTTCGACATGTGCCGCGACAAGGGGTTCGACGCGGTCGAGCCGGATCTGGTGGAGGGGTACGGCAATGACACCGGGTTCCCGCTCACCGCGCGGGACCAGCTCCGGTACAACCGCATGATCGCGGACATCGCGCACCGGCGCGGGCTGTCCGTCGGCCTCAAGAACGATCTGCCGCAGATCCCCGAGCTGGTCAGGCACTTCGACTTCGCGGTGAACGAGGAGTGCGCCCAGTTCGACGAGTGCGGGCTGCTGAAGCCGTTCATCGCGGCGGGCAAGGCGGTCTTCCACGTGGAGTACGCCGAGCCGAACTCCGCCTTCTGCGCCGACGCGCGGCGGCTGAAGCTGTCGTCGATGCGGAAGAAGCCCGCGCTGGGGGTGTGGCGGGCGCCCTGCTGACGCGGGCGGCGCTCTCCGTAGGCTGGTGGTCATGACCAGGCGGATACAGGTGGTGCAGTTGCTGGTGTCGCCCGCGCACCGGCTCGCGGGGCGGCCGGCCGACGGGCTGCCGCCCGCGCGGGACCGGGACCTGGTGACGCGGGCGGAGGTCCGCGCGGGACTCGGCCTGGTCGGTGACCGCTACTTCGGGCAGAAGGCCCACCGGAACGCCTCGGTCACCTTGATGGCACAGGAGAACCTGCCCGTCGGCATCGACCCGGCGGTGGACCTGAGCGGTACCCGGCGCAATGTGCTGCTGCGGGGTGTCGACATCGACTCCCTGGTCGGCTCGGTCGTCAGCATCGACTGCGGGTCCGGGCCGGTGACCTTCGCCCTGAACCGTCCGGCGCGGCCGTGCGCCTGGATGGAGGTCACCGTCGGCCCGGGAGCCCAGCGCGCGCTGCGCGGCAAGGGCGGCGTGCGGTGCACCCCGCTGTCGGACGGGGTGCTCGAAGTCGGTGACGCGGTCCTTCAGGAGCTCGGCTCGGCGCCGGTGTAGAACGCGACCGTCGCCTTGGTGGTCGACTCCACGATCTCCGGGTCCGCGCCGGAGGCGGCGTAGGCGGCACCCCACAGCTCCCCGGAGAGGGTGTGGCACGCCTTGCCCTCGTCGGACATGGCCCACTCCTGGGCCTCCTCCTGGGTGAAGCCGCCGGCCGCGAGGTGCATGCTCAGCCCGAGCAGCATCATGTCCCAGCCGACGCCCGTGGCACCGGGCCCGAACTGTCCCCAGAACTCCTCGGGCACGACCGCGACGTGCTCCAGCTCCAGGACGGTGCGCTCCTCGCCCTCCGGGGTCAGGCGCAGGGAGACCTCGCTGAAGCCCGGGTCGGGGCCGTAGAGCCAGCTCACCCGGAGCAGGGTGGGCCGGTCGCACTGGAGGATCTCACCTCCGGCCTGGCCCTCCAGCTGGTAGCGGCCGCCCACCTTGAACTCGCCGCTGACCGGCAGGAACCAGCGGGCGATGCGTTCGGGGGAGGTCACCGCGTCCCACACATCGGCGATCTCGGCGTCGTAGGAGCGCCGCAGCAGCACGGTGCGGGCCTCGCCGGCCTCGACCTGCCGGGTGCCGACCCGGCGGTGCAGGCGGTTGATCTCGTCGACGAAGTCAGTCATCGTCTCTCACTTCCTGATTACGTCTGCGCTCGCGTTTGCCGCGCGCGAGTTCCGTACCGAGTGCGTCGAGCCGCTGCTCCCAGAAGCCCCGGAACCGGTCCAGCCAGTCGTCCACCTGTCGCAGCGGGGCGGCGTCGACGGCGTACAGCCGCCGGGTGCCCTCCGCGCGCACGGACGCGAAGCCGTTGTCCCGCAGCACTTTCAGATGCTGGGACACGGCCGGCTGCGAGATCCCGAACTCCTCACGGATGACGGCGGTGATCTCACCCGACGCCTGCTCGCCCGTGGCGAGCAGCTCCAATATCCGGCGCCTGACCGGATCCCCCAGAACGTCGAAGGCGTGCACGGAACCGACTATGCCACCCCACACTTATATAAGGCAACTCTTAAATAAGAGCGCGCGGCTCAGGGCCGGCCGACAACGGCGACGATCGGTGCCGGGCGGACGATCCCGGCGGTGAAGCCCGCCGCGGTGAACCTGGCCGACACCTTCGCGGCGATCTCCTCGTCCCGCCCGCCCGGCGGGTCGTAGAACGCGTACAGGGCCCCGCCGGGGGCGAGCAGGTCGGCGGCGAGGGCGAGTTCGGCGGTGGCCGGGCCGGTCCAGAAGAGGTTGACGTCGATCGCGAAGATCTTGTCGTAGCGGCGGTCCGGCAGCCCGGCCGCCGCCAGCGCGGGAGCGGAGAAGGCGGCCCGGGCGAGCGTGACCCGCCCGGCCTCGATGCCGTCGCTGTTGCGGGCCGTCGCCCGTGCCACGGCGTGCGGCGAGCGGTCGATCGCCGTGATCGTGCCGGTGCTCAGCAGCGGGCTGATCCGCTGGACGGCGACGCCGCCGCCGCAGCCGATCTCCAGCAGGCGGTCGGCCGGGCGGACGTCGAGCAGGGCGACGGCCTCGGTGACCCGCCGGGGGATCGCTCCTGCCACGGTGGTTCCTCTCAGACGGGCGTCCGTTCCGTCACGAACGCGTCGATGGCGGCGGTGAGTTCCGCGGGGCGCTCCACGGGGAGTTCGTGCCCCGCGTCGATGATGCGCACAAGAGCGTCCGGGTACGCCTTCGCCATGCGGAGCATCTGGCCGACCGGGAGCTGGATGTCGTGGTAGCCGTGGATCAGCAAGGTGGGCGTGCGGATCTCGCCGACGCGGTCGAGGACGTCGAACGCGCGCATGGCGCCGTACAGGGTCATGACGACCTCGCGCGGGGTGTCCGCGGAGGCGCGGACGTACTCGCGGATCTCCTCGCGCGGGTAGCCAGGGGCGAAGGCGCGCTGGATGTTGGCGGCGACGAAGAGCTTGAACGGCACGAGGGTCGAGGCGGCCATCAGCAGGCCCCGGCCGCGGCTGTACGTCATACGGCTGATGGAGTTGACCAGCACCAGGCGCTCGACCCGCTCGGGCCGGGCGAGGGTGATGGCCTGGGAGATCATGCCGCCCATCGAGTGACCGACCAGTACGCACCGCTCGATGTCCAGGTGGTCGAGGAGGGCGACGACGTCGGCGGCCAGCTCCTCGATGGTGCGCACCCCGGCGCCGCTGCTCTCGCCGTGGCCGCGCAGGTCGAGGCGGACCACGCGGCGGCGCTCGGCGAAGTGGGCCGTCTGGTGGTCCCAGCGGTGACGGTTCGCGGTCCAGCCGTGGATGAAAACCAGGGGTGCCTCGGGGCTGTCGCGGGGCCCCTCGTCGTCGTACGTCAGCGTCGCGCCGTCGACTGCGAGTTGTGGCATGGGGGCCTCCTGCGTGCGGTCCGGTTACTGGCCGGTACGGTAACCGGTCGCCGGGCCCCGCGTCACCGGTCCTCGGCGGAAGAAGCGGACTCGGCCGAGCGGCGCAGGAGGGCGTTGAGCCGGGCGGCCTGACGGGTGAGGTGGTCGCGTTCGGCGAGGTGGGGCGCCCGGTCGGCGGCCTCGGCGTACAGGCGGGCCGCCGTGCGCGGGTCGCCGTCGCGTTCGTGCAGGTAGGCGGCGACCGCCGGGTGGCGGGGCAGGGAGTCGTCGAGGGCGGCGAGCGCGGCCAGTCCGGCGCGGGGGCCGTCGGCCTCGCCGACGGCGACGGCGCGGTTGAGCCGGACGACGGGGCTGTCGGTGAGCCGGACCAGTTCGTCGTACCACTCGACGATCTGCACCCAGTCGGTCTCCTCGGCGGTGGGCGCGTCGCAGTGCAGGGCGGCGACGGCGGCCTGCGCCTGGAACTCGCCGAGCCGGTCGCGGGCGAGGGCAGCCTGGAGGATCGCCACGCCCTCGGCGATCAGCGCGGTGTCCCAGAGTCCGCGGTCCTGCTCGGCGAGCGGTACCAGGCTGCCGTCGGGGGCGGTGCGGGCGGCGCGGCGGGCGTGGTGGAGCAGCATCAGGGCGAGCAGTCCGGACACCTCGGGGTGGTCGATCACGGCCGCGAGCTGCCGGGTGAGCCGGATGGCCTCGGCGGCGAGGTCCACGTCCCCGGAGTAGCCCTCGTTGAAGACCAGGTACAGCACGCGCAGGACGGTGGCGACGTCGCCCGGCCGGTCGAAGCGTACGCCGGAGACGGTGCGCTTGGCGCGGCTGATGCGCTGCGCCATGGTCGCCTCGGGCACCAGGTACGCCTCGGCGATCTGGCGGGTGGTGAGTCCGCCGACGGCACGCAGGGTGAGGGCGACGGCGGAGGCCGGGGTGAGCGAGGGGTGGGCGCACAGGAAGTACAGCTGGAGGGTGTCGTCGGTGGCGGGGGCCGGGCCGGGGGGCGGCTGGTCCTCGACCAGGTCCTCGCGCCGGCGCCGGGCGGCGTCGGCGCGGGTCGCGTCGAGGAACTTGCGCCACGCCACCGTGACCAGCCATCCCTTGGGGTCCCGCGGCGGGTCTGCGGGCCATACGCGCAGCGCCTCGATCAGCGCTTCCTGTACGGCGTCCTCGGCCGCCGCGAAGTCCGCTCCGCGCCGGACGAGGACGCCGATCACGCTCGGCGTGAGGCTTCTGAGGAGGGCCTCATCCATGGCATTCGTCGATGGTGGGCTGCGGGGCGAGGAAGGGTCGCAGCTCCAGCCACTCGTGGATGGGTTCGCCGCCCGCGCCGGGGGCCGCCGACAGTTCCCCGGCCAGCTCGACGGCGCGCTCGTAGCTGTCGACGTCGATCACCATCCAGCCGGCGATCAGGTCCTTGGTCTCGGCGAACGGCCCGTCGGTGACCGGCGGGCGCCCCTCGCCGTCGTAGCGGACCCAGGTCCCCTCGGGGGCGAGCGCCTCTCCCCCGACGTACTCCCCGCTCTTCTCCAGCCGGTCGGCGAAGTCCCGCATGTACTGCACGTGCGCGGAGATCTCCTCCGGCGTCCACCGGTCCATCGGCACGTTGTTGACCGCCGCCGGGGCGCCCCGGTAGTGCTTCAGCAGCAGGTACTTGGCCATGGTGGTTCTCCTCGGTGATGGTGCGACCCATTCTGGTCGCGTTCACCCCGGGGACGCAGCCGCTCATCGGTTCTCGACATCACCGCCGAAAGTTTTTCGATTTTCTTCGCCGGCCGCGCGCAGCGGCCCGGACCCCGAGCCCGGGCCGCCGGGGCGGGCGGGGTGGTCAGCCGCCGCTCAGCCGGGCCCGGAGCAGGTCCTTGCCCAGCTCGGCGCCCTTGCGGCTGTCCGCCTGCGCCTTGCGGAAGAGGTCCGCGACCTCGGTATCCTTGGCGCGCTCGGCGTCCTCGATGTACGTCTCCAGGCGCAGCGCGTTGCTGAGGCACGCCTCCACGTACCAGATCAGGTTGTAGTCCTTGTCCGCCGTGCCGATCGCACCGCCGGTCTCGGCACTGCTGGTCATCAGGACCTCCTCACTCGTCGGCCGGGGCCCGCGGGGCCCCGCTGTCGGTGCGGTCCGGGTACCCGTCGCCCCCGGGGTCAGACATCCGGGAAACCCGGCCCGACCACCCGTTTTCGTTGAATCGTCAACTCCCTGCGGTGGCAAGGCAATTCAGACACTCGGTGCAGAAGTGAACAGAGGGCGGGCAGATTCGGAGCGAAGTACCCATCGACCGTGCGAGAACGGTCGATGACGGTGTGTACTGTGCTCCGAGCGCCTCGTCAGGGGGCCTCGCACCCACCCCTGCCCACTTCCCTGGATACCGATTCGATGATCGAACTACCGGACCTGGCCGTCGGTGGACTCGCCTTCGGCACACTGTCCGCGCTCGCCCTCGGCGGCGGGCTGCTCCGGTCCAGACGGCAACGGGCCGCGCAGCGCGACGAGATCGCCGCGCTGCGGGCCCATCTCGACGGCGTGGTCCAGACGTTCGCCGCGGAGGTCGAGCACCTGGCGGCCAAGCGCATACCGGCCGCCGCCCGCCGCCTCGCGCACCCCCATGTCACCGTGCCCGGCCCGCTGGAGCTCCGTACCGCCCAGTCCTCGCTCGGCATGGCGATGGAGAACGTCCTGGAACAGCTCCGCGTCGAACTCACCGCGCAGCACGTGCGCGTCGACGCCGCGGCGCAGGCCGGCATGCGCGGCGCGACCCGCGAGATCCAGGCCGCGCTCTACCGGCTTCAGGACGCCCTGCGCGGACTGCAACAGCGCTACGACGACCCCGAGTTGACGCAGACCCTGTTCGAACTCGACCACGAGAACGAGCAGTCGCTGCGCCGCGCCCAGGTCGCCGCGGTGGTGTGCGGGGCCTGGGTGGGACTGGCCCGCGAGGAGTCCCACCTGGTCGACGCGGTCACCGGGGGGCAGGCCCGGCTCGCCGGGTACCACCGGGTCCGGGTCAACAACCACCTCAAGCCGGGCACCGCCCTGGTCTCGCACGCCGTGGAACCGGTCGCGATCATCGTCGCCGAACTGCTCGACAACGCGCTGCGCCACTCCGCGCCGGACACAGACGTCATCGTCAACCTCGAACACGTTCACCACGGCGCCTGCGTCACCGTCGACGACGCGGGCCTCGGCATGACCCAGGACGAGCGCGACCGCGCGCAGCGCATGGTGGCCGGTTCCGAGCCGATCCTGCTCACCGACCTCGGCGACCCGCCCCGCATGGGTCTCGCCGCGATCGGCCAGCTCACCCGGCAGTTCGACCTCACCGTCGATCTGTCCTCGCCGTCCCCGTACGGCGGCGTCCGGGCGGTGCTGCGGGTCGACAGCCACCTGCTCACCACCATCGACCCCGAGACCCGCCCCCCGGCCGCCAGCGCGCCCCGGCCCACCCCCCGCGCGACACCCGAGCAGGCGCCCGCCCCGAGCAGGGCCCACGCCTACGTCGCCGAACC
>NZ_FLSP01000177.1 GCF_900091315.1 Streptomyces sp. DI166
ACTGCGGGCGGACACCCCCCGACACGTCCCCTTCCCGCCGTGGGCGGCTGCGGGTCCGTGCGGGCATATGGTGCTCCCGCCGCGGGTGACTGCGGGTCCGTGCGGGCCTATGGTGCTCCCGCCGCGGGCGGCTGCGGGGTCCGTCGGGGCGGGCGGACACCCCCGATACGTCCCCTTCCGGCCGCGGGCGACCGCGGGTCCGTGCGGGCATATGGTGCTCCCGCCGCGGGCGGCTGCGGGTCCGTGCGGGCATATGGTGCTCCCGCCGTGGGTGACTGCGGGTCCGTGCGGGCATATGGTGCTCCCGCCGTGGGCGGCTGCGGGGTCCGTCGGGGCGGGCGGACACCCCCGATACGTCCCCTTCCGGCCGTGGGTGGCTGCGGCGCCGTTCGGGCGGAGGGGGCTCCCGTCATGGGCGGCTGCGGGGTCGCCGGGGCGGAAGGTGTTCTTCCCGTGGCGGGTCGCGGTGATTTCCGGTTCGGTGGTGGGGAAACGGCGTGCCACGAGTCGGAGGAAGCGTTATGGACTTCACCCTTGAAGTGATCCCGCTGCCTGTGAGCGACATCGACCGGGCCCGGGACTTCTACCGGGACAAGGTCGGCTTTCATGTGGACATCGACCAGGAGGTCATGCCCGGGATGCGGATCGTGCAGCTGACGCCTCCGGGGTCGGGGTGTTCGATCGCTCTCGGGGACAAGTTGTGGGACTACGGCGAGGGCGAGGCTCCTCGGCCGGGGTCCTATCAGGGGCTCCAGTTGTGTGTCGCCGACATCAAGGCGGCTCGGGCCGAGCTGGTGGAGCGGGGGCTGGAGGTTTCCGAGCCTGTGCAGTACGCCCCTGATGACGGTGCGACCTTCATGTACTTCACGGATCCGGACGGGAACGGGTGGTCCGTTCAGGAGTACCGGGTGCGCGGGGAGAAGCCTCTGCACCAGGTGCTGTCGGAGCAGGCCGACTGAGGGTCAGACGAGGCCGCTCTGGGTGAAGGGGCATCCGGGCAGTCGGCGGTGCCACCAGGGTTGGTGGGGGTCCGCGTGCGGGTCGGGCAGGGTGCGGGATCGGTAGCGCGTGTCCAGTACGGCCAGCAGGCGTGCGAGTTCGGCGCGGTCCTGCGGGTCGAGGTTCCGCAGGACCGTGGCCAGTACGTCGCGGGCATGCCGTACGTCCCGCAGGGAGCAGCCGGGGCATCCGCAGTCGTCGCCGTACGGGTAGCGGGGGCGGGTCCCCGGCGGGGACATGAATGCGCGGTACCGGCGCAGGGCCGCGGCAGTGGCCATGGGGAAGAGGTCATGGTCCGGCGAGAGTTGCTCGTACCGGGCTATGGCCCAGGAGGTGCGGTGGGAGAGGCCTCGGATGCGGGGCGGTGGGGGTGTGTCCCATCGGCGGGGGCGCTGCTCAGCGCGCAGCTGCACGGGCCGTCTACGCGGCATCGGCCTTTCGTGGTGTCAGGAGCATGGCGGGAGTGTACCGCGCAACGGGCCGACGGCTCGGGGCCGTCGGCCCGTTGGGGCTCTACAGGACCGGCAGGTTCTTGCGGAGTTCGAACGCCGTGACCTCGCTGCGGTACTCCTCCCACTCCGAGCGCTTGTTGCGGAGGAAGAAGTCGAAGACGTGCTCGCCGAGGGTTTCGGCGACCAGGTCGCTGCGTTCCATGAGGGTGAGGGCCTCGCCGAGGTTCTGGGGCAGGGGCTCGATGCCCATGGCGCGGCGTTCGGCGTCGGAGAGGGCCCAGACGTCGTCCTCGGCGCCCGGGGGGAGTTCGTAGCCCTCTTCGATGCCCTTCAGGCCGGCGGCCAGGAGGACGGCGTAGGCCAGGTACGGGTTGGCGCCGGAGTCCAGGGAGCGGACCTCCACGCGGGCCGAGCCGGTCTTGCCGGGCTTGTACATCGGGACGCGGACCAGGGCCGAGCGGTTGTTGTGGCCCCAGCAGATGTAGGAGGGGGCCTCGCCGCCGGCGCCCGCCGTGCGCTCCGAGCCGCCCCAGATGCGCTTGTAGGAGTTCACCCACTGGTTGGTGACCGCCGAGATCTCCGCCGCGTGGCGCAGCAGGCCCGCGATGAAGGAGCGGCCGACCTTGGAGAGCTGGTACTCGGCGCCGGACTCGTAGAACGCGTTGCGGTCGCCCTCGAAGAGGGAGAGGTGGGTGTGCATGCCCGAGCCCGGGTGCTCGGAGAAGGGCTTGGGCATGAAGGTCGCCTGGACGCCCTGTTCGAGGGCCACCTGCTTCATGACCAGACGGAACGTCATGATGTTGTCCGCCGTGGACAGGGCGTCGGCGTAGCGGAGGTCGATCTCCTGCTGGCCGGGGGCGCCCTCGTGGTGGGAGAACTCCACCGAGATGCCCATCGACTCCAGCATGGTGATCGCCTGGCGGCGGAAGTCCATGCCGATGTTGGTCGGGGTGTGGTCGAAGTAGCCCGAGTTGTCGGCGGGGGTCGGGCGGGAGCCGTCCAGGGGGCGGTCCTTCAGGAGGAAGAACTCGATCTCCGGGTGGGTGTAGAAGGTGAAGCCCAGGTCGGAGGTGCGGGCGAGGGCGCGCTTGAGGACGTAGCGCGGGTCCGCGAAGGACGGGGAGCCGTCCGGCATCAGGATGTCGCAGAACATGCGGGCCGTGCCGGGGGTCTCCGCGCGCCAGGGCAGTACCTGGAAGGTGGAGGGGTCCGGCTTGGCGATCATGTCGGATTCGTATACGCGGGCGAAGCCCTCGATGGCCGAGCCGTCGAAGCCGATGCCCTCGTCGAAGGCCTGCTCAAGCTCGGCCGGGGCCACGGCGACGGACTTGAGGAAGCCCAGCACGTCCGTGAACCACAGGCGTACGAACCGGATGTCGCGCTCCTCCAACGTACGGAGCACGAACTCCTGCTGCTTGTCCATCTTCCGCTTCCCCATCCTTGCTGGTCAGGCCACCCTCCCGCGGATCGCGGGACGGGCAGTCGGGCACCTGAGCATCACACCACAACAGCGTTTCGCGCGCGTTGCCGACCTTGATCGGCCGGCCGGCTGCGGCTTGGCCCCCGGCGCACCGCGGCTCTGCGCCCATCTTGCCTGTTCGGGCCGACATTCGTAATGCCCGGCCCTCGGCCCGGGCAGGGGTGGGCGTCCGGTTGGGCACCCCCGCGTTAATTGGTATTTCAGATGCAAGTTTTAATGAGAGGCGTACCGGTCGAGAGCCCGAAGGAGCCCCGATGCTGTCCGAACAGTCCGCCGCCACCGTCCGCGCCACCCTGCCCGCCGTGGGTGCCAACCTGGACGCGATCACCGAGCGCTTCTACGCCGGGATGTTCGCCGCCCACCCCGAGCTGCTGCGGGACCTCTTCAACCGCGGCAACCAGGCGGCCGGGACCCAGCGCCGGGCCCTCGCCGGTTCCATCGCGGCCTTCGCGACCTACCTGGTCGAGCACCCGGACGACCGGCCCGACGCGATGCTCTCCCGCATCGCCCACAAGCACGCCTCGCTCGGCGTCGCGCCGGAGCAGTACAAGATCGTCCACGAGCATCTGTTCGCCGCGATCGTGGAGGTGCTGCGAGAGGCGGTGACTCCCGAGGTCGCGGCTGCCTGGGACGAGGTCTACTGGCTCATGGCCAATGCGCTCATCGCCCTGGAGAAGCGGCTGTACGAGGAGGCCGGGGAGCCGGTGTGGCGCGGCTGGGAGGTCGTGGAGCGGGTCGAGGAGACGGCGGATGTGCTCACCTTCCGGCTGCGGCCCGTCGACGGCGGGCCCGTGGCCGACTTCCGCGCGGGGCAGTACGTCTCGGTCCGCGTGCAGCTCCCGGACGGCGCCCGGCAGATACGGCAGTACAGCCTGTCCGGGGCGCCCGGGTCGGCGCTGCGGCAGTTCTGTGTGAAGCGGGTGGCGGGGGACGCCGGGACGCCCGCCGGTGAGGTCTCCGATCACCTGCACGCGCGTGTGCGGGAGGGCGATGTGGTGGAGCTGTCCGCCCCTTACGGCGACCTCACCCTGGCCGAGGGCGGCGCCGACCGGCCGCTCCTGCTCGCCTCCGCCGGTATCGGCGTGACCCCGATGATCGCCATGCTCGCCCAGCTCGCCCAGGACGGTCACAGCGGCCCGGTCACCGTCGTCCACGGCGACCGCTCCCCCGCCGCCCACGCCCTGCGCGGCGAGCAGGAGACCTACGCCGCCAAGCTCCCGGAGGCCTCGGTCCACTTCTGGTACGAGCAGGACGCCCCGGAGGGCGCGCGTACCGGCCTCGTCGACCTCGCGGACGTCGACGTGGCGCCCGGCACGCGCGCGTACCTGTGCGGGCCGCTGCCCTTCATGCGGATGGTCCGTACCCAGCTGCTCGCCAAGGGCGTGTCGGCGGCGGACATCCACTACGAGGTCTTCGGGCCCGACCTGTGGCTGCCCCAGGCCGCCTAGTCGTCGCCAAGTAACTGCGGGTGGGCGCGGCGGCACCTCTCAGTGGGCAGCGCCCGGAAACGCGGTGACCGCAGCCCGCCGTACGGCTACGACCCCGGCCCCCGGCCGATCTGCAGCAGCAGTGGGCCCGTGGGTGCCGTGACCATGTCTCCGATCGTCAACGGGTCCAGCGTGGCGTAGAACGCCTCCTGGGCCCGTCGGAGCGCGCCGCGCAGGCGGCAGGCCGAGTTCAGGGGGCAGGGGTTGTCGCCCTCGCACTCCACCACGTCGCCGGTGCCCTCGAAGGAGCGGACCACGGCGCCCACCGATGCCGTGCGGCCCTTCTCCGTGAGGGTCAGGCCGCCGCCCCGGCCCCGGCGGGCGTCCAGCAGCCCCTGGTGCTGGAGTTCGGCCACGACCTTCGCGGCGTGCGTGTAGGGCACGTCCATGTCCGCGGCCACCTCGCGCGTGGTCGGCGTGGCACCCTCCGTGACGGCGAGCCGCATGAGGAGCCGCAGAGCGAGGTCGGTGGAGCGCAGCAGACGCATACCCGCAGCGTAGAGGCATGCCCGGATAATGTGCATTCCCGCTGCAAATTTCTCCGCGGAGCTGTCGGACCGCTGTCGATTCCGTTGCGATCCGGCCCTTTCCCTTGTCCGCCCTTCGAGTGATCCCACGTTCACCATTACGATCAGCGGACCCGACCGTCACTTACCCGCAGAAGGACTTCACGCCATGGGATCCGCCAAGAAGAGCGCCTCCGCGGCGCGCAAGGCCCGCATAGACGAGATGCGGCGCGCCGAGCAGGCTCGCGAGCGCCGCAACCGGATCCTCACGATCGGCGCCAGCGTGACCGTGGTCGTCGCCCTGGTCGTGGGCGCCGTGGTCCTGGTGCAGTCGCAGGACGACGACAACGACTCGGTGGAGTCCAAGACCACCGGCTCCCTGGTGGCGGGAGCGGACGGGGTGAGCGTCTGGAAGGGGGGCAAGCTCTCCCAGACCCACGTGAACAAGAAGGTGAAGTACCCGGTCGAGCCCCCGGTCGGCGGTGACCACAACCCGGTCTGGCAGAACTGCAACGGTGACGTCTACACCGAGGCCGTCGCCAACGAGAACGCGGTGCACTCCCTGGAGCACGGCGCGGTCTGGGTGACGTACACCAGCAAGGCCGACAAGAAGGACGTGGAGGCGCTCGCCGCGAAGGTGAAGCAGACGCCGTACACGCTGATGAGCCCGTACGAGGACCAGAAGTCGCCGATCATGCTGTCCGCCTGGGGCGCGCAGCGCGCGGTGACCGGCGCGGACGACCCGGACCTCGGCAAGTTCTTCGAGAAGTACGTGCAGGGCGAGCAGACCCCGGAGCCGGGTGCCGCGTGCACGGGCGGTAAGGGCCAGTGATGAAGCACGCCGGGTGGATCGCGGGCACCGCGGCGGCGGTACTCGTCGCGGCCGGTGCGATCACCTACGCCGTCGCCGACGGCGAGGGCACCGCCTCCTCCCCCACCGCCGACTCCGCGGACGCCGGGTTCGCGCGGGACATGGCGGTGCACCACCAGCAGGCCGTGGAGATGTCGTACATCGTGCGCGACCGCACCGACGACCCCGAGGTGCGGCGGCTGGCGTACGACATCGCGCAGACGCAGGCCAACCAGCGGGGCATGCTGCTGGGCTGGCTGGATCTGTGGGAGCTGCCCAAGGTGTCCGCGGATCCGCCGATGACGTGGATGGACATGGGGTCCATGGCCCCCGGCGAGGACGGCGCGCTGATGCCGGGCATGGCGACCAACAGCGAGATGAAGAAGCTGGAGAAGCTCGGCGGCGAGGAGGCCGAGGTCTTCTACCTTCAGCTGATGACCGACCACCACAAGGGCGGTATCCACATGGCGGAGGCCTGTGTGAAGCGCTGCGAGGTGAAGGTCGAGACGCGGCTCGCGCAGACCATGGTCGACGGCCAGGAGTCGGAGATCGCGCTGATGGCGGGGATGCTCAAGGACCGGGGCGCCAAGCCCCGTCCGTAGCCGTCGCGGGGGTGGTGCGCGTCACCCACCACCCCATCGCGTCGGTTTGACGATTACACTGGGCGCGTGCCTCAACTTCGCCTCGCTCTGAACCAGATCGACTCGCGCGTCGGTGACCTCGCCGGCAACACCGAGACGATCCTCCGCTGGACCCGGCGCTCCGCCGAACAGGGGGCGCATCTCGTGGCGTTCCCGGAGATGGCCCTGACCGGGTATCCCGTGGAGGACCTCGCCCTGCGCTCCTCCTTCGTCTCGGCGTCCCGCGCGGCGCTGCGCACGCTGGCCGCCCGGCTCGCCGAGGAGGGCTTCGGGGAGCTGCCGGTCGTCGTCGGCTACCTGGACCGGTCCGAGACGGCCCAGCCGAAGTACGGCCAGCCCGCGGGCGCCCCGCGCAACGCCGCCGCGGTGCTGCACCGCGGCGAGGTGGTGCTCACCTTCGCCAAGCACCACCTGCCGAACTACGGCGTCTTCGACGAGTTCCGCTACTTCGTGCCCGGCGACACCATGCCGGTGGTCCGGGTGCACGGCGTGGACGTGGCGCTCGCCATCTGCGAGGACCTCTGGCAGGACGGCGGCCGGGTGCCCGCGGCGCGCTCCGCGCAGGCGGGTCTGCTGCTGTCGGTCAACGCCTCGCCGTACGAGCGCGACAAGGACGACACCCGGCTGGAACTGGTCCGCAAGCGTGCCCAGGAGGCGGGTTGCACCACCGCCTACCTCGCGATGATGGGCGGTCAGGACGAGCTGGTCTTCGACGGTGACTCGATCGTGGTCGACGCGGCCGGTGAAGTCGTCGCGCGGGCGCCGCAGTTCGAGGAGAGCTGCCTGGTCGTGGACCTCGACCTGCCGGCCGCGGCGGCCGACGCCCCGACGGGGGTGGTCGACGACGGGCTGCGCATCGACCGCGTGGTCCTGTCCGAGGAGCCGGTGGACGCGTACGAGCCGGAGCACGCGGGCGGTTACGCCGACCGCCTCGACGACGACGAGGAGGTCTACTCGGCGCTGGTCGTGGGGCTGCGGGCGTACGTGCGCAAGAACGGCTTCCGGTCGGTGCTCATCGGTCTGTCCGGCGGTATCGACTCGGCGCTGGTGGCCGCCCTCGCCTGTGACGCGGTGGGCGCGGAGAACGTGTACGGCGTCTCGATGCCGTCGAAGTACTCCTCCGACCACTCCAGGGACGACGCGGCGGAGCTGGCGCGCCGTACGGGCCTGAACTTCCGTACGGTGCCGATCGCGCCGATGTTCGACGCCTACATGGCGGCGACGGAGCTGACCGGGCTCGCGGAGGAGAACCTGCAGTCCCGGCTGCGCGGCACGCTGCTGATGGCGATCTCCAACCAGGAGGGCCACATCGTCCTGGCGCCCGGCAACAAGTCGGAGCTGGCGGTGGGGTACTCCACGCTGTACGGCGACTCGGTGGGCGCGTACGGGCCGATCAAGGACGTGTACAAGACCTCGGTGTTCCGGCTCGCCGAGTGGCGCAACCGGGCCGCCGCCGAGCGCGGTGAAACGCCGCCGATCCCGGAGAACTCCATCTCCAAGCCGCCGAGCGCGGAGCTGCGCCCCGGCCAGGTCGACACCGACTCGCTGCCGGACTACCCGGTCCTGGACGCCATCCTGGAGCGCTACGTCGACCGCGACCAAGGCGCCGACACCATTGTCGCCGCGGGCTTCGACCCGGCGCTGGTGGCCAAGACGCTGCGCATGGTCGACACGGCCGAGTACAAGCGCCGCCAGTACCCGCCGGGCACGAAGATCTCCCCGAAGGGCTTCGGCAAGGACCGCCGCCTCCCCATCACCAACGGCTGGCGCGAGCAGGCGTAGCACCGCTGGCACCAGGGCCCGGACGTCCGGACCATCCCGGCGCCCCGGGCCCTGGCACGCGCTCCCCGGAGGGGCCCAGCGCGGCGCGGTCGGCCCCCGCCGCCCCCGT
>NZ_FLSP01000178.1 GCF_900091315.1 Streptomyces sp. DI166
ACGGGTGTCGCCCCCGCCGCGGGCGCCCTGCGCTGGGAGCTGCCCGGCTGGGCCGGCTCCGTGGACCTGCTCCTGATCGCCACCCCGGACGGCACCGAACCCGGCCTGTCCCTCCTCGCCGAGCAGGCCTACCGCCGCGGCTGCACCGTCGTGGCGGTGGCCCCCAGCCGCACCCCGCTCGCCGAGGCCCTGGAAGCGGCCCACGGCCTGTTCGTACCGATGGCCACCGCGCCCTACGAGGAGGACACCCCCCTCGCCGCCTCCGCCCCCGGCGTCCTGTGGGCGCTGCTCACACCACTGCTCGCGCTCCTGGACCGCGTCGGCCTGCTGGACGCCCCGGCCGACGCCCTGGAGAAGGTCGCCGACCGTCTCGACCACATCGCCGAACGCTGCGGCCCCGCCATCGCGACCTACAGCAACCCCGCCAAGACCCTCGCCGCCGAGCTGGCCGACGCGCTCCCGGTGATCTGGACGGAGGGCATCTCGGCCGGTCCCGCGGGCCGCCGTTTCGCCGCCGCGCTCGCCGAACTCGCCGGCCGCCCGGCCGTCGTCTCGGAGCTGCCCGAGGCGCTCGCCTCGCACCACGCGCTGCTCTCGGGCCCGCTCGCCGCCAGCGCCGACCCGGACGACTTCTTCCGCGACCGCGTGGAGGAGCCCCCCGCGCTGCACGCACGCGTGGTGCTGCTCCGGGACCGCCCCAGCGGCGGCCTCACCGCCGCCCCCGCCGCCCGTGAACTGGCCCTGAGCCACGACACGCCGATCAGCGAACTGGAACCGGAACCCGGGGACGAACTGGTCAACCTCGCGGAACTGATCGCCACCACGGACTTCGCCGCCGTATACCTGGCCCTCGCCACGGGAGCCTGACCACATACCTGGCCCTCGCCACGGGAGCCTGACCACCCGCGTCACCGGCACAACCGGACGCGCGGAAGCACCGGCACACGGACGCGAAGCCGCGAAGACACAAAAGACGCAGAGAGAAGCGCATGGACCGCCTCGACAACACCGTCCGCCCCTACGCCTGGGGTTCCACCACAGCGATCCCGCAGTTGCTCGGGACCGAACCGACCGGCGAACCGCAGGCGGAGATGTGGATGGGCGCCCACCCCGGCGCTCCCTCGCGCACCGGCCGCGGCACCCTCGCCGCCGTCATCGACGAGGACCCGGAGCGCGAACTCGGGCACGCGTGCGTGGCCAAGTTCGGCCCCCGGCTGCCCTTCCTGCTCAAGCTCCTCGCGGCCGGCGCCCCCCTCTCCCTCCAGGTCCACCCCGACCTCGCGCAGGCGAAGGAGGGCTACGCCGACGAGGAGCGACGCGGCATCCCCGTCGACGCCCCCCACCGCAACTACAAGGACGCCAACCACAAACCCGAGCTGATCTGCGCGCTCACCGAGTTCGACGGCCTGTGCGGCTTCCGCGACCCGGTCCAGGCCGCCGATCTGCTCGACGGCCTCGGCGTCGACTCCCTCAAGCCGTACGTCGACCTGCTGCACGCCCACCCGGAGGAGGCCGCCCTCCGCGAGGTCCTCACCGCGATCCTCACCGCCGACCCGGACGAGATGAGCCGTACGGTCACCGAGACCGCGGCCGCCTGCACCCACCTCGGCGGCGTCTACCAGCCGTACGCCGACATCGCCCACCACTACCCGGGCGACCCCGGCGTCATCGCCGCCATGCTCCTCAACCACGTCCGGCTCCAGCCCGGCGAGGCCCTCTACCTGGGCGCTGGCATCCCGCACGCCTACCTCAACGGCCTCGGCGTCGAGATCATGGCCAACTCCGACAACGTTCTCCGCTGCGGGCTGACCCCCAAGCACGTCGACGTCCCCGAACTCCTGCGCATCGTCCGCTTCGAGGCCGCCGACCCCGGCGTCCTGCGCCCGGAGGCCTCCCCGGACGGCGAGGAGGTCTACGAGACGCCGATCGACGAGTTCCGGCTCTCCCGGTACGTCCTCCCCGAGGGCACCGCCCCGCACGACCTCACCAGCGCCACCCCGCAGATCCTGCTGTGCACGGCGGGCACCGTCCGGGCGGGCGACCACGAGCTGACGCCCGGTCAGTCGGTCTTCGTTCCCGCAGGCGAGAAGGCCGAAGTCGGCGGTGTGGGCACGGTCTTCCGCGCCACTGTGATCGTATGACCGGCGTTGTGGACACCTGACGCGTCGCACCCGGGCAAGGCTGCAACAATGGCCCACCGGCAAAGGACGGGCAAAGCCACAAGGGGCCGAGCCCGGGACTGCGTACGAAGGGACAACGCGGGCACATGAGCGCGTCAGGCGGGACCAAGGCGATCGTGGCGGCACTCGCCGCCAACCTCGCAATCGCGGTATCGAAGTTCGTGGCGTTCCTGTTCAGCGGCTCGTCCTCGATGCTCGCCGAATCGGTGCACTCGCTCGCCGACTCCGGCAACCAGGCACTGCTGCTCGTCGGCGGCAAGAAGGCCCAGCGCGAGGCGACCCCGCAGCACCCCTTCGGCTACGGCCGCGAGCGCTACATCTACGCCTTCCTCGTCTCGATCATCCTGTTCTCCGTCGGCGGCATGTTCGCCCTCTACGAGGGCTACGAGAAGATCAAGCACCCGCACGAGATCGAGCACTGGTACTGGCCGGTGGGCGTCCTCGTCTTCGCGATCATCGCCGAGACCTTCTCCTTCCGGACGGCCATCAAGGAGTCCAACGAACTGCGCGGCAAGAAGTCCTGGAAGGAGTTCGTCCGCCACGCCAAGGCCCCCGAGCTGCCCGTCGTGCTCCTGGAGGACCTCGGCGCGCTGGTCGGTCTGATCCTGGCCCTCGGCGGCGTCGGCCTCGCCCTCGCCACCGGCGACGGCCTGTGGGACGGCATCGGCACCCTCTGCATCGGTGTCCTGCTCATCCTGATCGCCGTCGTCCTGGCCATCGAGACCAAGTCGCTGCTGCTCGGCGAGGCCGCGGGCGTCGAGGACGTCCAGAAGATCGAGGCCGCGCTCGTCGACGGCGAGGCCGTCACCCGCATCATCCACATGCGCACGCTGCACCTCGGCCCCGAGGAGCTGCTCATCGCCGCCAAGATCGCCGTCCAGCACGACGACACGGCCGCCGAGATCGCCGCCGCCATCAACGCCGCCGAGGCCCGTATCCGCGAGGCCGTCCCGATCGCCCGCGTGATCTACCTGGAGCCCGACATCTACAGCGAGGCCGAGGCAGCCCGCGGCGCCGACCGCGAGGCCACCCCCGGCGGCCCCGCCCCCGAGGGCGCCGACCACTGACGCCACACACGCCAAGACGCGCACGACGAAGGGGTCCGCCGAGTACATCCGGCGGGCCCCTTCGCCGTACCGCCGGCCCCCGGCGAGCACCCGTTTCGGCCCCGAGTGTCCGGAGGCGGACTGGGGCGGGCGGGTCGTCCGGTGTAGCTTGGGACTGAGCCAGACGTCGCTGCTGATGGCGGTCGGGCGGTCCCGACACGGACCGGCCGAGGGAGAGAGGGCCTCCGACGGACTGCGCTGCGCGCACGCGGGCATGCCTGTGTCCTCTTCGGGCACCGCTGTGTCCGCCGCCGCGCAGAACAGCCCTACCCACCTCGACCCAACACCGAGGAGCAGCTCGCAATGACGACTGTCGACAACCGACAGGACTTCAAGGTCGCCGACCTCTCCCTGGCCGCCTTCGGCCGCAAGGAGATCACCCTCGCCGAGCACGAGATGCCCGGCCTCATGGCGATCCGCAAGGAGTACGCCGAGGCCCAGCCCCTCGCCGGCGCCCGCATCACCGGCTCCCTGCACATGACCGTGCAGACCGCCGTCCTCATCGAGACCCTGGTTGCCCTCGGCGCCCAGGTCCGCTGGGCCTCCTGCAACATCTTCTCCACCCAGGACCACGCGGCCGCCGCCATCGCCGTCGGCCCGAACGGCACGCCCGAGAACCCGCAGGGCGTCCCGGTCTTCGCCTGGAAGGGCGAGACCCTGGAGGAGTACTGGTGGTGCACGGAGCAGGCGCTGACCTGGCCGGACAGCCCCACCGGCGGCCCGAACATGATCCTCGACGACGGCGGTGACGCCACCCTCCTCGTCCACAAGGGCGTCGAGTACGAGAAGGCCGGCGAGGTCCCCTCCGTCGACACCGCCGAGAGCGACGAGCACCGCGTCATCCTCGAACTCCTGCACCGCACCATCAGCGACGGCTCGCAGAAGTGGACCCAGCTCGCCTCGGAGATCCGCGGCGTCACCGAGGAGACCACCACCGGCGTCCACCGCCTGTACGAGATGCAGCGCGACGGCACCCTCCTGTTCCCGGCGATCAACGTCAACGACGCCGTCACCAAGTCGAAGTTCGACAACAAGTACGGCTGCCGCCACTCCCTGATCGACGGCATCAACCGCGCCACCGACGTCCTCATCGGCGGCAAGACCGCGGTCGTCTGCGGCTACGGCGATGTGGGCAAGGGCTGCGCGGAGTCCCTGCGCGGCCAGGGCGCCCGGGTGATCGTCACCGAGATCGACCCGATCTGCGCGCTCCAGGCGGCGATGGACGGCTACCAGGTCACGACCCTCGACGAGGTCATCGACAAGGCCGACATCTTCATCACCACGACCGGCAACAAGGACATCATCATGGCCTCGGACATGGCCAAGATGAAGCACCAGGCGATCGTCGGCAACATCGGCCACTTCGACAACGAGATCGACATGGCCGGCCTCGCCAAGGTGCCGGGCATCGTGAAGGAAGAGGTCAAGCCGCAGGTCCACACCTGGACCTTCCCCGACGGCAAGGTGATCATCATCCTGTCCGAGGGCCGCCTGCTGAACCTGGGCAACGCCACCGGCCACCCGTCGTTCGTGATGTCCAACTCCTTCGCGGACCAGACCCTGGCCCAGATCGAGCTGTTCACCAAGCAGTCGGAGTACCCGATCGGCGTCTACACGCTGCCCAAGCACCTCGACGAGAAGGTCGCCCGCCTCCACCTGGACGCCCTCGGCGTGAAGCTCACCAAGCTCCGCCCCGAGCAGGCCGCCTACATCGGCGTCGACGTCGACGGCCCGTTCAAGCCGGACCACTACCGCTACTGATCCGCACACCGGACCCGGCCCCGGACCCAGCTCCGGGCCCGGGACTCCGGACCCCGGGGTGAGCGCACCCGTGCACTGACGCGCTCACCCCGCACGCAGGTCCTCCGGGCAGGCCCCCGCACCCCCGTGTCGGGGGCCTGCCCCATCTGGCCCTACTGGCCGGACCAGCCCTTCACGACCCAGGACCCCCATGCCCCGCGGCCGTTATTCGCTCCACGATCCGCACGATCACACCCCCCTCGCAGAAGAACACTTCCACTGCGCGCCCGGCCCCTCCGGCTGGCGCTACGTCGCCCAGCTGACCACCCCTGCGGGCGATCACAGCGGCTCCGTCGACCTCGCCCTCGACGAACTCGGCCGCCCCATCCGCCTGGAACTCCACGCCGGCGGCTGGCAGGTGCGCGGCGCCGCCCTCGACGGCGTCACCTGGGTCCGTACGGACCCCGCCGGGGCCCACGCCACGGAAGGCAACGTGCCCGCCCACGCCTTCACCGGCACCTCCCCCGCGTTCCTGGTCGCCACCACCCGTCTCCTGCGCCTCACCCCTTCCGGCTCCGCCACCCGAGTACGCCTCGTCCGCTTCACGGACCCAGTGCTCGCCCCGCGCACCGTCGACCAGTCCTGGGCCCTGCTGAAAAGAGAAGCACACGCCACTGACAACGGCCCCCTGACCGTGGACGAGTACCAGGTCACAGCCCTGGACACCGGGGAGCAGCACTCCGTGCACATCGCCGGGGACGTGGTCCTTGCGGCCCCCGGGATCGAGCTGGAAGACCTCGAATCACCGCCGTCCGTGTTCGCGTGAGCGGCGCGGCTCGACCGTCGGCCAGGTATCAGGCGGGCGGCACGAAGCCGGTGCCCGGGCGGTCGCCCGCGGGCTCCTGGCCCGGCGCGACCGGGGGAACTGGCGGAGTGTTGGTCGGAACCGAGGGTTGAGCGGCAGGCGGCCCGTACGGACCCGGCGTCGGGATGGGCTGAGGCTGACCGCCGGGAGGGGCGTACGGCCCGGCCGGGGCGGAAACCCCCACGGATCCGCCGGCCGCGACCCCGTTGTGCGCGACCCCGTTGTTCGAGAAGGCCCGTCGGGCTTCCCGGGCCTGTCGTTCCTGGAGTACCGCCGCCAGATAGGCGGCCGGGGGCACACCTTCCGGTGCCGGGGCACCCGTACGCGCCGCGACATCGGCGGCGAGCCGCTCGGCCATGCTCCAGCTGACCTGAGGATCCAACTGCTGCATCCGCGTCAGGTACTGACGCACGGCGAGCCACAGACCATCGGGAACCGCCGACAGATCCAGCCCCGAGAACCGCCCGGCCAGCCACGGCGGAGGAGGCGGTACGAACCCGCCCCGGGCGGTCGGCACCCGCTCCCGCACGACCAGCGTCCCCGCGAACACATCCCCGAGCCGCCGCCCCCGCGCCGAGACGAGCGACGCGACACAGGCGACAACCCCGAGCGTCAGCAGGATCTCGATGACCCCTATCGCCCCCCGCACCAGAGCGTGCCGGAACCGGATCGGCCCGCCGTCGTCCCGCACCACCCGCAGCCCGCAGGCCATCTTGCCGAGCGAACGGCCGTGGCTGAGTGTCTCCACCGCGATAGGCGCACCGACCAGCACAAGGATGAAGGAGGCGATCGACAGCGCGATCTGAGCGGCCTCGTCCAGGGAAGCGGTGGCCGCTACGAGGCCGATCGACACGGTGATGTAGACCGCGACGGCCACGGCCAGATCGAGCAGCACGGCCAGAGCCCTGCTGGGCAGCCTCGCGGGGCGCAGCTCAAGCGCCACCGCCTCGCCCGTCACCAGCTCACTCACGCCTGCCCCGCCCTTCCCTGATCTGCCCCTGGAACCGCCAGTCTGCCAAGCTGAGGACACATCGCACCCCCGTACGACAAGCTGACAGCACGACGAGCCGCCGACGAACAGCCGAGGAGCAGGCACACCGATGGACCTCGACGTCTTCGTCACCGCGCACCGAGCCGAGTGGGACCGCCTCGACACCCTGCTCCAGCGCCAGCGCCGCCTCACCGGCGCGGAAGCGGACGAACTCGTCACCCTCTACCAACGCGCCGCCACCCACCTCTCCCTGATCCAGTCCAGCGCCCCGGACCCCCAGCTGACCGGACGACTCAGCCAATTGGTGGCACGCGCGCGCAGCGCCGTGACCGGAACCCGACGGGCCACCTGGCGCGACGCGACCCGCTTCTTCACTCACGGCTTCCCGGCCGCCGTCTACAAGTCACGTCACTGGTGGGTACCCACGGCACTCCTGTCGACCCTCGTCGCCGTCGCCCTCGGCTGGTGGATCGGCAGCACTCCCGAGGTCCAGGCATCCATCGCGGCCCCGAACGAACTGCGCGAGCTCACCCGCCCCGGCGGGCAGTACGAGACGTACTACTCCAGCCATCCCGCGGCATCGTTCGCGGCCCAGGTGTGGACCAACAACGCCCAGGCCGCCGCCCTCTGCCTCGTCCTCGGCGTCTTCCTGGGGCTCCCGGTCCTCTGGATCCTCTTCCAGAACATGCTCAACCTGGGAGTCGGCTTCGGCCTGATGTCCTCCGCGGGCCGTCTCGACACCTTCCTGGGCCTCGTCCTGCCCCACGGCCTGCTCGAACTGACCGCGGTCTTCGTCGCCGCCGGCACCGGCCTGCGCCTGGGCTGGACCGTCATCGACCCCGGCCCGCGCACCCGACGCACGGCCCTTGCCGAGGAAGGCCGGGCCGCCATAGGCATGGCCATAGGGCTGGCGGTGGTCCTCTTCATCTCCGGCGCGATCGAAGGCTTCGTCACCCCGTCCGGCCTGCCCACCTGGGCCCGCATCACCATTGGCGTCATCGCCGAGCTGGCCTTCCTGGCCTACGTCTACGTCGTCGGCCGCCGCGCCGCGCAGGCCGGAGAGACCGGCGACATCGAGGAAGCCGAGCGCGGCGCCAGCGTGCCGACGGCCGCCTGATGTGCGGACACACCTGATGAGCTGCTAGTCTCCTCTTCGCCCCGAAAGAACCGTTGACACGGATCGGATGGGGAGGTAGATTCGAACAGTTGCCTGGACTGGAGTTGATCCGGTCGGCGACGGTGAGTATCTACTTGCTTCTTGCTTCTTGAAGTGTCGATCGAATCGATTACTACGCAGAAGCCCTCCCGATGAATCGGAAATGAGTGGCCGGTCAGACCGGCTCGAAACTTCTGATAAAGTCGGATCCGCCGGAAAGGGAAACGCGAAAGCGGGC
>NZ_FLSP01000179.1 GCF_900091315.1 Streptomyces sp. DI166
TGCGACAGGCGTCACGAGGGGAGCCGGGCGGCGATGCGGCGGACGTCACGTCGGCGGACATACCCCCGGTGGGAATGGCGGCGCGGGTGGCGTACGTTTCCCCTCTGGACGAGCTGGTCCCCGAGCCATCGAAGGAGCGCGCGAGACATGCAGGGCACTGTGACGATGTACAGCACCACCTGGTGCGGCTACTGCCAGCGGCTGAAGAAGCAGTTGGAGCGCGAGGGCATCGCGTACACCGAGATCAACATCGAGCAGGACCCGGCTTCCGCGGCGTTCGTCGAGAAGGCCAATGGCGGAAACCAGACGGTGCCGACCGTGCTCTTCGCGGACGGCTCGACGCTGACCAACCCCTCGCTGGCTCAGGTCAAGCAGAAGATCGGGGTCTGACCGACCCTCAGTGCGGCGCTTCGGAAGGCGGCTCCCCCTCGGGTGGGGAGCCGCCTTCCGCCGTATCGCCCCGCGCCGTGTCAGACGAAGCTGGTCCGGGTCGGCAGCGGCTTGCCGTACCAGAGCTCGATCAGGCGGGCCGCGATCGAGATGCCGTAGGGCGGGAGCACCTCGCCGGACTCGAAGGCGGCGCGGAGTTCGTCGCGGGAGAACCAGCGGGCCTCGTGGATCTCGTCGCCGTCGACGTCGACCTCGGTGGAGGTGGCGCGGGCCATGAAGCCCAGCATCAGGCTGGACGGGAAGGGCCAGGGCTGGCTGGCGACGTACTCGACCCGGTCGACCATGATGCCGACCTCCTCGAACACCTCGCGGCGCACCGTCTGCTCGATGGACTCGCCGGGCTCGACGAAGCCGGCCAGCGTGGAGAAGCGTCCTTCCGGCCAGTGGACCTGGCGGCCCAGCAGGATGCGGTCGTCGGCGTCGGTGACGGCCATGATCACGGCCGGGTCGGTGCGCGGGTAGTGCTCACCGCCGCAGGCCGGGCAGCGGCGGATGTGACCGGCCGCGGCGATGACGGTGCGCTCCCCGCAGCGCGAGCAGAAGCGGTGGGTGCGCTGCCAGTTCTCCAGGCCGACCGCGTGCACCATCAGCCCGCAGTCGCGCGGGGACAGCAGCAGGCCCGCCTCGCGCAGTCCCGCCGGGCGGGCGGACTGGTCGATCCGTCCGGGCAGCGAGTCCTTCTGGAGCGCGAAGTAGCTGACGCCGTCCTCGTCGATGCCGAGGAAGTAGCGGTGCGCCTCGGTGAGGGGGGCCTCGAAGGAGGGGGTCATGACGAGTTCGGTACGGCCGTCCGCCGTCTCGTCGATCAGGACCTGGCCGCCGGAGACCACGAAGCAGCGGGTCGTGGGGTGGCTCCACGCCGCTGCCAGCCAGGCCTCGTCCAGGCGGTGGTGGGCGGCGCGGTCGATGCCGCTCGGGGCGGTGAGCGAGATGGGGCGGTCGGCGGTGTGGTCGGTCCAGGTGGTCACGGGTGCTTCCAACTCCCCCGGTGGAACGGTTGGTATCGGCGGGCGGTTCAGCGGGACGTAGGACGGGAGGGGACCGGGTCCGGCGCGGCGGTCGGGTGCGGGGCGGTGCTACCAGTGTGCCCCGCGCGGGATGCCGCTCTGGACCGAAGGGCGTGCTCAGGGGGCATGGCGCCAGTTCTCCGCGAGGTCGCCCCACAGGTACGCGGTGGTCTCGACACCCTTCATCAGCAGGTCCAGTTCGACCTTCTCGTTCGGGGCGTGCCAGCCGTCGGAGGGGACCGAGATGCCGAGGAACAGCACGGGGGCGCCCAGGACCTCCTGGAGGTCCGCGGCCGGGCCGGAACCGCCCTCGCGGGTGTAGCCGACCGGCTTCTCGAACGCGCGGCCCATGGCGCGGGCCACCGACTGCAGGGCGGGATGGTCCAGCGGCGTCAGGCACGGGCGCGTGGCCGAGCCGAAGACGACCTCGCAGCGGATTCCGGCGGGCACCTGCTCGGCGGCCCAGGCGCGCACGGCCTTCTCGATGTGGCCGGGGTCCTGGCCCGCGACCATCCGGAAGGAGAGCTTCACCATGGCGTCGGAGGGGATGATCGTCTTGTTGCCCGGGCCCTGGTAGCCGCCGCCGATGCCGTTGACCTCGGCGGTGGGACGGGCCCAGATCCGCTCCAGGGTGGTGTATCCGGCCTCGCCGTGGGTGGCGTGCGACTTGGCGGTGCTGAGCCAGCTCGCCTCGTCGAAGGGCAGCCCGGCGAACAGCTCCCGCTCGCGGTCGGTCAGCTCGACGATGCCGTCGTAGAAGCCGGGGATCGCCACGCGCCCGTGCTCGTCGTGCAGGGCGGCGACCAGACGGCCCGCCACGGTGGCCGGGTTGGGCACGGCGCCGCCGAAGGAGCCGGAGTGGATGTCCTGGTCGGGGCCGTACAGCCGGATCTCGCACTCGGTGAGGCCCCGCATACCGGTGCACAGGGTGGGGGTGTCCTCGGACCACATACCGGTGTCGGAGACGATCACGGCGTCGGCGGCGAGCCGGTCCGCGCGCTCCTCGACGAGGGCGCGGAAGTGCGGCGAGCCGGACTCCTCCTCACCCTCGATCAGCAGCTTCAGGTTGACGGCCGGGCTGGTGCGGCCGGTCGCGGCGAGGTGGGCGCGGACGCCGAGTGTGTGGAAGAACACCTGGCCCTTGTCGTCGGCGGCGCCCCGCGCGTAGAGGCGGTTTCCGCGGACGACGGGCTCGAAGGGGTCGCTGTCCCAGCCGTCCTCGCGGGCGGCGGGCTGCACGTCGTGGTGGCCGTAGACCAGGACGGTGGGCGCCTCCGGGTCACCGGAGGGCCACTCGGCGAAGACCGCGGGCGCGCCCTCGGTCGGCCAGACCTCGACAGTCGGGAAGCCGGTCGCGGTGAGCTTTGCGGCGAGCCAGTCGGCGCTGCGTCGTACGTCGGGGGCGTGGTCGGGCTGGGCCGACACGGAGGGGATGCGCAGCCATGCGGTGAGGTCGTCGAGGAAGGCGGCACGGTGCTGCTCGATGTACGTACGGACGGCGCTGTCCGGGGTCTGGCTCATGGTCACGAGCCTATCGGCCCGCACCGACATCCTTTGTGGGCGGTTCGTCACACGACGGCTCCCCGGCGACCAGCCGCTCCAGCGCCTCCCGGTCCGGAAGGTCCTCGGGACGGACCACCTCGCCGGTGCGCACGTACAGGAACGCGGCGCCGACCGACTCCAGCGGCACCCCCTGCTGCTCGGCCCAGGCGAGCCGGTACACGGCCAGCTGGAGCGGGTCGGCGGTGCGGCCGCGGTTGGTCTTCCAGTCGACGATCTCGTACGTCGTTCCCTCGCCGTCGCCGTTCTTGTAGACGGCGTCGATGCGGCCCCGGACGACCCGGCCCGCGAGGTGGAGCTGGAAGGGGGCCTCGACGCGGTACGGCGTGCGGTGGGCGTACTCGGTGCGCTCGAACGCCTCCTTGAGCGCTTCCAGATCCCGTTCGTCGGCGATCTCGGCCTCGCTGCCGGGCAGCTCCTCGGGCTCCAGCATGGGCAGGGTCAGTTCCTCGAACCGGGTCTCGACCCAGGCGTGGAACCGGGTGCCGCGGCGCGCCGCGGGCTGCGGCGGGCGAGGCATGGGGCGGGCCAGTTCCTGGGCGAGGCCGTCGGGGTCGGCGGCCAGCTTCAGCACCTGGGAGGCGGTCAGGGACGCGGGCAGGGGCACCTCGGTGACGCTCTCCCGCGCGCGGAGCAGCTCTCCGGTGAGGGCGTCGAGGTCGCGGTCCCAGGAGGCGATGGTGCGGGCCTCCTCGGGGGTGAGGGAAGGGCGGTCGGGGGACGGCGCCTGGTGCGGGACGGTGGGATGGTCGGGGGTCCAGGAGTCCCAGTCGTCGGGGAAGGGGTCCTCCTCGGGCGGAGCGTCGACGGGGAACTCGTCTTCCGGTGCCCCGACGTAGTCCTCCTCGTCCTCCGGGGGCGGCGGCCAGTCAGGGTCGTACGCGGTCTGCGGGGCCTGCGCCGCCGCCGCGGCCTCGGAGTCCGCGGGCGCGTCGAGCCCCTCCAGGTACCTCAGGACCGTCTCGGCGGCGGCCCTGCGCCGGGCCAGTGCCGCCTCGTCCAGGGGCAGCGGCCACACCTGGTCGGCGTCGGCGGTGTGGAGGGCGGGGTTCTCCTCGTCCTCGGCGGGCTCGTCGGCCCAGACCTCGATCTCGCCGTGCCCGGCGACGCAGTGGTCGTACAGGGCCTGGAGGAAGTCGGAGGGGCCACGCGGCTTCTTCTGGCTGGGCCCCCACCAATGGCCGGAGCCGAGCAGAAGGGAGCGGGGGCGGGTGAAGGTGACGTAGCCGAGGCGGAGTTCCTCGGTGTGCTGGTGCTCCTTCATGGCCTCGTGGAAGTCCTTCAGCCCGCGTGAGTCCCAGGACAGGACGTCGGGCAGGGTGTCGGCGTCGCCGCGCAGGGCGTGCGGCAGCACCCGTGCCTGGGAGGTCCACTTCTCGCGGCCCTGGCTGCTCGGGAAGGTGCCGGTGACCAGGCCTGGGACGGCGACGACGTCCCATTCGAGGCCCTTGGACTTGTGCGCGGTGAGCACCTTGACGGTGTTCTCGCCGCCTGGGAGGGCGTTGTCGAGGCCCTTCTCGTACTGGGCGGCGGTGCGCAGGAAGCCCAGGAAGGCGAGCAGGCTGGCCTCGCCGTCCCCGGCGGCGAAGGAGGCGGCGATGTCCAGGAAGTTCGACAGGGTCTCGCGGCGGCGGGCGGCCAGGGCGTGCGGGGACGCCGACAGTTCGACCTCCAGGCCGGTGACGGCGAGGACGCGGTGCAGGACGTCCATCAGCGGGTCGGCCAGCGAGCGGCGCAGGTCGCGCAGTTCGGCGGCGAGGCGGGCGAAGCGCACGCGCGCGTCCGGCGAGAAGGGCAGCCCGTCGTCGTCCCCGTCGAGGGGGGTTTCGAGGAAGGTGTCGAGGGCGTCCGCGAGCGATATCACCTCGGCGGGGTCGACTCCCTCGACGGCTTCGGCCAGACGCCGGTCCGGGTCGTCGTCGTCCACGCGCGCGTGGGCGACCAGTCTGCGGGCGCGGCGGCCTAGGAGGGCGAGGTCGCGGGGGCCGATGCGCCAGCGCGGGCCGGTCAGCAGGCGGACCAGGGAGGCGTTGGCGCCGGGGTCCTGGAGGACCTCGCAGACGGCAACCAGGTCGGCGATCTCCGGCAGGTGCAGCAGCCCGGACAGGCCGACCACCTCGACGGGCACGTCCCGGGCCACCAGCGCGCCCTGGATCTCGGCGAAGTCGGTGGCCGTACGGCACAGTACGGCGATCTCGCCGGGTGCCTTGCCGGTGGCGACGAGGTGGGCGATCGAGTCGGCGATCCAGTCGATCTCCTCGGCGTGCGTGCGCAGCAGCGCGCAGCGGACCGTGCCGTCGCGCTCGGCACCAGGGGCCGGGCGCAGGGCCTCCACGCCCGCGTGCATGGCGCGCAGGGGCTCGGCGAGGCCGTTGGCGAGGTCGAGGAGGCGGCCGCCGCTGCGGCGGTTCTCGCTGAGGGCCTGGCGGGTGGCGGGGCGGCCGTCGGCGTGCGCGAAGTGCTCGGGGAAGTCGTCGAGGTTGGCGACGGAGGCGCCGCGCCAGCCGTAGATCGCCTGACAGGGGTCACCGACGGCGGTGACGGGGTGTCCGGTGCCGCCACCGAACAGGCCGGCCAGCAGCACGCGCTGGGCCACGGAGGTGTCCTGGTACTCGTCGAGGAGGACCACGCGGAACTCCTCGCGCAGGGCGCGGCCCACCTCGGGGATCCGCGCGAGCTGTGCGGACAGGGCGATCTGGTCACCGAAGTCGAGCAGGTCACGCTCGCGTTTGGCGGCCCGGTAGCGGACCACCAGGTCGGCCAGTTCGCGGCGGGCGGCGAGCGTCTCGGGGACCTTGCGCAGGTCGGCGTTGGTGAGCTTGACGCCGCCCAGGGTGAGCAGGAGTCCGGCGTCGTGGGCGCGCAGGGCCTCGGGGCGTACGAGGTGCTCGGAGAGTTCGGCGTCGAGCGCGAGGAGGTCGCTGACCAGGTCGGCGAAGGAGCGGGTGAGCGCGGGATAGGGGCCCGGTGCCTCGCGCAGTACGCGCGCGGCGAGCTGGTAGCGGGTGGCGTCGGCGAGCAGCCGGGAGGACGGCTCCAGGCCGATGCGCAGGCCGTGGTCGGTCAGCAGGCGGCCGGCGAAGGCGTGGTACGTCGAGATGACCGGCTCGCCGGGCGGGTTGTCCGGGTCGATGACGTCGGGGTCGGTGACGCCCGCCTTGATCAGCGCCCTGCGGACGCGCTCGGCGAGTTCACCGGCGGCCTTGTTGGTGAAGGTCAGGCCGAGGACCTGCTCGGGGGCGACCTGGCCGGTGCCGACCAACCACACCACGCGCGCGGCCATCACCGTGGTCTTGCCCGAACCGGCTCCGGCCACGATCACCTGCGGGGCGGGCGGCGCAGTGATGCACTCCGTCTGCTCCGGGGTGAACGGGATACCGAGGAGCTCCTTGAGCTGATCGGGATCGGTGATACGTGGCGGCACCTCAGAGAGGCTAGCGGCGGCCACTGACACCGGATGACGGATTGCCCTCCCGTCGGGAAGAAGCGCAGGTCAGCACGGGTGGTGCTGTCCGTCACTCCACGACGTGCCGACCCTCGGGGCGGGCGCTGCACGACGCCCGGAACGCGCAGTGGCCGCAGTGCTGGCCGGTCTTCGGTGAGAACCGCTCGTCGAGGACCTTTCCGGCGGCGGTGGCCAGCAGTTCCCCGACCCACTCCCCCTCCAGGGGCTCCTGGGCCTGCACCTTGGGCAGGGTCTCTCCGCCGTCCCGCTTGGCCGCGCCCTGGCGCAGGTGGACGAGCTCGGCGCCGCCCGGCTCGGGGCGGTGTCCGTCGAAGACGTCGTCCACGGCGCCCTCACGGACGGCGAGCTGGTAGACGGCGAGCTGCGGGTGCCGGGCCACCTCGGCGGAACTGGGGGCCTGCTTGCCGGTCTTGAAGTCGACGACATACGCGCGGCCCTCGCCGTCGGTCTCGACGCGGTCCATCTGGCCGCGGATGCGGACCTCGTAGTCGCCCGCTTCGAGGGTGACGTCGAAGTCGTGCTCGCTGGCGACGGGTGTACGGCCGGTGCGGTCCGTGACGTGCCACTTCAGGAACCGTTCGAGCGCCACGCGCGCGTGCTCCTTCTCCTGCTCCGACTTCCACGGGGCGTCGAAGGCGAGCGCGTTCCACACGGAGTCCAGGCGCTCCATGAGGACGGCGAGGTCGGCCGGGGTGTGCCCGGAGGCGACCTCGTCGGCGAGGACGTGCACGACGTTGCCGAAGCCCTGGGCGACGGTCGCGGGCGCGTCGGCCTTCACCTCGCGGCCGAGGAACCACTGCAGGGCGCAGGTGTTGGCGAGCTGGTCCAGGGCACTGCCGGAGAGCACGACGGGCTGGTCGCGGTCGCGCAGCGGCACCCTGCTCTCGGTCGGGTCGAACATGCCCCACCAGCGGTAGGGGTGGGCGGAGGGCACCAGCGGGCGGCCGTCCTCGTCGGTGAGCGCGGCGAGCCGGGCCAGGCGGCGGGCGGCCGCTTCCCTGAGCGTGTCGGACACGCGCGGGTCGACGGTCGTGGCGCGCAGTTCGGCGACCAGGGCGGCGACCGACAGGGGGCGGCGCGGGCGGCCGGTGACGTCCTTGGGCTCGGCGCCGAGTTCGGTGAGGAAGCGGGAGGGCTGGTCGCCGTCGTCCGCGGGGGCCTTCACCGCGGTGACGACGAGGCGTTCACGCGCGCGCGTGGCGGCCACGTAGAACAGGCGGCGTTCCTCGGCGAGCAGCGCGCCCGGGGTGAGCGGTTCGGCGAGTCCGTCGCGGCCGATGCGGTCGGCCTCCAGCAGGGAGCCGCGGCGGCGCAGGTCGGGCCACAGCCCCTCCTGGACGCCCGCGACGACGACCAGACGCCATTCCAGGCCCTTGGAGCGGTGCGCGGTCATCAGGCGCACCGCGTCGGGGCGCAGGGCGCGCCGGGTGAGGGTGTCGGCGGCGATGTCCTCGGCCTCGGTCTGGGCCAGGAAGTTCAGCGCGCCCCGCCCTCCGGTGCGCTCCTCGGAGCGGGCGGCGGTCGCGAACAAGGCGCATACGGCGTCCAGGTCGCGGTCCGCGTTGCGTCCGGCGGCGCCGCCGCGGCGGGCGGCCCGCTCCAGGCGCCCGGGCCACGGGGGTGCCCTCCCACAGGACCCAGAGCGCCTCCTCGGCCGTACCGCCGCCCGCG
>NZ_FLSP01000180.1 GCF_900091315.1 Streptomyces sp. DI166
TGTCGACTGTATCAGATCCTTTCGGTGTCTGACGCCCAGTCAACCGGGCTTGTCCTCGCGGCCGTTGGGCCGTTCCGACGTCTCAAACCTTAGCGGATTCCCCCGGCAGTGCCTAATCGGGCTGCCGAGCCCCATTCGAATTGAATTCGGGCACGCCGAATTCACCCCGGCTGGGAGATCGTGCTGGTGGTTTGAGGTGCCGCTGAAGCGGCGGAGGTGTTGTCGAAGAACCGTTACGGCCCCGCGGCAACCCGAAGAACTCTACGCATCGGGCAGAGGCGTGTCAACCGCTGCCTGTCAAGATCTTTAATCGAGGTCCGAGAGCCGACCGCCGGCGTCCGGCTGAGCGTGCTCGACGCGGCGGAGCAGGCGGGTGAGGACCTCACCCAGGGCCGTGCGCTCCTCGGGAGAGAGGTCCTGGAGGAGCTCCTCCTCGAAGACCGAGGCGAGGCGCATGGCCTCCAGCCACTTCTCCCGGCCCTCCTGGGTGAGCTCGACGATCACCCGGACCCGGTTGGTCTCGTCGCGCTCCCTGGTGACCAGGCCCTCGGCGACCATGCGGTCGATCCGGTGGGTCATCGCGGCCGGGGTGAGGCCGAGCCGCTTGGCCAGCTCGCTCGGGCCCAGTCGGTAGGGGGCGCCGGAGAGGACGAGGGCCTTGAGGACCTCCCACTCGGTGCTGCTGATGCCGAGCGTGGCGGTCTGGCGGCTGTAGGCGACGTTCATCCGGCGGTTCAGCCGGGACAGCGCGGAGACGATCTTCTCGACCTGGGGGTCGAGGTCCTGGAACTCGCGCTGGTAGGCGGCGATCTGCTCTTCGAGTGTCGGCTCGCCGCTGATGCCGGAGTGGTCGCCCATGGCCGAAGTATCGCACGGGGCCAGTTGGCGTTGAAGTTCTTCGAGATGTAGCCTTTAGTTCGAAACTTTAGCTTTGAAGTCTTCAGGGGTAACCACTACAGGTTCAAACTCCTTCAGGCGTCGACTACTTGAGAGGGTGAACGTGACCAGGGCAATGGGCGCAGCGATGCGCCGGATCCACGTGGGCAACGCACTCAGCGCGTTCGGGCTGGGCTTCACGGTTCCGTATCTGTACGTCTATGTGGCGCAGGTACGTGGGCTGGGGGCCATGACGGCGGGTCTTGTGCTCGCCGTCTTTGCCGTGGCCGCGCTGGTCGTGCTGCCGTTCGCCGGGCGGGCCATCGTCCGGCGCGGCCCGCTTCCGGTGCTGCTCGCCGCTCTGGTCACCGCCGCGCTGGGCGCGCTGAGCCTCGGGCTCGCCGGGAACGCCACCGCCGTACTGCTGTCGTCCGCGGCGCTGGGCGCGGGGCAGGCCGTGATGCAGCCGGCGCTCGCGACGATGATCGTGGACTGCTCCACGGCGGAGACCCGGTCGCGGGCGTTCGCCATGCAGTTCTTCCTGCAGAACCTCGGTCTCGGTGTGGGCGGGCTCATCGGCGGTCATCTCGTCGACACGACCCGGGCCTCCTCCTTCACGCTGCTGTTCGCGATCGAGGCGGCGATGTTCCTGCTGCTGGTCGTGGTGATGGCGACGGTGCGTATGCCGCGGGCGCCGCGGATCGCGGGCGCGCCGACGGCGTCGGCGAAGGGGAGCTGGAAGCAGCTGCTGAAGAACCGGGCGATGGTGCAGCTGTCCGTGCTGGGCTTCATCCTGTTCTTCGCCTGTTACGGGCAGTTCGAGTCGGGGCTTCCCGCGTACGGCGTGGAGGCGGCCGGGATCTCGACCTCCGCGCTCGGGACGGCGCTGGCCGCCAACACGCTGATGATCGTGGTGGCGCAGTTCGTGGTGCTGCGGTTCGTGGAGCGCCGGCGGCGCACCCGCGTCATCGCGGCGGCGGGGCTGATCTGGGCAGTGGCCTGGCTGGCGGCCGGGTACGCGGGTCTGGGCAGTGTCAGCCAGGAGATGGCGACGGCGGCGTTCGTTTCGACGTACGCCCTGTTCGGGCTGGGTGAGGCGCTGCTGTCGCCGACCGTGGCGCCGCTGGTGGCGGATCTGGCTCCGGCGGGGATGGCCGGTCAGTACAACTCGGCCTTCGCCCTGGTGAAGCAGTTGGCGCTGGCGGTGGGTCCGGCGATCGGCGGGCCCATGGGTGCCGCGCTGCACGGCCCGTACATCGTGACGTTCCTGGTGTTCTCGCTGGGCATCACCTATCTGGCGCTGCGTCTGGGGCGGCAGCTCACGCTGGCGCAGGACCACCCGGCGCTGGCGAGGAGCCGGGTGGTGGCCTCGGGCGGTGCGGCTCAGGCGGAGACGGCTCCGGCGCACGCCTGAGCCGGGGCCCGAGGGGTCAGGTGCGGGGCAGGACGAACTCGCACCACACGGCCTTGCCGCCGCCGGGGGTTCTGCGGGAGCCCCAGCTGGAGGCGATGGTCGCGACGATGGCGATGCCCCGGCCGGACTCGTCGGCCGGTTCGGCGCGGCGGCGGCGCGGCAGGTGGTCGTCGCCGTCGGTGACCTCGACGATCAGGCGGCGGTCGGTGCGGCGCAGCCGTAGCCGCATGGGCGGGGTGCCGTGCTGGAGGCTGTTGGCGACGAGTTCGCTGGCCGCGAGGACGCCCAGGTCGTGCAGGTCGGCCGGGAAGCGCCAGCTGGTGAGGACGCCGGAGGCGAAGGCACGCGCGCGTGGCGCGGCTTCCACGCCGCCGAGGAGTTCCAGGGCTGCGTTGCGGAACAGGTCGGCGTCGGGGCCGGTGCGGGCCGGGTGCTGGAGGACGAGGACGGCGACGTCGTCGTCGTGGTCGGCGGTGACGCCGGCCGAGCGGACCAGGCGGTCGCAGACGACCTGGGGGGTGCCGGTGGCGCCGGCGAGGGCGCGTTCCAGGGAGGCGATGCCCTCGTCGAGGTCCTCGTCCCGGCGTTCGACCAGGCCGTCGGTGTAGAGGACGGCGGTGGAGCCGGGGCCGAGCGGGATGGAGCCGGAGGCGTGGATCCAGCCGCCGGTGCCGAGCGGGGGTCCGGTGGGTTCGTCGGCGCGCAGGACGGTGCCGCCCTCGTCGCGGACCAGGATGGGCAGGTGCCCGGCGGAGGCGTACACCAGCCGGCCCTCGTTCGGGTCGTGGATGGCGTAGACGCAGGTGGCGATCTGGTTGGCGTCGATTTCGGTGGCGAGGCCGTCCAGCAGTTGCAGTACCTCGTGCGGCGGGAGGTCCAGGCGGGCGTAGGCGCGTACGGCGGTGCGGAGTTGGCCCATGACGGCGGCGGCGCGTACGCCGCGGCCCATGACGTCGCCGATGACGAGGGCGGTGCGGCCGCCGCCGAGGGTGATGACGTCGTACCAGTCGCCGCCGACCGCGGCCTCGGTGCCGCCTGGCTGGTAGGTGGCGGCGATGCGCAGGTCGTCGGGGTGTTCGAGTTCCTGCGGGAGCAGGGACCTCTGGAGGGTGACGGCGGTTTCGCGCTGGCGGCGTTCGCTGGCGCGCAGGCGTTCGGCGGCCTCGGCGTGGTCGGTGACGTCGGTGGCGAAGACCAGGACGCCCTTCTCGCCTTCCGCGACCGGCGTGCAGGTGAACGTGTAGGAGCGGCCGTCGGGGGCCTTGCGGGACTTGAGGGTGCGGGGCTTGCCGCTGCGCAGGACCTGGTCCAGGAGCGGGAGCAGGCCCAGTTCGTGCAGTTCGGGCAGGGCCTCGCGGGCCGGTTCGCCGAGCGGGCGGGCGCCGAAGGCGGTGGTGTAGGCGTCGTTGACGTAGGCGAGGCGGTGTTCGGTGCCGTGGACCAGGGCGACGAGGGCCGGTACGCGGTCGAGGACTTCGCGTACGGGCAGGTCGTCGAGGGCGGGCAGGGGCGGGGCGTCGTCGGTGAGCTGTTCGGCTCGGGCGGCGGGGACGGCGCCCGCGCTCTCCCCGCGCCGCTCCGCGGGGACCGCGTGGTCGGTCCGCGCTGCGGTGCGGCGCTGCGTTCCGGGGAGCCGGGCGCTCCAGCGCGTGAAGTTCACGAATCCTTGCCTCGTGTCGTCGTCTTCGGCCGGCTTCGGACCCGGTGGGGGTCTGGGGGCCGGCCTCCCCGGGGATGCGGCACTGTGGGGACGGTCTGGTGCGAGTCGGGTGGGCGGGCTGGCTGCCCGTCCGGTCCGGGGGTCAGTCTGGCAGTGTGGCGGACCGCGCCGACATCCGTCAGACGCCCGCCGGGTCCGAGGAGTTCCTGGGTCGGGTCAGGACGACCCCTTCGGGTCGTTGTCGCTGTCGACAGGAGGCTTTCCACCGGCCGCGAGTTCGAACTCCGCACGGGGGTGTTCGAGTGAACCGAGGGAGACGATCTCCCGTTTGAACAGTCCCGAGAGCGTCCATTCGGCCAGTACCCGGGCCTTGCGGTTGAAGGTGGGCACTCTGCTGAGGTGGTAGACGCGGTGCATGAACCAGGCAGGGTAGCCCTTCAGCTTGCGTCCGTAGACGTGTGCGACGCCCTTGTGCAGACCGAGTGAGGCCACCGAGCCGACGTACTTGTGGGAGTACGTCTGGAGCGGCTCGCCGTGCAGGGAGCGCGCGATGTTCTCGGCGAGGACCTTGGCCTGGCGCAGCGCGTGCTGGGCGTTGGGGGCGGTCTCGGTGCCGGGGGTGTCGGCGGTGACGTCGGGGACGGCGGCGGCGTCCCCGGCGGCCCACGCGTGCGGGGTGCCCTCGATCTGCAGCTCGGCGGTGCACTTGAGGCGTCCGCGTTCGGTGAGCGGGAGGTCGGTGGCGGCGACCACGGGGTTCGGTTTGACGCCTGCCGTCCACACCACGGTGCGGGTCGGGAAGCGGGCGCCGTCGCTGAGGAGGGCGGTGCGGTCGGCGCAGGACTCCAGCCGGGTGTGCAGGCGTACGTCGATGTTGCGGCGGCGCAGCTGGGAGACGGTGTAGCGGCCCATCTCCTCGCCGACCTCGGGGAGGATGCGGTCGGAGGCCTCGACGAGGATCCACTTCATGTCCTCGGGGCGGACGTTGTGGTAGTAGCGGGAGGCGTAGCGCGCCATGTCCTCCAGTTCGGCGAGGGCTTCGACGCCCGCGTAGCCGCCGCCGACGAAGACGAAGGTGAGAGCGGCGTCGCGGACGGCGGGGTCGCGGGTGGAGGAGGCGATGTCCATCTGCTCGATGACGTGGTTGCGCAGCCCGATGGCCTCTTCGACCGTCTTGAACCCGATGGCGTGCTCGGCGAGGCCGGGGATGGGGAGCGTGCGGGAGACCGAGCCGGGGGCGAGGACGAGCTCGTCGTAGGCGAGCTGCTGCCGGCCGGCGCCCTCGTCCTCGGTGGCGAGGGTGGTGAAGGTGGCGGTGCGTTTGGCGTGGTCGATCGAGCGGACCTCGCCGACGACGACCCGGCAGCCGTCGAGGACGCGGCGCAGGGGTACGACGACGTGGCGGGGTGAGATCGAACCTGCCGCCGCTTCCGGAAGGAACGGCTGATAGGTCATGTACGAGTCGGGTGTGACTACGGTGACCTCGACTTTTCCCTGTTTGATTTCTGGTTTCAACTTTTTCTGGAGTCGCAGGGCCGTGTACATCCCGACGTAGCCGCCGCCGACAACGAGAATGCGCGCACGTTCCTTCACCATCCCATGACGCACCCGGCGCTTGAGTTTGTCCACAGGCTCGGCAAATTGTGTGACCGGCGGTGATCGAGCCGCCGGGTTGGCCGAAATACCGGACTCTATGGAAGGATCGCAGGTCAACGCGGGTGCGCGGGGGACCTGCCGGGGGTGCAATCGGGACTAAAGCGGCCCGTACGCCGATCGGGGGGCGCTCCGTGCGGAACGTGCCCCTTCTGAATTGACTCCCTCTCAACTATGTTCGTGTGTCGACGGGGTGTAGGGGGATGCGCTCGTCGGGCTCAAAGGGTTCGCGACGGGCGGGCTCGGGGTCCGGGCATGTTCCGCCACGCTCCTGCTGTCAATGGCGGGGAGAGTCTCCGGGGGGAGACGTCATTACCGGGGGAACACTTATGCATGTTCAGGACTCTCATTGGTCGACCACGTCCGCCATCGCGTCCGGTGGTGGAGCGATGGGCCAGACGATGGGTGGAGCCATGGGCGCGACGGGGAACGGCCGCGGGGAAGGCCCGCGGACGACGCCGTTGCGGGTGGACGCACAGCGCAATCTGGAGCACGTGCTGCGCGCGGCGCGTGAGGTCTTCGGCGAGCTGGGGTACGGCGCGCCGATGGAGGACGTGGCGCGGCGGGCGCGGGTCGGCGTGGGCACGGTCTACCGCCGCTTCCCGAGCAAGGACGTCCTGGTGCGCCGGATAGCCGAGGAGGAGACCTCCCGGCTGACCGAGCAGGCGCGGGCCGCGCTCGGGCAGGAGGACGAGCCGTGGTCGGCGCTCTCGCGGTTCCTGCGCACCTCGGTCGCGTCGGGCGCCGGGCGGCTGCTGCCGCCGCAGGTGCTGCGCGTCGGGGTGGCCGAGGAGCGCGGCGACGGCGCCGGGTTCGACGAGGCGCGGGTGCCGCAGCAGCGGACCCAGCCGGGCTCGGGCGAGCTGCGGCTGGTGGCCGACGAGAACTCCGGGAGCGACGACGCCGGGGCGGCGGCGCTGCTGGATGTCGTGGGTCAGCTGGTCGACCGGGCACGGGAGGCCGGTGAGCTGCGCGCCGATGTGTCGGTGGCGGACGTCCTGCTGGTGATCGCGACGGCGGCGCCCTCGCTGCCGGACGCGGCGCAGCAGGCGGCGGCCTCGGCACGGCTGCTGGACATCCTGCTGGAGGGGCTGCGGTCGCGGCCGTCCTGATCCGGGCGTCGCCGGGTTGACCGGTGACTCGAAATGGTGACATCGGGGCGGGGGTTGCCGCAGGCGCTCCCGCTCCGGCGTTCCCGGCGGCGTACCGGGAAATCCCGGGCGAGCCGCCCAACTGCCCTCCTGAGGGCGTCACTTGCGCCTTCCCCGAAAGAGTGAGGGCACGCACTGGCTCGCGGCGAAACCCCTCGGACGAGTGGAAGGCGGCGCTCGACCGCTGCTGACCAAAAGTCGATATGGCACTCTGAACCGGTGTTCGGGACAGGTTGGGCCGGCGGCGGGGGCTTTCCGCGATGAGCGTGGACGGGTGGGACGAGTCACTCGGTGACGGTGACCCGGAGGGCGAGGGTCCGGCCTCGCCCCATGTGCCGAGCCAGGGCGGCCGCGCCGACGTTCCGCAGGGCGGCGAGTCCCCGCTGGTGGCCGGTATCCCGGCGCAGGGCGGCGAGCCCGTGGAGGGCAGCGTCCCCGCACAGCGCGACCGGCGCGAGGACGGCGTGCTGCCCCCGCCGAGGGATCTGCCGCCGTCCGACGCCGACTTGATCGGCCGGATGCGCTCCGGCGACGACTCGGCCTACGAGGAGCTGTACCGCAGGCACGCAGAGGCGGTCCGCCGCTACGCCCGTACCTGCTGCCGGGACGGTCACACCGCCGAGGACCTCACCGCCGAGGTGTTCGCGCGGATGCTCCAGGCGGTGCGCGGCGGTTCGGGTCCCGAGCACGCCGTACGCGCGTACCTGCTGACCTCGGTGCGACGCGTCGCCGCCACCTGGACGAAGTCCGCGAAGCGGGAGCAACTGGTTGACGACTTCGCGGTGTTCGCCGCGCAGGCCGGGCGCTCCAGCGATGTGCCGGACGACGACACCCTGGACCTCGGCGCGGACGTGCGCGCGATGCACGAGGCCGAGCAGTCGATGGCCATGCAGGCGTTCCGGTCGCTGCCGGAGCGCTGGCAGGCCGTGCTGTGGCACACCGAGGTCGAGGACGAGTCCCCGAGCGAGGTCGCCACGCTCTTCGGGCTCGACGCCAACGGCACGCGCGTGCTGGCCAGCCGCGCCCGCGAGGGCCTGAAGCAGGCGTACCTCCAGGCCCATGTCAGCGCCACCCTCGCCAGCGACGAGGAGTGCGCCCGGTACGCCGACCGGCTCGGCGCCTACGCGCGGGGCGGACTGCGCACCCGCGCGGAGCGGGGGCTGCGCAAGCACCTGGAGGAGTGCGCGAAGTGCCGGCTGGCCGCGGGCCAGATCAAGGAAGTCGCCAGCGGTATCCCCGCCGTGGTGCCGGTCGCCGTCATCGGCTGGTTCGGCGCCGCCGGGTACGCCAAGGCGGCCGCACT
>NZ_FLSP01000181.1 GCF_900091315.1 Streptomyces sp. DI166
TCACACGGGCGGGGTGGGCTCGTGCGGGGTCGGTGCGCGTGGCTGGGCTTTTGGCCGGGGCCGGGGGCGCGGGAGTACGGCCGCCTTGGCTGTGCCGAGGCGGTGACGGGCGTGGCTGTACGGCCTTCGCTGTGCCGAGGGGGTGACGGGCGTGGCTGTACGGCCTTCGCTGTGCCGGAGAGGGTGAACGGCACGGTCGTACGGCCGGGTTCGGGCAGGTGAGCCCGGGATGGAGCGGCACGCGGGTGGGGTGGGCGTGCGGACGGCGGGGCCTGGGTGAATTGGGGCGCCTCGGTGGCAGAGGTGGGCTGAGGCTTGGGTGACCTGGGTCTGGGTGACCTGGGTCTGGGTGGCCTGCGGGGGACTGGCCGTGGTCGGCCGGACAGGCGCGGGGGTGGCAGTGTGGCGACGGTGGTCGCGCGGGGCGGCAGCCGGGGGTGGGGCTGCGGGAACAGGACCGGGCTTCCGGGTGGGGTCTCCGGGGCCGGGACGTGCCGGGGGGAAGCGGTTCGCCGGGCGGGGTTTCCGGGGCGGGTGGAGCGTAGGCCGGGGTTTCCGGCGCCGGGTGGGGCGCCGGCCGGGGTTTCCGGCGAGGGGCGCTCGGGCCGGGGGCTCCCGGGCGGTCGGTCCGGGTGAGCCTGGCGGGCGCGTGGACGCGGGTGGCGTCAGGGTCGGACGGGGAGTTGACGTGCGCTGTGTCAGAAGGCCGCTGCGGCGATGCGTGGGAGTGGGGTGAACGTGGGGTGGGGGGTGGGGAGTTCGAGGTGTGGGGGGTGGGGGCGGGCGGGGGGTGGGGTGTGGCCGGCCAGGCGGGCGGTGTGTTGGAGGCGGGTCACCGCGACGACGGCGAGGGCCGCTCGCAGGGTGGCGAGGCCGCGCAGTCCGTCGGGGCGTTGGCCGGTCAGCAGGGCGATGCGTTGGAGGCGGCGGTCGAGGGTGTTGCGGTGGATGCCGAGGCGCAGACAGGCCCGGTGGCGTACTCCGTCCGCGGCGATGAGGGCCGCGAGGGTGTCCCAGAGCACGGGGTGCTCGTGCAGTGGCTCGACCATGCGGACGAGGCGCTCGGAGACGGCGGGGTTGGCCGCGGCGCCGTACTCGACCAGGACGTCGTCGAGTTCGTACACACCGGGCGGTGAGCCCAGGGCGAGGAGGGTGGTGCAGATGCCGTCGACGACCGACAGTCCGCTGTCGTCGGGCAGTTCCCGTACGCCGTCGCGACCGGCGTGGGAGTCCTGCCAGTGGACGGCGATCCACACCTCGCCCGGGAGGTCCTGGTGGGCGGCGCGGGCCAGCGCGAGCGCCTCGTCCTGGTCGGCGGCGCTGAGCAGCGCATGCGCGCCCTCGGGCGAGCCGAGCACCGTGGCGACGGCGTGGCCCCGGAAGGCCCGCTCGATGTCGGCGCGGGTGCAGGACGGCGCGCGGACGCCGAGCACCGCGCAGGTGTCGGGGGTGGGTGCCGGGTCCGCCGCCGGAGGTTCCGGCCGCGGCGGTTCGGTGTCGGCGCAGGCACTGTCGTCGGCCGCGATCTCGAAGAAGCCGCAGCTCAGTTCGCGGCCGACCCGGCGTCCCGCGTCGCCCAGGCGCAGCACGGTGACCTCGTACTTGAGGAAGTCCTGCTCCTGGCCGCCGACGGTGAGGTGGTTGATGAGCCGACGCGTCATCGTGCGTAGCATGGCGAGCAGTTCGTCGACCGATCCGCCGCGTCGCGCCCAGGCACGGCCCTCGCCGCGGATCCGGGCCGCGCTCTCGGTGCTCCAGTCCCCCTGACCCGAAACCACCTCGGTCAGAGCGGAGAACAGCTCCCACTGCACTCTGCGCCGAGCGTCGTCGGCGTCGTCGTTCCCCATGGTCCCGTCGGCCGGGAACAGCTGGTCAGGCTCGGGTGTCGCCGCCGCGTATGTCCTCATGTCCGGTCAGCAAAGACCACGAACATCAAAGGTGCATCAAAGCTCGCTCAGAGAGCGCTCGGAATCCTGAGCCACTCGATCACCCCTGTGCCATCATGACCACAACGGCAAGTGGTTCCTGTCTCCTTCGACTCGGCGGCGGATATCGGGAGCAGATATCGGCGGCACAGGTCCGACTCACTCCGATGGTGCGACACACACGATGACCAGAAGCGACACGTCCGCGAAGTCCACGGTGCTCGTCGTGGAGGACGAGTCCAGCATCGCCTCCATGCTGACGATGGCGCTCCAGTTCATGGGCTTCGAGGTGGTCACCGCGGCGTGCGGCGCCGAGGCCCTCGACCACGCCGCGAAGCATGCCCCGGACGTGATCCTGCTGGATGTCGTCCTGCCCGACATGGACGGCTTCGAGGTCTGCCGGCGGCTGCGGGGCACCGGCGTGAACGCGCCCGTACTGTTCCTGACCGCCCGGGACGCCGTCTCCGACAAGATCCGCGGTCTGGAGCTGGCCGACGACTACGTGACCAAGCCGTTCGACCTCAACGAGGTGGTGGCGCGCATCCGTGCGGTGATGCGCCGCGGCCGTGAGATAGCACCGGCCAACAACCGCAGACTGCGGGCGGGTTGGGTGGAGCTGGACCGCGACACGCGTGAGGTGTGGCGGCACGGACAGCCGGTGCAGCTGTCCTCGACGGAGTTCGCGCTGCTGCAGTACCTGCTGGAGAACGCCGACCACGTGATCTCCAAGGCGCAGATGCTCGACAACGTGTGGAGCTACGACTTCCAGGGCGAGTCGGGCATCGTCGAGACGTACATCTACTACCTGCGCCGCAAGCTCGGGGACACCGACCAGACCCTCATCCACACCGTTCGCGGAGCGGGGTACCTGGTGCGCACCAGCCCTCCCGCACAGGTCACGGAGGACTGAGCCGATGCCCACCGCCACCGGCGCCGTGCCGGTCCGCCGCGCCGCGGCACCGAGCCGTCCCGCGCCCGGACGGATACCCCGCCGGCTGAGCCGGGCGCTCCTCGCCCTCGCCTGCGTCGGTGTACTCGCCGCGCTGACGTGTGCCACGCTCACCTCCGACGACCGGCTCCACGCCCACCCCGTGCTGCAACCCGTCGCCATGGCCGTGACGCCCGTCCCCGCTCCCCCGGCCCACGCGGCCCACGCCGCGGGAACTCCGCGGCACGGCAGCCCGGTTGCCCCCACGGCCGCCGTGAGTACGGACGCCTCGGGACACACGGCGCTGTGCTCCCTGGCGCAGGCCGGACTCGCCCTCGCCGTCTCGGCGTTCGTACTGCTCCTGCTCGGCGCCCTGTGGTGCAAGCGGCGCACACTGGTGCCCATCCGGGAGATGACCCGCGCCGCCCGCCGGATCGCGGAAGGCGGCGAACAGCCCTCCGCACGGCTCCCCGAGGTCCGGCGACCGCAGCGGGAACTCCAGTCCACCGCCGACACCCTGAACTTCCTGCTCCGGCGCATCGAGGAGGGCGCCGTGCGGCGCAAGCAGATGGAACTGCGGCTGCACGAGCTGGTCGGCGCGGCCAGTCATGAGCTGCGCACCCCGCTCACCACCATCACCGGCTACACCCAACTGGCCCGGATCGGCGCCCTGGACGACCCGCGCCGCCTCGATCACGCGATGCAGCAGGTGCAGCGCGAGATCCAGCGGATGAACCGGCTGGTGGAGGATCTGCTGCTGATCGCCCGGCTCAGCCAGGGCGGCATGCTCGAACAGCGTCCGGTGGACCTGGCCGAGGTGTGCGCCGACGCGGTGGCCCGGACCCGGTGCTCCGGCGCCCGGCACGCCCTGCGCTGCCGCGCGGAGTTGCCGACGCACCTGGTGGAAGGGGACCGGCACCGGCTGGAGCAGGTGATCGGCCATCTCGTCGCCAATGTGCTGGACCACACGCCCGAGAACACCTCGGCCGAGATACGGCTCAGGCTGGACGACGGCCGCCAGGTGATCGATGTGGTGGACGAGGGGCCGGGCATTCCCGAGGCGGCCCGGGAGCGCGTTTTCGAGCCGTTCTTCCGCGCGCGGCACACCCCGACACCACCGGACGGCGACCCTTCCCGGGGGCGCGGTCTGGGCCTGAGCGTGGCCGCGGCGGTGGTGAAGGCGCACGGCGGCACGATCTCGCTGCGGCCGTCCGAGCGCGGGGCCTGGTTCCACGTCACGTTGCCCGCGCTCGACGAGCGAGCCCGGCTCGAAACCGCCCCGGTGGTGCGAGGCGCCCTCTCCTAGGCCGTGTCCGCACCGACCCGCCGGCGGACAAGTGCCCTTGGCGGACACCGCCCACCGCACTCCCCCGCGTCCCGCGGTGACCACCGTCACCCCGCCCGTGTCACGTGGATCACGGGAAAAACCAGGGATTTCCCTAGCGTTCCCCAACGGGCGGTCCGACGGCGCACGGGACGCCGGGAAGCGCCCGCAGCCCTTCCCGCGCGACGGGATCCAGTCGTGCACGGAGCGTGCCGTACCTCAACTCGCCGTAATGAACTGGGGTTTCACTTGATCGTCGCGGGGCTCGTGAACCATCGCGCTCAGTCCCGCCCGCGCACCGGCGGTTCGTCCGGTGGATCCGCCCCGTCGGTACGTGCGGCGCCCTCTCCGGTCCGGACAGGCCCACGTCGAGGCCTGTCTACGCGGTCTCACCTGCGATGGTTTGACTGTCAACTTCCGTCGCCCTTCGAAACATCCGAGCCAACCCCCGTAGCCCTGCGAATCACCGAACTTGGGTATCGTGCGGCAGCAAGGCCTTTTCTCGTCGCTTTCACGCGGCGACCTGGACGGACGGTGAGGTGTTCCATCGACGGCCTCCTGGACAGACCTCCGTTCCGGCGGGGCACGCCTCTGCACCCCTTACGGGCACGGCGCGGACCGGCGGCCATGGGGACTGCCCTCCTGCTGGTGGCGGTTGTCGCGGCGGCGGGGGCGTGCCTACCCGGTTCCTCGGCCCAACTCCTGGGGCCCGCACGGCACATGCAGCGCTCCTACGCGGCACACCCCGCACCGGGGAGTGCGCGGGAGACCGTGCCTGTCGCCCACCGGGCGGCGGCAGGGGTGGCCGTGCGACCTGCCCCCGTGGTGAACGCGGCGGTCGCGGCCACCGCCACCACCGGCGCGGTGACCCATGCCGCTGCCCCCGCTCCGGTCCCGGCCGCCGGCTCCGCGTCCCGCCGTTCCGGCTCGCCGACCTTCCTCGAACTGATGCTGCTCGGCGTGCTGTTGCCCGCCCTGATCTGGCTGGCGGTGCAGCTGTGGCGGGAGCGCGACAGCCGGCGCCGGTCGGAGCAGCGGATCCTGGAGTTCCTGGCCACCGCCGGGCACGAGCTGCGCACTCCGCTGACGGCGATCTCCGGCTATGTGTCGCTGGCCCGCATGGGCGGGCTGGCCGATCCGGAGAAGTTCGACGTGGCGATGGACCGGATGACCGACGAGACCAGGCGCATGTCGGCGCTGCTCGACGAGTTGGTGCTGCTCGCCCGGCTCGACCTGCGCCAGCCCCTGCACCGCGAACCGGTGAACCTGGCCCGGCTGTGCCGTGAGGCGGTGGCCGACGCGCAGGCCTCCTCGCCGCACCACCCGATCCGGCTCACCATCCTGCCGGGCCAGTACTCGGTGATCGGCGACCGGGACCGCCTCTACCAGGTGGTCGCCAATCTGCTGGCCAACGTCCGCCACCACACCCCCGTGGGTACCCGCACCGTCCTGGGGCTCGGCAACGAGGACGGCCACCGGGTCATCGAGGTGATCGACGACGGGCCGGGCATACCGCCCGAGTTGCGTGAGAAAGCCTTCGACCGGTTCGTGCACGGCGGCAAGCCGACCGCGCCGGTGCCGAAGGAGGCCTCCGGCGGCGGCAACGGTCTCGGACTGAGCGTCGCCGCGGCGGTCATCGGCGCCCACGGCGGCACGCTGACGCTGGAGCCGAGCGAGCGCGGCGCCTGGTTCCGCATCCGGCTGCCCGCCTGACGGCGCCGTCCGCCCGGTGTCCCTCGGTGCCACGCACGGGCCGCCGGGTCCGGTCGATCCCGACCGAAGGACTTTGACAGATATTCAACATCAAGAATTCACGGCGCAATTACCCGAATTCTCCGGCGTCTTCCGCCCGCGCCACCGCACGATGCGGCACTGAGTGCCCGGTGATGTTGCGAACGGGTGCAAATTCTCCGACCCGTGAGAAGATCCCGGGGACCACCGCACCGATCTGTATTCCCCGCGATCCGGCGGAATGCTCTTCACACTCCCTCAACATGTCCGAGGGCAAATGAGATCGACATTTGAGCTTCCCTTGAGGGCGGTATGAACTGGCCAAACCGGGAACAAAGCGGACCGAGACGGACTCCGCTCTCCTTTTTCGCGGAGGACACCGAGAACGACTTCGGCCCTTTCATCGGGGGCCAGAAGTTCACACAATAGCCACAGTTGACAGCTATAATCGCGGACGTTGCGCGTGTGACCGACGCCAACCAAGTGCACAGAACAGACGGCCGCCCACCGAGCGGTGAAAGCGCTTATTCCCGTCCTGGTGCACGCCGGGCCGCGTCGGCATTGTCACACCGCCTCCGTCCGTCAACCCCCCGCCATGACCGCCCCCACACAGAACATCCGGTGGCACCGTGAATATCGTTCCGGCACCGTCAGACACGCGCCCTCACGGCGCCCGCCTCCTGCGCGAGCGCGCCGCGCAGGACGGACTCGCGCCGCTGTACGGTCGGGAGGCCGAACAGGCGGCCCTGGTGCATCTGGTGACCCGGCTGGCCGCGGGCCAGGCAGGCGTCACCGTGCTGCACGGGGTCCCGGGCAGCGGGCGCAGCAAGCTCCTGCGCCGCGGCGTCGCCTTCGCCCGCGCGGTCGGGGTGCAGGTACTCACCGCGCTCGGGTCGGCGCCCTCGGCCCACACCCCGTACGCCTTCGTGGCCCAACTGCGTCCGCGGGCCTCCGCGTCGGCCGCGGCCCGGACCGCGCCGTACGGGGAGGGTTCCGTGGCGGACCGGTGCCGCGCCCTGCTGGCCGCCGCCCACCGGCCGACGCTGCTCGCACTGGACGACGTGCACTGGGCGGACGCCGAATCCGTGCAGGTCATCGGAGCGTTGCTGCGGCGGCTCGGCTCGGCGCCGCTCGGTGTGCTGATGACCGTCACCGGCACTCGCGGCGAGTTCCCCGACCGCTGCGCCGCGCTGGTCGACCAGGCGGCCTTCTGCCAGGACGGCGGAGGTCCGCTGCTGGAACTGGGGCCGCTCGGCGCGGCGGAGGTCCGCTCGCTGGTCGGCGCGGCGGGACTGCCCGAGCCGGCCGGGCCGCGCGATCCGTGGTGGGAGCACGCCGTACGGATCAGCCGCGGCAACCCCTGGCTGCTGCGCCGGACCCTGGACGAACTGCGGCGCGAGCCGGGCGAGATGACCCCGGGACAGCTCAGGAAGGCGTTCGCCGAGGGGATCGAGACGGCCCGCTCGGAACTGGCGGCCCAGACCGTCGCCCGGCTGGACGAGGCGCCGCTGACCCTGCTGCGCGGACTGATGGTGTGCCGGGGACTGGTGCCGGTGGACCGGGTGGCCGCGTTCGTCGGGCTCGGCGCACCCGACGTACCCGGCGCGCTGCGGGCGTTGCGGGCGTACGGGTTGATCGACCACGGTGACCCGCCGCGGCCCGCGCTCACCGAGCGCGCCGCCTCC
>NZ_FLSP01000182.1 GCF_900091315.1 Streptomyces sp. DI166
GTCGCGGCTCCGTGCCCGCGCCGTGCTCACCGGTCCGCGCGCGGTGGTCATCGGCTCCCACGCCCGCGCGTGAGTGCGCTTCCACGCCCGCGCGTGATTCCTCGCCCGAGCCCGCGCTCACCGCCGCCCCCGCGCCCCGCGCACCGGTCTCCGCGCCCGAGCCCAACGCCTCCCGCGCGCCCGCCCCTGCCCGCGCACACGCGTCCAGCGCCACATGCGCCGTGATGTCGCACGACCCGTCCGGGACAGGCGCCGTCTCCCGCCCGTCCCGGAAGCCGGTCAGGGTCCCGAACAGCGGGCGCGAGTCCACGGTGTGGGAGTAGTCGACCGCGACCGCGAGCCCGCGCGCCACCGACGCGAGCGCCGCCGCCCACGCCTCGTCACGGGGCCGCCCGATCTCGGCCCGGAGCCCCTCCTCCGGGGGCAACGGCCACCACCGGGCGAGCCACGACGCGTCCGCGCCGTCGACGGGCTCCCCGAGCCGCTCGGTGCCGTCGCGGCGTACGAGCACCAGGCGGGGCACTCCGGCCGCGTCGACCTCCGCGACCTCGACCGGCACGTTGTCGAGCCACTCGTTGGCGAAGAGCAGGCCCGTGATGCCGTGCGGCGGCCGGGGCAGCCACTCGATCCGGTGGTCGAGGCCGGGCGGGCGGGGAGCCAGTTCGACGGCGTACGCGTGCGTACGGGCAAACACGTCGGCGGGGAGCGCAGCAAGGACGGCGGTGATCAGTTCGCCGCGGCCCGCCGCCATGTCGACGAAGTCGAGGGTCCGGGGGCGGCCGAGCGCCTCGTCGACGTGGCACAGCAGGCGGGCCAGTGCCTCGGCGAAGAGGGGCGAGGCGTGCACCGACGTACGGAAGTGGCCCGCAGGGCCCTCGGGCCGGAGGTAGAAGCCGTCAGGGCCGTACAGCGCCTCCTGGGCCGCCGTCCGCCACCCGCGCCATTCCCCGTCTGTGTCTCGCGTCACCGGCCCAGGCTAAAGGCACAGGGGAACGGGGCCTCCACCTTGCGGAGTACGAGCACCGGCCCCGGATCGGCCCTCCGGTTGACCCGTGCACACGTCACGCTTCCCTACGCTGGGTTACGTGCAGCGCATCTATGACTTCATCCGCAGGCACCCGACATGGGTCGACAGCTTCTGGGCCGTCTTCCTGTTCGGGATCTCGTGCGTGTCTGCGGTCGCGCAGCAGGAGGTGGAGCACGCCGAACCGGTGGCCGTCGTGCCGATCGCCCTGCTGCTCTCCCTGGTGGTCGCCCTGCGCCGGCGGATGCCGGAGAAGATGCTGCTGCTGGCCATCGGACTCGGTGTGGCCCAGCTGGTACTGGACGTCGAGACGATGCCCGCCAACTTCGCCATGCTGGTGATCACCTACACCGTCGCCGCGACCGGCGCCCGCTGGGCCTCCCGGCTGGCTCTCGGCGTCGGCCTGTGCGCCGCGCCCCTGGCGCAACTGCGCTGGCCGGAGCGCGAGGCGAACGCGCTGCAGTACCTCGCCATCATCGTCTTCACCACCGTGCCCTTCGCCCTCGCCTGGGTGCTCGGCGACTCGATACGCACCCGGCGCGCCTACTTCGCGGAGCTGGAGGAGCGCGCGAGCCGGCTCGAAAAGGAGCGCGAGGCGCAGGCGAAGGTCGCGGTCGCCGCCGAACGCGCCCGGATCGCGCGCGAACTCCATGACGTGGTCGCGCACAACGTCTCGGTGATGGTCGTGCAGGCCGACGGCGCCGCCTACGTCCTCGACGCCGCCCCGGACCAGGCGAAGAAGGCCCTGGAGACGATCTCCTCCACCGGCCGCCAGGCCCTCGCCGAGATGCGCCGCCTGCTGGGTGTGCTGCGCACCGGCGAGCACCAGGAGAGCGGCGAGTACGTCCCGCAGCCCGACGTCGAGCAGATCGACGACCTCGTGCAGCAGTGCCGCAGCGCCGGGCTGCCCGTCGACTTCAAGGTCGAGGGCACCCCGCGCCCGCTGCCCAGCGGCGTCGAACTGACCGCGTACCGGATCGTGCAGGAGGCGCTGACCAACACCCGCAAGCACGGCGGCCCCAACGCGGGCGCGAGCGTGCGGCTGGTCTACTTCGACGACGGGCTCGGCCTGCTCGTCGAGGACGACGGCAAGGGCGCCCCGCACGAGCTGTACGAGGAGGGCGGCATCGACGGCCAGGGCCACGGTCTGATCGGCATGCGTGAGCGGGTCGGCATGGTCGGCGGCACGCTGGACGCCGGCCCCCGCCCGGGCGGAGGATTCCGCATCAGTGCCCTGCTCCCGCTCAAACCCGTGCACTGAGGCGAACCGCGCCCCGTGTTGACACCTGTAAGGCCCCCGCAGACGGACATGGAAGAGGACCCGATGACGATCCGCGTAATGCTCGTCGACGACCAGGTGCTGCTGCGCACCGGGTTCCGGATGGTGCTCGCCGCCCAGCCGGACATGGAGGTCGTCGCGGAGGCGGGCGACGGCGTGGAGGCGCTTCAGGTACTGCGGGAGACGCCCGTCGACGTGGTGCTGATGGATGTGCGCATGCCGAAGCTGGACGGTGTGGAGACCACCCGCCGCATCTGCTCGGACCCCAACCCGCCGAAGGTGCTGATCCTGACCACCTTCGACCTCGACGAGTACGCCTTCTCCGGGCTGAAGGCGGGCGCCTCCGGCTTCATGCTCAAGGACGTGCCGCCCGGCGAACTGCTCGCCGCGATCCGCTCCGTGCACAGCGGCGACGCGGTGGTGGCCCCCTCGACCACGCGCCGTCTGCTGGACCGGTTCGCGCCGATGCTGCCCAGCACCGGCAAGGAGCCGCAGCACAAGGAGCTGGGTCGGCTCACCGACCGTGAGCGCGAGGTCATGGTGCTGGTCGCGCAGGGGCTGTCCAACGGCGAGATCGCGGCCCGGCTGGTCCTCTCGGAGGCGACCGTCAAGACGCACGTGGGCCGCATCCTGACCAAGCTGGGGCTGCGCGACCGCGTGCAGGTGGTGGTCCTCGCCTACGAGACCGGCCTGGTGCGGGCCGGCGGACAGGGCTGAGGCACCTCGCTCACCGCAGCAGCGCCTCCAGGAAGTCGCTGCCGAGCCGGGCCACCGCCGCCACGTCCAGCTGGTGCAGGACGTACCGCCCGCGCCGCCGGGTGGTCACCAGGCCCGCCTTCTTCAGCGCACCCAGGTGCCGGGATATCTCGGGCGCGGTCATGCCGTGGATCTGGACCAGCTCGCCCGTGGTGTAGGTGCTGCGGGCGAGGTTGCGGCACAGCTGCATGCGCACCGGGTGGGACAGCGCGGTCATCCGCAGGACCAGCTGGTCGACCGAGGGCGGCGCGGCCGGTTCGGCGGAGGTGACCGGGTAGTGCAGGACCGGCTGCCAGCCGTGCCGGTGCAGCACCATCAGATGCGGGCGGCCCAGGCCGGTCGGGATGAGCAGCAGGCTGCGGTCGCGGATGACGGTGTGGCCCTGGCGCAGCTTGTCGATGGTGATCCGGTCGCCGTCCTCGTCGAGCGTGATGGCGGCGGACACTGAGGTGAGCGCCTCGGCGAGTCCCTTGTGCCGCATCAGGTCGGTCCGGTGGCGGGCGTCGGCGGCGAGTTGGTGGCGCAGGCGGTCCCAGACGTCCGCGAAGAACGCCTCGTCGCAGTCCTCCAGGAACCGCCGCAGCCAGGCCCGGATCCGCGGCGGGTCCTCCAGCAGCCGTTTGGTGAAGCGCAGTTGCTGCGGCCCGCGCGCGGCGGCCAGTTCCAGGGCGCGGCGGCGCAGCTCGGCGTCGGCGAGCGCCGACGGGCCGGGGGTGGTGTACGGCAGCGCGCAGGTGAACTCCAGGGCCGCGTCGACGAACTGTTCGTCCGTCAGTTTGTCGAGCAGGTCCAGGTCCTCGGCGAGGCTCGCGCCGGGGAGAGCGGGGCCGCCGGGGACTCCGGCGCACGGCAGGAACAGGTCCGAGAACGTCGTACGCCACAGGAAGTCGGCCTCGCACATGCGGTCGGCCAGATGCGGGTCGAGGCCCGCCGTCACGCTCGTCACCCAGCCCTGGAGGCCGGGATGGTGCGCGGGCTCGGACAGGGCGTGCAGCGCCATGCCGAGCTCGGCGAGGGGAGAGGGCACGACGGCGACCCTCTCCGGCCGCAGCCCCGCGATGTCGATGCTCACGCTCATGCCCTCATGGTGCACCCGGCCACTGACAACGCCGTCCTCGTTTGACGCCCGCCGTCAATCGACGCGACGCGGGCGCCCGGGAGGCGCAGGCTGGGAAGACACGACCGGGGCGCCGCGGAGCCGTCCCGTGGAGGCGAAGGCCATGAGCATCACCCAGCAGTACCTCCTCGACGCCTACCGGGCCCAGCAGCACGGCGAGCCCGCCCCGCCCGCTCCGGGCACCCACGACGCGCGGGTCGTACGGCAGTGGCGGGACGAGCGCCGGTTCCGTGCCGTCCTCGCCGGGCGCCCGGCCGGGGGCAGGCTCCGTCTTGCCCTCGCCCGCGTGCTGCGCCCTACGCGCTGACCTGCTCCGCCAGCCGCTCGGCGAACTCCGCGACCGCCGTGCGCACGTCGGCGGCGCTCCACTCCAGGCCCGCCGCGCGCACGTCGATCTCCGTGACGGCGAGCCCGGGGCCGGGCGCGGCCCAGGGACGGGAGAACAGCAGCGTCCCCGTCTCTTCGGCGTGCCGGACGGCGGCCTCGGCGACGGTGTCGGCGTCGTGCGGCAGCCAGAGCTGGAACTCGTTGGTGTGCGGTACTTCCGGATGGACCCGGGCCCAGGGCAGGCCCGCCGCGGCGAACCCCTCCCGCAGCGCCTCGGCGACCACGCGCGCGTGGCGGACGTAGTCGGGCAGCCGGGGCAGCTCCCGCTCCAGGCCCACCAGGGCCGACAGCGCGGTCGGGAACTGCTGGAAGACGGTGCCGCCGTACCGGTGCCGCCACGCCTTCAGCTCGTCCACGAGGGTCTGCGGGCCCGCGACCGCGGCGCCGCCGTAGCCGTCGAGGGACTTGTAGAAGGACACGTAGACGCTGTCCGCCAGGTCCGCGATCTCGTCCAGGGGGCGCCCGAAGTGCACGGTGGACTCCCACAGGCGCGCGCCGTCGAAGTGCACCACCGCCTCGCGCTCCCGCGCCGCCTCGGTGACCTCGGTCAGCTCCTCGAAGGACGGCAGGACGAAACCGGCGTCCCTCAGCGGCAGCTCCAGCATCAGCGCGCCGAACGGCTCGTCGAGGCCGCGTACCTCGTCAGCGGTGGGCTGCCGGGGCTCGCTCGTCACCCTCACCGGGCGCAAGCCGCTGACCTGGCTGAGCGCGTTGCGCTCGTGCACTTCCGGGTGGGCCAGCGCGTGCAGGGCGACGGCGGGGTTCTGGGTGCGGCCCGCCCAGCAGCGCAGGGTCACCTGCTGGGCCATGGTGCCGGTCGGGAAGAACGCGGCGGCCTCCTTGCCGAGCAGGCCGGCGACCTTGGCCTCCAGGGACTCGACGACACCGTCGCCGTACATGTCGGCGGGCTCGTCGAGGTCGTACACCTCCGCCGCGTGCTCCAGCAGCGCGAGCCGCTCGCGGAGCGTGCGTTGTGCCACAGCGCGCCCCAGCGTGCGCCGTGCGCCCCTGGACGCGCGGATGCGCCGCTCTCTGAGGCGCTCGCGCCGTTCGGTGTCCGAGAGCCGCTCCGTACCCTGCTGATTCGTCTCCGCCGCATCGCTCACCCCCGGATCATGTCGCGCACCGCCCCCCTCGGGCACCCGCATTTCGGCAAGCGTTTGCCCCGCGCGGGAGGGGTCGCGGGAAACCCACAGGCTGTGGACAGCCGAACGCCCCTCGAACCAATCGCGTTAACATGACGAGAAATCGTCCGGTACCCCGAGCGGACTGGAACGGGAAGGCCACCGTCGCGTGAGTACAAGCCAACAGCCAGATCCGAAGGACCGCCCCGCGCGGCTCACCGTCGGCGTCGTCGGCGCCGGTCGGGTGGGACCCGCGCTCGCCGCGTCCCTCCAGCTCGCCGGGCACCGCCCGGTGGCCGTCTCCGGGGTCTCCGACGCCTCCCGGCGCCGCGCCGCGCAGATGCTGCCCGACGTGCCGCTGGTGGCCCCCGCCGAGGTCCTGCGCCGCGCCGACCTGGTCCTGCTCACCGTCCCCGACGACGCCCTGCCCGGCCTGGTCACCGGACTCGCCGAGACCGGCGCCGTACGCCCCGGCCAGCTCCTGGTGCACACCTCCGGCCGCTACGGCACCAAGGTCCTCGACCCCGCCCTGCGCGCGGGCGCCCTCCCGCTGGCCCTGCACCCGGCGATGACCTTCACCGGCACCGCCGTGGACGTCCAGCGCCTGGCCGGCTGCTCCTTCGGCGTCACCGCCCCGGAGGAACTGCGCCTGGCCGCCGAGGCCCTCGTCATCGAGATGGGCGGCGAGCCGGAGTGGATCGCCGAGGAGATGCGCCCGCTCTACCACGCCGCCCTCGCCCTGGGCGCCAACCACCTGGTCACCCTGGTCGCCCAGTCCATGGAGCTGCTGCGCGCGGCAGGTGTCGAAGCCCCCGACCGGATGCTCGGCCCGCTGCTCGGCGCCGCCCTCGACAACGCCCTGCGCTCCGGCGACGCCGCCTTGACCGGCCCCGTCGCGCGCGGGGACGCGGGCACCGTCGCCGCGCACGTCAGCGAGCTGCGCCGGCACGCGCCCGGGACGGTCGCCGGATACCTGGCGATGGCGCGCGCGACCGCCGACCGGGCACTCGCGCACGGGCTGCTCAAGCCCGAACTCGCCGAAGACCTGCTCGGAGTGCTCGCCGACAGCACCAAGGGAGACGCGGGATGACCACCACCCTGCTGCGCACCGCCGCCGAACTGGCCGCACGCGCGCGTACCGGCCGCCGTGCCGTCGTGATGACCATGGGCGCGCTGCACGAGGGCCACGCCACCCTGGTCCGCCACGCGCGGGAGATCGCCGGGCCGGACGGCGAAGTCGTGGTCACCGTCTTCGTCAACCCGCTGCAGTTCGGCGCGGGCGAGGACCTCGACCGCTACCCGCGCACCCTCGACGCCGACCTCAAGCTCGCCGAGGAGGCCGGCGCGGACGTCGTGTTCGCGCCCTCCGTGGACGAGGTCTACCCCGGCGGCGAACCCCAGGTCCGGATCAGCGCGGGCCCCATGGGGGAGCGCCTGGAGGGCGCCTCGCGCCCCGGGCACTTCGACGGCGTGCTCACCGTGGTCGCCAAGCTGCTCCACCTCACCCGGCCCGACGTGGCGCTCTTCGGCCAGAAGGACGCCCAGCAGCTCGCCCTGATCCGCCGCATGGTCCGGGACCTGAACTTCGGCATCGAGATCGTCGGCGTGCCCACCGTGCGCGAGGACGACGGCCTGGCTCTGTCCAGCCGCAACCGCTACCTCTCGCCCGCCGAGCGCCGCACCGCGCTCGCGCTGTCCCGCGCGCTGTTCGCGGGCCAGGACCGGCACGCGGCGCAGGAGGCGCTGCGCGCGCGGGCGCGCGAGGTGCCCGCCACGCACG
>NZ_FLSP01000183.1 GCF_900091315.1 Streptomyces sp. DI166
GCCCGCCCCCCGCCCCCGCCGACCCCCCATTACCCCTACCCCCCGTCACCCCTACCCCCGCGTCACCCGCACCACATGGTCCCCCGACAGTTCCGCCCCCACGCTGATGCTGATCCCCCGGTGCGGGTCCCGGAAGGACTCCCCGGGGGTGAAGGGGGCGTCGGAGAGTTCCGCGTGGACGTTCGGGCTGCGGGTGCAGCCGCCGCTGTCGCGGAGGCTGTCGTAGACGCGGACCGGGCCCTGGCCGGTGTCGACGTCGGCGTCGACGCGGTAGATCAGTACGCCCGGGCGGCAGACCGCCTCGTCGTTGCCCTCGCGGGTGCGCAGTTCCAGGGCGTAGCCGGTACGGCCGTCCAGGGGGACGAAGACCAGTTTGGTGCCGCCGCGGCGGGCCAGCGGGGTCAGGACGAACTCCGTCGTGCCGGACCGCGTCGCGCAGTGGATCTGGGAGGGGTCCAGCCAGCCGAGCTTCCACTTGTGCCAGGCGAGCAGGTCGTTGTTGGCGCCCCAGTCCTCGCTCATGATGTCCCAGTGGCCCACCGCGCCCCCGCCCTCCTGGGTGTAGAGGTCGGGCAGGCCGAAGACGTGGCCGTTCTCGTGCGGGAGGACGCGGTAGCCGGTGCGGTCGTAGGTGCCGGAGCCGTCGTCCTGGCGGGAGTAGACGAAGGAGGCGTTGGCGACGGGGACGCCGTCGGCCACCGGGGCCTCGGTGTTGCCGGCGAAGGTGACGGACAGGACCGTGTCCAGGGCGGAGGGGCCGGCGTTGGGGGTCACCAGGACGTTCAGGAAGTCGTAGCGGCGGAAGTCCACCTTCGGGTCGGCCGCGGCGACGATGTCCTGGACGAGTTCGCGGTAGCCGGGGTCGAAGGGGGCGCCGCGTTCTATGCCGTACTCCTCGAACGGCTTCGGCATGCGCAGCCAGCCGGGGACCGGGGTTTCCGTGCGGTAGTCGAGGCGGCCGTAGGAACTGGTGCGGAACCATTCCTGGGTCTGCGGGAAGAACTCCCGGAAGCGGTCCTGGGCCCGGCCCTGGCCGCGGGCGTCGGAGAAGTCGATCATCAGGGTGAGGGCGCGGACGGCGCCCGTGGAGCGGGAGTAGCCGCCGGTCGTCGGTACGCCCTCCGACATCTGCACCGACGGGCCGCCGGTGATCATGCAGGGGCCCAGTGCCGCGGTGCGGGCCACCGAGGTCGGGCCCGCCTTCGCCGTCGTACCCCGCGCCGAGAGGTGCCCGGAGCCCGCCGAGGTGCTGACCGCGAGGGTCAGCGCGGTGACGGAGGCGAGGGCGGCGGCGCGGCGGGGGCGTATCCGACGGGTGGACGGCTGCATGCAGGGGCCCTTCGTCCGCGGCAGCCGCCGGTCCGGCTGCACCCTTGCGATCACCCTCGGTCGGAGGGGGCGCGGGCGCGCGCTGGATGAGCCCGAACGTGGCACCCCGGAGGTGTGTGACTCAGGTCACAGGAAACTTCTTCGATGGCGGGAAATAACCGGGGACCCCTCCCCGTTTAGACCAGTGTTCGCGTGAAACGGGGACTGCTTCCCCGGATCGCGTCACAAGCCCACAAGGCGATCGCCCGCACAGGCAATCGCCCCCAGAGCCCCCGGCACTCAAAGCCAGTAGTCCAGAGCAAGCAGCCACCGAAGGAGCCCACCGTGCAGACCGCCCTCCCCGTGCAGCGCAAGGTGACCCGGCCCCGCGCCGATGCCCTGCGCAACCGGGAGCGGATCGTCACCGCCGCCCGCGACATGTTCGTCGAGCACGGCCCGGACGTGCCGCTCGACGAGATCGCCCGCCGGGCCGGCGTCGGCAACGCCACGGTGTACCGGAACTTCCCGGACCGCGACGCCCTCGTACGCGAGGTCGTCTGCACCGTCCTGGACCGCACGGTGGCCGCCGCCGAGGCCGCGCTGGCCGAGAACGACGACGCCTTCGAGGCGCTGGAGCGCTTTGTGCACACCGCCGCCGACGAGCGGATCAGTGCCCTGTGCCCGATGATCTCCAGCACCTTCGACCAGAACCACCCCGATCTGGAGGCCGCCCGTGAGCGGACCGAGGGGATGATCGCGGTGGTGATGGAGCGGGCCAAGGAGGCCGGACAGCTCCGTACGGACGTCGGTGTCGGCGACCTGATGATCGCCTGTGCGCAGCTCAGCCGGCCCCCGGCCGGTGCCGACTGTCTCAGCGCCGACCGCTTCGTCCACCGTCATCTTCAGCTGTTCCTGGACGGACTGCGGGCCCCGGCCCGCTCCGAACTGCCGGGCACGCCCGTGACCTTGGAGGACCTCCGCCAAGCCTGAGTCCCCAGCAAGTCGTGCCGCCCCTGTCGTAGCGGGCGATTACCGCATTCCGATTCGCACATCTTTACGTACATTTTTCCGTCACGAAGTCCCGAAGTGGGTACCCCCATGTCTGAAACAGCCGCCAAGGCTCCATCCGCCCGCGCCGCAGAGCCTGATGCCAACCGCTGGAAAGCGCTCGTCTTCATCGCGCTCGCCCAGCTGATGGTGGTCCTCGACGCCACCATCGTGAATATCGCGCTGCCCTCCGCCCAGCAGGACCTCGGTATCTCCGACGGCAACCGGCAGTGGGTCGTCACGGCCTACGCCCTCGCCTTCGGTGGTCTGCTGCTCTTCGGCGGCCGTTTCGCCGACCTGTGGGGACGCAAGCGCGCCTTCGTCGTCGGTCTCGGCGGTTTCGCCGTGGCCTCCGCGCTCGGCGGCGCCGCCACCAACGAGGCGATGATGTTCGGCGCCCGCGCCCTCCAGGGTGCCTTCGGCGCCCTGCTCGCGCCCGCCGCGCTGTCCCTGCTCGCCGTGATGTTCACGGACGCCAAGGAGCGTGCCAAGGCGTTCGGCATCTACGGCGCCATCGCCGGTGCCGGCGGTGCCGTCGGTCTGATCCTCGGCGGTTTCCTCACCGAGTACCTGGACTGGCGCTGGACGTTCTTCGTGAACATCCCGTTCGCCGTGATCGCCGCGGCCGGCGCCTGGTTCGTCATCCGTGAGCCCGCTGGGGCCCGCAACCGCAACCCGCTCGACATCCCCGGCGTCCTGCTCTCCACCCTGGGCCTGGTCGCGCTGGTCTACGGCTTCACCCGCGCCGAGTCCGAGGGCTGGGGCGACAGCGTGACGGTCGGCATGTTCGTCGCCTCCGCCGTGCTGCTGCTCGCGTTCGTCGTCACCGAGTCCAAGGTCAAGGCCCCGCTGCTGCCGCTGCGCGTGATCACCGACCGCAACCGCGGCGGGATCTACCTCTCGCTGGGTCTCGCCATCATCGGCATGTTCGGTCTGTTCCTGTTCCTGACCTACTACCTCCAGGTCGTCCAGGGCTACTCGCCGGTGAAGACCGGGTTCGCGTTCCTGCCGATGATCGTCGGCATGATCACGGGCTCGACCCAGATCGGCACCCGCCTGATGACCCGGGTCGCCCCGCGGCTGCTGATGGGTCCCGGCTTCCTGGTCGCCGCGGTCGGCATGCTGCTGCTGACCCAGCTGGAGGTCGACTCCTCCTACGCGGCCCTGCTGCTGCCGGCGATGCTGCTGCTCGGCCTCGGCATGGGTACGGCGTTCATGCCGGCCATGTCCCTGGCCACCCTGGGCGTCAAGCCGCAGGACTCCGGTGTCGCCTCCGCGATGGTCAACACCTCGCAGCAGGTGGGCGGCGCGATCGGTACGGCGCTGCTGAACACCATCGCCGCCTCGGCCACCACCTCCTACGTCGCCGACCACATCGGCGGTGCCACGAGCCGGTCCCAGCAGCAGCTGGTCCAGCTTGAGGGCATGGTCAACGGCTACACCACCGCGATCTGGGCGGCCGTCGGCATCCTGGCCGCCGCCGCGCTGATCGCCTTCACCTTCGTCAACGCCGGCAGGCCGGGCAGCACCCCGGTGGCCTCGTCCGAGGACGGAGCCGAGGAGGAACTGGCGGTACCGGTCGTCGCCCACTGACGCACCGGCCCCTCTTCGGGACGGACCCGTACGTACGGGGAAGGGGACGCCCTGTACGTACGACCCCGGGATCTGCCCCGGCATTCGCTGAGTGAGCGGCTCGGCGGGGCCGGGGCAGATCCATGTTCAGGACCGGACCCCGGGTGCTACCTCAGCCAGGGCAGGTCCGCCCCCGCCTCGTCCGGCTCCAGCCCCTCGGCGACGATCCGCATGATCTCGCCGAGGGAGTTCTGCTGCTCCGGAGTGAGCCGGTCGAACACGGCGGCGCGTACGGCGGCCACATGGCCCGGCGCGGTCCGCTGCAGTACCTCCAGGCCCTCGTCGGTCAACACCGCGAACTGGCCGCGCTTGTCGGAGGGGCAGTCCTCGCGGCGCACCCAGCCGTTCTTCTCCAGCCGGGCGATGGCGTGGGAGAGCCGGGACCGGGTGATCTTCGCGTACATCGCCAGCTCGGTCATCCGCAGGCGCCGCTGCGGGGACTCGGCGAGCTTGACCAGCAGCCCGTAGTAGATGTGCGGCATGCCCGCGTCCCGCTGGAGCTGACGGTCCAGGTGGTCCTCAAGGAGGGTCGTCGCCTGTACGTAGGAGCGCCACACGCGCTGCTCCTCATCGGTGAGCCAGCGGGGCTCCTCGGCTGATGCGGGTACCGGTGCCGTGTTCATGGCTCCACTCTACGGCTCATTGAAACTTAAACGAGATATCGGAAAGTGGTGGCGGAGGCGGGCGTTCCATGTGAGTGCATGAAGATTCAACTAGATGCTTGAAATTTGAAGCGAACGGGCCTACTCTGGCGTACAGGTTTAGTATTCAAGTAACTTCGCCGGAGGAGCCGCCGCCATGACCGCCGCAGCCCAGGAACGCATGCCCGCGCTCTACCTCAGCCACGGCGCTCCGCCCCTCGCCGACGACCCCGTCTGGCCCGGCGAACTCGCCGCCTGGTCCGCCTCCCTGCCCCGCCCGAAGGCGATCCTGGTCGTCTCCGCCCACTGGGAGGAGGCCCCGCTCGCCCTCGGTGCCGTCGAGACCGTCCCGCTCGTCTACGACTTCTGGGGCTTCCCCGAGCACTACTACCAGGTGCGCTACGACGCCCCCGGCGCCCCCGGGCTGGCCGCCTCCGTACGGAAACTGCTGCGCGCCCCCGGCACCCCCGTGCAGGACATCCCCGGCCGCGGACTCGACCACGGCGCGTACGTCCCGCTCGTGGAGATGTTCCCGGACGCCGACATCCCCGTGCTGCAGATCTCCATGCCGACCCTCGACCCGGTCCGGCTGATGGAGATCGGCCGCAAGCTGGCGCCGCTGCGCGACGAGGGCGTACTGATCGTCGGCTCCGGCTTCTTCACCCACAACCTGGCCGCGCTGCGCCAGGGCGGCATCCCCACCTGGTCGGCCGAGTTCGACGACTGGGGCCGCCGGGCCCTGGAGAACCGCGACTGGGACGCGCTGCTGGACTTCCTCCGCAAGTCCCCGGCCGGACGGTACGCCCATCCCCGCACCGAACATTTCGCGCCGCTGTTCGTGACCATGGGCGCGGCCGAGGCGGGCGGCGAGCTGGACGCGCAGCGGTCCGTGATCGACGGGTTCTGGATGGGGCTGGCGAAGCGGTCGGTGCAGTTCGGCTGAGGCTCGGCTGGAGCTCGGCTGGAGCTCGGCTGGAGCAGTCCCCGGGGGGCCGACCTGTCCAGTGGATGAGAGTTCCGTGTGAACCGGCCATGTCCGGCAACTTTCAAGGGATCCCGTCCGTCTTCAAGGGTGGGAGAGCGGTCGATGAAGACGCTCTGCCGGGCATTCCCAGGCTCTGTCGGCCTGATAGTGCGGAATCCGATGTGACGGGGGTCTCATGAGGAGCGGTGACGGGGGGTGCGGGGACGGTGAAACCTCCCTCTGCTCCCGGTCTGACCTGCGTCTCTCTGGGTACCCGCAGCATCACTCCGGCGCGTGTGGCCGGACAGGGTACTGCATGATCAGAAAAATAGAGGGGCAGGTTGGGAATTCTGTCCTGATTCCAGTCGTTGTTTCCATCGGATGCAGGGCACCCGAGGAGAGTGCCGGGCAACCAAGGACCACCCGCCAGCCCACCATCGCAAGGGAGCACGCATGGCAACCCGTGCCGTCGCCCGTCGTAAGTCCGCCACCGGCGAGACGGCCGACGCGGCAAGCAGTGTTCGCGCCCACGGCGGCGAGATCGCCGATCGCGACCTGGTCGGCATGTATCTCGACGAGATCGCGCGTACACCGCTGCTCGACGCCGCCAAGGAGGTCGAGCTCAGCCAGATCATCGAGGCGGGTGTCTTCGCGCGGCAGGTCCTCGACGGATACGAGGAGTCCCAGGCGGACGCCTCCCGCGAGGAACTGGAGGCGTTGGTCGCCGAGGGAGAGCGGGCCAAGGACATCTTCATCCGCTCCAACCTCCGCCTGGTCGTCGCGGTGGCCCGTCGCTACCCGCGCAGCGGCCTGCCCCTGCTGGACCTGATCCAGGAGGGCAACGCCGGCCTGGTGCGTGCCGTCGAGAAGTTCGACTACCGCAAGGGCTTCAAGTTCTCGACGTACGCCACCTGGTGGATCCGCCAGGCCATCACGCGCTCGATAGCCGACCAGTCCCGCACCATCCGGCTCCCCGTCCACCTGGTGGAGGAGCTCGGCCGGATCCGGCGCGTGCAGCGCGAGTTCAACCGTGAGCACGGCCGGGACCCCGAGCCCGCCGAGATCGCGGCCGAGCTGGGCTCCACGCCGGAGCGGGTCACGGACGTCCTCGACTGGGCCCGCGACCCGGTGTCGCTGAACATGTCGGTGGACGACGAGGGCGAGACCCAGTTCGGTGACCTGCTGGAGGACACCTCCGCGGTCTCCCCGGAGCAGTCCGTACTGACGCTGCTGCGCAGCGAGGAACTGGACGACCTGATCGGCCGCCTCGACCAGCGCACCGCGTCCATCATCAAGATGCGGTACGGCATCGACGACGGCCGCGAGCGCACGCTGACCGAGGTCGGCAAGGAGCACGGCCTGACGCGCGAACGCATCCGCCAGATCGAGAAGCACGCGCTGCTGGAGCTGAAGAAGCTCGCCCGGGACACCGGGTTCGACGCGGCGGCGTGACAGTAGGGGCGTACGGGGGCCCGACCGCGTACGCCGGGTGGCGAAAGACCGCGCAAACATGGCGGTCTAACGCCGCTTCAATTGCCAGGGCCCTGGGAACAACCTTTCAGGGTCCAGGAGTTCGACCCCCGCGATCCCCCCTCGCGGGCCGATCCTGAACCACGTCCCGTCGCGAT
>NZ_FLSP01000184.1 GCF_900091315.1 Streptomyces sp. DI166
CGGCGCCGCCGTCGCGCTGGTGGCCACCGGACTGTCCGCCGGGATCCTGCTCAGCCGGCTCGTCGGCGGCGCCCTCACCGACCTGGTCGGCTGGCGCGCGATGCTGCTCGTCTGCGCCGGGGTCGCCCTGCTGTGCTCCGGTACGGCGGCGGCTCTCCTGCCTCGCGAGCGGCCTGGCGCCCGTGACTCCTACCGCGGCGCCCTCGCCGCGCTGCCCCGGCTCCCGGTGCGTGTGGCCCGGCTGCGGCGCGCGGTCGTCACCGGCGGCCTGTGGTACCTCGCCTTCACCCTGCTCTGGGTCGGCCTCGCGCTGTACCTCGCCCGGCCGCCGCACTCCCTGGACTCCACCGCGATCGGACTGTTCGGCCTGGCCGGGGTGCTCGGGTTCGCCGTACTGCCGTGCACCGGGCGTCTGGTGGACCGCCACGGTCCGCGCACGGTGATGACCGCCGCCGTGACGGTCGCGGCGTGCGGGGTGCTGGTGATCGCCCTGGCGCCGGGCAGCGTGGTGGGCATCGCCGTCGGGCTCGCGGTGTTCGACGCGGGCTGCTTCGTGGCCCAGGCCGCCAACCAGAGCCTGGTGATCGGCATCGACCCCGCCAACTCCGGCAGCCTCAGCGGCGCCTACATGGTGCTCTACTTCGCCGTCGGCGCCCTCGGCACCGCCCTCGCCGGGCCCCTCGTCGACGGCATCGGCATGCGCGGAACCACCCTCGTCGCCCTGGCCTCGCTCATCGCGGCCGCACTCCTCGCCCGAGTTCCCGAACGGGCTCCCCTGCCCTCGTACGAGTGAGACAAAATGGTGAGAGCCGGGGCAGACCAGGTAGCCCCGGAAGAATGACGATCTCCGAGTCGGTGGCACCCTCAGGAGACCACAGTGGAGTACTTCGACCTAGGCCCGCACGGCCGCACCGTCACCACCACGTCCCCGGACGCGCAGCGCTGGTTCGACCGGGGACTGACCTGGACGTACGCCTTCCATCACGAGGAGGCCGTCGAATGCTTCCAGAAGGCCGTGGCAGCCGACCCCGACTGCGCCATGGCCCACTGGGGCATCGCCTACGCCCTCGGACCGAACTACAACAAACCCTGGGAGTTCTTCGACGAGAAGGATCTGCAGACCACCGTCGAGCGCACCCATGAGGCCGTGGAGGCCGCCCACGCCAAGGCCGCCGGCTGCACCCCGGTGGAACAGGCCCTGATCGGCGCCCTGCGCGCCCGCTACCCGCAGGCCGAGGCGGTCGAGGACTGCTCGGTGTGGAACGCCCCCTACGCCGACGCCATGCGCGCCGCCTACGAACTCGCCCCGGACGACCCGGACATCGCGACCCTGTACGCCGACGCGCTGATGAACCTCACCCCCTGGCAGCTGTGGGACCTGCGCACCGGGCAGCCCGCCGAGGGCGCCCGCACCGTCGAGGCCCGGGACGTGCTCGAACGCGTCGTGGACTCGCCCGCCGGGCGGCGGCACCCGGGCGTGCTGCACATGTACATCCACCTGATGGAGATGTCCCCGACGCCCGAGGCGGCCCTGAACGCCGCGGACCGGCTGCGCGACCTCGTGCCCGCCGCCGGGCACCTGCAGCACATGCCCTCGCACCTGGAGGTGCTGTGCGGCGACTACCGGCGCGTCGTCTCCGACAACACCGCCGCCATCCGCGCCGACGAGGAGATCCTCAGGCGGTCCGGCCCGATGAACTTCTACACGCTGTACCGGGCGCACAACTACCACTTCCGGATCTACGGCGCCATGTTCCTCGGCCAGTCCCAGGTCGCCCTGGAGACCGCCGACCAGCTGGAGGCCGCCATCCCGGAGGACCTGCTGCGGGTCGAGAGCCCGCCCATGGCGGACTGGCTGGAGGCCTTCGTCGCCATGCGGGTGCACGTCCTGATCCGCTTCGGCAAGTGGACGGACATCCTCGAACTGCCCCTGCCGGCCGACCCGGACCTGTACCGCATGACCACCGCGATGCTCCACTACGCCCGCGGCGTCGCCCTCTCCGCCCTCGGCCGCGTTCCCGAGGCGGAGGCCGAGCAGCGGCTGTTCCAGGAGGCCCGCGCCAGGGTCCCCGAGAGCCGCATGCTGTTCAACAACACCTGCGCCGACATCCTCGCCATCGCCGACGCGATGCTGGAGGGCGAACTGGAGTACCGCAAGGGCAACTACGACGCGGCGTTCGCCGGCCTGGAACGCTCCATCGACCTCGACGACAACCTCCCCTACGACGAACCCTGGGGCTGGATGCAGCCCACCCGGCACGCCTACGGCGCCCTGCTGCTGGAACAGGGCCGGGTCGCCGAGGCCGAGGCCGTCTACCGGGCCGACCTCGGCCTGGACAGCACCCTGCCGCGGCCCTGCCAGCACCCCGGCAACGTGTGGGCGCTGCACGGACTCCACGAGTGCCTTGTGCGCCAGGGCAAGGACAGCGAGGCGGGGATCATCGCCCAACAGCTGCGCACCGCCGCCGCGTTGGCGGACGTGCCGATCGAGTCGTCCTGCTTCTGCCGCCTCGACACCTCCTCGGGGAAGGAAGGGGACTGCTGCCACTGAGGCGCGTGTGCCTACGCTGCCGACATGAGGGAATCAGCTCAGTCAGCGGCGGCCCGGCTGACCGGCAGGGCGGTGTCCGATGCGCGTCGGCTGTCCGGCGCGCTCGCCGAAGTCACCCTCGACGACGGCACGGTGGTGATGGTCAAGCGCGGCGACGGCGGCCCCGGGGCGACCCGGGCCGAGGCGGCGGGGCTGCGCTGGCTGGGCGCGGCGGGCACGGTCCGGGTGCCCGCCGTGCACGGCTGCGACGAGGAGTGGCTGGTCACGGACCGGATCCGGGCCGGTCACCCGAACCCGGAGGCGGCGCACCGGCTCGGCCGTGAACTGGCCGCGCTGCACGCCTGCGGCGCCCCTGCCTTCGGCTCCCCACCACCGGACGGACCGGTGGAGGCGTACATCGGGCTGGCGCCCATGCGGAACGTGGAGGGCGGCGACTGGCCGGGCTGGTACGCGGAGCACCGGGTGCTGCCGTATGTGCGGGCGGCGGTCGACGGCGGCACGCTGGACGCCGCCGAGGCCGTGGTCTTCGAGCGGGTCTGTGCCCGGCTGCCCGAGCTCGCGGGGCCGCCCGAACCCCCGGCCCGGCTGCACGGCGACCTGTGGAACGGCAATGTGCTGTGGGGCGACGACGGGCACGCCTGGCTGATCGACCCGGCCGCGCACGGCGGGCACCGGGAGACCGACCTGGCCATGCTGCATCTCTTCGGCTGCCCGCACCTGGACCGCGTACTGGCCGGGTACCAGGAGGCCGCGCCGCTCGGTGAGGGCTGGCAGTCCCGGATCCCCGTCCACCAGCTCTTCCCGCTGCTGGTCCACGCCGTCCTGTTCGGACGGGGCTACGCGGAACAGGCGCTGGCGGCGGCGCGCTCGACGTCCCGCTGTTGAGGGGCGGGGCGGCTCAGGCGGGGACGCGGAGGGTTTCCACGGCCCGGACCAGCGGGGCCAGTTCGGGGTTCTGCGCCGCCTCGTCGAGGGCCTCGCGCAGGGCGCGCTCGTTGGTGGGGCGGGCCTCTTCGAGGAGCTTCAGGCCGGCCTCGGTGACATCGGTGTAGATGCCGCGGCGGTCGGTGGGGCACAGGTAGCGGGAGAGCAGGCCGCGGTCCTCCAGGCGGGTCACCAGGCGGGTGGTGGCGCTCTGGCTCAGCACCACCGCGTCGGCGACCTGCTTCATCTGGAGGTGGCCGCCCTCACCGTTGTGCTGGCGGCTGAGCACGTCCAGCAGGGAGTACTCCCGCACGCTCAGGTCGTGTCCGGCCTGGAGGGCACGCTCGATGTGGGCCTCGATCCGCCCGTGCAGCAGGGACAGGGCGCACCAGCCCTGGGCGAGCGCGGTGAGCGCGGGATCTGTGGCGGTCATGGGCCGTCTCCTCCGTCCGGTGTGACTGGCACCCAGGATATGCCATCCGTGAAATTGTCGTCGTGCGCAAGTATACCTCCTCTGCAAATATCTGGCGGTGCCCGATGCGCTCCCGCTAGCGTCAAGATCCCGTCCGGCCGACCCCGACGACCGGCACCCCGCACGGATTGCGAACCGCGATGACCAGCCGCCCGCCCGCGACCACGACCCTCTGGCGTCCCACCGGCCCCAAGGAGCTGGACCTGGTCCGCGAGCTGGAGTGGCGTGCCTGGCCGCCCCGGCTGCCGGAGCAGCCGATCTTCTACCCCGTCCTCAACGAGGACTACGCGGTACGCATCGCCCGCGACTGGAACGTCAAGCACAACGGCGCCGGCTTCGTGACCCGCTTCGAGGTCGAGTCGGACTTCCTGCGCCGCTACCCCGTCCAGCGGGCGGGCGGCGAGACGATCCTGGAGCTGTGGGTGTCCGCGGAGGAGCTCGACGAGTTCAACGCGCACATCGTCGGCACCATCGAGGTCGTGCAAGAGTTCCACCCTTAGGACGTGTCCCGCCCGAGGCCCGGCTCACCGGTCCACAACCTCCCGAGACAGAACAGCTAGGGCAGTTCGACGGTGAGGTGCGCCGACAGCGTGGTCAGGAAGTCGGCCGCGTCGAAGGCCGCGCCCGCGGACGCGACACCCTTCGCCTTCGTGCGTCCGGTGAGGAGGCGGTCCACCGCCTCCACGGCGAGGGGCGCGCTGACCGCGTAGATGTCACGGCCCCGGGCCACCGCCCGGCGCTCCCGTCCGGCCGAGCGGACGACGGCCTCGACGAGGAACGTCTGTTCGGACCGGCCCCGCTCGTCGGCCGCCGCCGGGGCCGGGGTCTCCGCGGACGACAGTTCCTGGGCGGCCTCGGCCGCCATGTACGTACGCACCTCGGGCACCGTCAGATGGCTCGGCACGGTGACCACGTCAGCCATGGTGAACTCCGCGACCACCGGCCGGGACCCCAGCGGCTCGGGGAAGGGCCACTGCACGACCGGCAGCGCGTCGTCGTGGTACTCCAGCCGCCCCCCGGTGAAGCGGACCCGGCGGCCCCCGCGCCGGTCCCGGGAGACCTCGCCCGCGAGCCGCGTCCCCGGCGTGGGGTGCCAGCCGCTCAGTCCGTAGGCGACGTGCACCTCGTCGGCGCTCGTCCAGTCGTCCATCGCGGCCGTGACCAGCAGGTCGCCGAGCCCGCCGTAGAACGCCATCGCGGGCACGACCGGTACGCCCGCCGCCCGGGCCCGTCCGTCGAAGTCGGTGAACGTGTCGGCGTTCGCCTCGATCTCCGCCGCCACGTCCACGTACGGGATCCCGGCGCGCAGCGCGGCCTCGATCACCGGCCCCGCGGTCGTCGCGAACGGCCCCGCCGTGTTGATCACGGCCGCCGCACCGGCCAGCGCGCGGTCCAGCGACGCCGGGTCCGTGACGGACGCCGTACGCGTCTCCAGGCCCGGCGCGGCCGACGCCCGCAGTTTGTCGGCGTCCCGCCCGGACAGTACCGGCACGTACCCCCGGTCCAGCAGCTCCGCCACCACGAACCGCCCGGTGTGCCCGTACGCCCCGAACACCACGACCCGCTGACCCTGCTCCATGACCACTCCCCGCTCTCGAACGACCTTGTGAGACCAATCCTGGCCGGGAAGATCACACAAGCGTGAGTGTCTGGAACGACACTGCCCGTACAATTACGGACATGGACTCCGTGGCGTTCGCTCTCACCGACGGCATGCTCCACTTCGAACTGGCCATCGCCCAGGAGGTGTTCGGTTCCGCGCCCGACGCGGTCCCCGGGCCCTGGTACGACATGAGCGTGTGCGGGGCAGGCCCGGTGCGGGTCGGCCGCTTCCTGGTGGAGCCCGATCACGGGCTGGACCGGCTCGCGCGGGCCGGCACGGTGATCGTGCCCGGCTGGGCGGACATCGACGTGCCCCCGCCCGCCGACCTGGTCGACGCGGTGCGCGCCGCGCACGAGGCGGGCGGACGGGTGGCCTCCCTGTGTACCGGCGCGTTCGTGCTGGCCGCGGCGGGCCTGCTGGACGGCCTGCGCGCCACCACGCACTGGGCCCACACCGACGCCCTGGCCGAGCGCCACCCGCGGGTGACGGTCGACCCGGACGTGCTCTACGTCGACAACGGCACCGTGCTCACCTCGGCGGGCAAGGCCGCCGCCCTCGACCTGTGCCTGCACCTGGTCCGCCGGGACCGCGGCTCCGCCGTCGCCAACGCGGTCGCCCGCCGTCTGGTGGTGCCGCCGCACCGGGCGGGCGGCCAGGCCCAGTTCGTCACCACCCCGGTGCCCGCCCGCGACGACCACCCTCTCGCCGCGCTGCTGCCCTGGGTGATGGAGCGCCTCGACCAGCCGCTCACCGTCGAGGACCTGGCCCGCCGGGCCCGCACCAGCTCCCGCACGCTGACCCGCCACTTCCGCGCCGCCACCGGCACCACCCCGCTCCAGTGGCTGCTCACCCAACGCATCCGCCGCGCGCAGGAGTTGCTGGAATCGACCGACGCCGGCATCGACGCCATCGCGACGGTGACCGGCATGGGCACGGCCACGACCCTGCGGCGCCACTTCCACCGCGCGCTGGGTGTCCCGCCGGACACCTACCGCCGCACCTTCCGCGCCGCGCACCCCGCCTAGGGTGCCCCCAACTCCTTGGCCAGGGCCTCGACTTCGTCCCTGGTGAAGTCGCCGCTGAGGTCCACCACGCCGCCGGTGACGGGGGCGGCGACGGACGGGGCACTGATGAGACGGTCGCCCAGGACGATGGCGATCTGGTTCTGCGGTGACTGGCGTCGCGCCGCCCGCTCGGTGAGGGACACGAACCGCTTGGCGCCGGCGTCCCGGAAGGTCATCCGGATCACCCAGGCGGGGACGTTCGCGTCATACGTGGCTTCCACCTGCTTGAGCTGGGTGACGCTCATCCGGTCCTCGGCACGGGTGGAGATCCGGTAGCAGGTCCTGGGGTCGGCCGCCTGGAACGTGGGCGGCGCCAACGCGTCCGTGCAGGTGCCCTCCTGACTCTCCTCCACCAGCGCCAGCCGCAGGTCCTGCCGCACCGGATCGGGGGGTGCCGGAGCCGTCTCCGTCGCCCTGGAGGGCCCAGACGACACCGCCGCCCGCGAGGAGGACGACCAGGCTCAGCGCGGCCCAACGAGCCGTGCGCGGGCTTCTCGCGACCGCGCCCGGCAGGACCCCGGGTGGGGGCGCCGCGCCGCGGGGTGCGCTCGGTGACCGCGTCCGGGTC
>NZ_FLSP01000185.1 GCF_900091315.1 Streptomyces sp. DI166
CCCCGCAGGCCGTCCCACGTTGTGTCGGCTCCCGGAGTTCTTCGACGTCCGGCTTCACGTACCACTTCTCGGCGGTCTTGAGCCCGTCCGATGCTGCGTCCGGGCTTACCGAAGCACCGTAACCGGCTTGCCCCTCCCCCAGAGTTCTTCGGCGCGTACCGGCCCTCTGGCACGTCGAGGCTTCGGTGATCTTGCGCTGCTACGCCGCGACTTGCCGCATCGTCGAGCCTCTTTCGTGTCTCACGCATCTCTCACAGACAGCCCCGGGGAGAAGGCTTCCGGCTGCGCAGGAGACTCGCTGACTCCACAGTGAGGGCCGGGGCCGACGCCGGTCGGGTGCTCCCCTGCGGACGGTACAAAGCACCGCGGCGGTCCTGGGCGGCCAGGGCCAGGGCCGTGGTCTGCGCACAGGGCAGGGGGCCGTGCCGTGGAGATGTGCGGGCGATCATCCGCGATCGGAAGCCGGCTCGTGGGACGGGCGCACGCGACACGGCTGGTATTACTGGGGCATGCAGGAAGAAGCCGCACGCTCCGCGATCGACACGTTCATCTCCGCCTTCAACGCCTCGGACGACCGCTATGTGCCTGCCCTGCTCTCCCAGGCCCTGACCTCGGATGTGGTCTTCTGGGGGCCGTTGGGACGCAGCGAAGGAATCGCGGCGGTCGAGCGGTTCGTGCTGGACATCCGGCGCCATCCGGCCGGGACCGGCACAATGGTGCGCTGCTCGGGGGTGGACATGCCTGACGAGTGGGCCCGGTACCAGTGGGTCTTCACCACGCCTGACGGAGGCCCCCGCCTGGCCGGAACGGACGTCGTCCATCTGCGGCGGAGCCTTATCGACCAGGTCATCGTCTTCGCGGGGGAGATCGAGGCGTCCGCCGCCTGACCGCCTCCGCGTTGAGTTTCTCGACGGGTACTCCTGCGCAGCGAGGAGCCCGAAGTCCCGGCGAGCGGTGCTTCCAGGCCTGCCCTTGCGGCGTCCGGAAGTCCGGCGTCTACCGCACCGCCCGCAGGAAACGGTCCGCCAGCGTGTCGGGGTCGAGGGTGTCGGTCGGGCGGCCGGAGAGGATGTGGAAGAGGACGGGGCCGATGAGGAGTGCCGCGACCTGGTCGCGGGGTAGCGGGGAGTTGTCCGCGCAGGTGTCCAGGACCGGTCCCGCGCCCGCCTCCAGGACGTCGCCGGAGGAGAGGAGCCGGGCGACCTCGGGGTCGTGCTGGGCCTCGCCCAGGAGGGCTCGGTAGGCCGCTCCGGCGTGCGAACGGGACAGGAACTCGATGAGGGCGCCCAGGTAGGCCGCGACATCCCGGCGGGCGTCGCCGGTGGTCGGTACCGACAGCTCCTCGCGAGCGTCCACGACGCTTGCCTCGTAGAGGACTTCGGCCTTGTTGGACCACCAGCGGTACACCGTCTGGCGTCCCACACCGGCCCGTTCCGCGATCCCCTTCATGGTCATCGCGGCGTAACCGACCTCGACCAGCAGATCGTCGACTGCGTGGAGCACGGCGATGCGTGCCTTCTCGCTGCGGGGCCGTCCGCGGTTGTACCCGTCCGTCATGCCCTCACTTTAAACGAGACACCATGCCTCGCATGTGTTAGCTTTTCGATGCACGGTGACTCGAAAATGGCGGCGGGCATGCCGTGCCTGCCCACGTCCGCCCCCTCTTCCCCAGCCAAGGAGTCAATCTCGTGAGCCACACCCATGCCCTGGCCGAACCCCGCGTCTCCGCCGCCCTGGCCGACCTGTTCGACGCCGCGGCGCGCGACGACGACACCGCGGACCTGACAGGCCTGAGGGACCTGGTCGACGAGGCGAAGGTGACGGCCCAGGAACTCGCCGACGCCGCCCAGGACATCTACATGCCGGTCTCCCGCGAGGGCGCCGAGCTCCTCTACAGCCTTGTACGGGCCACCAAGCCCGGCACCGTCGTCGAGTTCGGTACGTCGTACGGGATCTCCACGCTGCACCTGGCCGCCGCCGTCCGTGACAACGATTCGGGCCGGGTCGTCACCACCGAGATGAACCGTGCCAAAGCCGCGGCGGCCCGCCGGACCTTCGCCGCCACCGGGCTCGACGACCTCATCACCCTCTGGGAGGGAGACGCCCTGCAGACCCTCGCCGCACTGGACGAGCCGGTCGGCTTCCTGTTCCTGGACGGGTGGAAGGATCTGTGCCTGCCGGTGCTCAGGCTCCTGGAGCCACACCTGGCACCGGGGACCCTGGTGGTCGCCGACGACATCGAACTCCCGGACCTGGCGCCCTACTTGGAGTACGTCCGCAACCCCGGCAACGGCTACCTCAGCGTCAGCTTCCCGGTGGCGGACGGCATGGAACTGAGCTGTCGCCTCTGAGGCGCCGCAAGCCCCTCACTCGTCGGCGGTCGCGCCGCCCAGTCCCGTCAGCGCGCCGACCGGGTCGATGTCGGGGGTACCCCGCGGCCACCAGTCGTCGCGGCCGGGTTCCGACTCGTACGCGTACCACAAACCGTCGCGGCCCAGCCGGAGTTGGACATGGCCGCGGGGGTGGGTGAGGCGGTTGCGCCAGGGGCGGAAGGGCGGCAGGTCGGCGGCGAGGAGGAGGGGGCGGGCCCGGTCGAAGCGGCCGGCCGGCGGGTCCCAGGGCTCCTCCAGTACGGCCAGTCCCTCCAGCCCGCCCTGACGCCAGGCCGCCACCGCCCGGGCCAGTTCGGCGGGGGTGCGACCAGCGGCGGAGGACAGCGACGCGTACAGGGCGCGGGTTCCGGCGGTGAGGCCCGAGCCGGGGCGGGCCGCGGCCAGGCGTACGGCGTCCTGCCACAGCGTCAGGTCCGCCAGCGGGTCGCGGCCGGTGGACAGGAGCGCGTGCGCGCGGGCGGCGGCGTCGGTGGCGAGCTGGTCCAGCGCGAACGGGTCGGGGCCGCCCGGCCCCGCCGGGTAGACCGGGGGCTGCTCGGGGTGCGCGGGCACGGGCAACGGCGCCGGGAGCGGCGGGAGTCGGCGGGCCGCGAGGGCGTCGGTGGCGCGTACGCCGGGCAGGGGCGCCGGTTCCTTGTCCTGTGCGGCACGTGCGGCGCGAGCCGCGCTGCGGCGGGACAGGGCGTCCAGCAGTTCCCGCTCGCCCCGGCCGCGCAGCAGGAGCAGGACGAAGGGGTCGGCGTCGAGCAGCCGGGCCGTCTGGTAGCACAGGGCCGCCGCGTGCTTGCACGGGTGCCCGGAGTCCGGGCAACTGCACCTCGGGTCCAGGTCACGCGGGCCGGGCAGCAGCCGTACTCCGCCCTCGGCCAGGGAGTGCGGCATCTGCTTGTCGAGCAGTGCGGCGATGTGGCCGGGCCGTTCTGCGGCGGCGTCCAGGAACCTCTCCCAGTCGGCGTCGTCCAGCGTCCGCAGCCGCACCTGCACCCGGTACGGCCTCGGTCGGCTGCCCTTCACGTACGCCAGGACGAGACCCGGCGTCACGGTGATGGCGTCGACGTTGCCTCCGTCGGCGTAACCGCGCCCACGGGCCAGCCTCTTGGGGTCGAGCGCGCCCTCCTCCAGCGCCGACACCCAGGCGTTGCCCCACCAGGTCTCGGCGAAGCCGTCCGCGCCCGGTTCCCGCGCGGGGAAGGCCGGGAAGGTGCGGCGGTGGTCGCCGTCGCGGGAGGGGGCGGCCATGGAGCGGGGGGTTCGGGGGGTGACGGGCGGAGGGGGTGCCGTCAGGGAGTGGTTCAGGGAGTGCTTCGTTCAGTGGTCGCGGCCCGTCGGGCGGTTGCGGGGCATGCGTCGGTCGTGGGGTCTCCGCCGGTTCCGGGTCGTCTGTCCCGGTGGGCAGGCGGAAGGCGTCGCCGATCAGCGCGCGCAGGGCTCGGGCGCGGGCGGCGGGGGTGTCGCCCGGTGCCGGGTGGCGCTTGGCCCGGGGCTGCTCCGTCCGGTCCCCGGGCGGCTGGTGGCGCTGCTCGCGGCGTGCGGCGCGGAGTGCTTCGCGGGCCAACTCGGCGGGGCTGGGCGGGTGGTGGGGATCGGGGTTCTTCGGCGTCGTCGGGGCCTTCGGGGTCGACGGGGTCGACGGGGTCGTCGGGTGCGACTCGGTGGTGGCTTCGTCGGGGGCAGGCTGCTGGGACACCGCTCGCCGCAGTGCCGCGCGGGCCGCGTCCGCCGGGCTGTCCCGGTGCTCGGCCGGTGGCCCGGGCCGCGGCTCCTCCGCGGACGCCGGTTCCGGGGCCGGGTATGCGCGGTTCCTGCCCTCGCGGAGCGCTCGGCGGGCCTCCTCCGACGGTCGTGGCGTCATGACGTCCTCCGCAGCGAGACCAGGTCGGACAGCTCACGGTCCGTCAGTTCGGTCAGGGCCGCCTCGCCGGAACCGAGGATCGCGTCGGCCAGGGCCCGCTTGGACTCCAGCATCTCGGCGATGCGGTCCTCGATCGTGCCCTCGGTGATCAGGCGGTGGACCTGGACGGGCTGGGTCTGGCCGATGCGGTACGCGCGGTCCGTGGCCTGCTCCTCCACGGCCGGGTTCCACCAGCGGTCGAAGTGGACGACGTGACCGGCGCGGGTCAGGTTCAGGCCGGTGCCCGCCGCCTTGAGGGAGAGCACCAGCACCGGTGTCCCGCCCGCCTGGAAACGGTCCACCATGCGCTCCCGCTCGGGCACCGGGGTGCCGCCGTGCAGGAGTTCCGCCGGGACCGCGCGGGAGGCGAGGTGGGAGGTGATCAGGCGGGCCATGCCGACGTACTGGGTGAACACCAGCGCGGAGCCGTCCTCGGCGAGGACGGTGTCGAGGAGTTCGTCCAGCAGCACGAGCTTGCCCGAGCGGGAGAGCTGTCCGTCCGCCGCGACGGGCTCCTTGAGGTAGAGCGCCGGGTGGTCGCAGATCTGCTTGAGCGCGGAGAGCAGCTTCAGGACCAGGCCCCGGCGCGCCATGCCTTCCGCGGTCTCGATGGCGAGCATCGACTCGCGCACCACCGCCTCGTACAGCACGGCCTGTTCGCGGGTGAGCGGCACCGGGTGGTCGGTCTCCGTCTTGGGCGGCAGCTCCGGCACGATGCCGGGGTCGGACTTCTTGCGGCGCAGCAGGAACGGGCGCACCAGGCGGGCCAGCCGCTCCACCGCCTCCTGGTCCTCGCCGTTCTCCACGGCGCGCGCGTGCCGGGCGCGGAAGGACTTCAGCGGGCCGAGCAGCCCCGGTGTGGTCCAGTCGAGCAGCGCCCACAGCTCGGAGAGGTTGTTCTCCACGGGCGTGCCGGTGAGCCCGACCCGCGCGGGCGTCGGGATGGTGCGCAGCGCCTTCGCGGTCGCCGAGTACGGGTTCTTCACGTGCTGTGCCTCGTCCGCGACGACCATGCCCCAGCTCTGTGCGGCCAGCGTGGGTGCGGCGGTGCGCATGGTGCCGTAGGTGGTGAGGACGAAGCCGGAGTCGAGGTCGTCCAGGGTGCGGTCGGGGCCGTGGAAGCGGCGGACGGGGACGCCGGGCGCGAAGCGGGTGATCTCGCGCTGCCAGTTGCCGAGGAGGGAGGCCGGGCAGACCACCAGGGTGGGTTCGCTGCGGGCGCGCTTGAGGTGCAGGGCGATGACGGTGATCGTCTTACCGAGGCCCATGTCGTCGGCGAGGCAGCCGCCGAGGCCCAGGCCGGTCATGAGGTCGAGCCAGGCCAGGCCGCGCAGTTGGTAGTCGCGGAGGGTGGCGTTCAGGCCCGGTGGCGGTTCGGCGGGGCGGATTCCGGCGGTGAGGCGGTCGCGCAGGGCGGCGAGGGCGCCGACCGGGACCGCCTCGACGGTCTCGCCGTCGACCTCGGCGGTGCCGGTGAGCGCGACGGACAGCGCGTCCACCGGGTCGAGCAGGCCCAGTTCGCGCTTGCGGGCCTTGCGGACCAGTGCCGGGTCGACCAGCACCCAGTGGTCGCGCAGCCGGACGATCGGGCGGTGCGCCTCGGCCAGCGCGTCCATCTCCGCCTCGCTGAGCGGTTCCCCGCCGAGCGCCAACTGCCAGCGGAACTGGAGCAGTTCCTCGCTGTCGAAGAATCCGGTGCCGTCGGTCGCCGAGCCGGGCGCGGGCCGGACGACCGCGCTCGCGCTGAGGTCCTGGGCGAGGTCCCGGGGCCAGTGCACCCCGACCCCGGCCGCCGCGAGCCGGGTCGCCGCCACGCCCAGCAGGTCGCCCAACTCGTCGTCGGACAGGGCGAGTACGTCGGGCACGTCCTGCTCGGCGAGCCGGTCCAGCGGCGGCCAGACGCGGGCCGCGCGGCGCACCGCGAGGGCCGCGTCGACCCGCGCGCGGGGACCGAAGGCGGCGTCCGCCTCGCCCGCCCACAGGGCCGCCGCGTCGGCCACCAGGGTGGGGTCGGCGAGGCTGTGCACCTGGACGACGGCCGCGCCCGCGCTGCGGGTGCCCTGCTCGGCGTCGAAGAGGTCGTACGCGGACAGGTCGAGGCGCAGCGAGATGCGTACGCCCGCGTCCATTCCGGCGGCGACCTCGGCGGCCCAGTCCTGGGCGTCGGGCAGCCGCTGCGGGCGGCGGTCGGCGAAGGGCTTCCCGGACGCGTGCGGGGCGGCCGGGGTGCGGGGCAGGGTGTCCGCGACCGCGTCGAGGAAGGAGCGCATCAGCGCTTCCGGTTCGGGCAGCCGCAGCGGTCCGGGGCCGGGCAGCGGGACGGCGTGGCCCTCGTACGGCAGGGCGGCGGCGATGGCCCGCAGGTGGGCGAGGTCGTCGGGGTCGAGGGGTCCCGCCCGCCAGGCGTCGTGGCCGGTGGGGGTGAGTCCGGGCAGGAGCCTGCCGCGCGCGGTGAGGCGGAGCGCGTGCTGGGCGGCGGCGCCCCAGGCGGCCGTGGCTGGGTGGGCGGCCGGGTCGCGCCGGGCGTGCAGCAGGAGGGGCAGCGCGGTGTCGAGCGGCAGGGTCAGCGCGGGGGCGGTCCTGCGCCGCACTCCGGAGCCGTGCGGCCGTACGACCGTCAGTTCGGTGGGGGCCGGTCCGGTGGGCAGCGGGCCGTCCTCTGGGTCCCAGAAGGCGATACGGCCCTCACGCGGGAGGGGCGCGGGCAGGAACACGGCGGCCAGCCGCACCGGCACCGCGTCCGCCGTCAGCGGACCGTCCGTACGGTCGTCGGCGACCGCTGCGATGTGGGCCATGTGTCACCTCCCTGCCCCGAGCCGGATCGAACGTCTTCGACT
>NZ_FLSP01000186.1 GCF_900091315.1 Streptomyces sp. DI166
TCGATATCGGTTTCACTATGAGTTGGGCATGCCGAGCGCTGCACCCGCCGGAGCTGCGCGGCGAGCACCCGGGCGGGCACACCTGGCACGTCATCGCGGTGGCTGGCGAACTCGACTGGCCACCGCTCCGGCCGAGTCGGAGATCTGGCCCGCCCTACTGGAGAAGCACCCGGTGCCCACCGGGGATCTGGGGGAGCGGCAGGCCCGGTTCAAGGGCAAGAGCGTCGAAGAGATGCACCGCGACCAGTTGCGCGCGCACTACCTGGGCGATGCCCACGCCGGGGGCTTCAAGCTCAACGCGACCGACGTCAACTTCGACCCCATCGTGCGGGACTGGGAGGCTACCGCCCGCGAGCTCGCCGACTTCCTCGGTTATGCCGCTCTATTGAGTTGTGGAGTCGCATGCTCCGCGTCCCTGCGTCACGTCGTGGGAGCGGGGGGGCAGAGAATTTTTCGCTGGGGCTGGTTTTTCTGTCTCGTGTGGCGTTGCACTTCGTGTGCGGCTGGAATCTGTGCCGTTTCTTGTCAGGGCTGGTGTGGGGGTTTTCCTTTGCGGACGAGGTATATGGCGAGGAGGGATCCGGCTGCTGGTGGGGTGAGGTTGAGTGCTGTTCTGAGTCCCCATTTGTAGTGGGCGATGAGGGCTGTGAGGTGGATGAGTATGGCGATTGCGGTGACGACGAGGAGGGGGGTTCGGGGCTGCATGGGGGTCTTTTCCGGGGTGTTGTGGGGTGGGTTGTGGTGTGTATTGGGCTGTTTTTTCGGCGTTCAGGATGCCTTGTGGGGTGGGGTGTGTGCAACGGGGTTTGGTGCTGTCACCTGGGAGGGGGCGGGTGGCGGGCGGTTTGCTGGGGCGGCGGGGTGGGTTGTTTGCGGCGGGCTGCCGGTGCTAATTCCCGGCATGTTTGGCTTGTTTTACTTTAAGTGGCTTGTTCGCGATGCTGGAGTTTCGCATTCCATATTGATCACGTTGTGTATTGTGTTCAAGATCACGGAGGTGGGCGGGGGGTAAGGGTGTCCGGGTTGGGCGTTTGGCCCTCTTAGTGATCTTGTGTACCTGGTTACTTTTCGATTCGTTCGCTGTCCTTTCATGGATGACAGACAGGAATGGATTCGTGAGACCTGAGGAAGAGGCGCCTTCTCCGGAGAGAGGGCGTGTCTGGAATGAGAAAAGCCGAAGTATCCGATGGATTTCGGGTGGCCTTGCTGTTTTGATGTCGGTGTCTTTGATGGAGGGGGCGGCCGCGGCGGCTGCGCCTTCCTCTCCGGCTTCGGCGGAGCAGGACAAGGTGAAGGGGGTTGCGTCGGCGGCGGACATCGTGTCGGCGAAGGTTGCGGCCCGGCTGTCGGGGCGGCGTGTGGAGGCGCTCAGTGAGCGCACTGAGACGTCGACGACGTGGGTGAACAAGGACGGCAGTCTGACGACGGAGCTGTCCGCGGGCCCGGTGCGCTTCGAGCGGGACGGGGCGTGGGTGGATGTCGATGTCGAGCTGCGCAAGACCCCGCAGGGCGGTGTCGAGCCGGTCGCGCATCCGGGCGGACTGAGGCTGGCGGGCCGTACGGGGACGCCGGCGAAGTCGCTGGCGGCGTCCCGGCGGGCGAAGGCCGTGGACCTGCTGACGCTGGGGGAGGGTGATCGGCAGATCACTCTGCAGTGGAAGGGCGGCCTGCCCGCGCCGAAGGTGGACGGTACGCGGGCGGAGTACGTCAACGCGGTGCCGGGGGCGGATGTCGTCGTGGAGGCGACCCGGACCGGTTTCGAGCAGTTCGTGGAGATCAAGCAGCGTCCGGCCACGGACGGCTACTCCTACACGCTGCCACTGAAGGCCGAGGGACTGAAGGTCAGGCAGCTGAAGAACGGCAGTGTGCTGTTCACCGACCGCAAGGGCAAGAAGCGGGCGGTCATGCCTGCGCCGGTGATGTGGGATGCCACCGTCGACCGGCGATCGGGTGAGCACACGCGCCGGGTGCCGGTGGCGATGAAGGTGGTCAAGAAGGGTGCCGGGGTCGATCTGGTGATCACACCGGATGCCGGCTTCCTGGCCGATCCCAAGACCAAGTACCCGGTCACGGTGGACCCCTCGACGTCCGCGCTGAGCAACGTCTTCGACACCTACGTGCAGCAGGGCGAGACGGTCGACTGGTCCGCGGACACCGAGCTGGACCTGGGCAACCCGGGCACCGTCAACAGCAACGGCACGCCGCGCACGGCACGGTCGTTCATCTCCTGGAACTCCACGCCGATCCAGGACGCGCTGGTCTCCAGCGCGAAGCTGAGCCTGTGGAACTTCCACTCGGGCAACACCGACTGCAAGGCCTATCCCTGGGAGGTGTGGTCGGCGGGGGCCGCGTCGACGTCGTCGCGCTGGACCTCGCAGCCGGCGTGGACGGCGAAGAAGGCCACCTCGACCGAGACCCGCGGCAACGCCGCGTGCACGACGGCCCCCGACGGCTGGATCAACGCGGACGTCACCACGCTGGTGCAGGACTGGGCGTCGGCCAAGGCCGCCCGCGGGCACATGGGCCTGCGGGCCGCCAGCGAGTCGGTCATCGAGCAGTGGAAGCGGGTCAACTCCGCCAATGCGGCGTCGAACCCGCCGAAGCTGGTGGTGAACTACAACTTCCGGCCGAAGACGGGCACGAAGCAGGAGGCCGGCCCGCCGTACTTCTCCTACAGCGGCTCCTACGTGGTCAACACCACCACTCCGACGCTGCGTGACACGTTCGTCGATGCTGACGGTGACAAGGTCAACGGCACCTTCCAGATCTACGACAACGCCACCAACAAGCAGGTCGGCGACGTCATCGTCTCCAAGTACGTGGCCTCGGGCTCGGCGGCGTCGGTAAAGGTGCCGGCCGGGGTGCTCACCAACGGCAAGACCTACAAGTTCCGCACCAGTCCGTATGACGGGACGCACTTCAACACCGGCTGGTCGGCCTGGAAGACGTTCACGGTCGACACCTCCGCTCCGTCCGCCCCGTTGAAGATCACCTCGACGGACTATCCGGCCGGGCAGTGGGTCAAGGGCGCCGGGCAGGCCGGCACGTTCACCGTCACCCCGCCGGCTGCAGATCACAACTGGCTGGAGTGGTCGCTGGACGGTGTGACCTGGACCAAGGTCGCCACTGGCGGTGCTGCGACCGCCAAGAACATCAGCATCACTCCGCCGAAGAACGGCACCCACACGCTGCAGGTCCGCTCGGTGGACAAGGCCGACAACAAGTCGGAGGCGCTGGAGTACGTCTTCCATGCCGGTTCGGGCGGGTTCCTCCAGCCGTCCGAGGGCGAGCGCACCGCGCGCCGGTTGCCGCTGGTGGCCGAGGCCGAGGCCGGAAAGTACGACAAGGTGTCGTTCTCCTGGCGCCGTTCGGAGGCCGATGCGTGGGTGCGCATCCCGCCGGGTGACGTCACCTCGGGCGGGACCGCGCTGAGCGCCTGGCCGGTGCCGCTGACCGGCGGGAAGAACGCGCCGCTGGTATGGAACACCACCAGCACTGTCTCCCCGGACGGAACGGTGCAGATCAAGGCCGACTTCACCGGCCCGAACTCGGCGTCTTCGAGCACGACCGCGCTGACGGTGGTCGTGGACCGCAACGCCGACGGTGCCGCGGCTGCTGAGACCGGTCCCGGTTCGCTGAACCTGCTCACCGGTGACTACACCCTGTCCGAGACCGACGTGTCGGTCTTCGACCTGTCGGTGACGCGCACGGCGTCCTCCCGCACTCCTGACCAGGGCGCTAAGCAGGAGGGCCAGGCGGCCATCTTCGGCAAGGAGTGGGTGGCCGGAACCGCGGCAGAACTGACCGGGTCCGACTACAGCCACGTGCGCAAGGTCTCCGACACCGCGGTCGCGGTGGTGACGGCGGAGGGCGATGCCCTGCACTTCACCGCCAACGCCGCCAAGACCGGCTGGGTTTCCGAGCCCGGCGCGGAGGACCTGGTCCTCAAGGGCAGCAGCGTGTCCTCGACCTTCACCCTGTCCGACACCGAGGGCACGGTGACCACGTTCACCAAGCCCGCCACGGCCGCCACGACCTGGCAGGTCTCCAGCACCCTGCTGGACGGTTTGTCGAACGCCACCACCAAGGTGGTCTCCGAGACGGTGACCGCGGACGGCAAGACGCTGGCCCGCCCCAAGCGGATCATCGCCCCGACCTCGGCGGCCACCACGGCAACCTGCGAGGCCACCCCGTCGACCAAGGGCTGCCGGGTGCTGGAGTTCGTCTACGCGACCTCCACCACAGCCACCGGAACCGACACCGACGCCCAGTTCGGCGACTTCACCGGCCAGGTCAAGCAGCTGAGGCTGTGGGCCACCGAACCGGGCGCCACCGCGGCCACCGCAACCACCGTTGCCTCCTACCGCTACGACTCCCTGGGCCGGCTGCGCCAGTCCTGGGACCCGCGCATCGGACAGCAGGCGGAAACCCAGTACGCCTACCACGAGGGCCGCGTCACCTGGATGGAGCCGCCCGGCGAACTGCCCTACACCTTCACCTACGGCAACGCCGGCACCGGCACCGCCCCCGGTGACGGCATGCTCCTGAAGGTCTCCCGCCCCGCGCTGAAGCAGGGCACCGCCGGCACCATTGACGGCGAGGCCGTCACCAGCATCGTCTACGGCGTCCCGCTGACCGGCGCCAAGGCCCCCCACCAGATGGGCGCCTCCGACACCGCCGTCTGGGGCCAGCTCGACACCCCGAGCGATGCCACCGCCGTTTTCCCCGCGGATGCAGTGCCTGCCTCCCACGACGGCAGTGCCCTCACCTCCGCCGGCTACAGCCGGGCAACGGTGCACTACCTCAACGCCTCCGGCCGCCAGGTCAACACCGCGCAGCCGGGCAAGCACCTCACCACCACCGAGTACGACCGGTTCGGCAACACCATCCGGGAACTGACCGCCGGCAACCGCGAACTCGCGCTCGGCGCCACGGACGCCCACAAGGACACCCTGACCGACCTGGGCATCATCTCCCGGTCGGCTTCCGAGCGGGCCCACCTGCTGTCGACCACCTCCCTCTACAACGACACCGGCACCCGCGAGCTCGAAGAATTCGGGCCGATGCACCGAATCGATCTCAGCGAGGACCTCAAGGACGGCACCACTGTCCTGGTCGAGGCCGGCACCTCCGTACCCGCCCGCACCTGGACGGTCAAGGAGTACGACGAAGGACGCCCCACCGACGGCACCGCGACCGTCAAGGACCAGGTCACCCTGGAGATCACCGGCGCCCGGGTCCGCGACTACTACTCGATCATGAGTGAGAAGCGGGTCAACGAAACCCAGTACGACTGGGCCAAGGGCCTGCCCACCCTCACCACCCAGGACTCCGGCGGCCTGAACCTGACCACCACAACCGCCTACGACGCACAGGGACGCGTCACCTCGCAGTCGCTGCCCGGTTCCACCGGTAACGACGCCGCCACCCGCATCACCGAGTACTGGGCGGCCGACGGCACCGGCTGGTGCAAGGGCCGTCCCGAGTGGGCCGACCAGGTCTGCTGGACCGGTCCGGCCGGCGCCATCACCGGCGGCGGCTCCAACCCGGCCAACCTGCCCGACACCACCACCGAATACGGCTACTTCGGCCAGCCCGCCAAGATCACAGAGACCGCCAACGGGCAGAGCCGCACCACCAGCACCACCCACGACGCGGCCGGCCGCGTGCTGAAGACGACCATCACCGGCACCCTCGGCCAGGCAGTCCCTGAGACGACCAACGAGTACGACCCGGCCACCGGCAAGGTCACCAAGATCACATCTACCGCCGCCGGCACCATCACCAAGGCCTACGACAAACTCGGCCGTCTCACCTCCTACACCGACGCCGACGGCGGCAAGACCACCACCGAGTACGACAAGCTCGACCGGCCGGTCAAAGTCACCGACACGGTGCCCTCAACAGTCACCTACACCTACGACCACACCGCCGAACCCCGCGGCCTGGTCACCAAGACCAGCGACTCCGTCGCCGGTGACTTCTTCGCCACCTACGACGCGGACGGCTCCCTGGCCACCGAAAAACTCCCCGGCGGCTACACCCTGAACGTCACCGAGGACCCCACCGGAGCCACCACCACCCGCGCCTACACCCGCGACAGTGACGGCACCAGCGTCTACACCGACACCGTCACCGAGAACGCCCACGGCCAAGCCACCAGCCACCAGGGCTTCTCCGCCCAGCAGTACACCTACGACAAGGCCGGCCGCCTCACCAACGTCGACGACACCGTCGGCGAGGTCTGCACCCGCCGCGCCTACACCTTCGACAAGCGCTCCAACCGCAGCACGATGGCCACCGCCACCGCCGCCCCCGGCAGCGCCTGCACCACCACCGGAGCGACCACCACCAACTACACCTACGACAGCGCCGACCGCCTCGTGAACCCCGGCTACACCTACGACGCATTCGGCCGCACCACCGCCCTGCCCGGCAGCACCCTCAGCTACTACACCAACGACCTCGCCTACCAGCAGACCTCAAACGGCAAACGACAGACCTGGCAGCTCGACGCCGCCCTGCGTTTCCGCTCCTGGAAGGTCGAAACCGGCAGCGGCACCACCTGGACCCAGACCGCGTCCAAGACCAACCACTACGACAACGACAGCGACAACCCCCGCTGGATCACCGAGGACACCGCTACCGGAGCCCTGACCCGCAACATCGAGTCCGCCTCCGGCGACCTCGCCGCCACCACCAGCAAGACCGGCGACACCACCCTGCACCTGACCACCATCCACGGCGACGTCGCCCTCCAGCTCCCCCTCGACACCACCAAGGCACCCACCGCCCTGGACAGCGACGAATACGGCAACCCCCGCACCGGCCAGCAAGCCACCCGCTACAACTGGCTCGGCGCCAAACAACGCTCCACCGAGACCCTCACCGGCCTCACCCTCATGGGCGTCCGCTTCTACAACCCCACCACCGGACGCTTCCTCTCCCTCGACCCCGTCTACGGCGGCGGCGCCAACGCCTACGGCTACCCCGCAGACCCCATCAACCAATACGACCTCGACGGCAAAA
>NZ_FLSP01000187.1 GCF_900091315.1 Streptomyces sp. DI166
GCTCAGTAGCGCCGTACAGGGACACCCACAGCCGTAACCCCACACCCACGGCCCGGAGTTACCCCCTCAGACCCGAGCTCGCGGCAGTTCCCCGGACCCATATCCCACCCTTCGTCCCCTGATGCGTCCTCATATTCGTTGATTCACGGAAAATTTGACGCCGACTACTTTCAACGCGCATAGACCTGGCCGCATCCTCATGTCATGTACCTGCCCGCCCGACAAGCGGGTGGGCAGCCTCATGGAGGTGTGGGATGCACCGCAGACTCGGTACCGCACTTGCAACCTCGACCCTGGCGCTCGTCACCGTCGCCGCCACCGCGGCCACGGCCGACGCCGCCCCCGCCGACAAGCCGCAGGTCCTGTCCAGTTGGACCCAGACCAGCGCGTCCAGCTACAACGCCTGGGCCGCGGCCCGCGCCAACCAGTCCGCCTGGTCCGCCTACGGGTTCGACTGGTCCACCGACTACTGCTCCTCCTCGCCCGACAACCCCTTCGGCTTCCCGTTCTCGATGTCGTGCGCCCGTCACGACTTCGGCTACCGGAACTACAAGGCCGCCGGCACCTTCAGCGCCAACAAGTCCCGCCTCGACAGCGCCTTCTACGAGGACCTCAAGCGCGTCTGCAACAACTACGGCGGCGCCACCAGGACCGCCTGCAACAGCACCGCCTGGACCTACTACCAGGCCGTTCGCGCCTTCGGGTGAGACAGGCGGAGCGCTACGGGGTACCGGTCACGCGCCGGTGCCCCTCAGCTCTCCCTTCAGCACCTTTCCGCTCGCGTTCCTCGGCAGTTCCGTCACGAACTCCACCGACCTCGGCACCTTGTAGTTCGCCATCTCGCGGCGGGACCAGGCCATCAGGTCGTCCGCCGTCAGCACCGCTCCGGGCCGCCGGACCACGTACGCCTTGCCGACCTCCCCGAGGCGAGCGTCCGGTACGCCGATCACCGCCGCCTCCGCCACGTCCGGGTGCAGGGTGAGGAGGTTCTCGATCTCCGCCGGGTAGGCGTTGAAGCCGCCGACGATGTACATGTCCTTCACCCGGTCCGTCACCCGCAGGTTGCCCGCGTCGTCCAGTACGCCCACATCCCCCGTGCGCAGCCAGCCGGCCGGGGTCAGGGCCTCGGCCGTGGCCCGGTCGTCCTCGTAGTAGCCCCGCATGACGTTGAAGCCTCGGACCAGTACTTCGCCGGGGGTGCCCAGGGGCGCCTCCACACGGATCTCCGTGCCCGGTATCGCCCGGCCCGACGTCGACGCGATCACCGACGGGTCGTCGCCGCGACGGCACATCGTCACTATGCCGGTCGCCTCGGACAGGCCGTAGGCCGTCAGGACCGTCTCCACGCCCAGTTCCGTGCGCAGGCGTTCCACCAGGCGGAGGGGGACCACCGCGGCGCCCGTCACCACCAGGCGGAGGGAGGAGAGGTCGAAGGCGCGGCGGGACGGGTGGTCCAGGATCGACTGGAGGAGGGTGGGCGGGCCGGGGAGGACCGTGATCGACTCCGCCGCCAGGTTCGCCAGGGCCGTGTCCACGTTGAACACCGGCTGCGGGATCATCGTCGCCCCGCGCATCAGGCACGCGATCACCCCGGCCTTGTAGCCGAAGGTGTGGAAGAAGGGGTTCACGATCAGATAGCGGTCGCCCCGGCGCAGGCCCGCCAGGTCCGACCAGATCTCGTAGGCGCGGAGGGTTTGGGCGTGGGTGATCAGCACGCCCTTCGGGCGGCCCGTCGTGCCGGAGGTGTAGACGATGTCCGACGGGGAGTGCGGGGGCACGTTCAGCGGTTCGGCGGTCAGGCCCTCCCCTGCCGCCAGGAAGTCCTTCCAGGTGCGGAAGTCCTCCGGCGCGTCGTCCGCCAGCACTACGACATCCCGCAGCGCGGGGAGTCCGGGACCCGCCGCCATCGCCCGGCGCAGCGAGGCGACGTAGGACGTGCCGAGGAAGGTGCCCGTCACGAAGAGGAGTTTCGCTCCGCTCCTGCGCAGGACGTCCGCCGCCTCCGTGCCCTTGAAGCGGGTGTTCACGGGGACCAGGACCGCCCCCGCCGACACCGCGCCCAGCGCGGCCACGATCCAGTCCAGGGTGTTCGGCGCCCAGAGGGCGACCCGGTCGCCGGGACGGACCCCGGCGGCGACGCAGGCCGCCGTGGAACGCTCGATCCGGGCGCCCAACTCGGCGTAGGAGATACGGGTCCGGCCCTCCACCACCGCCTCGGTGTCGGCGTACCGCTCGGCCGACCGGCGGACGAGTTCCGGAATGCTGCCCCACTCGACGTCACCGCGCACAACAGCCCCCAAGCCACTAGCTGACTGCCCGTCAGATTAGCTGTAACCTGACGGTCTGTCAGCAAAGGGCGGCAGACGGGAGGGGCTCCAGCATGGTCGGGATCAAGGACGCCACCGCCATCGTCGGGATCGGGCAGACGCCCTTCGCCAAGCACCTCCCGGAGGACGAACGCACCCTCGCCTGCCGTGCCGTGCTCGCCGCGCTGGACGATGCCGGGATCGCGCCCGGCGAGGTCGACGCGCTCGCCTCGTACACCATGGAGGACACCGACGAGGTGGAGCTGGCCAAGGCCGTCGGCCTCGGTGACCTCACCTTCTTCAGCAAGGTCGGCTACGGCGGCGGCGGTTCCTGCGCCACCGTCGCCCATCTCGCCGCTGCCATCGCGGCGGGGCAGGCGACCGTGGGCGTCGCCTGGCGGTCCCGCAAGCGCGGGTCGGGGCCCCGGCCGTGGACCAACACCCAGGTCCAGCTGCCGACTCCGGCGCAGTGGACCCGGCCCTTCGGGCTGCTGCGGCCCGTCGACGAGATAGCCATGCTCGCCCGCCGCCACATGCACGAGTACGGCACCACCCGTGATCATCTGTTCAATGTCGCCCTCGCCTGCCGCAACCGCGCCAACCAGAACCCGGCCGCCGTGATGTACGAACGGCCCCTGACCCGCGAGATGTACATGAACGCGCGGTGGATCAGCGAGCCTCTGTGTCTGTACGACAACTGCCTGGAGACCGATGGGGCGTTGGCATGTGTCGTGGTCAGTCGGGAGCGGGCCCGGGACTGCCGGCGGCCTCCTGTCTATGTGCACTCCGCCGCCCAGGGGCTGCCCGCCCAGCACCACGGCATGGTCAACTACTGGAACGACGACCCGCTCACGGGACCTGCGTGGACCGCCGCCCGGCACCTGTGGAAGCACGCCGATCTCACCCCGCAGGACGTCGACGTCGCCCAGATCTACGACGCCTTCACCCCGCTCGTCCCGCTGTCCCTGGAGGGGTACGGCTTCTGCGGGCGCGGCGAGGGCGGGGCGTTCACCGAGGGCGGGGCGCTGGAAATCGGCGGGCGGCTGCCGCTCAACACAGGCGGTGGCGGGCTGAGCGAGGCCTATGTGCACGGCTTCAACCTCATCACCGAGGGCGTCAAACAGCTCCGCGGCACCAGTACCGCCCAGGTGCCCGGCGCCGCCACCTGCCTCGTCACCGCGGGCGAGGGGGTTCCCACCTCCGCGCTGCTCCTACGGAACTGAGGAGTCGATCAGGATGCTCGCCCCCGTCACCGACACCGACGGCGCCCCCTTCTGGCAGTACGCGGCCCGCGGTGAACTGCGGGTCCAGTTCTGCGCCGAGTGCGCCGAACCCCGCTTCCCGCCCCGCCCCTGCTGCCCGCACTGCCAGTCCTTCGCGAGCGAGTGGCGCCCGGTCGGCGGACACGGGCGGATCTGGTCCTATGTCGTGCCCCATCCGCCGCTGCTGCCGGACTACGCGGCCTGTGCGCCGTACGTGGTGGTGGTCGTCGAGCTGGTCGATCTGCCCCGGATCCGGCTGGTGGGCAACCTCGTCGGGCGGGCCGGTGATCCGCTGGGGGCGTTCCCGCCCGACCGGGTGCGGATCGGGGAACGGGTGCGGGTCGTCTTCGACGGCGACGGGATGCCGCAGTGGGTTCTGGAGCGGGCGTGAGTCTCGACGTCAGGCGGGAGAAGGGGGTCGGTGTCGTCACGCTCGACCGGCCCGAGCGGCTCAATGCCCTGGACCTCGCAACGGTGCGTGAACTCGTCGAGGTCTGGCGGGAGTTCCGGTTCGACGACTCCGTACGCGCCGTCGTCCTCACCGGGGCCGGGCGGCGGGCGTTCTGCACCGGGATCGACCGGGACACGGTCGTACCGCAGCCCAACTCGCCCTTCTCGCTGGACGATCCGCTGCTGCGGGTGGGCCCCAAGTCCAACGATCTGTGGAAGCCGGTCGTCGCCGCCGTGCACGGCATGGCCTGCGGCGGGGCGTTCTATCTGCTCGCGGAGTGCGATTTCCTCGTCGCCGACCCGAGCGCCGAGTTCTTCGACCCGCACACCTCCTACGGCATGGTCTGCGCGTACGAGTCGATGCTGATGGCGACGCGGATGCCGGTCGGGGAGGTGGCGCGGATGATGCTCATGGGCACCGCCGAGCGGATCTCCGCCCGACGGGCCCATGAGGTGGGTCTGGTGTCCGAACTGACCGAGCCGGAGGGTGACCTGACCGCCGCCCTGCGGTGTGCCGAGGTCCTCGCCGGGTATCCGACCGAGGCCGTCCAGGGCACCGTACGGGCCCTGTGGGCGGCGCAGGAGGGGGTCCGCGAGCGGGCCTTCGCGCAGGCGCCGCAGCTCATCGCGCTGGGGAACCTGCCCGCCGGGCGGCAGGCGGAGCTGGTCGCCCGGCGGCGTACCGGCGGCCCTCCGCTGGTGCGGTGACCGGTGTCAGACGGTCGGCATCAGCTCGGCCTCGCAGAGGTCGACCTGCGCCGCGTGGGACGCGTCGGTGAGGTCGACCTGGACCTGGGCGGTCTCGCCGGCGGGGACGATCTCCTCGACCGTCTGCATGTCGACCACGGAGGACTGGGCGTCCTTGAAGTGGACGACGACCGTGACGGTGACCGGGTTGCCGTTCGGGTTGGTCAGGTCGACGACCGCGTACGGCTGCTCCGTGCTCGCGCAGCTCACCAGGTCGATCGTCACGTCCTGCGCGGTGCCCGCCGAGCCGGAGTCCGCGCCGGGGCCGGAGCCGCCCGAGCCGGACGTGTCGTTGTCGTCATCGTCGTCGTGCCGGTTCGACGAACTGTCGTGGTTCTGGCTGGAGCTGCTGCATCCGCCACCCGAGTCACCGTCACCGCTGCCGCCGTGGCCGCGGCCCGACGAGAAACCCGTCAGGGAGAGAACCACCAGTACCGCCACCGCTGTGAATTTGAGCTTGCGCCCCCGAAGATCCATAAGGGCCACCCTAGCCCGGGCCTGTCACGGCCATGTCACCACATGGCGACCGGGGCGTCCCCGGCGTAGCGTTCGCTGTGAGAGCGGTGTCAGGTCCGCTCCCGGCAGTGACGGCCGCCGCCCGGCCCCCCTTCCGTGCACCGGTACGACGGCCGTCCCGCCTCACGCGGTGCGCGCGGTGCCCGTGCCCTTCTCCGCGTCGAGCGCGTAGACACAGCGGTCCTTGCTGCACGCGTACACGACCCCGTCCCGGACGACCGGCGAGCCGGTGATCTCGCCGCCGGTGGCCAGCTTCCAGCGCAGCCGTCCGTCGTCGGCCTTGAGCGTGTACAGCAGGTGGTCGGTGGAGCCGAAGTGAATCCGGCCCTCCGCCACCGAGGGGGCGCCCACGATGTCGCCGCCCGCCTGGAAGCGCCACTTGGGCGTGCCGGTGACCGCGTCCAGCGTGTACAGGCCCTTGCCGCTGCCCACGTGCACATGGCCCGCGGCCACCAGCACCGGCTCGATGGAGGACCGGGCCTCGGTGGCGATCCGCCAGCGGTCGCGGCCGTCGGTGGCGTCCAGGGCGTAGACCGTGCCGAGGTAGTCGGCGAGGTAGACGCCGCCGCCGGTGACCGCCGGGCCGGGGACGAAGGTGGGCGGGCTGAGGAAGACCGCGGGGGCCTCGAAGTGCCAGCGGACCTGGCCGGTGGCCACGTCCAGGGCGATCACGCGGGTGCCTGCGGAGACGTAGACGTAGCCGTCGGGCGCCTGGGTGATGCGGACCGGCACTCCGCCGCAGGAGGCGGCGTCGCCGATCGGGTACGACCAGCGCTCGTCGCCGGTTCTGGCGTCCCGGGCGCGCAGCCGGGCGTCCTGCCAGACGTAGACGGTGCCCTCGTACAGTGCCGGGCCCGCCTCGGGGGACTCGAAGTCGCTCTGGGCACCGGAAAGCTCCCACAGCCGCTGCCCGGTGGACGCCTCCCACGCCTGTACGCCGCCGCCGCGGGTGCCGGTGACCACGGTGCCGCGCTCCGCCTTGAGGGAGTACACCCAGGCGTCCGTGGGCAGCCGCCACAGGTCGGCGCCCTCGCGGCTGTCCAGCGCGAACAGGGTGGGCCCGTCGGAGGCGTGGATACGGCCGTCCGCGACCGCCATCGACCAGGCGACGTCCCTGGTCTTGAAGCGGCGGCGGCCGGTGGCGACGTCGAGGGCGTGCACCTCGAAGGAGGTGACGTAGACCAGGTCACCGGCGACCGCCGGGGTGCCCCACACGTCGTTCGACATACGGAACCGCCAGGGGCGCCAGCCGCTGGGCGTCTCCGGGGGCACCGGCGGCGCGGCGGGCGCCACGGCCGGGTCGGCGCCGTTGACGCCGGGGCGGGGCTTGGACCAGGAGGCGACCAGGCCCGCCTCCGGCGGCGGTGCCTTCACCGCGGCGGCGCGGGCGTCGGCGACGCGCGGTCCGGGCCCGATGGG
>NZ_FLSP01000188.1 GCF_900091315.1 Streptomyces sp. DI166
GTCGAGCGCGGCCACACCAGCAGACCGGGCGTCGCCGCCCCGCGCCGCACCCAGCGCACCGTCGCCCGCTGCCGGGTCTGCGGACGCACCCTCACCGACCCGGGTGAGATGAAGCTGATGCGCTGCGACGACTGCCCCTCCGACATGGACGAGGGCCTCTACGAGCGGCTGCGGGAGTGGCGCGCGGAGCAGGCGCGGCGCAGCGGACAGCCGGCGTTCTGCGTCTTCACCGACCGGACCCTGATGGCGATCGCCGAGACCGGCCCGGACGACGAGCGGGACCTGGCGCGGATCCCCGGCGTCGGGATGCGCAAGCTCACGCGCTACGGCGCCGACGTTCTGGCCATCTGCGCAGGTCGCGAGCCCGGGGGAGAAGAAGACGAGGACTGATACGAACTCGTCGAAAAAATAGTTTGCGCATGCCCCAGCAATCCCCATAGGTTCTTAAGCACGGAAACGGAGCCTTCCTGAGGCCCCGATTCCGTGTTGTACTTGCATACCCGTCGGACTGGTTCATCCAGTCCCCCGAGACGCCGAGAGGAGGCGAGTCCAGTGATCAGCATCAACACCAGCTCCATCGTCAGCAGCGTGAAAATGACCGATCGCTCGGTCGTCGCCTCCCTGTGCATGCTCGGCGCCTCGAACAAGGGCACCGGTCTGTCCGGCATTCGTGCCGAGCGTCCGGCTGCCTCCCTGTCCCTCGCGGGTCTGACCATCCGCGAGCGGGCCGAGCGACCGACCAAGGCACTGGAAGCGGCAGTAGTGGCACAGGCCAAGGCCTATGCCTTTACGGCGACCGGTGCCGGATTCCGGAAGCAGACGACGCAGCACCACCAGATGTGGGCCTTCCGTGGGCCAGAACCCTGGAGTGATCCAGCCTGATTCGATCAGGCCGGCGCCTTCAGGGCCGCGGAACCCCATCCGGGATCCGCGGCCCTTCTGTTTTCCCCGAACGGGGACGACGGAGCGAAGGGGCCTCGGGACAAGAAAAGAACCCGGTACCAGCCGCCACCCGGTCCAACCGGACCGGAACGACCAGACGAGGAAGACGAACCGTGCAACTCGAAGCGCACGCCCCGTCCGTACCGCCTTCCGAAACGATCCCCCCGCCCGGCCTCACGGAGGACTCCACCTTGACTCCGCTCACCGCGCTCACCGCGCTCGACGACGCCATCGAGAACCTCGGCGTACCCGTCCCGTGCCGCTCCTACGACCCGGAGGTCTTCTTCGCCGAGTCGCCCGCGGACGTCGAGTACGCCAAGTCCCTCTGCCGCACCTGCCCGCTGATGGAGGCCTGCCTCGCCGGCGCCAAGGAGCGGCGTGAGCCCTGGGGCGTCTGGGGTGGCGAGCTGTTCGTCCAGGGTGTTGTCGTCGCCCGGAAGCGGCCGCGTGGTCGCCCGCGCAAGAACCCGGTCACGGCATGAACACCGCAGGAACGATCGACCGCCCCCTCACGCACGACCCCAAGAAGCAGGCCCCGATGAAGCCGTCCACCACTGAGCCCGCAGGCGCGACGCCTGAAGACTTCACCACCACCGGCGTGATCGACTCGCGCCAGAACAGGACCCGTGAAATGCAACTCATCCCAGAAGCGCTGGCCCGTGCGCATATGCACGAGCGCCTGCACGACGCCGAGCGGGAACGCCGGGCCCTGCGCCTGGTGACCGCGCGGCGCATGCAGCGCCGCGCCGAGCGTGCTTCGCTGCGCGCCCGCCGCGCGATCGCCATGGCGGTCATGCAGTAATCGACCCGGTCGGCTGTACCGGCCTCCCGCCCAGGGAGGACATCAGCTCCCCGCGGGGGCCGGTCCGTGCGAACGGACCGGCCCCCGCGGTGCGTTGTGCGCGGGCGCGCCGGGGGCGGAGTTATCGTCACGGGGTGACGAGTCTTCCCGGAGGCGGTGACGGCGCCGGTTCCGTCCCCGAGCAGCCCCTGGTGTGCGCCGGCTGCGGCGCCGAGGCGGAGGGTCCGGAGCCCACCTGGACCTGCTCCGTGGAGAACGGCGAGCGCCGCTACTTCTGCGACACCTGCTCCCGGAAGAACCTCAGAGCCATTGAAGGGCGCCTGGACTCGTCCTGGTGGTGAACCGCGCGGATGCGGCGGCCCGGACGGGCCTCACGCCTCCGCGGCCGACTCCTCCGCGGTCTCCTCCTCCGGCACGAACCCCGGCAGCCACTCCTCCAGCTCCTCGCGCAGCCGGACCGTGGCCCCCAGCTGGCACAGCACACCGATGGTGCTCAGCGTCACCCGGTGTATCAGCAGATAGGCGGGCGGCAGATTGAGCTGCTTGCCGAGCTGGTAGGCGGGGGAGCGGGGGTCGGCGACCCGGCCCGCCTGGCTGCGCATCCAGCCGCGGGTGAAGGTGAAGGCGTCGACCTGGGCCGGTTCGATGATCGGCAGCAGATAGTCCAGGACGGCGTCCGGGTCCAGCTCTATGGACTCCTTGACGAACCCTTCCCGGCACAGCAGTTCGTAGACGGACTCGGCGTCGCCGTCGAGGGTCATGCGCAGCGATTCGCCGATCGGGGTGGGCAGTCCGCCGGGGAGGCGGTCGACCGTGCCGAAGTCCAGCACGCCCAGCTTCCACTCCTCCTCGTCGTCCGGACCGCCCGGCAGCAGACGGAAGTTGCCGGGGTGCGGGTCGGCGTGGAGCAGTCCGGTGCGGGCCGGGCCGGAGAACAGGAACCGCGCCAGCAGCTGACCGGCGCGGTCGCGCTGCTCCTCGGTGCCGTCGGTGATGATCTCCGACAGCGGGATGCCCTCGATCCACTCGGTGATCAGGACCTGGTCGCACTGGTGGACCACCTCGGGCACCACCACGTCGGGATCGTCCGCGAACTCCTCCGCGTGCACCCGCTGGGCCTGGGCCTCCAGGTCGTAGTCCAGCTCCTCCGAGACCCGGTCCTTCAGCTCGGTGATCAGCGGCTTGATGTCCATGCCGGGGACGAGGGGGCCCAACAGCCGGGCGAACCGGCTCAGTTGGGTCAGGTCGGAGAGCAGGGCCTCACCGGCGCCCGGGTACTGGACCTTGACCGCGACCGTCCGGCCGTCCTGCCAGACCGCCCGGTGCACCTGACCGATGGAGGCGGCCGCCGCGGGCTTGTCGTCGAACTCGGTGAACAGCTCGCGCCAGTCCTCCCCGAGCCGCTCGGCCAGCACCGAGTGCACCGTGCTGGTCGGCATCGGCGGTGCCGCTTCCTGGAGCTTCGTCAGCGCCGCCCGGTAGGGGCCGGCCACCTCCTCGGGCAGTGCCGACTCGAAGACGGACAGGGCCTGCCCGAACTTCATCGCGCCGCCCTTGAGCTCACCGAGCACCTTGAACAGCTGCTCGGCGGTGCGCTGCTGCAGCTCCCGGCCGACGAGTTCGGCGGACTCGCCCACGATTCGCTTGCCCAGTCCCCAGGTCGCCCGTCCGGCGAAGCCGAGCGGGAGCGCGGCGAGCTTGGCGGTCCGGGTGACCGCCTTCCGGGGAAGATCAGACATGCGCCCTCCAGGTCCCAGCCGGTCGTGCGTCTGGCTGACGGCGTGACGTTCTCGACGGCCGTTGCAACGCCATTGTCTCGTGCGCCTCTCCGTCCTTGGAGGTGGTGTGTCCTTCCTTACCTTTGTCCGCGGCCCCGCAGGGGCATGCGGGATGCCCCCACACCGGCCGGGCGTGCCAGGTCAGACCGGGCAGCGACACCTCCCAGCGGGCGCCCGCGCTGGACGGTGACCGTCCGTCGAGGAAGGCCAGCGCGTGTGCCGCCGCCAGTCCCGCGACCGTGGTGGCCAGCGCCAGGTCGCAGGCCGGCACCGGCCGTGGTCTGCCGCCGCCCGAACGCCACTGGGCGACCAGCCGGGGCCAGACCGGATCCCGGTCGGCGCGGTCCTCCTGCAGACAGCCCGCGCAACCCGTCTCGCCCGGCAGGACGAGCGGACCCACCACGCCGGTTCCCTCGACCACTCCGGCATACAGATGAGGCGTGCCGGAGGCGACGAGGTCCTTGGCGGCGGAGGGGACCGGGGCGTGCACCGCCACGTCGTCGCGCGGGGCGAGGATCACCAGCGCGTGCCCGGGGTTCGCCTCCTCGGCAGGCGTCCGGGGGCCGCGGCGGGGCGGGCGGGCCGGGGCCGCCCGGCGTACGGCCCGGCGGGCGGCCTCGTCCCGGCGCTCGCCGATTGCCTCGGCGGGCAGTCCGCCCGGTGCCACGTCCCACGGCTCCACCCGGCCGCCGTCGCGCACGTCGACCTCGCCCACGCCCGCCCGGCCAGCAGCGAGGCCAGTACGGCGCCCACCCGGCCCGCGCCGCGCACCTGGACGCGCAGCGAGCGGCGGGCGGCCAGCCGGCGCATGGCCTCGCCCGGTTCGGAGGAGGTCAGGGAGAGCGAGGCGAGGTCCGGGCGCAGCCGGTCCAGGACCTCCTTCCGGCCGCGCAGCTCGGCACCGGCCGTGCCGCCCCCGCGGGCGTCGTCGAGCAGCCCCGCGCGGGCCAGCCGAGTGATCAGCCCGTCGACATGACCGTCGGGCAGCCGCATCCGGCGTCCCTCCGCGCGCAGCAGCTCCGGTCCCCGGGTGCCGTTGAGCAGGTCGAGGAAGCTGCCCGTGGCCGTGTCCATCGGCCCCAGCGTCATCGCGTGCGCGGGAGTCATGCCGAACTGCACGGTATTGAGGTCACGCCAGCCGCGCCGCAGCGCGGGCTTCACCATCGGATGCATGACAGAGCCCCCGTAAGTCAAGGTTCGTCCCCGTATGCCGGTTGTGCCGCCCGCCCCTTCGAGGGGCCGCGGAGGTCCACCGGCGAGAGCCAGCATGCCGGGATGCGTGGTCCGGTGCCGAAAGTTGTCCACAGGCTGCGGAATTCTTCGTACAAATCCAACGCTTGGTGGCGTCTGGGCGCCGAACCGTACCGGAGTCGGGACTTCCCCCGTGTGCAGCGGGTAACGTCAGGGCGTGTCCGTCGACCCACTGCACCGCGCCGGAACGCCACAGCGACGCACGACGAGCCCGCCTCCGAACGTTTCGGGGACGAGCGCGATCGAGGTGCGCAGAAGTGCCCGTCGCCGCAGGACGGTCTCCGCGTACCGCGAGGGGGACCGCACCGTCGTCCTCATCCCCGCCCGGATGTCCGAGGCGGAGGAACAGCGCTGGGTGAACGTCATGCTGGACAAGCTGGCCGCCCAGGAGAGCAAGCGGGTACTCGGCGACGCGGAGCTGGCGGAGCGCGCGGACCGCCTCTCGGCGCAGTACTTCGAAGGCCGCGCCCGGCCCAACTCGGTGCGCTGGGTCACCAACCAGAACACCCGCTGGGGCTCGTGCACCCCCGCCGAGGGCAGCATCCGCCTGTCGCACCGGCTCCAGGGCATGCCGGAGTACGTCGTCGACTACGTCCTGCTGCACGAACTGGCGCATCTGCTCGTGCCCGGCCACGGACCGCGGTTCTGGCAGCTCATGGACGCCTATCCGCGTACCGAGCGCGCCCGGGGCTATCTGGAGGGCGTGGTGGCCGCCGACCGGCTGCCGCACCTGCCCGGCGCACGCGGAGAGTGACCGCGCCCCGACCTTGAGGTACCGCGGTGCGCCGGTTTCGTACCGGCTGTGTACCGACTTCGTCGGGTGTCGGAGTTTGCCGTTAGCCTGACGCGACGCACTCACTTCGGGATGGGGGACGGTCGTTACGCATGGCCAGGGAATTCCAACGCGGCCACAAGGCCAGGATCAGTGACCTCACCGCGGGCACGGATCTGTACGTAGGTGTGCAGATCTCCGGCCCGGGACTGACCTTCGACATCAGCTGTTTCGGTCTCGACGCCGACGAACGGCTCTCGGACGACCGGTACTTCATCTTCTTCAACCAGCCGAAGTCCCCGGAGGAGTCCATCCAGCTCCTGGGCGCCCAGGCCGGTGACACGGAGTCCTTCCGGGTCACCCTGGACCGGATCCCGCCGCAGATCCAGAAGCTGTCGTTCACCGCGACCCTCGACGGCGCCGGACAGATGTCGCAGATCGGCCCCGGGTACATCCGCATCGTGGCCGGTGGCGAGGAAGTCGCCCGGTACGCGTTCAGCGGCACGGAGTTCACCACCGAGCGCGCCGTCATGCTCGGCGACTTCTACCTGAAGGACGTCTGGCGGTTCGCCGCCGTCGGCCAGGGCTTCGACGGCGGACTGGAAGCGCTGCTGAGGAACTTCGGCGGCGAGGTGCTGGAGGAGGAGACCCCCGCCGCCGCCCCGCAGCAGCCGCAGTCCGGCGCCGCACCCAGCTTCGCGCCCCCCGCCCAGGCCACCGCGCCGCCCGCGTTCGGCACCCCGCCTGCGGCGC
>NZ_FLSP01000189.1 GCF_900091315.1 Streptomyces sp. DI166
TACCTGGACTCGAACCAAGACTAACTGAACCAGAATCAGTCGTGCTGCCAATTACACCATAGGCCACTGGAACGCAAGCCCCGAAGGGATCTTGTTCTAGTTCGCGCTGTCGGTCACCGGCCTTTCGGCCCGCTCCCGGCGGCGCAGAAAGAACATTACCCGAAGGTGGACGGGGCTCCAAAACGGGTATCCGCGCCGAGGAGCGCGGGGAGTTCGGTGAGGGTCGCGATGCGGTGCGGGCCGACCAGTGCCTCGGCGCCCCAGGACAGAGTGCGTGCTGTCGATCCAGACCGAGACCAGGCCCGCGTCGGCGGCGCCCCGCGCGTCGATCTCGGGGTGGTCCCCGACGTAGGCCACCTCGTGGGGTGCCGGCGGCCAGGGACGTCCCGGGCTCGGAGCAGGGGCGCCCAGCACGGCCTGCGGGCGGGCAGGCAGGGGGTTTGGGAAGGGTGCCCGGCGGCGCGGCACGGCTGGCACACTGGTGCTCATGAGCGCGTACCGTGTCCAGTTCACCGTCGAGGCCCGTGCGACATTCGACGCCCTGCCTGAAGAACGCCGGGCACAGTTGGACACGGCCGTACGGATACTGGCCCGGGACCCGTTCCGGAAGAACTCGACAGCGCAGCTCGGCCCGGACGAGCATCTGCGCAAGGCCTATGTCGCCCCCGGCGTGATGCTTGAGTACATGGTGGCCGGAGCGATCATGGTCGTCGTCGTACTGGAGATCTTCGACGAGAGCGCCTACCTGATCGACGAGGCGGACGCGCGCTGAGTTCAAGCAGTGAGGGGCGGCACCCCGGACCGGGTGCCGCCCCTCACCTGTGCGTCATCTCACGCGGTGAGCTTCGCCAGCGCCGCGTCGATGCGGGCCAGCGTCGTCTCCTTGCCGAGGATCTCCAGGGACTCGAAGAGCGGCAGGCCGACGGTGCGGCCGGTGACGGCCACCCGGACCGGGGCCTGGGCCTTGCCGAGCTTGAGGCCGTGCGCCTCGCCGGCCGTCAGGACGGCCTCCTTCAGGGACTCCGCGGAGTTCCAGTCGGCCGCCTCCAGCTTCTCGCGGGCGGTGCGCAGCAGGGCGTCGCTGCCCTCCTTCATCGCCTTCGTCCAGCTCGCCTCGTCGAAGACCGGCTCCGGCAGGAACAGGAAGTCGACGTTGTCGGTGATCTCCGACAGGACCTTCAGACGGGTCTGGGCGTGCGGGGCGATCGCCTGCCACTTGGCCTCGTCGAAGTCCTCCGGGGCCCAGGGGGCGAAGGGGGCCTTCAGCCAGGGGGCGCAGCGCTCGGTGAAGTCCTTCACATCGAGCATGCGGATGTGGTCGCCGTTGATGGCCTCGCACTTCTTCAGGTCGAAGCGGGCCGGGTTGGGGTTGACGTCCTTGACGTCGAAGGCGGCCACCATCTCGTCGATGGTGAAGATGTCCTGGTCGGCGGAGAGCGACCAGCCGAGCAGCGAGAGGTAGTTGAGCAGGCCCTCGGGCAGGAAGCCGCGCTCGCGGTAGAGGTTGAGCGAGGACTGCGGGTCGCGCTTGGAGAGCTTCTTGTTGCCCTCGCCCATGACGTACGGCAGGTGGCCGAACTCGGGGGTCTGCTTGGCGATGCCCAGGTCCTTCAGCGCCTTGTACAGGGCGATCTGGCGGGGGGTGGAGGAGAGCAGGTCCTCGCCGCGCAGGACGTGGGTGATCTCCATCAGGGCGTCGTCGACCGGGTTGACCAGCGTGTACAGCGGCGCGCCGTTGGCGCGGACGATGCCGTAGTCCGGGACGTTCTCCGGGGTGAAGGTCAGCTCGCCGCGGACCAGGTCGGTGAAGGTGATCGTCTCGTCGGGCATCCGGAAGCGGACGATCGGGGCGCGGCCCTGGGCCTGGTACTCGGCGACCTGCTGCGGGCTCAGCTCGCGGCAGTGGCCGTCGTAGCCGGAGGGCTTGCCGGCGGCGCGGGCGGCCTCGCGGCGGGTGTCCAGCTCCTCCTGGGAGCAGTAGCAGTGGTAGGCGTAGCCGCCGTCCAGCAGCTTCTGGGCCACGTCGCGGTAGAGGTCCATGCGCTGCGACTGGCGGTAGGGCGCGTGCGGGCCGCCGACCTCGGGACCCTCGTCCCAGTCGAAGCCCAGCCAGCGCATCGCGTCCAGCAGCTGCTCGTAGGACTCCTCGGAGTCACGGGCGGCGTCGGTGTCCTCGATGCGGAAGACCAGGGTGCCGCCGTGGTGCTTGGCGAACGCCCAGTTGAACAGGGCGGTGCGGACCAGGCCCACGTGGGGGTTGCCGGTCGGCGACGGGCAGAAACGGACGCGTACGGGGGAGGCGGGTGCGCTAGCCACGCTTGACAACCTTGTTGGTGAGAGTGCCGATGCCTTCGATGCTGACGGAGACCTCGTCGCCGACAGCCAGGGGGCCGACCCCGGCGGGGGTGCCCGTGAGGATCACGTCGCCGGGGAGCAGCGTCATGGCCTCGGTGATGTTGACGATCAGATCCTCGATGGAGTGGATCATCTCGCTGGTGCGGCCGAGCTGCCGCTGCTGCCCGTTGACGGTGAGCTGGACGGTCAGGTCGGACGGGTCCAGGTCGGTCTCGACCCAGGGGCCCAGCGGGCAGGAGGTGTCGAAGCCCTTGGCCCGCGCCCACTGCTTCTCGCGGCGCTGCACGTCGCGGGCGGTGATGTCGTTGGCGCACGTGTAGCCGAGGATCACGTCCTTGACCCGCTCGCGCGGGACCTCCCGGCACATCCGGCCGATGACCACGGCCAGCTCGGCCTCGTGGTGCAGTTCCTCGGAGAAGGCGGGGTACTGGATCTCGTCGCCCGGTCCGATCACGGAGGTGGACGGCTTGAAGAAGGCGAAGGGCGCGTCCGGGACCTCGTTGCCCAGCTCGCGGGCGTGCTCGGCGTAGTTGCGACCGAAGGCCACGACCTTGTTGGGGAGCACCGGGGGCAGCAGCCGTACCTTGCTCAGCGGGACCTTGGTGCCGGAGAGCTCGAATTCCGCGAACGGAATGCCCTTGATGATGTCGAGGACGAGCTCGTCAGGCTTGTCGCCCTCGACCGCGCCGAAGGCGACGTTCCCGTCGATGGAGAATCTGGCGATGCGCACGGGATGCTTGGCCCCTTGACTGAACCGGCTGGAGTCTGACGCTCCAGGCTAGCGCGGCCGGGGCGGCGCACCTCGCGGCATTACTCCGCGGCGGTGGCGCTCGGGATCTTGTCCAGGACCGTGCGGCGCGGGTTGGCCGTCTGCGCCGGCAGTTCGACGGGGTGCTCCGGCTGCTCCGGGGTCTGCAGTTCGTCGGCTCCGTCGAGGTGGGCCAGCGTCGTGCGCCGCGGGTTGGCTATGGTGCGGAACATCATCGTCGTCTTCACGGTGGTACGAACCCTGTCGTCAGCGGTGGGGTGAGTGGGCAGATCGCGCCCTCTTGTAAAGCGTCAGGCTAAACATCCGTTTCCCCGGAGAAGGCGTGAAGACCCCATGATCGGTATGTGAGTTTGCTCACGGGTTCAGCCTCAAACCGGTCAAATCCGGCCCTCAAACCACCCCAACGAAACGGACATTGCGCACCTGAACCAGTCATTCCGCTCCTGATCATCTCGACTGGGACACGGGACGTACCCTTGCAACTCGCTCTTATAAGTCCGTTTTAGGGCGAATCACTTTCTACACACCGTGACTCAGCGCCCACAAGGTGTCACGTAGGTCACGGCTCGGTCCACGGCCCTTGTTGGAGTTCCTGCACTGTGCTGGAATTCCACGGACCGCCGCAGGTTCGTACCGGCGCGCAAGGGCGCAACAGCGCCGAGTGGCGGCGGAAGGGGGAGCCAGCGCCGGTCACTCAACGACCATCAGAGGACGTAATTCAGGTACGTCTTCTACTTACGCCGACACCGTCCCGTCCGTTCAAACGGCGGGGCGCCTGGTCCAGAGGTTGCGACGCTAGTGCAGGGACGTTTCAAGAGGGATGGCAGTGCTTCGGCGGAGCCGGAGCTGCACGGCGGGACTGGCCCCAATGCCGGCAGTCCCTCGCCCCAGCACGCCCAGAGCCCGGGTCAGGCCCCGTCCGCCGACGGCGGTGCGGCCCCCTCGGGCCCGGCGAGCCCCACGGCCCCGGCGGTGAAGCCGCCGCAGGGCCCCACCAATCCGGGTCCGCGAATAGCCCTGCGCAACTGGCGTATCTCCACGCGCCTGGTGTCGCTGCTGGCTCTTCCGGTCGTCGCGGCCACGTCGCTGGGCGCCCTGCGTATCAGCGACTCCATGGACGACATGCAGCAGCTCGACAACATGAAGCTGCTGACGGACATGACCAAGCAGGCGACCGAGCTGGCCGCCGCGCTCCAGGAGGAGCGCGACCAGTCCGCCGGTCCGCTCTCGCACGGTGAGAAGGCGACCGGCTACACGGTCAAGGGCTTCACGGACAAGACCGACCGGCTGCGCGAGAACTTCATCGAGTCCGCGGAAGAGGTCGACACCTCCGACACCAACCTCCAGGGCGTCCACGACACCCTCGTCGGTGTCGTCCGTGACCTGCGCACGCTGACCAACATCCGCCGCGACGCCTACCAGGCGGAGGACAACTCCACCCAGACCGTCGAGGCGTACCACCGGCTGATCGAGAACCTGCTGGACCTGTCCCAGGACATGGCGCAGGCGACCAGCAACCCGGACATGATCCAGCGCACCCGCGCGCTCGCGGCGTTCTCCTCCGCCAAGGAGTACGCCTCCATCCAGCGCGCGGTGCTCGCCGCGGCCCTGCCGGCGAACAACAAGTCCGGCGGCTCCCTCTCCGACAACGACCGGCTCTACGCCCAGTCGGCGCTCACCAGCCAGACCTCCGAACTCGCCTCCTTCAAGGCGATCTACGGCAGTGACGAGGCCATCGAGCTGCTCAAGCCGGTCCAGGAGGGCAACTCCACGATCCAGGCCACCGACACCTACGGCGAGCGCGCCATCACCAGTGGTCTGGCCACGGTGGACCGGCGCTCGTACAAGGACTGGGTGGACGACAGCTCGATCAAGATCGAGCAGATGGGCAACATCGAGCGCCACCTGCTGGAGCAGATGGAGCAGAAGGCCCGTGAGCTGCGCAACGAGTCCGAGCGCGACGCGATCATCTCCGGTGCGCTGATCCTGCTCGTGCTCGGTGTCTCCCTGGTCGGCGCCTTCGTGGTGGCCCGCTCCATGATCCGCTCGCTGCGCCGGCTTGAGGAGACCGCCACCAAGGTCGCCTCGGACCGACTGCCCGAGCTGGTCAAGCAGCTGTCCGAGTCCGACCCGCAGGACGTGGACACGTCCGTGGAGTCGGTCGGTGTGCACTCCCGGGACGAGATCGGCCGAGTGGCCGCGGCCTTCGACGACGTGCACCGCGAGGCGGTCCGCCTCGCCGCCGAGCAGGCCCTGCTGCGGGGCAACGTCAACGCGATGTTCACCAACCTCTCGCGCCGCTCCCAGGGTCTTATCCAGCGTCAGCTCTCGCTGATCTCCGAACTGGAGTCCCGCGAGGCCGACCCGGACCAGCTGTCCTCGCTGTTCAAGCTCGACCACCTCGCCACCCGCATGCGCCGTAACGGTGAGAACCTCCTCGTTCTCGCCGGTGAAGAGCCCGGCCGCCGCTGGACCCGCCCGGTCCCGCTGGTCGACGTGCTCCGCGCCGCCGCGTCCGAGGTGGAGCAGTACGAGCGCATCGAGCTGGCCTCCGTGCCGTCCACCGAAGTGGCCGGCCGCGTGGTCAACGACCTCGTGCACCTGCTCGCCGAGCTGCTGGAGAACGCCACCTCGTTCTCCTCCCCGCAGACCAAGGTCAAGGTCACCGGTCACGCCCTGCCCGACGGCCGGGTGCTGATCGAGATCCACGACACCGGTATCGGTCTGTCCCCCGAGGACCTCGCGGCGATCAACGAGCGGCTCGCCTCGCCGCCCACCGTGGACGTCTCCGTCTCCCGCCGCATGGGTCTGTTCGTGGTCGGTCGTCTGTCGCAGCGGCACGGCATCCGCATCCAGCTGCGCCCGTCCGACTCCGGTGGTACGACCGCGCTGGTCATGCTCCCCGTCGACGTCGCCCAGGGCGGCAAGAAGCCCGGACCGGGCAAGCCCGGCCAGGGCGGCCCGTCCGGCGGTCCCGCCGCCGCGCAGGCTGACGCCGGTGCCGCCGCGGCCCGCCGTCAGGCCGCCGCGGGCGGTTCGCTCGGCGCCGGTTCGCCCTCCGG
>NZ_FLSP01000190.1 GCF_900091315.1 Streptomyces sp. DI166
CGGCGAGGGTGAGTCCGTAGCGGGAGCGGAAGGTCTCGCCGGGGCTCTGGCCGTGGTCGGAGAGGACCACGATCCGGTAGGGCCGGGGGGCGTGCTCGGCGACCTTCTCGATCAGCCCGAGGGACCGGTCGAGGCGCTCAAGGACCTTCTCGGCGTCCCGGCTGACCGGCCCGGAGTGGTGGGCGACCTCGTCGTAGGCGACGAGGTCGGCGTAGACGGCGGTGCGTCCGGCGAGCATGTCGCCCATGACCGCGGCGACGACCACGTCCCGTTCAACGACGGTCGCGAAGGCCCGTACGAACGGGTAGAGGCCGCCGCGCGAGACCCTGGGCCGGGTCTTGCGCAGCCGGGCCCGGGTGGACTGGCCGATCTCCCGGCCCACCTCGGCGACGAAGGACAGCGCGGTGCGCACCGCGTTGGCCGGGTCGGAGAAGTAGGCGAAGTACCCGGACCGGGAGCGGTTCTCCCGGCTGCGGCGCCGGGTCGCGATGGACAGCACCAGGGCCTGCTCGCCCGCGCCGCCGCTGAAGAGGTTGCCGCGGCTGGCGCCGTCATGGGCCAGGAGTCCCCGGTCGCCGGTGGCCTCGACGGCGCGGCGCTGGAGTTCGGCGGCGCTGGTCGGGCGGTTGCAGACCATCACCTCGCGGCTGTCCTTCTCGTACCAGCGGAAGGCGGGGACGTCGTGGTTGCTGCCGTGCAGGATGCCGAGCTGGCTGGCGCCGGTCTGGCTGGACCAGTCGGTGCGCCACCGGGTGAGCCGGTGCGTGGGGCGGTCGCCGTCGGTCCAGCGCGCCAGGGTGGGCATCAGCCCCTTGTCGATGGCCCGCCGCAGCACGTCGTGGCCGACTCCGTCGAGTTGGATGAAGACGGTGCCCGGGGTGGACGGGATGGGCGGCCCGGAGCCGCGCCGGCGGTCGGCGAGCCGGTACAGGCGGCGCCGGTAGGCGTCGTCGTCGCGTACGGCGAGGGCGGCGCCGGTGGCGGAGGCGACGGCGGACATCACGGCGGCGACCACCACGGCCGTCTCCCAGGCGGCGCCGCCGCGCTCGGCGGGGTTCAGCCGCAGGGCGACCAGGAGCAGGGCGCCGTTGAGGAAGAAGACCAGCAGGCCCAGCACGAGCGCCGGGACCAGCAGGAGCAGCCGCACCAGCAGCGGCCAGACCAGCGCGGACAGGACGCCGAAGGCACCGGCTCCGAAGGCGGCGGTGACCGCGATCCGGGTGGCGCTGTCGCCGTCGGGGGACTGGAGCTGGAAGTCCGGCAGGATCCCGGCGAGCACCAGCATGGTCAGCGTCGACACCGCCCACACCGCGACGCTGCGCCCGACCTGGCTGGCCACCCGCCGCCAACGCCGCCCTAGCACGCCCCGTACACCTCACGTCCCGGCCCGGCCGTCCGGCGGGGCCTGTCTTCCACCTTGTCATATGGACGCGGGGGCGCAGGGCGGCGTTGCCCGGGGACGAGGGTCCGGCGTCCGGCGTTGGGCGTCCGGCCGGCTACCGGCTACCGGCTACCGTCCACCGGCCACTGGCCACCGGCTCCGGCCACCGGCCACCGGCTACCGGCCGTCGTACCCGGCCGTCGGCAGGGACAGCCGCCGGTGCACCCTGGCCTTCATCTGGGAGTCGTAGCGGGGCTCCTCGCAGCCCACCGTCTCCACCCGGACCCCGCGCCGCGCGCACTCCGCGGTGAACTCCTCCGGCGAGGACAGCGCGCTCTCCAGGACCCGCCGACTGGGCACGACGAACAGGTCGACACCGGCCCGCACCCCGTCCCACAGCGCGCAGTGATCCGCTCTGAGGCCCCGCACCAGCAGCTCGCGGGTCACCGTGTAGCCCCGCTCCGCCGCCCAGCGCGCGCAGATGGCGTGCTGGCTGCGGGAGTCCACCAGGAAGGGATCGGCGTCCAGCTCCTCCAGCGGCGTCAGACTCGCGATCGCCGTGACCCGCACCGGTCCCATGGCGTCCCCCTCACCTCCAGGTTTCAGGCGCCGACACTACTCCTGCCCGTAGGCTCAGGGGGAGTCGCGCGAAGGAGGCAAAGAGGTGCCCGTGGAGATCACTTGGTGGGGGCACGCCACCTGCACGGTCGCCGACTCGGACGTACGTGTGCTCACCGACCCTCTGTTCGCACGCCGGCTCGCGCATCTGCGCCGCCGCCGGGGCGCGCTCCCCCCGCCGAGCGCCTGGCGTGCGGACGTCGCGCTGGTCTCCCACCTGCACGCCGACCATCTGCACCTCCCCTCCCTGGCCCGGCTCGGCGAGGGCACGCGCCTGCTCGTGCCCCGGGGCGCGCGCCGGGCGGTACCGGGGCTGCGCCGGCTCACCGGGCTCTCGGTCACCGAGGTGGGGCCCGGCGATGTGACCGAGGTGGGCGACCTGCGGATACGCGCGGTGCCCGCCCGGCACGACGGGCGGCGGCTGCCCGTCGGACGCCACCACTCCCCCGCGCTCGGCTATGTCGTCGAGGGCGAGGCCCGCACCTATTTCGCCGGGGACACCGGGCTGTTCGACGAGATGGCCGACGAGGTCGGCCGGGTCGACGTGGCGCTGCTGCCGGTGGGCGGCTGGGGTCCGTACCTCGGTGAGGGACACCTGGACGCGGGGCGCGCGGCGGAGGCCCTGGCCCGGCTGGGGGCACGCAGCGCGGTGCCGGTGCACTACGGCACGTACTGGCCCATCGGCATGGACGCCGTGCGCCCCCATGAGTTCCATGCGCCGGGCGATGAGTTCGTGCGCCTGGCCGGGATGCGTGCGCCCCGTGCCGCCGTGCACCGGCTCGGGCACGGCGAGAGCGTACGGCTGGGGGTGGCCGCGTGAGCTGGCTGGTCACCGCCGCCTCGACGACCGTGCCGACGGAGTCCACGCAGCAGGCGATCGGGTATCCGACGCTGTTCGTGCTGGTGCTGCTCGGGGCGCTGGTGCCGGTCATTCCGACGGGGGCCCTGGTCAGCACGGCGGCGGTGGTGGCCTTCCACCAGACGACGGCGCCGTTCGCGCTGGCGATGGTCTTCGTGACGGCGTCGCTGGCGGCCTTCCTCGGCGACGGCACGCTGTACTGGCTCGGGCGGCGCGGGATGCGGTCGCGGAACGGGTCGCGGTGGCTGGAGGCGATCCGGGTGCGGGCGCCGGAGGAGCGGCTGGAGCAGGCGCAGGTGAAGCTGGCGGAGCACGGGGTGACGGTGCTGGTGCTGTCGCGGCTGGTGCCCGCGGGCCGCCTGCCGGTGATGCTGGCCTGTCTGGTGGCCGACTGGCCGCTGCGGCGCTTCGCGCGCGGCAACTTCCCGGCCTGTCTGGCCTGGGCGGTGACATACCAGCTGATCGGGGTGCTCGGCGGGTCCCTGTTCCCCGAGCCGTGGGAGGGCGTGCTCGCGGCGGTGGTGCTGACCGTGCTGATCAGCGTGGCACCGGGCCTGTGGCGGCGGTTGCGGCGTCCGCAGCCGCACTGAGCGGGGCACGTTGTCGTACGGATGCTCTAGGCTCCCGGCATGACACCGAGTATCGAACACGCGGTCGACTACGGGCAGTTCGCCGCACGGCTCGCGGCGCCCCGTGCGTCGCGCTGGGAGCTGCTGTCCGAGGTGCAGCGCGAGTGGGGCTTCGAGCCCGATGAGTGGGAGCCCGACGAGTGGGACCCGGACCTCTGGGAGGACGAGGACGACGAAGAGGACGAGGACGAGGACGACGAGGACGAGGAGCTCCGCGTCGACCCGAACCTGTCCGTGCCGCTCGCGCTGCGGGAGTGGTGGACGTGGCCCGAGAACACCTTCATGGCGAACGCCCGTTGGTACTGGACCCACCCGGAGATGCCGCCGACTCTGCGCCCCGACCCCGGCGGCTGGGGTGTCGCGGGCGCCGTGCCGGACGGCAGCCCGCTGCTGCCGCCCGGCGGTGACCGGCGGGTCTGTGTGTTCATGGCGGAGTACCAGTACTGCAACGAGTGGGGCTACGCGGCCGCCGAGGCCGGCCAGGACGATCCGCGGGTCCTGGTCAGTGTCGGGGACGACGAGGGCTGGGCGGTGCAGGACCGGTCGGTCTCCGAGTACTTCCTGCATCTGGCGCTGATCCGGCTGCCGTTCCGGCTCGGCTGGACGCTGCGGGTCAGCCAGGAGCAGCTCGACCGCGACCCCGCCGCCCTCGGCCGGCTGACCGCCGCCTACCCCGACATGGGCCTGCTGCCGTGGCGGGAACTGGGAAGCGACATCGTGCTGCGCGGGGGTCCGGACCTGATCGTCCGCCACGACCGGGCCGACCCCGAGGACGTCCTGCTGCTGGCGGGCCGCACCGAGGCCGCCGTCCGTGAGGCCGCCGCCCTGCTCGGCGCCCCCTGCAAGGGCAGCGACCCCGAACCGCCGCGCGACTGAGCCGGGTTCCCCGCAGGCCGGTGCGCGTGCGGGGAACCGCCTTCCTGCTGTCGGGCCAGGTGACCGCGGCCGAGCCCGCACGGTACCGGACGCCCGGTCCCGGCCCCGGTCCCGCCCGCAGGCACCGACCGGCCGGTCCCCGGTCACTCCAGGGCCGGCGCGCAGGCACCGACTGGCCGGTCCCCGGTCACTCCAGGACGCGGGATCCGCCGATGGCGAGGTCCACCAGCCGCTCGCGGGACAGACCCGCCTTCTCCCAGGCCGCGCGCACGCGTCTGAGCGGCTCCAGGACCGGCTCGGCGGAGAGGATGAACGTGCCCCAGTGCATGGGGGCCATCCTGCGGGCGCCCAGGTCCTGGGCGGCCCTGACCGCCTCCTCCGGGTCGCAGTGGACGTCGCTGAGCCACCAGCGGGGGTCGTAGGCGCCGATGGGCAGGAGGGCCAGGTCGATGCCCGGGTAGCGGCGGCCGATGCGGGTGAACCAGTGGCCGTAGCCGGTGTCGCCCGCGAAGTAGAGGCGCTGCCCGTCCCGGTCGGTGAGGACCCAGCCGCCCCACAGGCTGCGGCAGGTGTCGGTGAGGGTGCGCTTGGACCAGTGGTGGGCGGGGACGAAGTCGAAGCGCACGCCCTTCAGTTCGGCCGCCTCCCACCAGTCAAGTTCGGTGACGGTGGTGAAGCGGCGGCGGCGGAACCAGGGGGCGAGCCCGGCCGGGACGAAGACCGGGGTGTGGCGCGGGAGCCGGCGCAGGGTCGGGGCGTCCAGGTGGTCGTAGTGGTTGTGGCTGATGACGACCGCGTCCACGCGCGGGAGGGACTCCCAGGCGATTCCGACGGGGGTGATGCGGGCCGGGGTGCCGATGATGCGGCGGGACCAGACGGGATCGGTGAGGACGGTGAGTCCGCCGATCCGCACCACCCAACTGGCGTGTCCGGCCCAGGAGACGGCGATCGTGCGGGAGCCGACCCGGGGCAGCGGGGCCGGGGAGAAGGGCAGCAGGGGAATCTCGGCGAGGCCCTCGCGGCCGGGCCGCACCGAACCCTCTCGGGCGAAGCGGGCCATGGCCTTCAGGCCGGGCAGGGGGGCGGTCAGCCGGTCGTGGAAGGTGCGCGGCCACACCCGCCGTTCGCCGAGCCGACGGGGTTCGGCGAGCGGCGGGAAAGGGGCGGCGGGCGCGGGGGTGCCGAGGGGGTGGGTGGTCGACTCGGACTGCTGCGTCATCGCGGAGGCTCCCATCGCCGAGCGTCGTCGCGGAGATCGTCGAAGACCGACTTCACGTGGATCAACGCGTCTCGTACATGCGGCAGTTCCAGTGGATCGGGTGATTCGAGACAGGCCGCGCGCTCCTCGTCCGTACCGCCCAGAAGGTCACCGGTGGACAGCCGCACGCGCGGCTCGGCGAGGTCGTCGCCGAAGCGGTGGCCGCCGGGAGCGGGCATGCCGAGCCGGGCGGTGAGCAGCTCCTCCAGGTCCTGGGCGTCGCTGACGCCGTGTCCGCCGAGGGCGCTGCGCAGGGGCCCGAGGTCGAGGTACAGATGGCGGCCCGCCTGCGGCGGGCGGGCCAGGACTCCCGCGGCGACGGCCTCCGCGTGCAGGGCGGCGGCCACGCGCGCGTGCAGGCGT
>NZ_FLSP01000191.1 GCF_900091315.1 Streptomyces sp. DI166
TTGGTGTGTGGGGAGGGGGTGACGGTTCTCAGTCAGACGCCGTCGGCGTTCGCGCAGTTGGTGGCGGTGCGTGGGGCGAGGGCGTTGCCGCATGCGTTGCGGTATGTGGTGTTGGGGGGTGAGGCGCTGGAGCCTGGGGTGTTGCGGCCGTGGTTTGCGTGTGAGCCGGGTGTGACGGTGCTGAACATGTACGGGATCACGGAGGCGACGGTGCATGTGACGGTGCGGCGGGTCACCGAGGCGGATGTGGGTTTGCCGGTGAGTCCGATCGGGGTGCCGTTGGGGGATATGCGGGCGTATGTGCTGGACGGGCGGATGCGGCCGGTGCCGGTGGGTGTGGTGGGGGAGTTGTATGTGGGGGGTGCGGGGGTCGCGCGCGGGTATCTGGGGCGGCCTGAGCTGACCGCGGAGCGGTTCCTTGAGGATCCGTTCGTGCCGGGTGGTCGGGTGTATCGCACGGGGGATCTCGTGCGGTGTTCGGTGTCGGGTGAGCTGGAGTATGTGGGGCGTAATGACGCCCAGGTGAAGGTGCGGGGTTACCGGATCGAGCCGGGTGAGGTCGAGGCCGCGCTGCTGGAATGCCCCGGAGTCCGCGAAGCCGCCGTCATCGCCCGGCAGGACTCCCTCGTCGCCTACTTCGTGGGCGAAGACACCGGTACGACAGAGGACTTGCGTCAGTCCCTCACCCAACGTCTGCCGTCATATCTGGTGCCGTCGGCGTATGTGCGTCTGGACGCCTTCCCGCTGACCGTGAACGGCAAGCTCGACCGGTCCACCCTGCCCGCCCCCGACGACACCTCCTACGCCCGCGGCGCCTACGAAAAGCCCCGGGACGGGACCGAGCGTGTGCTGGCGGAGATCTGGAGCGAGCTGCTCGGTGTCGAACGCATCGGCCGAGGCGACAGCTTCTTCGACCTCGGAGGACACTCCCTCCTCGCAGTGCAGGCGCTGTCCCGTATGCGGGCCCGGCTCGGTTCCGCACTGTCGCTGCAAGCACTGTTCGCGAGTCCCGTCCTCGCCGACTGCGCCCGCGCGGTGGCCCAGGCACAGGTGAACGCGGAGGCAACCCTGCCGCCGATCGTGCCCGTGCCCCGCACCGGCACCGCGCCGATGTCCTTCGCGCAAAGCCGGCTCTGGTTCCTGACACGGCTCGACGGAGTCAGCGAGGCGTACCACATCCCCCTACGGCTCCGGCTGGAGGGCGAGTTGGACGAGGGCGCCCTGCGCCGGGCGCTGGACACGATCGTCGCCCGCCACGAGATCCTGCGCACGACCTTCACCCAGGACCAAGACGGCCGTCCCGTGCAAGTGATCGCGGAGACCGGACGGTTCACGTGGCTGGACGGCGAGGACGACGGCGCGCCCTTCGACATGGTCCACGGCCCCCTGATCCGCGGACACCTCGCCCAGGTCGCGGAGCGCGCCTGGACGTTGAGTATCGTGATGCACCACATCGTCTCCGACGGCTGGTCCATCGGCGTCCTGGTGGGTGAACTCAACGCGCTGTACGAGGCGTTCCGCGACGGACGCCCCGATCCGCTGCGCCCACTGCCCGTCCAGTACGCCGACTACGCGCTGTGGCAACAGGAGCGGATGTCGGGGGAAGACCTCAAACGGCAGGCCGAGTTCTGGCGGAGGGCCCTGGAAGACGCCCCCGAACGCAGCGAACTGCCCACCGACCGCCCCCGGCCGGCACACCAGGACTTCGCGGGCGCAGCCGTGGAACGCGTCCTCGATGCCGAGCTGACCTCTGGTCTGAGGAACCTCGCGGCCCGGCACGACACCACCCTGTATTCCACGGTCCTGGCGGGCTGGGCGGCCCTGCTCACCCGCCTGGGCGAGCGCCCGGAGGTCGTGATCGGCACCCCGGCCGCCAACCGAGGGCAGCGGGAGACCGAGGACCTCATCGGGTTCTTCGCCAACATGCTGCCCCTGCGGTTCGACGCCTCCGACGACCCCTCCCTGAGCGAATGGCTGGCGCGGGTGAAGGCGGTCGCGCTGGCCGCGCAGGACCATCAGGACCTGCCCTTCGAGCAGTTGGTGGAGGTGGTGCGTCCAGCGAGGTCGCTGGCGCACAACGCCGTCTTCCAGATCGCGTTCGCCTGGCAGGCCGACACCGGCTCCCGGCTTGCTTTGCCCGGTCTGACGGCCGAACCACTCACCGGGCCCGAACACACCACTTCCCGCTTCGACTTGACGCTCTCCGTCACCGAGGGCGACGACGGTTGCCTGTACGCGGCCGCGGAGTACGCGACCGCTCTGTTCGACCGGGCCACCGTCGAGCGGTTCCTCGGTCACTGGACCACTTTGCTGACGGCGATGACTCAGGCGAGCGGCACCACCCCGGTGGGCCGGCTGCCCGTGCTGACCGAGGCCGAAGAGGACCTCATCGTGCACGGCTGGAACGACACTGCCGCGGACTTCCCCGTGGCCTGCCTGCACGGGCTGTTCGAGCTCCAGGCCGCCCGGACCCCGCAGGCCGTGGCGGTCGTCGCCGACGAGGAACTCACCTACGCGGCCCTCGACGCCCGCGCCAACGGCGTCGCCCACCGGCTGCACGCCCTCGGTGTGCGCCCCAGCGACCGTGTTGCCGTCGCCCTGCGACGCGGAGCCGACATGGTCGCCGCCGTCCTCGGCGTGCTCAAGGCGGGCGGCGCCTACGTCCCCCTCGACCCCGACTACCCCGCCGAACGACTGCGGGCGGTGATCGACAGCTGCGACCCCGCCGCCGTGATCGCCTCGCCGTCCGACGCGCACCCCGCGCCGGACGAACGCTCCGGTCCGCAGGGACCGCCGGCGCCGGACTGGGCTTCGGACCGCCCCTTGGTGACCGTCCCCCGGAGCGGCCCCGCCACCGGCCCGGACATCGCGGAACTCACCCCCGCCGACCTCGCCTACATCGTCTACACCTCGGGCTCCACCGGCACCCCCAAGGGCGTGATGACCAGTCACGCGGCCGCCTGCAACACCCTCCAGGACATCAACACCCGCCACCGGGTCGGACCCGAGGACGCCGTACTGGCCGTCTCGTCCCTGTCCTTCGACCTGTCCGTGTACGACATCTTCGGCGTGCTCGCCGCAGGCGGCCGGGTCGTCGTCCCACCGCCCGGACGGGCCCCCGACCCCGCCGGATGGCACGCCCTGGTAGCCGAGCACCAGGTCACTCTGTGGGACTCCGTCCCCGCCCTCGCCCAGCTCTTCGTGGACTCCGCGCCGGAAGGAGTCTCCTTCCCCTCCCTCCGGCTGGTGATGATGAGCGGCGACTGGATCCCCGTCGACCTGCCCGAACGTATCCACGCCCGCTGCCCCCGCGCGAGCATCCACAGCTACGGCGGGGCCACCGAGGCCGCCATCTGGTCCGTCAGCCACCCCATCGACCCGGCCGTACGCCACCGGGGCAGCGTGCCCTACGGCAGCCCACTCGCCAACCAGAGTGTCTACGTCCTCGACGCCCACGGCCGGCCCTGCCCGCTGGGCGTCGCCGGAGACCTGTACATCGGCGGAGCGGGCGTGGCCCTCGGCTATCACGGCCTCCCCGACCTCACCGCGGACCGATTCCCCGCCGACCCCTTCCGGCCCGGCGGACGCATGTACGCGACCGGGGACCGGGTCCGCTGGAAGACCCCGGGTGTGCTGGAGTTCCTGGGCCGCAGCGACTTCCAGGTCAAGATCCGCGGATTCCGCATCGAGCTGGGTGACATCGAGAGCAGGCTGCTCGCCCACCCCGGCGTCCGCGAGGCCGTGGTGCTCGCCCGCGAGGACACCCCCGGCGACCGGCGGCTGGTGGCCTACACCGTGGGCACCGCGCAGTCCGCCGAACTGCGCGCCCACCTCGCGGCCGGGCTGCCCGACTACATGGTGCCCACGGCCCACGTGGCTCTCGACGCCCTTCCCCTCACGGCCAACGGCAAGCTCGACCGCCGTGCCCTGCCCGCCCCGGAAGCCGCTCCGGACGGCGACCGGCCGCACACCCCGCCCCAGGGCGAGGCGGAGACCGCGATCGCCGAGATCTGGTCCGCACTCCTCGGCGTCGCCCGCCCCGGCCGCGAGGACAACTTCTTCGAACTCGGCGGCCATTCCCTGCTCGCCGTCACCCTGCTCGACCGTATGCGCGCCCGTGGCCTGGAGACCGACGTCCGCGCGGTGTTCACCGCGCCCTCGCTCGCCGCGCTGGCCGAACTGACCCACGACATCCAGGAGATACGGCTGTGACGCTCCACGACATCCTGCGCCTGCTCGACGAGCGCGGCGTCCAGCTCGGCGCCGACGCCGGCGAACTCGTCGTACGCGGCAGCCGAAAGGCCCTCGACGCCGAATTGGTCGGCCTCCTGCGCGCCCACAAACCCGCCCTCCTCGCCCATCTCACCGGCACGGGCCCGAAGGACGCACAAAGCCCACTGACAGAGCTGACCGAGACCGAACTCGCCGCGGTGGCCGCGACGATCCCAGACGGAGCCCGGAACCTGGAGGACATCTACCCCCTCGCCCCCCTGCAGGAAGGCGTGTTCTTCCACCACCTCACGGCCGAACAGGGCGACCCGTACGTCATCTCCCTCGGCTACGCCTTCGACAGCCGCGCCCGCCTCGACGCATACCTTGACGCCTACCAGGCCGTCATCGACCGTCACACGATCCTGCGCACGGCCGTCGTCCGGGAAGGGCTGCCCGAACCCCACCAGGTGGTCTGGCGCACAGCCCGCCTCCCCGTGGAAGAGGTGCCCGTCGGGCCGGGCGAGGACGCGCTGACCCGGCTCCGCGAGCGGTTCGACCCCCGCCGTCACCGCATCGACCTGACCAAGGCACCCCTGCTGCGGGTTCTCGTCGCCGAGGACCGGCCCGCCGACCGCTGGGTGATGCTTCTGCACCTGCACCACATCCTCGGCGACCACACCACGCTCGACGTGATCCACCGTGAGATCGCCGCCCACCTCCGCGGCACCGAGGACACCCTGCCCTCACCCCGGCCCTTCCGTGACTTCGTGGCCCAGGTACGGACCGGCCCCGGCCCCGCTGCGCACGAGACCTTCTTCACCGGCATGCTCAAGGACATCGACGAACCCACCGCACCGTACGGGCTCTTGGACGCCCAGGGCGACGGGACCACGGTCCGAGAGCACCGCACCCTCCTCGACCCGGCCGTCGCCCATACCCTGCGGGATGCCGCGCGCAAGGCGGGAGTCGGTACCGCGGCCGTGGCGCACCTCGCCTGGGCCCAGGTCCTGGCCCGGCTCACCGGCCGTGACGACGTGGTCTTCGGCACCGTACTGTTCGGCCGCCTCCAGGACGGCGGCGCCGAAACCGGCACCGCCATGGGCCCGTTCATCAACACCCTGCCCATCCGCCTCACCGTCGACGACACCGGTGTGACGAAGGCACTGCGCGACACCCAGGGCCTGCTGGCCGAACTGCTCCGTCACGAGCACGCCTCCCTGGCACTGGCCCAGCGGTGCAGTTCCGTCCCCGCGCCCGCGCCGCTGTTCACCTCCCTCCTCAACTACCGCCACAGCGGCGGCAGTACCGCCACCGACCAAGCCGATGTCACCGTCCCCGGCTGCCGGACCCTGCACGGCGAGGAACGCACCAGCTACCCGCTCACCGTCTCCGTGGACGACCTCGGCGACGACTTCCACCTCACCGTCCAGGCCGCCACCCCCGTCGACCCGGCCCGCGTCTGCGCCTACTTCGCCACGGCCCTGACCGGCCTCGCCCGAGCCCTCGAAGCCGGAGGCAACCAACCGGTCGACTCCGTCGATGTGTTGTCGGTGGGGGAGTGGGGGGTTGTGGTTGGTGGGGGTGTGGGTGGTGTTGGGGGGTTGGGGTGTGTGCATGAGGTGTTTGAGGGGTGGGTGCGGGCGGCGTGTGATGCGGTGGCGGTGGTTGACGGTGGGGTGCGGGTGTCGTACGGGGAGTTGAATGCGCGGGCGAATCGGGTGGCGCATT
>NZ_FLSP01000192.1 GCF_900091315.1 Streptomyces sp. DI166
GAGGTGCAAACAGTCGCCGTCGACGTGTCCGACCGCGACGCCCTCGCCGCCGCCCTGGCGGGTCACGACCTCACCGCCGTGATCCACACGGCGGGCATCCTGGACGACGGCGTGATCTCCGCGCTGACCCCCGACCGGCTCGCCCGCGTCCTGCGGCCGAAGGTCGACGCCGTCACGCACCTGCACGAGCTGACCCGAGACGCCGACCTGTCCGCCTTCGTCGTCTTCTCCTCCGTGTCCGGAACCTTCGGCGGCGCCGGACAGGCCAATTACGCGGCCGCGAACGCCTTCCTGGACGCCTTCGCCGCGACCCGCCGCACGGCCGGACTCCCCGCCACGTCCCTCGCCTGGGGCCCCTGGACGCCCGGCGCCGGGATGACGGCCGGGCTGACCGAGGCCGACCTGCGGCGGATGTCTCGCGGTGGCATGGTGCCGATCAGCCCGGAACAGGGCCTGGCCGCGCTCGACGCGGCCTGGCGGCGTACCGAGGCGGCGCTGGTGCCGATCGCGCTGGACCGGCGCGTACTGCGCGACCGGCAGGCCGTCGCCGCGCTGCCCGCGATGCTGCGCGGCCTCGCCGTCGCTCCCGCCCGTCGTACGGCATCCGCCACCGCCGCAGTCGACGCGGCCCAGGGCTTCCGGGACCGGCTCGCCGGACTCGCGGAGGCCGAGCGCGCCACGGCGGCACTGGAGCTGGTCCGTACCCAGACCGCGCTGGTCCTCGGCCATGCGGGCGCCGACAGCGTGGAGCCGGCCCGGGACTTCCGGGGCCTCGGTATCGACTCGCTGACCGCCGTCGAGCTCCGCAACCGGCTGAACGCGGCCACCGGCCTGCGCCTCCCGGCGACCCTGGTCTTCGACTACCCGTCCCCGCAGGCCCTGGCCCGCTTCATCGGCGGTGAACTCCTCGGCACCGCCGAGGTGACGTCCGAACGGGCCCCCGTGAGCCAGGCCGCGCCGGACGACGACTCCCGGATCGCCGTCGTCGCCATCGGCTGTCGGTTCCCCGGCGGGGCCCGCGGCCCCGAGGAGTTCTGGCAGCTCCTCGCCGACGGGGTCGACGCCATCGGTGCGCCGCCCGCCGACCGGGGCTGGCAGGCCGACGGGATCGAGGGCGGATTCCTGTACGACGCCGCCGAGTTCGACCCGGACTTCTTCGGGATCTCCCCGCGCGAGGCCCTCGCGATGGACCCGCAGCAGCGGCTCCTGCTGGAGATTTCCTGGGAGGCGCTGGAGCGCGCCGCGATCGACCCGCGCTCGCTGCACGGATCGCGTACCGGAGTGTTCGTCGGCACCAACTACCAGGGTTACGGATCGGCCGCGCACGCCGTACCGGAGGACGCGCAGGGGCAGTTGCTCACCGGGCACGCCGCGAGTGTCGCCTCCGGGCGGGTCGCGTACGTGCTCGGTCTGGAGGGGCCCGCGGTGACCGTGGACACCGCCTGCTCGTCCTCCCTCGTCGCGCTGCACTGGGCCGCGCAGTCCCTGCGGTCCGGTGAGTGCGATCTGGCGCTGGCCGGTGGTGTGACCGTGATGGCGACGCCGGGTGCCTTCGCCGACTTCGGCCGGCAGGGCGGTCTCGCGGGCGACCACCGCTGCAAGGCGTTCTCCGACGACGCCGACGGCACCGGCTGGGGTGAGGGCGCGGGCATCCTGCTGCTGGAGCGGCTGGCCGACGCCCGCCGCAACGGGCACCCCGTGCTCGCCGTGGTCCGCGGCAGCGCCGTCAACTCCGACGGTGCCTCCAACGGCCTCACCGCGCCCAACGGGCCTTCCCAGCAGCGGGTCATCCGGGCCGCGCTGGACGCGGGCGGCCTCACCCCGGCCGACGTCGACGCCGTCGAGGCGCACGGCACCGGTACCTCCCTCGGCGACCCCATCGAGGCACAGGCCCTGCTCGCCACGTACGGGCAGGACCGCGAACAGCCCCTGTGGCTGGGGTCGGTGAAGTCCAACATCGGGCACACCCAGGCCGCCGCCGGTGTCGCCGGGGTCATCAAGACGGTCCTGGCGATGCGGCGCGGGACGCTCCCGCGCACCCTGCACGTGTCCGAGCCGTCCCACCACGTCGACTGGACGGCCGGCCGTGTCGAACTGCTCACCGAGGCCCGGCCCTGGCCGCGCGGCGACCGGCCGCGCCGGGCCGCGGTGTCGTCGTTCGGCATCAGCGGCACCAACGCCCATGTCGTCCTGGAGGAAGGCGCCGACAGCCCGCCCGTGCCCGCCCCCGGGGACACGGGTGTCCTCGCCTGGCCCGTCAGCGGCCGTACCCCCGCCGCCCTGCGCGCCCAGGCCGAACGGCTGCGCGCCCACGTCGCCGCTCACCCGGACCTCGCCCCCGCCGACATCGCCCACTCGCTCGCCACCGGACGTGCCGCGTTCGAGCACCGGGCCGTCGTCGTCGGCGCCGACCGGGACGAACTGCTCGCCGCGCTCGCCGCCGTCGCCCGCGGTGAGGAGGCCGCGGGTGCCGTACGCGGCCGGACCGGCGGCACCGGCCGCACCGCCTTCCTGTTCAGCGGGCAGGGTTCCCAGCGCCCCGGCATGGGCCGCGAACTCCTGGACCGCTTCCCGGTGTACGCCGAGGCCTTCCACCGGGTCTGCGAGGCGTTCGCCCCGCACCTGTCGGTCCCGCTCGCCGACGTCGTACTCGCCGAGGACGGCAGCAAGCTCGCCCGGCTGCTCGACCGCACCGCCTACACCCAGCCCGCCCTGTTCGCCGTGCACGTCGCCCTCTACGAGCTGGTCCGCTCCTGGGGTGCCGTCCCCGACGCCCTGATGGGCCACTCCATCGGTGAGCTGTCCGCCGCGTACGTGTCCGGAGTGCTGTCGCTGCCGGACGCCTGCCAACTGGTCGCCGCCCGGGGCCGGTTGATGGACGCGCTGCCCGAGGGCGGTGCCATGGCCGCCGTCGAGGCGGCCGAGTACGAGGTGCGCCAACTCCTCGGCGAGGGCGCCGACATCGCCGCCGTCAACGGCCCCCGCGCCGTCGTGGTCTCCGGGGACGAGGACGCCGTGTCCGACATCGCCGGTCATTTCGCCGGGCTGGGCCGAAAGACTAGGCGTTTGCGGGTCAGCCATGCGTTTCACTCAGCGCATATGGACGCGATGCTTCAGGAGTTCGAGGAGGTCGCGCGGACCGTGCGCTACGCCGCGCCCGCGATCCCGATCGTCTCCAACGTGACGGGTGAACGGGCCGACGAGGCCGACCTCGCCTCGCCGGACCACTGGGTACGGCACGTACGGGGCACCGTGCGGTTCGCCGACGGGGTGCGCACCCTGCGGCAGAACGGCGTGGGTGCCTTCGTGGAACTGGGCCCGGACGGCTCGCTCACCGCGCTCACCCTCGACACCCTCCAGGACGGCACCGAGTCCGACGAGCGCGCACCGATCGCCGTGCCCGTACTGCGCCGGGGCCGGCCCGAACCGGTCGCCGCGCTCCTCGCCGCCGGCGCCCTGCACGTACGCGGGCTCGCCGCCGCCCCGACCGGCCTGACCGGACCCGGCCGTACGGTCGAGCTGCCCACGTACGCCTTCCAGCGCGGCCACTTCTGGCCCGAGCCCGCCGCCCCCGCGACCGCCGCGGACCAGGTGGACGACGAGTTCTGGGCCGCCGTCGAGCGCGGTGACCTCGGCGCCCTCGGCATCGCCACGGACTCCCCGGACGGACTCCTGCCCGCCCTCACCTCCTGGCGGCGCCGGCGCCGTGAACGCTCCGCCCTGGACACCGGCACCTACACCGTCGCCTGGCGGCCCGTACCGGACGCCGACGCGCCCGCCCTCGCGGGCACCTGGCTGCTCGTGGTGCCCGCGTCCCACGCCGACGCCCCCTGGACCGACGCCCTCACCGAGGCGCTGGCCGCGCACGGCGCGCACCCCGTGCCGCTCGTCGTGGACTGCGCCCTCACCGACCGCGCCGCCCTCACCGAGGAACTGCGCAAGCTCCCCGAGCACGAGGAACTGCGGGGCGTACTGTCACTGCTGGCCCTCGACGAGTCGCGGCCCGCGAGCGACGACACCACCGCCACTCCGGCCGGTCTCGCCGCGCTGCTCGCCCTCACCCAGGCGCTCGGCGACCTGGAGATCGGCGCGCCCCTGTGGTGCGCCACCTCCGGCGCCGTGGCCACCGGCGACCGCGAACGGCCCGCCGCGCCCGTGCAGGCCGCCGTCTGGGGCCTCGGCCGGGTCGCCGCGCTGGAGCACCCGCAGCGCTGGGGCGGCCTCGTCGACCTGCCCGCCGAACCCGACGGGCGGACGGGAGAGCGGCTCGCCGCGGTGCTGTCGGGATCGACGGGCGAGGACCAGGTGGCTCTGCGCACCACCGGCCTGTTCGCCCGCCGCCTCGTCCACGCCCGCCCCGCCGACGGCGACAGCACCTGGCACTGCGCCGGACAGAGCGTCCTCGTCACCGGCGGCACCGGCGCCCTCGGCGCCCGCGTCGCCCGCCGCCTCGCCGAGCGCGGCGCCCGGCACCTGCTGCTCGTCGGTCGCCGCGGACCCGATGCTCCCGGCGCCGCCGAACTCGCCGACGAACTGGGGGAGTTTGGTGCGGAGGTGACCCTCGCCGCCTGCGACACCGCCGACGCCGACGCGCTCGCCGCGCTGCTCGCCGAGCACCCCGTCGACGCGGTCGTGCACGCCGCCGGAGTCCTCGACGACGGGCTGCTCCAGTCGCTCACCCCCGAACGCCTGGAAGCGGTCCTGCGGCCCAAACTCGCCGCCGCCCGCAACCTCGACCGGCTCACCCGCGACCGGGACCTCAGCGCGTTCGTGCTGTTCTCGTCCTTCGCCGGCACCGTCGGCTCGGCCGGTCAGGGCAACTACGCGGCCGCCAACGCCTACCTCGACGCGCTCGCCGCCCGGCGCCGCGCCGAGGGACTGCCCGCGACCTCCGTCGCCTGGGGCCCCTGGGCGGGCGGCGGCATGGCGGCCGGCGGCCCCGACGCCGAGGCCCGGCTGTGTGCCGGGGGAGTGGTCCTCCTCGACCCCGACCTCGCGCTCACCGCACTGGACCGCGCGGTGACCGGTGGCGAGGCCGCGCTGACGGTGGCCGACCTCGACTGGGAGCGGTTCGTGCCCGGCTTCACGGCCGTACGGCCCGCCCCGCTGCTGGCCGAACTCCCCGAGGCGAAGGCCCTGTTGAGGCAGCCGTCCACGGACACGGACGATTCCGTCGGCGGCGAGCTGCGCTCCCGGCTGGCCGGACTGTCCGAGCCCGAACAGGAGCGCCTGCTGCTCCAGTTGGTCCGCGGGCACGTCGCGACCGTCCTGGGACACGGCTCGGCCGACGCCGTCGACCCCGAACGGGCCTTCACCGAGCTGGGCTTCGACTCGCTGATGGCGGTCGAACTGCGCAACAGGCTCGGCGTCGCCGCCGGACTGCAACTGCCCGCCACGCTGCTGTTCGACCAGCCCACCCCGCGCGTCCTGGCCCGGCACCTGCGGTCCCTGACCGCGACGGACGACACCGGCGCGCCCGCCGCCCTGGACGCCCTCGACCGACTGGAGGCGGCCCTGGGCGGGCTCGCCGACAACGACGCCCGGCGCGGCCGGATCGCCTCCCGCCTCGCGGCACTCGCCGCCCGTATGACCGGCGAGGCCGCCGACCCGGCAGCCGGTGGGGGCGACTTGCAGGAACGCATCGAGTCCGCAGGCGCGGAGGAGATCTTCGCCCTCATCGACAACGACCTCGGCATCTCATGAGCGCACCGGAGATTCGGTCCGACGGCGGGGCGGCGATGCCCGCGCCGGAGATTCGGTCCGACGGCGGGGCGGCGATGCCCGCGCCGGAGATTCGGTCCGACGGCGGGGCGGCGATGCCCGCGCCGGAGATACGGCCCGACGGCC
>NZ_FLSP01000193.1 GCF_900091315.1 Streptomyces sp. DI166
AGAGGGCGCGTTCCAGGCGGTCCGCCATCAGTCTGACGAAGCGGGCGGGGTCCTTGGGGCGGCCGCCCTCGGCGAGTACCGCGAGGTCGTAGAGGAGCTGCGCGCTGTCGGTGAGCGCGGTGCGGTCCTCCCGCTCCTGGTACGCCTGGTTGATGCTCTTCACCAGCGCGTGCCCCGGGTTGAGTTCCAGGATGCGCTTGGCGTCCGGTACCTCCTGGCCCATCGCGCGGTACATGTTCTCCAGTGCCGGGGTCAGGTCGCCCGTGTCGGAGACCACGCAGGCCGGGGAGACGGTGAGGCGGGAGGACAGGCGTACGTCCTTGATGTCCTCGGCCAGTTGCTCCTTCATCCAGCCCAGCAGGGCGGCGAAGTCCTCGGTCTGCTTCTCCTTCTCGCCCTCTCCCTCGTCGTCTTCCTCGGCGTCGAGGTCGATCTGCCCCTTGGCGACGGAGCGCAGCTTCTTGCCCTCGTACTCGCCGACGGCGTCCGCCCACACCTCGTCGACGGGGTCGGTGAGCAGCAGCACCTCGATGCCCCGGTCCCGGAAGGCCTCCATGTGCGGGGAGTTCTCGATGCTCTGCCGGGACTCGCCGGTGAGGTAGTAGATGTCCTCCTGGCCGTCCTTCATCCGCTCCACGTAGCTCTTGAGCGTGGTCGGCTCGGAGTCGTGGTGGGTGCTGGCGAAGGAGGAGACCGCGAGGATGGCGTCGCGGTTCTCCGGGTCGGTGACCAGGCCCTCCTTCAGGACGGTGCCGAACTCCCGCCAGAACGTGGCGTACTTGTCGGGGTTCTTGGCCATCAGGTCCTTGACCGTGGACAGGACCTTCTTCGTCAGCCTGCGCCGCATCATCTCGATGTGGCGGTCCTGCTGGAGGATCTCGCGGGAGACGTTGAGCGAGAGGTCGGCGGCGTCCACGACGCCCTTGACGAAGCGCAGGTACTGCGGGAGCAGGGCCTCGCAGTCGTCCATGATGAACACGCGCTTGACGTACAGCTGCACCCCGCGCTTGAAGTCGCGGGTGAACAGGTCGTAGGGGGCGTGCTCGGGGAGGAACAGCAGGGCCTGGAACTCGAAGGTGCCCTCCGCCTGGAGGCGGATCGTCTCCAGCGGGTCGCGCCAGTCGTGGGCGATGTGCTTGTACAGGTCGTGGTACTCGTCGTCCAAGACCTCGTCGCGCGAGCGGGCCCACAGGGCCTTCATGGAGTTGAGCGTCTCCGGCTCGGGCGCCTTGTCCCCGTCCGTGTCGCTGCCGCGCTCCGGAACCATGCGGATGGGCCAGGTGATGAAGTCCGAGTACCGCTTGACGATCTCCCGGATCTTCCAGGGCGACGTGTAGTCGTGGAGCTGGTTCTCCGGGTCGGCGGGCTTGAGGTGGAGGGTGACGGAGGTGCCCTGCGGAGCGTCGTCGACCGGTTCCAGTGTGTACGTGTCCTCGCCGCGGGAGGTCCAGCGGGTGCCCTTGGTCTCGCCGGCCCGGCGGGTCACCAGGGTGACCTCGTCCGCCACCATGAAGCCGGAGTAGAAGCCGACGCCGAACTGGCCGATCAGCCCCTCCGTGTTGGCGCCGTCCTTGGCCTCCCGCAGCTCCTTCAGGAACTGCGCGGTGCCGGAGTTGGCGATGGTGCCGATGAGCTGTCCGACCTCGTCGTACGACATCCCGATGCCGTTGTCCCGCACGGTGAGGGTGCGGGCGTCCTTGTCGACGTCGATCTCGATGTGCAGGTCCGACACATCGGCGTCCAGGGAGTCGTCCCTGAGCTTCTCCAGACGCAACTTGTCCAGTGCGTCGGAGGCGTTGGAGACAAGTTCCCGCAGGAAGACGTCCTTGTTCGAATAGACCGAGTGGATCATCAGCTGAAGCAGCTGACGGGCCTCTACCTGAAACTCCAGAGTTTCAGCCGGCATGTCCGCGAATACCTCACAGGTGCTGTCGCCTGAACTGATGCCGACCACTGTAGAACGGCGGGTGGGCCGGACACACATCCTTCCTGGTACGTCCGCCCCATCCGTTCGTCCTGGGTGGTCAGAGTGGTCAGGGCTCGCGGTGCGTGACGGTCAGGGCCGACGCGATTTGGTGGCGGCCTCTGATGCCGAGTTTGCGGTAGACGCTGGTGAGGTGGAACTCGACCGTGCGCTGGGTCAGGAACAGGGCCTCGGCGATCTCGCGGTTGGTGGCTCCTGCCGCCGCCCGCTCGGCTATCTGGCGTTCGCCGCCGCTGAGGGACTCCGCCGGGGAGGTGGTGCTGCGGCGCAGCCGGCCGCGGGCGGCGGCCAGGACCGGGCGTACCTCGTCGAGCAGGGACTTGTCGCCGCACAGCACCGCTATGTCGATGGCCCGGTGCAGGCGGGTGCGGGCGGCCTGGGCGTCGCCGCGGTCGAACAGGCGCCGGCCGAGGAGGTACTCGGCGCGGGCGTGCTCCAGCCGGGCGGGGCTCCCCGCGAGCAGGTCGGCGGCCTCGGTCAGGTGGTCCAGGCCGGTGTCGTCCGGGGTGAGGACACCTCGGGCCAGGGACAGCATGCCGCGCGCCCGGGGCGTACCCCACTCGTCGACCGGTGCCGCCACCCGTTCCACGATCGCGTGGCCCTCGTGTTCGCGTCCCAGCCGGGCCAGGAGTGGGGCGGCCTCGAACCACCAAGGGGCCAGCACCGGGTTGCCGATGCCCGCCGCCGCGAGGCTGTCGCCGCAGCGCAGCAGGTCCTCCAGGGCGCCGTCGAGGTCGCCGAGGGCCGCCCGGGCGCGGGCCCTCGCCATCAGGAAGGCGTGGTATTCGAGGGAGAACTGGTCCAGCCGGGGGCGTTGGACCTCCGCGAGCAGCCGCTGTGCCCGCTCCGGTTCGCCGCGTCGTACCAGGGCGTCGGCGAGGGCGCACTTCGGGGAGACCGAGGTCGACACCCGCAGTTCGCGGTCGAAGAGGTCGTGGGCGAAGTGTGCGTCGGACAGGGCCTGGGTGACGTTCCCGGCCCACAGGTGCACCTGGGAGCGGGTGGTGGAGACGAGGGCGCACTGCCAGGCCTCGCCGCGGGCCGTGGCCTGGGCGAGGAGGGTGCCGAGCGCGGCTTGGACGGGTTCGTTCTCGTCCGCCAGGTACAGGGTGAGGACCGCGCCCAGCGCTCCCCAGCCGCCGCGCGGGCCGTCGCCCAGGCGCAGGACGCGCTCGGCTGCGGGCACCAACTCCGCGGCGGGGCGGCCCTCCAGGGTGCGCAGTGCGCAGAGCATGCCCAGCAGCAGACGTTCGTCCGGGGTCTCGCCGGGTGGGGGCGTGCGGTCGCGGAAGCGGTGGCTGACCCGGCCGACGGTCGAGGTCTCGTCGAGGCCGGAGAGCAGCACCATGGCCTCCACCCGGGCCCGCAGGGCCTGGTCGGCGGGGGACGTGCCGAGTTCCCCCACGGTCCGGTCGAGGGCCTCGGTCACCAGGTCGAAGGCGCGCAGCGAGTTGTGCGCGCCGAGTGAGGTGATGCCGTACTGGAGGACCAGGCAGCAGCGGGTGCGCGGGTCGGTCGGCTGCGCCAGCGCGTGTTCGAGGTGGCCCAGGGCGGTGCCGGGGGCTATGTGCGCGAAGACCCTGGCCGTGTGGGAGAGCAGGTCGAGATCGTCGGGGGTGTGGCACAGGGCGCGGGTCAGGTACTGGCCGGCGGTGGCGGGCGCGCCGCGCAGTTCGGCGTCGAGGGCGGCGGAGCGCAGGGCGGTGATCATCCAGGGCTCGGGGCTGGCCGGGAGCAGCATGAGCTGGACGGCGACCTTCTCGACGGGGCGTCCGGCCTCGTCCAGGAGCCGGGCGGCACGCTCGTGCAGGGCGGCGCGCTCGGCGGGCCGCAGGGTCTGCAGTACGGCCTCGCGGATGAGGTCGTGCCGGTAGGCGAGGGCGTCGGGGCGCAGCAGTCCGGCCGCGCGCAGGTCCTCCACGACGCGCTGGGCGGGTTCGGGCTGGGTGCCGGCGAGGGCGGCGACGATGTCGACGGTCTCCTCCTCCAGGACGCCGACGGCCTGGGCCACGGCGAGCCGTTCGGCCGTGAGCCGGTCGATCCGGAAGCGGGCCACGAGGCCGAGGTCGGCTTCCTCGTCGGCGCCTTCGTCCGCCGTGTCGCCGGGCCCGGTGAGCGGGCCGCTCTCCTTCCACCGGCCGGCCAGCAGGTGCACGAGGAGGGGGGTGCCGCCGCTGATCCGCATGCAGGTGTCGACGAGCGCGGCGTCGGGCGGGCCGCCGAGGGTGTGGGCGAGGAGGTCGCCGACGGCCTCCTCGCCGAGCGGGTGCACGTCGAGGGTGAGGCAGGAGGGGACGTCGGTCATCTCCGCCAGTGCGGCGGGCAGTTCCTCCTCGGCCTCGGTGCGCAGGGTGAGGATCAGGACGACCTGCAGGTCCTCGGCGCGGCGGAGCAGGAAGCCGAGCCAGCGCAGGGAGGCCTCGTCGCACCACTGGAGGTCGTCCACGGCGAGCACGACCGGGCGGTCGGCGGCGAGTCCCGCGGTGAGCCAGTACAGGCCCTGCATCACGGCGTAGAGGTCGGCGGGGTCGGAGTCGGCGGTACGGCCCGGGGTCAGCGCGGGCAGGGCCAGCCGGGCGCTGCCCCGCAGCAGGGGGTGGCCCGTGGTGCCGGGGTCGGTCAGGTGCAGGGGGGCGAACAGGGCGCGTACGACTGCGTAGGCGCCGCTGCCGTTCTCGGGGCACTTGGCGGTGAGTACGCAGGCGTCGTCGGCGGCCAGTTGCTCGGTCGCCGCGTCGATCGCGGCGCGCATCAGCCGGGTCTTGCCGATGCCGGCGGGGCCGCGCAGCAGTACCGCCCGGCCGGTGTCCTTGACCTGCTCGCGGATGAGGGAGAGTTCCGCGTCGCGGCCGACGAGCCGAGGCGGTGCCTCACCGCCCGGGGTGTCTCCGATTCCGGCGCTGAGCAGGGCCACCGCGACTCCTAACCCGCCCGGCGGGACACGAAGTGCCGGTCCCTGCGCGGGCTTCATAGATGGGGGGGTTGTTCGGGGAGGCGGTCGCACGACCGGCCTCGCGTGTGCGGTCGGTTCCTCACGCGCGCGGGGTGGGACGCGGTTTGGTCGGAACCGCGTAACCCCGCTGGTCCTCGGGGTCGCGCGCTCACGGTACCAGGGGTGGTTCAGACCGCCGCAGCCACACTCGAACTCGGGCACACCGCCAGGGACTCGGGCATGACGGGACGATCAACGGTCACCGCCTGCGCCGTACCGGCAGGCGGGGCCGGCGCACGGGTTCGGTGTGGCCATGGGTGTCGACCAGGCACTCCCCACCTCCGGCCGATCGGGCCGAGGGGAGGGAGCGGCTGTCCGGCGCGGTCGGCGGGGTGGGCCGAACCGGTCATGGACAGCGGGGCATACGGGCACGGAGCGAAGATCATCCAGTCAACTGCACGCGCGTTTCTCGTGGGGCGCGGGGAGGAAGCAGGCACGTCGGTTGTGGGGTACGGGCCGACGGGCCGGGGCTTCGG
>NZ_FLSP01000194.1 GCF_900091315.1 Streptomyces sp. DI166
GGCTAGAACGTCACCAGCGCCCGGCCGCCCTTTCCGGCCAGCATGTTCTCGAACGCCGCCGGGATGTCCTCCAGACCGATCCGTTCCGTCACCAGCAGGCCGAGGTCCAGGCGGCCCGCGCGGATGTGGTCGCCCAGGACCGGGACGTCGCGGGCCGGGTCCGTGTTGCCGTAGACGCAGCCGGAGAGGGTGCGGCCCCAGTGGAAGATCTCCAGGGCGTTGAAGGTGACCTGCTGGTCCTTGCCGCCGATGCCGACGACCGTGGTACGGCCGCCGCGGCGGGTGGAGTCCCAGGCGGCGCGGATGGTGGCGGCGCGGCCCACGCACTCGATCGCCACGTCCACGCCCTGCTTGCCGGTCAGGGCGCGGATCTCGCGGGCGGTGCTGTCCGAGGCGACGACGTAGTCGGTGGCGCCGGCCGCGCGGGCCAGCTCCTCCTTCGCCGCCGAGACATCGACCGCGATGATCCGGGAGGCGCCCGCGATCCGCGCCGACTGGATCGCGGCGAGGCCGACTCCGCCCACGCCGTGCACGGCGACCGTCTCGCCCTCGCGGACGCGTGCCGAGTGGTGGACGGCGCCGTAGCCGGTGAGGACGGCGCAGCCGAGCAGGGCCGCCTCGGCGAGGGGGACGCCCTCGGGGGCGGGCAGGACGCAGGACGCGGAGACGACGGTCTCCTCGGCGAACGCCGCCACGTTCAGGCCGGGGTGCAGCTCGGTGCCGTCGGAGACCCGGCGGGCGTGGATGTTGGCGGCCCCATTGAGGGCGTTCCCGCACAGCCACACCTCGCCGCGCGCGCAGGCCGGGCAACCGCCGCAGGAAGGCGCCCAGTTCAGGACGACCCCGGAGCCGGGGGCGATACCGGTGACGCCCTCGCCGACCGCGGTCACGGTGCCCGCGCCCTCGTGGCCGAGGATCGCCGGGACCGGCACCACCATGGTGCCGTTGGACAGGGACAGGTCGGAGTGGCAGACGCCCGCGGCGGCGAGCCGGACGCGGACCTGGCCGGGTCCGGGTTCGGGGAGTTCGATCTCGGCGAGCTCCAGCGGGGCGCCCACGGCGGGCAGGACAGCGGCGCGAACCATGAGGTGGTGAACTCCTCTTAGAACTGGAGGGACTTGGTCTGGAGGTACTCGGCGAGTCCGTGCGCGCCGAGCTCCCGGCCGACGCCGGACTGCTTGTAACCGCCGAAGGGGGCGCGGGGGTTGAAGCGGCCGCCGTTGATGTCGACCTGCCCGGTCTCCATGCGGCGCGCGAAGGCGACCGCCTCGGCCTCCTCGCCCCACACCGCACCGGCCAGGCCGTAGACCGTGCCGTTGGCGATGCGCAGGGCGTCCTCGGTGTCCTCGTAGCGCAGGACCGACAGGACCGGGCCGAAGATCTCCTCCTGCGCGATGGTCATCTCGGGGGTGACGTCGGCGAAGACGGTCGGGCTGACGAAGTAGCCGCGCTCGCGCGGGGATTCGGTGCCGCCCGCGACCAGGCGGGCGCCCTCGGCGACGCCCTTGTCGATGTAGCCGCGCACCCGGTCCCGCTGGCGGGCGTTGACCAGCGGCCCGATGCGCTCGCCGTACTTCGCGGCGGCCGTGATCGCGAGTTCCACGGCCTCGTCGTACTGGGAGGTGTGCACCAGCATCCGGGTCCAGGCGCTGCACGTCTGGCCGGAGTTGGACATGACGTTGGCGACGCCGACGTTGACCGCCTTGGCGAGGTCGGCGCTCGGCAGGATCACGTTGGCGGACTTGCCGCCGAGTTCGAGGGCGACCTTCTTGACGGCGGCCCCGGCCGTGACGGCGATCTGCTTGCCGACGGCGGTGGAGCCGGTGAAGGAGACCAGGTCGACGCCCGGGTGCTCGGCGAGGGCCTGGCCCGCGATCCGGCCGATGCCGGTGACCAGGTTGAAGACGCCCGCCGGGAACTGCGCCTCGTGGATCGCCTCGGCGAAGAGCTGGGCGGTCAGCGGGGTGTCCTCGGCGGGCTTGAGGACGACCGTGCAGCCCGCGGCGAGGGCGGGGGCGACCTTGGCGACGATCTGGTGGAGCGGGTAGTTCCACGGGGTGATCGCGCCGACCACGCCGATCGGCTCGTGCAGCACGGTGGAGTTGCCGACCTTCTCCTCGAAGGAGTGCGTGGCGGCGAGTTCGGCGTAGGAGGCGGCGACCGCGATCGGCACGGCGGCGTGCACGGCCTGGGAGAAGTTGAGCGGGGAGCCGAGTTCGGCGGTGACCGTCTCGGCGATCTCGTCCTTGCGGGCGGTGAGGACGTCACGGAGGGCGGCCAGGCGGGCCGCGCGTTCGGCGGGCGCCGTGGCGGCCCAGGCCGGGAGGGCGGCGCGGGCCGCGCGTACGGCGGTGTCGACGTCCTCGGCGGTGCCGGCCGGGACCTGGCCGATGACCTGTTCGGCGGCCGGGTCGATCACGTCGATCGGGTCCCGGCCGACGGCGGGGCGCCAGGCTCCGTCGATGTAGAAGCCGTCGTGTGCCTTCATCGCGTTCCTTCCGGGCGTCTTGCGACTGCGGGACGCCCTTAAACTAGCGCCGTTAGTTTTCCGGCACCAGGGACCGCCCGCATGGCACAGCTCACCCTGCCCGGAAGGTGCTCAGAAGTCGACTTCCACCCGGTCGTCCACCCTCCCCACCGCCTCCTGGCCGAACTCCTTCTCGTAGGCGCGGCGGATCTCCTCGATCTTGCGGTCGCCGGTCCGCGCGGCGGCCACCGGGTAGAGCAGGACCAGTTCGTAGGAGCGTTCCTTGTCGATGCTGCCGTCGGCGTTCCGCCACTGGCCGCGGCTGGTGCGCACGGTCAGGCCGTCGGGGAAGGCCGGGGTGACCTCCTCGTCGACGAAGGCCATGAACTGCTCGTCGGTGACGGCCGGTCCGCCGTCGGGGCGCTCGGTGCCGAAGAAGAGCAGCGTCTCGACGTAGGGGTCACCGCGCAGCGCGGCACCGCCGGTCTCGGCGTCGTCGAAGGCGGCGTACGCGGTCGGTGCCGCCACGGCGAGCAGGAGTCCGGCGGTGACCAGGGCGGCCCGGCTGCGCAGGCGCTGGGTGAGGGAGACGTTCATGCTCCCATCACTTACGGGCTCTACTCCGCGAGATCGGGCAGCCGCGCCGGAGCGGGGCAGATCCGTTCGCCGTCCTGGTCGAAGACGAACATGTGGGCGATGTCGACCAGGAGCGGCACCTGCATGCCGTGCCGGAGGTCGAGGTCGGGGGTGGTCCGCACGATCAGGTCGCCGGGCAGCCGCCCCTCGGGCGGTACGGGTTCGAAGGGGCGCTCCTCACCTGCGTCGGCCGGGTCGTCCAGCACCGCCACGGCCGACGAACCCGCCCGCAGCGCGCCCGCCCGCTCCCGGATCCGGTCCAGGACGGTGCCGCCCTCCCGTCTGCGCCGCCGGTCCCGGCGCGCCGGGCGCGGGGCCTCCAGTTCGGGCACGACGGCGGGCCGGGAGCCGGTGTTGAAGTGGACGAGCATCTCGTGGCCCTGGAACTCGACGTGCTCCACCAGACCGGTGAGCACCACCTCGCCGGGCCGGGCGGAGGTCGGTTTGGCGATCCGCACCGCCTCCGAGCGCAGGCCCACGATGATCTCGCGGCCCTGCTGGACCCGGAGCAACTGGTGGTCCAGGGAAAGGGGTTCGGGCAGCCGCAGGAACTGCTTGCCGAGGCTGATGGTCATCGCGCCGTCGAGCGGGGCGCGGACGACTCCGCGCAGCAGGTTGATGCGCGGGGTGCCGATGAAGGCGGCGACGAAGACATTGCGGGGCAGGGCGTAGACCTCGCGCGGGGTGCCGATCTGCTGGAGCACGCCGCCGCGCAGCACGGCGACCCGGTCGCCGAGCGACATGGCCTCGGACTGGTCATGGGTGACGTAGATGGTGGTGACGCCCAACTCGCGGGTGAGCTTGGTGATCTCGGCGCGCAGGTGGTTGCGGAGCTTGGCGTCGAGGTTGGACAGCGGCTCATCCATCAGGAAGGCGGAGGGGTGGCGGGCGATGGCCCGGCCCATGGCGACCCGCTGGCGTTCACCGCCGGAGAGCTGGGCGGGCAACCGGTCGAGGAGGTCCTCGATGCCGAGCATCCGGGCGGTGGCGTCCACGCGGGGGCTCGGGTCCTCGCCGGGCGCCTCGATGCGCAGCGGGAAGCTGATGTTGTCGCGGCTGGACATGCTCGGGTAGAGGGCGAAGTTCTGGAAGACCATCGCCATGTCCCGTCCGGAGGGCGGCAGATCGTTGGCCCACTCGCCGTCGAGGAACAGTTCGCCCTCGTCGATCTCCTCAAGTCCGGCGATCATTCTCAGCACCGTCGACTTGCCGCAGCCCGACGGGCCGAGCAGGACGAGGAATTCACCGGGATCGATGTCCAACGAGAGCCGTTCGACCACGCGAACACCTTTCGCGTAGCTCTTGCTCACGTTGTGCAGAGAGATGGCGCGTGTCATGTGGGGTGCCCCCGGGGGCTGGGTTCGGCGGCCCTGGTGCTCCGCGACGGGATGCCCCGTGCGGGTCGTACGGGGCCTGTGAGTCACGGAAGTTAACGGAATGTGCGCGCCCGGGGGAAGAGGGTGAACGCGATCCGCTCGCAGCGTCCACTACGTGAGAAAGCGGACGGCCGAATTCAGCGTTGCCCCGGGCGGGACGGGGCGTCCCGGACCTCGACGAGGTGGGCGAAGACCACCAGATTGCCGGAATAACCCGTTCTGCGGTTGTAGCTTCCGCCACAGGTGATCAGCCGCAGTTCGGGGCGGGCCCGGGGCCCGTACACCTCACGGTTGGGGAACCGGTCCTTCTCGTACGACCTCACCTTGTCGACGGCGTAGACGGCGGTCCGCCCGTCGGCGCGCCGCACCTCGACCCGGTGGCCGCGCCCGAGTTCGGAGAGCCCGGCGAAGACGGCGGGTCCGGTGTCGGTGTCCAGGTGTCCCACGGCGACGGCGGTGCCCGGGGCGCCGGGGGACGGCCCGTCGGCGTACCAGCCGACGAGGTTGGGGTCGTCGTCGTCCGGTGCGGGCAGGCGGCGTTCACGGTCCAGGCGCAGATCGACGACGGGGGCGTCGACGTCGAGGTAGGGGATGGCCAGGCGGGCGGCGCGGGAGCGCGGGAGGGGGGCGGCGGGGTTCCGGGGCCCGGAACGGGGCTTCGGAGGCGGCCGCTTGGGGGAGGCGGCGGGCCGATCGGGAGAGGCGGCAGGCCGGTCGGGAGAGGCGGCAGGCCGGTCGGGAGAGGCGGCAGGCCGGTCGGGAGAGGCGGCGGGCCGGTCGGGAGAGGCGGCGGGCCGGTCGGGAGAGGCGGCGGGCCGGTCGGGGATGCCTCGATCCGGGC
>NZ_FLSP01000195.1 GCF_900091315.1 Streptomyces sp. DI166
GGTGGTGCGGTCGCGTCGTCGGGCCGGTCCGGGGCACGGCCCACGCCCGCGTCGCGCAACACCGGACGGACGGGCGGCGGCGGAAGGCCGGGGCCGCGCAGTGGTACGGGGCGTCCGGCGCCGCGGAACACCGGTACGGGGCGCCGGCCCGCCAATCCGCAGTTGCTGCGGCAGCGGCTGTTCGTGTTCGTGGTCGTGACGCTGCTGGTCGCGCTCGGGATCGCGGCGGCCCAGGGCTGCCAGGGTCCGAGCAACGGCCTGGGCGGCGAGCCCGCCGTCGTGCAGCACGCGGCGGGCGCGTAGTTACGCCTCCGGGCGGCCCGTCGCCACCGCGTAGAAGGCGACCGCGGCGGCCGCGCCCACGTTGAGGGAGTCCACGCCGTGGGCCATGGGGATGCGGACCCATTCGTCGGCGGCGACCAGGGCCTGGCGGGAGAGGCCGTCGCCCTCGGCGCCGAGCATCAGGGCGACGCGGTCCATCCGGTGCGGGGCGGCCTCGTCGAGGGTCTTGGCCTTCTCGTCCGGGGTGAGGGCGAGGAGAGTGAAGCCGGCCTCGCGGACCGAGTCCAGGCCCTTGGGCCAGGTGTCGAGCCGGGCGTAGGGGACGGAGAAGACGGCGCCCATGGAGACCTTGACGCTGCGGCGGTAGAGCGGGTCCGCGCAGTCCGGGGAGAGCAGGACCGCGTCCATGCCGAGCGCCGCCGCCGAGCGGAAGATGGCGCCGATGTTGGTGTGGTCGTTGACCGCCTCCATGATCACCACGCGGCGGGCGGTCTGGAGCAGCTCGGCGGCGGTGGGCAGGGGCTTGCGCTGCATGGAGGCGAGGGCGCCGCGGTGCACGTGGTAGCCGGTGACGCGTTCCGCGAGCTCCGGGCTGACCGCGTAGACGGGGGCGGGGAGTTCGTCGATGACGTCGCGCATGACGTCGACCCACTTGGCGGACAGCAGCATGGAGCGCATCTCGTAGCCCGCCTCCTTCGCCCGGCGGATCACTTTCTCGCCCTCGGCGATGAACAGGCCCTCGGCGGGTTCGCGCTTGCGGCGCAGTTCCACGTCGGTCAGGCCCGTGTAGTCGCGCAGGCGGGGGTCGTCCGGATCCTCGACGGTGATGAGATCGGCCACAGGGTGATACTGCCTTGTCGTACGTGCGGTGCCAACGGTGCGGGAGCGGGGAGTTACCTCGGGTTACGCCGTGGTCGTCGGGCCGACCTTCACGACCTCGCCGATGACGATGACGGCGGGCGGCTTGACCTCCTCGGCGACGACGGTCTCGGCGACCGTGGCGAGGGTGGCGTCGACGCGGCGCTGGGCGGCCGTGGTGCCCTCCTGGACCAGGGCGACCGGGGTGTCCGGGGACTTGCCGTGCGCGATCAGGGTCGCGGCGACCTTTCCGATGGTGCCGACGCCCATGAGGATCACTAGGGTGCCGCGCAGCTTGGCCAGGGACGGCCAGTCGACCAGGGAGCGCTCGTCGTCCGGGGCGACATGGCCGCTGACGACAGTGAACTCGTGGGCGACGCCGCGGTGGGTGACGGGGATGCCCGCGGCGCCCGGCACGGAGATGGAGCTGGAGATGCCGGGCACGACGGTGCACGGGATGCCGGCCTCGGTGAGGGCCAGGACCTCCTCCATGCCGCGGCCGTAGACGTACGGGTCGCCGCCCTTGAGACGGACCACGGACTTGCCCTGCTTGGCGTGCTCGATCAGGGCGTTGTTGATGGCCTCCTGCGCCATGAAACGGCCGTACGGCAGCTTGGCGGCGTCGATGACCTCGACGCTGGGGGGCAGTTCGGCGAGGAGGTCGCGGGGGCCGAGGTGGTCGGTGATGACGACGTCGGCCTCGGCGAGCAGGCGGCGGCCGCGGACGGTGATCAGGTCCGGGTCGCCGGGGCCGCCGCCGACCAGGGCGACGCCGGGGGTCCGGGTGCGGTGGTGGGGGGCGACCAGGGTGCCGTCGCGCAGGCCCTCGACGACCGCGTCGCGGATGGCGGCGGTGTGGCGGGGGTCGCGGGACTTGGTGTCGGTGGTGAGGATCGCGACGGTGACGCCCTCGCTGGTGCCGGTGGCGGGGGTCCAGGCGGTGGCGGCGTCGGCGTCGTCGGAGCGGACGCACCAGACGCGGTGGCGCTCCGCTTCGGCGGAGGCGTGGGTGTTGGCCTCGGTGTCGCCGGTGGCGATGAGGGCGTACCAGGCGTCTGCCAGGTCGCCTTCCTCGTACGGGCGCTGGTGCCAGGTGAGTTCGCCCGCCTCCGCCATGGCCTGGACGGACGGGGTCACGGTCGGGGAGACCAGGTGGATGTCGGCGCCGGCCGCGATGAGGGCGGGGAGGCGGCGCTGGGCGACGTGACCGCCGCCGAGGACGACGACCCGGCGGCCGGTGAGGCGGAGGCCTACGGGGTAGGCGGGGTGTTCGGCCATGAGGGTACGGCTCCCTGTCTGCGGCGGCGGTGCGATGCCCTGACGTGCGGATTTTACGGGGCGGGTGAGTGGGGCGGCGTCGGTGTCCGATGGCTGGTCAGATCGGCCGGATGCGGCTGCGTGGGTCTGTGCCCACCCTCCCCCGTTCTCGGCTTCGCTCGAACGGGAGGTGCCCCCATCGCCCTGCGGAACGACTGCCCACAGCCCCGCCTGGGGGTGGACGCAGAGCCACGAGGTTGCGTCCTTCGGTGATCCAGGACCCTGCGCGAGGAACGACTGCCCACCGGCCCACGCACGCGGAGCCACGGTGGGCGTACGGCCCTCTTCCCGTGCCCGTGGCACAAGGAACCCCGGCCAGGGCCGCCGATCCGCGGTCCCGGCCGGGGGTGCGCCGGGCTACTTCTCCGTGACGCCCGCTGAGTCGAAGGTCGCTACCTCGTGCATGGCGCGGGCTGTGCTCTGGACCAGGGGGAGGGCCAGGAGGGCGCCGGTGCCCTCGCCGAGGCGGAGGTCGAGGTCGACGAGCGGGCGCAGGCCGAGCTTGTTGAGGGCGGCGACATGGCCCGGTTCCGCGCTGCGGTGGCCCGCGATGCAGGCCGCGAGGACCTCGGGGGCGATGGCGCGGGCGACCAGGGCAGCCGCGCCCGCGCTGACGCCGTCCAGGATGACCGGGGTGCGCAGGGACGCGCCGCCGAGCAGCAGGCCGACCATCGCCGCGTGCTCGAAACCGCCGATCGCCGCGAGCACGCCGATCGGGTCGGCCGGGTCGGGCTGGTGGACTTCCAGGGCCCGGCGTACGACCTCGGTCTTGCGGGCCAGGGTCTCGTCGTTGATGCCCGTGCCGCGGCCCGTCACCTCCGCCGGGTCGGCGCCGGTGAAGACGGAGATCAGGGCCGCCGACGCGGTGGTGTTCGCGATGCCCATCTCGCCGGTGAGCAGCGCCTTGTTGCCGGCCGCCACCAGGTCGCGGGCGGTCTCGATGCCGACCTCGATGGCCTGCTTGCACTCCTCGCGGGTCATCGCGGGCCCGGTGGTCATGTCGGACGTGCCCGCGCGGACCTTGCGGGGCAGCAGACCCGGAGTGGCCGGGAGATCCGCGGCGACGCCGACGTCCACCACGCACACCTCCGCGCCCACCTGACCGGCGAACGCGTTGCAGACCGCTCCCCCGCCGAGGAAGTTGGCGACCATCTGGGCCGTCACCTCCTGCGGCCAGGGGGTGACGCCCTGGGCGTGCACGCCGTGGTCGCCCGCGAAGATCGCGACGGCCGCGGGCTCCGGGATCGGCGGCGGGCACTGCCGGGACAGGCCCGACAGCTGCGCGGAGATGATCTCCAGCATGCCCAGCGCGCCGGCCGGCTTGGTCATGCGCTTCTGCCGCTCCCAGGCCTCGCCGAGCGCCTTGGCGTCCAGCGGGCGGATCTGGGCGACGGTCTCGGCGAGCAGGTCGTGCGGCTCCTCGCCGGGCAGCGCGCGTCGGCCGTACGTCTCCTCGTGCACCACCCACGACAGCGGGCGCCGCTTGGACCAGCCGGCCTGCAGCAGCTCGGGCTCGTCCGGGAACTCGTCGACGTAGCCGACGCACAGGTAGGCCACGACCTCCAGGTGCTCGGGCAGGCCGAGGGCGCGCACCATCTCGCGCTCGTCGAAGAAGCTGACCCAGCCGACGCCGAGGCCCTCGGCGCGGGCGGCGAGCCAGAGGTTCTCCACGGCGAGCGCGGAGGAGTACGGCGCCATCTGCGGCTGGGTGTGCCGGCCGAGGGTGTGCCGGCCGCCGCGGGTCGGGTCGGCGGTGACGACGATGTTCACCGGGGTGTCGAGGATGGCCTCGATCTTCAGTTCCTTGAACTGCTTCGCCCGGCCCTTGGGCAGCGACTTGGCGTAGGCCTCGCGCTGCCGCATGGCCAGCTCGTGCATGGCGCGCCGGGTCTCGGCGGAGCGGATGACGACGAAGTCCCAGGGCTGCGAGTGGCCGACGGACGGGGCCGTGTGGGCGGCCTCCAGGACGCGGAGCAGCACCTCGTGCGGGATGGGGTCGCTGCGGAAGCCGTTGCGGATGTCGCGGCGCTCGCGCATGACCTTCAGGACGGCCTCGCGCTCGGCCTCGTCGTAGCCCGGCGCGGCCGGTCCGGTGGACTGGCGCGGCTCGGCGGCCGGGACGGCGGTCTCGGCCTGGTCCTGGTCGGCGGCGGCCTGGGTGTCCAGGTCCTCCGCGTTCTGCGCGGCCTCGGGCTCGGCGGGCTCGGGTTCACCGGCGCGCGGGGCGGGCACGGCGGGCGCCTCCTCCTCGGCGGGCAGCACGATCGGCTGCGGCGGGGTGGGGGCGAGGTGCGGGGTGGTCGGTACCTGGCCCTCCACCGGCACGAACTGGCCGAGCGGCTGGTCCGGGTGGGGCGCGAGCGGGACTCCCCCGCCGACGCTGCCCCCGTCCGCGGGCTGCATCTGCGGCCCGGCGGGCTCGGCGACGTACGGCTGGGGCTCGGGCTGCGGTTCCTCGGCGACCGCGGCCTCGGGCTCGGGGGCCGCGGTGGGCTCCTCCGCTACGGCGGGAGCGTCGGCCTCGGGGCGGCAACGGGTGCGGGGGCCTGCG
>NZ_FLSP01000196.1 GCF_900091315.1 Streptomyces sp. DI166
GGTCGGAGAATCCGTCGAGTCTTCCTCCGACAGCACCTCCTCCAGAATCACGTGCGCGTTCGTGCCGCCGATCCCGAACGCCGAGACGCCGACCCGGCGCGGTCGACCGGTCTCGGGCCAGGAGATCGTGTCGGTGAGCAGCTCGACCGCACCGGAGGTCCAGTCGACGTGCGGGGACGGCTCGTCCACGTGCAGCGTGCGCGGCAGCACGCCCTCCCGCATCGCCATGACCATCTTGATGACACCGGCGACACCGGCGGCGGCCTGCGCGTGCCCGATGTTGGACTTGACGGACCCCAGCCACAACGGCCGGTCCGCCTCCCGCTCCTGCCCATACGTGGCCAGCAGCGCCTGCGCCTCGATCGGATCCCCGAGCGTCGTCCCGGTCCCGTGCGCCTCCACCGCGTCCACATCGGCCGACCGGAGTCCCGCCGACGCCAACGCCTGCCGTATCACCCGCTGCTGCGAGGGCCCATTGGGCGCCGTAAGCCCATTGGACGCACCGTCCTGATTGACCGCCGACCCCCGCACCACCGCCAGCACCTGGTGACCGTTCCGCCGCGCATCCGACAACCGCTCCAGCAGCAGCACACCCGCGCCCTCGGCCCACCCCGTCCCATCGGCCGACGCAGCGAACGACTTGCACCGCCCATCCGCCGCAAGCCCCCGCTGCCGACTGAACTCCAGGAAGGTGCCCGGCGTGGGCATGACCGTCACACCGCCCGCGAGGGCCATGTCGCACTCACCGTTGCGGAGCGCCTGCGCGGCCATGTGCAGGGCGACCAGCGAGGAGGAGCAGGCCGTGTCGACGGAGACGGCAGGCCCCTCAAGCCCGAAGGTGTAGGCGAGGCGCCCGGAGAGGACACTGGCCCAGCTACCGGTGCCGAGGTATCCCTCGACCTCCTCCGGGGCGTGGTGCAGGCGGCTGGCGTAGTCGTGGTACATCACACCCGCGAAGACACCGGTACGACTCCCCCGCACCGAGTCCACCGCGATACCCGCCCGCTCGAACACCTCCCACGACGTCTCCAGCAACAACCGCTGCTGCGGATCCATCGCCACCGCCTCACGCGGCGAAATACCGAACAACCCCGCATCGAACTCCGCAGCGTCGTAAAGAAAACCCCCCTCACACGCATACGACTTCCCCACAGCACCCGGATCCGGATCGAACAACCCCTCCAGATCCCAGCCCCGATCCGACGGGAACGGACCCACCGCATCCCGCCCCTCAACCACCAGCCGCCACAACTCCTCCGGCGACCGCACACCCCCCGGATACCGACACGCAGCAGCAACAATCACCACCGGATCACCAACAACCCGAACACCCACAGCCGAAACCTCGGCCGCCGACTCCACCACCCCCACCAGCTCATCCACCAACAACCGCGCAACAGCAACCGGCGTCGGATGGTCAAAGACCAAAGTCGCGGGCAGCCGCACCCCCACCGCCTCACCCAGCCGGTTCCGCAACTCCACCGCCAACAACGAGTCGAAACCCAACTCCTTGAACGTGCGGTCGGTGTCGACCATGCGGTCGGAGGCGTGCCCCAGCACGAGGGCCACGCTGGACCGGATGATCCCGAGGAGTTCGTGCATCTGCTCGTCACGGGAGAGTCCGGCCAGCCGACGGCTGAAGGACCCTGCGGCGGCGTCCCCCTGCGAGCCGGCTGCTGCCGTGCGACGGGCGGGGCCGCGGACGAGTCCGCGCATCAGCGGCGGTACCCCGGTGTCGGCGGCCTGGGCGCGTACGGCGGAGGTGTTGAGGCGGGCGGTGACGAGCAGCGGCTCATCCGTGGCGAGGGCGGAGTCGAGGAGGGCGAGTCCCTGGTCGGCGGGGAGGCCGACGATTCCGGCACGTGCCATGCGGGCGACGGCCGTCCGGTCCATGTGGCCGGTCATGCCGCCGGCGTCGGCCCACAGTCCCCAGGCAAGAGAGGTGGCGGGGAGCCCCTCGGCCCGGCGCCACTGGGCGAGGGCGTCGAGGAAGGTGTTGGCGGCGGCGTAGTTGGCCTGGCCGGGACCGCCCAGGATGCCGACGACGGAGGAGAACAGGACGAAGGCGGAGAGGTCGAGCTCGCGGGTCAGTTCGTGCAGATTGACGGCAGCGTCGACCTTGGGACGCAGGACCCGGTCGAAGTGCCCGGGGGTGAGCCCGGTGACCACGGCATCGTCGAGAACGCCCGCGAGGTGGACGACCCCCGTGACCGGATGCTCGGCCAACAGAGCCGCCAACGCCTCCCGATCAGCCACATCACACGCCACCACATCAGCGACAGCACCCGCATCCGCGAGCTCCGCCACCAACTCCGCAGCCCCAGACGCCTCCACCCCCCGCCGACTGACCAACACCAGCCTGCGAACCCCATACCGACCCACCAGATGCCGGGCCACCAACCCACCCAGCAACCCCGTCCCACCCGTGACCAGCACCGCACCATCACCAAAACCGGCCACCACACCAACGCCACCACCGGCACGCACCAAACGCGGAGCAACAACCACCCCACCCCGCAACGCCACCTGCCACTCCCCCGAAACGAGCGCGGCAAGGGCTCCACCCACACCATCGAGATCCGCGTCGAGGTCGAGCAGCCCGAACCGCCCCGGATTCTCGGTCTCGGCCGACCTCACCAGCCCCCATACGGCGGAAGCGGCGAGATCGGTGGGCGCGTCCACGCCCACGGCACCCCGAGTGACAACCACAAGCCGGGCATCGGCGAACCGCTCGTCCGCGAACCAGGCACGGACCGCGTCCCACACCTTCAGCACCGCACGGCGCACGTCCTCCGGGGCCCCAGCTCCACCCCCGTCGACAGGAAGGGCCACCACAGAGGGCACCTCTGCGGCCAATTCCTCCAGGCTGTGGACGAGGGGAAGCCCGAGCCCGAAGGGATCGGCATCGCCGAGCAGAACCCAACCGGGCTCGTTCTGCACAGGGACGGGCGGGACGGGAGTCCACTCCACGCGGTACACGGCGTCGCGACCCGAGCTGCCCAGCTCCGCGACTTCGACGGGCCGAAGGGCCAGCGACTCCACCACCGCCACCGGAGCACCCGCCGCATCGGCCACCCACACCGACACCGCATCCCCACCAGCAGGAGCCAACCGCACCCGCACCGCCGACGCCCCCACCGCCGACAACGACACACCCGACCACACAAACGGCAACCGCACCGCCGAGCCACCCACCACCGGCAACACCGCATGCAACGCCGCATCCAACAACGCCGGATGCACCCCGAACCGAGCAGCCCCAGCCCGCTCCGACTCCCCCAACCCAACCTCGGCGAACACCTCATCCCCACGCCGCCACACCGCACGCAACCCCTGGAACACCGGCCCGTACTCATAACCGGAGGTGTGCAGACGCGAGTACCAGTCCCCGATGTCCACCGGCTCGGCCCCGGCCGGCGGCCAGGCGGTGAGGTCCATTACGGGCTCGTGCGGCGCCTCGGCACCGAGGGTCCCCTCGGCGTGAAGGGTCCACTGCTGGTCGGGCCCGTCGTCTTCGGGCCGGGAGTAGACCGCGATCGACCGGCGACCGTCGGACTCAGGCCGCCCAATGACGACTTGGAGCTGTACGGCACCCCGCTCCGGGAGAAGTAGCGGCGCCTGGAGAGTCAGTTCGCCGAGGTACCCGCAGCCGACCTCGTCCCCCGCCCTGATCGCCAGCTCCACGAACCCGGTACCCGGGAACAGGACCGTCCCGGCAACGGCATGGTCGGCCAGCCAAGGATGCGTACGAAGCGAGACCCGACCGGTCAGCACGGCACCACCACCGTCGGCGAGGCTGACGGCGGCACCCAGCAACGGGTGGTCGGCGGCGGCCAGACCGGCACCGCCGACATCCGCGGCACCGGTGCTGGGCTCCAGCCAGTAACGCTGGTGTTGGAAGGCGTACGTGGGCAGCTCGACCGCGTTGACAGGCCGACCGGAGAAGACGGCGGACCAGTCGATGTCCACGCCGCGGACCCAGAGTTCGGCGGCGTTCGCGAGGAAACGGGCGTCCTCGTCCTCGTCACGACGAAGCGTGCCGACCACAGCGACCGGCTTCTCCGCCGCCTCGGCGATGGCCTGCACACCCATGGTCAGCACCGGATGCGCACTGACCTCGACGAACCGGCCGTAGGACAACGCCTCCCGGACCGCATCCGTGAAGCGCACAGGCTGCCGCAACCCCTCGTACCAGTACGAGGCATCCATGGTCGAGGTGTCCACCACGGCGCCGGTCACGGTGGAGATGACAGGCACACGGGACGCACGCGGCGCAATGGGAGCCAACGCCTCCAGCAGACGTTCCCGGATGTCCTCGACGTGCGCCGAGTGGGAGGCGTAATCCACCGGCACCCGCCGAGCCCGTACCCCGGCCGCTTCCGCCGTAGCGGCGATCTCGTCCAGAGCCTGCGGATCACCCGCTACGACCGAGGCGTCCGGACCGTTGTAGACCGCCACCGAAACCCGGTCACCGTACGGCGCGACCCACTCCGCAGCCCGCTCAGGACCCGTGGCGAGCGACAACATCCCACCGCGACCGGCAAGTTCATCCCGGATCGCAGCCGACCGCAAAGCCACCACACGCGCCGCGTCACCCAAGCTCAGCGCACCGACAACCGCCGCAGCCGCAATCTCACCCTGCGAGTGACCGATCACGGCTGCCGGGGTGACCCCAAAGGCCTCCCACACTGCCGCCAGCGACACCATCACGGCCCACAGCACCGGCTGAACCACATCAACCCGCTGCATCCAGCCGTCGTCGTCGCCGGACAGCACCTCAGCCAACGACCAGCCGACGTAAGTCGACAAAGCCACTTCGCACTCGGCGATCCGCGCCGCGAACACCGGCGACGACGAGAGCAGCCTCC
>NZ_FLSP01000197.1 GCF_900091315.1 Streptomyces sp. DI166
CCGTCAGTCAGACCGAGCAAGCGGTCAACGTACTCAGCCAACGAGCCTGGCCACTCCCGGGTGTCGAGCATCCAGGGGGCCGCACCGTCGGGCAAGGATGCGCGTCCCTCGCGGATGAGGGACTTGGACAGCTTCGCGCCCGTGTCCGTGACCACCTGGGGGCAGAAGAGACGGGCGGGCAACTGCCCGCGGGTGAGGCCGACCGCCTGTAGGGCACCGTCGACGAGGATGCAGCCGGGCATCCAGTCGCCGCCCTTGACCATGACGTGAAGCGTGCCGACCGCTCCGGTGATGGCCAGCTCCTTGACCAGATTCCTGTACAGCGTGGCCAGGTCCAGGTAGCCACCGTTGGCCGGTTCGATGACGACCTCGTATTCGCCATGGTGCAGGCACACGGCCGAGACGGTTGCGCGCTCGAAGCCGTCGTCACGGACGCGGGTTCGCTCCGCGTACTTCTCGGCCCACCCGCAGCCGGGTCGCGGGCAGGGGACACGGACGTGCGGGACGCCGGATGACGGGGACAGGTACCAGCGGGCGGCATCCATGCGGGGCAGCACGCGCAGCCAGGTACGGCGGAAGTGGTCGCCCGCCTGCTGCTGGCTGTAGGTCTCGACCGAGTACGACACGTGCAGGCGCTCGGACAGGGCCGTGAACAGCGGGCGGTACAGCTTGTCGACCTGTTCCGCGATGCCGGCCGCGCCCAGGGCGTGCGCGTAGGCCCGCTGGTAGCGGTGACCGGTCTCCTTGTCGGTGACGATGGCGTACGGCGCGTTGTCGAGGGCCCCGAACTGGACTTCGGCCGGTACGCCGAACCTGTCGCGGATACGCGCCGCAGTGGCAAACGTGAGCGACTGAACCAGGGACGTTCCGATGTGCGGCGCTCCGTTGATCTGCGTTCCCACCACGAACACGATCCGCTCCGGAGCCGCGTTGACGATGTGCGGCCTGAGCAGGTCATCAGCGTGCGTCAGCGCGTTGGCCAGCACGGTGTTCGGCGATACGGGATAGGTGGTCACCGCGTCTTCCCCTCGGTAGATGGGCAGGACTGCGCCGCAGAGCGGCGGGTGTGCGTTCAGCGGTAGAGCTCCGGTTGGCGGTGGGCCCGCCCCCGCGCCGGGGGGAACCGGAAGAGACGCGGGGGCGGGGGTCATCGGGGCGTGCGCCGTCCCCGTGGTCTGCGGTGGCGGCCCGTCCCCGCCGGGGAGTGGGGTGGGCACCGGGCGGGGACGGGGGCTTGCGGGGGTGCAGGGCGGCGTGTGGGCAGGGGATACACCCGGAGGGAGTACCGGGCGTCGTAGTCCGTCACCTCGAACACGAACGCGCGGCCTGCGGCGAGAGCGCGTATTGCGTGCTCGTACGCCTGGTCACTGCTGGCCCACGCGTGCAGCTCGGCATCAGGGCGAGGAACGTCCGGCCCTGTGGTGACGAGTGGCGCACCCTGGAGGAACTCGGTCCCAGGGTCAGGGGACAGCCGCCGAGCGAGGTGCAAAGCCTGTGCGCGTAGCCAACGGGCGGCGAGACGCGGGGACCGACCGCGGTAGGTGGCGAGCAGAACCTCGCGGGTGCCGCTGAGGTCGTGGGCGGTCGCCTCACAGCGGAAGGCGATGGGCGACCGCATCGGGGGACGTGCAGAGGCCGGCGGAGCGAGCATCAGCACGGCCGGGCTCACCGCTCATGCTCCCAAGCCGTTTCCCGCGCCGCGATCAGCTTGCCGAGCTGGCTGTAGTACAGCTCAACTTGCGCCGGGGTGAGCACGAGCATCGTCTCGCAGGCACCGCCGTCCTCGTAGTGGACGGTGACCGGCAGTGCGGCCTGCTGTGCGCGGTGGTCGTAGGCGGCGTCCCGCTTCATGGGCGTGACATGCGTGACCGGGACGGGCACGGGGCGCAAGGTCTTTCCGTCGGACCTGGCTCGCCAGTCCTCACCACCGCCGGGCGGACGCAATTGGTACGACGCGGAGCTGTCGCTCGGCAGGGCGACGCACACGCCGATCTTCCCGCCCTTGGCGAGGTCGAGAGCGAGGTCGCCAAGGCGAGGATGAAACGGGGCGCCAGGGACTAACTCGGCGCCCCGTGCCGGAAGTTGCTTCGAGGTCTGTTCGGCCATGCCTCGAAGCTATGAAGATCTCCAGGGCCCAATATGAACCGCAGGAATACGATCCCTCAGCCGTCGAGGTGGAAGCGGTCTGACATGCGGCGCAGCTTCTCGCGGGTGCTCGCTCGCTCGGCGTACACGATGCTGCGGAGGGTTGACCGGGCGATGGGGTGGTTACGGACGAGCTGGGGGGCGATGCGCTCGGCCTTCTCCAGTTCCTTCAGCGCCTTGTCGCGGTTCCCGTCCCACAACCAGGCGCGGGCCAGGTCCATGTGGTGGTGCCCCTGACGGGAGTTGGGGAGCGCCTCGACCAGTTCCTTACTCGTGCGCCTGTTTATCGACAGGGCCTCACGTTGCTCATGCATCTCCAGAGCGACGCTGATCGCGTGGATCTGTACGTTGCCCGGCGAGAAGGTCAGGCTGTGGCGGTCGTAGACCGGAGGGCCGACGGCTTCTGACATCCGCTTGGCTGCACCACGCGCGTGCTTGATCCGGTCCTTCGCCTCGGCCTTGCGACCGCACCGAGCAGCTGACACTGCCGCGCGCAGTTGCAGTGACCCCCACGCCCGAACAGCCAGCGGATCACCCCGGTCGTAGTCCTGCTGCACGCTGTGAAGCGCCTTGTCAGACAGGGCAATGGAGTCATCCCAATCCGCCGTGGCCCACATGTCCCACACGCGCATCCAGTCGGCGACGGCAGGCATCACAGGATCACCGGACAGCCGCGCAGACCAGGCGGCCCGCTCACACGCCATGGCGATCAGCTCAGGGTGCCCAAGGGCGTGCGCGGCCGTGTGGGCGAACTTGCAGCACACGGCGTAGATGGCGAACGCCTCTTCCCGCTCGTGCCCCGTGGAGACTTCGGCGAGGGCACGTGCCTCACGGAACAGGTCAGGGAGGACTTCCATGATCGCCACGTTGGCGGCAGCGTCACGCAGGCGGTGAAGACGGGTGGTTTCCTGCCAGAGCTGGCTGGCAGGTCGGGGCGTGCCGTCGAAGACGGGGGCGAGGTCGTAGCGGCGCAGTTCGCGCATGATGGCTGCGGCGGAGACCTGCCACTGATTCTCTGCCGGGGAGCTGTTGTACGGCCGTCCGATCAGGTCGTTCGGGTGTACGTGCAGTTCCGAGGCAAGCAGGTTTAGCAGGCCGACGCGGTCCAGCTCGATGTGTCCGCGTTCCATCTTGGAGACCCACCCCTGAGTCTTGCCCAGGGCGGTAGCGAGGTCTGCTTGCGTCATGCCGAGGCGGAGCCGTGCGCGGCGTGCGCGACGGCCGATCTCTTCGGCTTCTTCCAGCATCAGCGCGCCCCCCTATCGGTGAGGCGCCGGCGGTCCAGAGGGCGGCGAGGCATCGTGCTCCATCCGTCGGGGCTTCTCCCCTTGACGGTACCCAGGCCGCAGGCTGCATGGGGAGTGCAACCGGGGAGGTCGTGCACACGCCGCGTTCCGAGGAGTCCAGGGTAGGACGGCGGTGTGCCTTGATAGCAATGGGGGCACCAGACCCCGACCACTGCCATCGACGATCGTTCAGCCGCTATTCCGGAACAACGAGGCTATGCCACCCCAGGGGCGAGCACTTTAGGGAAATCGATTAGAAGTGAACAGTTCATTTACGGCATTCAGTACTTGGGTAAAGTCGCGCCGCAATCCACCGTCTTCCAAGATTTCGTAAGGGGTGACTTGGCTAATGCTTGACTCGGAGTAGCTGTATCCCGTTACGCTGCCCGCGTGATGAATAGCGAACTCTCCGGTCGCCAGTAGGTAGTAGGTGCGTTCAATCGCGGAGTCGTTCTCGCCTTGCCGCTCGTGCCGAGTGTTGACCAACGGCCAGCCCGCTTCATAGCTGCTGCGTCTGAGAAAGCCTCTTCTCGTCTGCGTTTGAACTCGCTGGATGTCAGCATAATCCTGACGCTGCGCTCGATCTAGGCAATCGGCTACCGCTGCTTCGAGAGTCTCTTCCTTGCTTGGGGCAGGTCCATGATCGCTGGGTGTATGGCGGCTCGGCGCCACTTGGGCTTCTCGCGCTGCTTCAGCCTCGCGCATCTTAAGGATGCGCCGTGCTCGATCCGCGTGGCTTTCATTTTGTTCATGGCGTCTATTTCGCATTGCCCCTCTTTTGTTTACGCTGCGATAGCGGGTCGCGCCCTCACGGGGAACTTTCGATCGCGATCGGGAGTGGAGGGTGCTTCAGGTTCGTGGCATGTCGAAGCCCCTTGGGTGGAGGCTATCAACCACCTTGTAAGGCTGAAGACCTAATGGCCAAATCCAGTCCCCTTCTGCCCCCCGGCATGAGTTCCCGGCAAGTACCCACCAAGGGCTCCCTGCGCGTTCATGACAGGCCAAGGCCGTTCACGAGTTGCGTGACAACATAAAGCGTGGCGCTCCCTGAGACGGAGGCGTGGTAGACCACGGGCACACGTATCAGTGGAGATCGAGATCTCGGATCAGGCCGACAAGACATCAAGCCTCGCTGCTGGTGAAAGCCTCGGTCCAGGAGCGGGTGATCCCTGAGGTGGTTGGGTGACGGACAAGAGGCAGTGGACCCCGTGTGGACCACGGCCCCCGCGAACCGCGCCGGGCCGGTACGCTGTACCCGCTCCGTCCCAGGTGGGCCGGGGCGAGGTGGGTTGCCCGAG
>NZ_FLSP01000198.1 GCF_900091315.1 Streptomyces sp. DI166
CTCTCACCGTGGACCACGACGTACTCCAGCTTCCCCTCCTGCAACGCCTTATCCATTGCACGCACAAGATCGCGTTCACCACGCTTCGCCATTGCCGCAAGGATGTCTTCAAAATATTCTTTACTCCCTTGGTAGACCTGCTTACCATTTGGAAGAGTCCGTATACCAAGTTCGGTATCGGGGCTGCTCTTGGCCTCAATAACCACTATTCGACCGTCATCATGCTTCCATACTTGGTCGAACTGATGATTACCGTTCTTCGGGCCGAGAAGCCTCTGCTCCACAAATCCCGGACCTTTTTCGGCCATGTAATGGGATCTGGCAGCGGTCTCTCCGAACTCCTCCGCCAGCTCCACCATCTGAGTATGCGACTCTTTGTATGTCCCTCCGGCCTCAGCCCAGTCAACATAGGTCTCATCAGTGCCATACTGCTGGTGAACGGCACCTGTCTCCGCCTTCCACTTTCGGACCAAGTTGTCCCACTGGATGGCGAGATGACGCCTCAACGCTGCATCATTCAGCTTCTTGAGCCTGGCCGCATCAGTGACGGTATCCGCCCCCTCGCGAATATACTTCTCGTCGAGGTAATACGGCCTAGGCGGTTCTGGCACATCCTTCGCCCGAATCCACGGGCCGTTGTCCGGTAGCTGTACGAGCTGAGGCGGCGTATATCCGCTCTCGTCGTAGAGACTCAGACTCAGACGGGTTCCGTTTTTCCGGTAGAACTGCTTGAGGTACCCGGGTTCATGATTGGCCCGGTATACCTGGATCTCCTCGATCTGCTCCCGCGTGAGATTTCCGCGAGGGCCGTAAGGATTGGGCCCGTCCCGCATGAAACTCGGGCGCGGAGGCTCCGAGGGCCAGCCGGGGCCCCCGCCATTCGTACCGTTGGCACCGCCCGACCCGCCGGAGCCAGCGCCGCCATGACCGTGGGCAACCGTTCCTGCACCGCCCGACTCAGGCGTATGAGAGCCGGATGCTTCATGCGTGCCCGCGCCGACCCCGGCCAACTCCCGTTCCTGTGCCGGTACGGTCCCCTCGGCCAGGGAGGGTTCCTGCCGTGGGGCTTCTCCGACGACCTCTCCGTGCCTGTCGTACGCGATGAACCGGCCGTCCTCGATGACGAGTTTGGAGCCGTCCGAGAGCTCCAGCACGCTTCGGGCGCCCGCCAGTTCGGGAATGACGTTCGTGTTGCGCAGGCTGGCCGTGAGGTCGGCCAGCTTCGGGGCGTAGCCCGTGGCCTTGGCCATGGCGCCGATCGGGTCGATGACCTCGCCGACCTTGCCGACCGTGTTGGCGACCTTCGCGGCGGTGCCGGCCTTGCCCGCGGAGACCGCCTTGAGGGGTCCCGCGCCCAGGGTGAGGAGGTTGAAGGTGACCAGGCCCGCGGCTCGGGCGGGGTTTTCCTTCCACTGGTCCCAGGCGACGAAGCCCTTGGCGAACTCCTTCGCGTACACCTTGCTGCCCTGGGCGAACTCGGACCCAAAAATGCCGCTCGTCGGCTTCTGGCCGCTGGCCCCTTCCATCAGGTACGTCTCGGCACCGACCACCACCCGGACCAGTCCCTCCCAGGACTGCGCGGCGGCGTCCGAGCCGTTCAGGCCGATGAGCGTCGCGATGCCGTCGAGGGTGCCCTCGATGCCGTCGACGACCACACCGTCCCAGACGTAACTCTTGGCGTAGTAGCCGAGGTCGTCCGGGTCCCACCAGTCACGGTCCTGCGTGACCGGTGTCCCCCACGGCAGTTCCTCCGCCTGGTCCAGCACCTCGGCGCTGGCGCCGTACAACTCCGCGCCCAGTGGCCGGAACTGCTTGGCGCCGGTGTTCAGGGCGTACTGCGTGCCGCCGACCAGTGCCGTGATCTTGTTGTGGCAGGCGATCTCGGCGGCGTAGAACTGCGCCCGGGCGACATTGACCTCGTGCAACAGCTCGTTGTGCTCGGTGACCCTGTCCTCGTCCTCGGCCCAGTTCTCGTCGATCTCACCGCCCTCGGTCTTCAGACCTGCCACGAAGCCGTACGCCTTCTTCTGCAGCGCCTCCAGCCGCTTGGCGATGGGCCCGACCTCGACGGCGTACGCCGACAGGGCGCTCACCACGCCCGAGACCTTGTCCGCGTACGCGTCCGCCGCGTCCCGCACCGGAGCGGTGGAGGCGAACAACTGCTCCGCCTCCGGCGCCTCGTAGAAGGCCGACAGCCCCTGGAACTGCCGGTGCGCCTCCCCGCCCGCCTTGCGAATCCCGTCCGCCTCGACGCGCAGGGCGTCGATATGCTGCTCCAACTGCCCCAGGTCACCGGTGAACAGCGGTATCGACTCCGGGTCGATCACAGACGGCCCGCCTTCCAGCCGTCCGGCATGTCCGGCCGCACCAGGCCGGCCGCCCGGTGCTGCGCCTCGGCCGCCATCTCCAGGTCACCGTCCCGGTAGGCGACCGTCGCCTCCACCGCGCCGTTGACCGACTTGCCCATCCGCACACCGAGGAACTGCAACTCCTCGGCCGACTCCCGCAAGAACTCCGCGATCCCCGCGGCCACCAGCCCGGTCTGCCCCTTGTTCGCTCCGCCCGCCCCGCCCGGAGCGACCGTCCCGGCCGCCTTGGCCGCGCCCTCCATGTCCTGCGAGTACGCCGTGATGATGTCGTCCAGGACGGTCATCACGTCCCCGACGGTCGAGACGACATGCCCGACGCCCGACGGCGATATGTCCCACTTGCTCATGCGCCGACCCCCGTTTGAGAAGAACCGCCCCGCCGTCAGCCGATGTTGTCGACGGCCGCCTTCGCCCTGGCCAGCGTCGTCTGCGCGGTCCCGTCGTTCTGCTCCATCGTCGAGCGGACCAGCCGGATGATCTCGCGCACCTCACTGGCCGCGCGGTTCCAGCGCATCTCCTTGCCGTGGTACTCGTCGGCGACGCCGTCCGCCGTGAAGTCGGCCATCGCGGCCTTCACTGCGGCATCCCGGTCGGCGAGCACGCGCTCCAGCTGACCGATGATCCCGGCCAGGCTCATCTGCACCTCGCCGGAGGCGCCGGTGTCGTACGAACGGCGGTCGAGGTTCTGCCCCATGGTCGAATTCCCCCTGTAAACGGTGACGTCGGCGACGGACGGACTACAGCTCTGCGGCGCTACGGCCTCACCGCGCGCCGAAGCGCGCCGCGTCGAAGTTGGCTACGCCGATGTTCCGGTTGGCGTTGTCCTCCAGCTCCGTGTCACCGGTGCTGAACGCGGTGTCCATGCCGACCTGACCGCCGAGGATGGCGTCGAGGGAGCTGTTCAGCGCGTTCGTGATCTCGTCGGCGTTGAGCTTGAACCTGTCGAACGCCGCCTTGCCGGCCCCGTTGAACTTCCCCTCCAACGGCTCGGCCGCCTGCACCAGCCAGCTGATCAGCGTCCCGAGATCCTGAACCGAACCCCCGGTGCTCTTCCCGAGCTCCGCCAGGGTCGTCGACCCCATGTCGAACTTCATCGCCCCTCCCCCGTAGGCCACTTGCGTCACAGCACGTTCAGCATATCGAACACACTCTCGTACATCTGCTTGCACTCGCAACGCAGTTGACGCACCGTTGGCTCAATCCGGACGGAACCTGTCCGGACAGGTCCGGTCCCCCGCGGTCCGAGAACCAATCAAGGACGCGCGCGGTCACGCGTCGGCTGTTCAGCCACTCCTACCGCCCCCGTCCGTCGCCACCAGCCAGTTCCAGCTCGGCGCGCCGACACCTACGCACACGTCCTGAGCCACGCCCAACATCTCCGCGAGCCAGCTGACGTTCCGCCGCTCACCTTCACTCCAGTCCTGGCTCGGAGTCCCGTTCCGGTCGCCGTTCGGCCTTCGGCGTCACGTGGGGAACTCGCCGAGCCAGCTGTGCTCGATCAGGTGCTTGGGGAGGTAGTCGGACTCCACACCGAGGGGCACCTGGCCGTCGTAGGCCCAACAGGCCATGGCAAGGGGGCCGAGGGCGATGCTGCCGTCGATGTCCGACGCCCGGTCCTCATTCAGGGTCCAGTACGCCTGATGCAGCTTCAATGCATCCACCATGCCGGACGCGAAACCGTCCCAATCCCTCGCAATCAAGCGGGAGAAGAGGTGGATGGGCGGGTAAAGCACACCGTCCAACAGGTCACGCGGGGCGATACGGGCCACATCCGGGTGGGACATCTGCAGCGTGTTCGTGAGCTTCTCCACCAGACCCGGGCGGCGCAACCAGTACGTCTGAAGCGTGTCCACCCAACTGTAGATGTACTCGTCGTACGCCCCCGGCGGCGACAGCAACCGGTCCAGCGGGATCTCACACAACTGCGTCATGCGCTGCGTATCGCGGCAGATCACCGCCAGCCAGAACGCAGTCAGCCAGTTA
>NZ_FLSP01000199.1 GCF_900091315.1 Streptomyces sp. DI166
TCGGGCCCCGGAAACCCGGAGCCCGGAGGAGGGCCCGAAGAAGGAACCCGCGGTCCTACGCCGCCAGCCCCAGCGCGGCCATCCGCTTGGTGTGCGCCTCGGTGATCCGCGAGAACATCCGCCCGACCTCCGCGAGGTCGAAACCGTCCGCCACACCGCCCACGAGCATCGTCGACAGCGCGTCCCGGTCCGCGACCACCCGCTGGGACTGCGACAGCGCCTCGCCCATCAGCCGCCGCGCCCACAGCGCGAGCCGCCCGCCCACGCGCGGGTCGGCGTCGATCGCGGCCCGGACCTTCTCCACCGCGAACCCGGCGTGCCCCGTGTCGTCCAGGACCGCGAGCACCAGCTCACGGGTGTCCGAGTCGAGCCGCGCCGCGACCTCCCGGTAGAAGTCACTGGCGATCGAGTCACCGACGTACGCCTTGACCAGGCCCTCCAGCCAGTCCGAGGGCGCCGTCTGCTTGTGGAAGCCGTCCAGCGCGGCGACGAACGGCTCCATCGCCTGGGTGGGCTCCTCGCCGATCGACTTCAGCCGGTCGCGCAACTGCTCGAAGTGGTGGAACTCGGCCGAGGCCATCTTCGCCAGCTCCGCCTTGTCCGCCAGGGTCGGCGCCAGCTTGGCGTCCTCCGCGAGCCGTTCGAACGCCGCGAGCTCCCCGTAGGCCAGCGCGCCGAGCAGATCGACGACCGCGGCACGGTACTGCGGATCGGCGGAGGCGGTGGCCCAGTCCTGGGCGGCCACTCCGGTGTGCTCGACGGGGGCGTCCTTGCTGTCGGCGGCGGGGTCAGGCTTGTCAGAGGTGGTCATGCAGCGCACAATAGCCCGCTTGCCGCGCGGGGGAAGTCCCTGGTCAATCAGTGTGACGACGACTACGTGACCAATTCGGCCATCGCATGTGCGCGTTTCCGGGGTATGGTGGTAATGCGCCTGCTGAGTACGTCGACGCAGTTCGACGGTGTCTCGACGGGCCGCGTGTATGAGGATGCCCGGTCGGTGGCCCGATCGGCTCCGACCCGACAGCCCCTCGTCCGTACGGCACAGTGCGTACGGATCGACGGGGGGACACCCTCAGCGGTACGAGCGCTAGAGCGTCGGCAGTGGTCCCGTGCCTTACGGCCCGACCGTATGGCAGCCGACGTCCCCCGGCACGGTCGCACAGACCCCCTGCGCTCGCCTCGCACCGCGCACACAGAAGAGGCAGCACCCTGACTACGACTTTCCGAGAGCTCGGAATCCTTCCTGAGACGGCCGAGGCCCTTGAGGCCGTCGGCATCGTGAACCCCTTCCCCATCCAGGAGATGACGCTCCCCGTCGCCCTCTCGGGCACCGACGTCATCGGCCAGGCCAAGACCGGTACCGGCAAGACGCTGGGCTTCGGCCTTCCGCTCCTTGAGCGCGTCACCGTCCCGGCCGACGTGGAGGCCGGGCGCGCCAAGCCCGAGGACCTGACCGACGCCCCCCAGGCGCTCGTCGTCGTCCCCACCCGCGAGCTGTGCACGCAGGTCACCAACGACCTGCTGACCGCCGGCAAGGTGCGCAACGTCCGCGTGCTCGCCATCTACGGCGGCCGCGCCTACGAGCCCCAGGTGGAGGCCCTGAAGAAGGGCGTCGACGTCATCGTCGGCACCCCGGGCCGGCTGCTGGACCTGGCAGGCCAGAAGAAGCTCAACCTCAAGCACATCAAGGCGCTCGTCCTGGACGAGGCCGACGAGATGCTCGACCTGGGCTTCCTGCCCGACGTCGAGAAGATCATCGGCATGCTCCCGGCCCGCCGCCAGACGATGCTGTTCTCGGCGACCATGCCGGGCGCGGTGATCGGTCTCGCCCGCCGCTACATGTCGCAGCCCACCCACATCCGCGCCACCGCGCCGGACGACGAGGGCGCGACCGTGGCCAACATCGCGCAGTTCGTCTACCGCGCGCACTCCATGGACAAGCCGGAGATGGTCGCGCGCATCCTGCAGGCCGAGGGCCGCGGGCTCGCGATGATCTTCTGCCGCACCAAGCGCACGGCGGCCGACATCGCCGAGCAGCTCCAGCGCCGCGGTTTCGCCGCCGGCGCGGTCCACGGCGACCTGGGCCAGGGCGCCCGTGAGCAGGCGCTGCGCGCCTTCCGCAACGGCAAGGTGGACGTCCTCGTCTGCACCGACGTCGCCGCCCGCGGCATCGACGTCGAGGGCGTGACGCACGTGATCAACTACCAGTCGCCGGAGGAGGAGAAGACGTACCTGCACCGCATCGGCCGTACGGGCCGCGCGGGCGCGTCGGGTACGGCGATCACCCTCGTCGACTGGGACGACATCCCGCGCTGGCAGCTCATCAACAAGGCGCTGGGCCTCGGCTTCAACGACCCCGTGGAGACGTACTCCACCTCCCCGCACCTCTTCGAGGAGCTGAGCATCCCCGCGGGCACCAAGGGTGTCCTGCCGCGCTCGGAGCGCACGCGCGCCGGGCTCGCGGCGGAGGAGGTCGAGGACCTCGGTGAGACCGGCGGTCGCGGTGGTCCGCGTGGCCGTGGCGGGCGCCGGGACGAGTCCCGTTCCGACGACCGCGAGCGCCCGGCACGTACGCCGCGCCGCCGTCGCCGCACCCGCGGCGGAACCCCGCTCGACTCCGCGGACGCCCCGGCCGGTACGGACGCCGCCGAGGCGACTCCGGCGGCCGAGGAGGCCACCGCGACCCGCACCCCGCGCCGCCGTCGCCGCACCCGCGGCGGAGCGGCTCCGGAGCAGGCGCAGGCGCAGGCCGCCGAGGTGGCTGTCGACACCGCCGAAGGTGCCGTCGAGGTCGCCCCGGCCGCCACGACCGAGCCCGTCGCCGAGGCCACGCCGCGCCGCCGCCGGACCCGTAAGTCCGCGGAGCCGGAGGTCACCGCGGCGGAGACCGTCGTCGAGGCACCGGCGCCGGTCGTCGAGCCGGAGGCACAGCCCGAGCCCGAGGCGAAGCCGCGTCGTACGCGCAAGGCCGCCGAAGCCGCCGTGGACACCGCCGAAGCAGCCGAGGCCAAGCCCAGGACGCGCCGCACGCGGAAGACCGCCGAGGCCACCCCGGAGACGGACACCACCGCCACCGAGACCAAGCCCCGCCGCACCCGCAAGGCCGCCGAAGCCGCCGTCGACACCGCCGAAGGCACCGAGACCAAGCCGAAGGCACGCCGCACCCGCAAGGTCGCCGGAGACCGCCGACATCCCGGCCCAGGCCGCGGAGGAGCCGACGGCGCCGCGTCGCCGGACCCGCAAGGCGGCGGAGGCTCCGACCGAGGCCGCTGCCGAGGCGAAGCCGAAGGCGCGCCGCACCCGGAAGGCCGCGGTCGCCGCGGAGTCCACGGAGAGCTGATCTCCCAGCCTGCCGAGAGGCCCGGTCCCCCGTTCGGGGGGCCGGGCCTTTCGCGATCCCGCACCAGGCATCCGGCCCAGCGCCCGCGCCCCGCCCGCTACTCTCGACCCCCGTGACCGCTCACGCCCCTCTCGCCCCGCCCGCCCCCGCTCGCGCGTACCGCCTCACCACCGCGCGCGGCGACTTCGCCGTCGTGGACTGTCCGGTGCCGGACGGAGTCGAGCAGCGCGGTGTCGCGCTGCTGCTGCCCGGGTTCACCGGGAGCAAGGAGGACTTCACGCTGCTGCACGCGCCGCTCACGGCGCGCGGGTACCGTACGGTCGCAGTGGACGGGCGGGGACAGTACGAGTCGGACGGGCCGGCGGACGACGAATCGGCCTACGCGCGGATCGAGTTGGCGCGGGACGTGCTCGCCCAGGCGGCGGCCGTGGGCGCCCCGGTGCACCTCGTCGGGCACTCCCTCGGCGGGCAGATCGCCCGTGCCGCGGTCCTGCTGGACCACTCCCCGTTCCGGTCGCTGACGCTGATCTCGTCGGGCCCCGCGCAGATCTCCGCCGCGCAGCAGGAGCGTGTGAAGCTGCTGCGGGACGCGCTCACCGTGATGACGATGGCCGAGTTGTGGGAGGCGATCCTGGCGATGGGCCCGCCCGAGGAGGTCGGCGGCCCGGCACGCGGGCTCGGCGGCCCCGACCAGCTGCGGCGCCGCTGGTTCGGCAACAAGCCCGCGCAACTCATCGCCACCGGCCACCAGTTGTGCACGGAGCCGGACCGGGTCGCCGAACTGGCCGCCGTGCCACTGCCGTTCCATGTCGTGTCCGGCGAGAAGGACGACACCTGGCCGGTACCCCTCCTCGACGAGATGGCCCTGCGGCTCGGCGCCCGCCGCACGGTCGTCCCCGGCGCCGAGCACTCTCCCAACGCCGACCGGCCACAGCCCACGGCCGCGGCCCTCGCCGATTTCTGGGACGAGG
>NZ_FLSP01000200.1 GCF_900091315.1 Streptomyces sp. DI166
CGCCCAAGGCCACGACGACCGAACTCTTTCCCCACTCGTCGAACGCACGGATCTGCTCGTCCTCCGGTAGCGCGTCCAGCGTCGTGGCTGCGCCGTTCGGCGAGGTAGTGGCTGCTACCAGGTGGACTGGCCCGGACCCGTACTAAAAATCTGTCGCACAGGGAGGATGGGTTCCCCCACTCTTGCAGAATGCCGAACATCGTCACCCCGCGCCTGCAGTACAACTCCACAGCGGTACGTCCGCGCTGGGGCGACCTTCCACATGCCGTCTGGCAGCTGATCTCACGGCACTTGGGTGGTGTGGTGGACGCGGAGCCAAGTGCGGGGAGCGGCTTCACCAGTGGGTTTGCCGCGGTTGCCCACGGAAGCAGCGGCACGCAGTTCATCAAGGCGGTCAACGGCGGAGAGAACGCTGTGATCGCCGACTGTTACCGGAGGGAGGCGTTGATCAACCAGGCACTGCCCCCGGAGGTTCCGGCTCCCCGCTTGCAGTGGATCGAGGAGCAGGACGAATGGGTTGTCCTTGGCTTCGACGCGGTCGATGGCGGGCACATGCCCGCCGAACCCTGGCAGTCCAACGACCTGAACGCCACCCTGGACATCTACGCCACCGCGGCGGAGGCGCTCGCCGTGGCTTCGCCACAAATACTGGAACTCGGTCTCAAGCCGATCGACGCCGAGGGCGACTTCACCGACTGGCGCGACCTGCAAGCCGGCAGGACCAGGCCGGAGCTTCTGCCTGCATGGATGCCGCTCGGGCTCACGCCGCAGCTGGCTGAGCTGGAGGGCCAATGGCGAATGGCCACAGCGGGCACCGCCGTCTTGCACCACGACCTGCGCCAGGACAACGTACTCATCGATACCCGCGGCGGCGCGTGGATCTGCGACTGGAACTGGCCGTGTGTCGGGGCCAGTTGGTTCGACCTGGTCCTCCTCTTGGCCACCGCGTTCGCTGACGGTCACGACGCCACGACTCTGTTCGCGGCGCATCCCACCGCCCTCGGGGTCGCCGACGAGCAGCTCGATGCCGCCCTCGCCGCGCTCTCTGGCTTCTTCCTGGTCTCCGGTGCACAGCCTCCGGCGGACTGGTCACCGCACCTTCGCCAGCATCAGACATGGTGCGGCGAAGTCACTCTGCGATGGCTGTCCGACCGGCGCAGCTGGTCGTTCTGACTGCGTCCGTAAACCCGATGTGGCCGAGGCGGGCTGCCGAGCCCCGACGATGCACGACGGCAGACCTGGGAAGCAGCACGGGCACGAGCTAGAGGTCGTACACCGCGAAGTCCGTCACGGGGTGGTAGCCGATCCGCTTTGCCTGATATCCGGGCGGTCACGGTGCAGTCCGGGAGGGCACAGTTGCGCTGCCTCTTGCGGAGTCGGGCACTGCCAGTTCGAACCAGGTCTTCATGCCCGCTGTACAGGGCTCAAAGACAAGTTATTGAGAATCGAGACGGGAGCGTGACCTGTCGTTCGGTGTAGTGGAGTTCGTCCGACGGGGCTAGTGGCTTGACCCTCTGGGCATTTCGGTCGGGTGTCAGTGGTGTCTGGGACCGTGTGCGTCGTGGATGAACTCGTGGAACGTGTCGATGCTCAGGACCGAGTGCTGGGAGTGGTCAGCCGGAGGGAGGCTGTCCGGGAGGGCTGGCTGCACCGGGTTGGCGTGGTGGTGTGCCGCGATGGGCAAGGTCGCTTTCTCGTCCATCGTCGTGCCGAGCAGCTGTCCCGTTTCCCGGGGCACTACGAACTCGGTGTCGGGGGCGCTGCGGGAGTTGGCGAGTCTTATGAGCAGGCGGCTGCCCGCGAGCTCAGTGAGGAGCTGGGGGCGCGGGCGGCAGTGTGCCTTCGGTTCACGTTCCTCAACCGGGGTGGGCTCAGCCCTCACTGGCTTGGGGTGTGCGATGCCATGCTTCCGGAGATCGTCGCCCCCGACCCAGCAGAGGTGGCCTGGCACGGGTGGCTGACCGCGTCCGAGCTGCGGCGGGCTCTGCAGCAGTGGACCTTCACTCCTGATAGTCAGGAGATTTTCGATCGGTATCTTGCATGTCGCGCTGCCCCGACGTCTTCGCGGAGAGGGTGTTCGTGAGCTGCGTCAGAGGAATGAAGCCGCTGGTCGTTCCGAGCTCTCTGGGTTGGGCCGGCATCCCCAGCTCGTACGCTATTCGAGGGATGCGCATGTGATGTGGTTGAACGCTGACGAGCAGATGCAATAGGTTCGCCTCGCCTGGCCTCGGACGCGGCCAGTTCTGGATGCCTGCCCCGACCTCAGAGGGCATTGCCCGGAGAACCTACGTCGCTTGGCCCTCATCTCGTTTTCTATCTGCTGTCGCTGTGTTGACACGCGCCTTCGCTGCCCAGGTCGGGGGGCGGCTTCTGCGGAGGGAGCGCGTCATGTACAACCTCGACCAAATCAGTAACGCCGCCGCCCAGCTCACCGGTGAGTCTCTGGAAGGCGCGCGGCAGCGCCTCGGCGCACTTCAACACTTCGACCAGTTGATCCCTGCCGCTTGGACGGCCCAGGCCCTGTTGGAGTCCGTGCTCGTCTCCGCACTGGGCGCGGTGACTGGACAGACCCGGCCGTTCGGAGTGCGGGAGACCAAGCCCGTGGCCGAGGGTCTGGTGCTCCGGGTGGAGCGGTCCGAGGACGTGCACGCCCTGTTTGAGCTACTGCCATACCAGCCGAAGAGGGGGCCGTGGCGCGGGGTGCGCGGGTTGGTCGTCCAGACCGACACCAAGCGGTTGCGGTTCGGATTTCGTACCTGGGTGTACGAGCGGTCGTGGCGGGCTGCCGAGCCGGCGGTGTGGGTGACCGGACCACACGGGGTGGACCTGCCCGCGCTGCTGGCCGCCTACGAAGAGCGGATCCGAATGGCTGGGCACAGCACACAGTGGGATCCTCAGCGTCCGGAGCCGGGGCCTCGGCGGAGAGAACCGGCGGCGCGCAGTTTGGTGCGCCAGCTCAGCGCCTCCTCCGCGATGGGCAGTGCCCTTCTGCGGCGTCCGCGCCTGTGGGACAGTCTGGCGGGCTACGCCGGGGTGCGGATGGCCACCCAGATGACCGACTACGGACTCGACTGGATCTTGGAACGCCAGGTGGCCGGACCGCAGTTCGACGACGCTCGGCTCATCGAAGTGCTGACGGACCGCGTCGTGGGCTGCGGCCTACGTCTCCTGGACCATGCCTGCGGCGCCGAGGAGTGCACGGTACGACTGGCCCCGCGGCCCGGAACGTGGGACTGGAGGGGCGTGCTCACCGTGCGCAGCTGTAAGGCCGCGTCCCTCCCACACGTTCCGGTGCCCGGTCCACGGCCGCTGACCGCGATCGGTGATCGCCTCAGCGTCAGTCGCCCAAACACCAACGTCGAGGGCCCAGATCGCGGCGCCCAGGACCACGACGGTGTCACCATCCAGCTCACAGGGGTGCCACACACCGGCGGCATGCACCGGGACGATCTGTCCTGGGTGGCGGAGCAGATCGCGGCCGTATGGACGACGCAGGGCCTGGTCGCCGCCATCATCCTCGCTCGGGACCGGGACGGCTGGATCGGCTTCCGTGACCCTGGGCAGCCGTCATGGGCCACGGCCCCGGTCCCAAGCACAGTCGAGGGGTGGCGGCGGCTTCGTATCGCCCCGCCACCTGGAGAACTCTGGTCGCTGAAAGTCTCCGACGATGCCGAAGCAGTCGCCGCCGCGCTGGCGGACGCCCGGCGTCGCTTCGACCGCGTATTCCTGATCAGCAGGAACGACGACTGGCCCTGGGAAGAACACTCCCTCGGCCGGCTCACCGACGCACGAATCCTCGTACACCGGGCAGAACCCTACGAGCGGCATATCCCGCTCCCCGCCGAAGCCGTGATGCTGACGCCTGCCGAATCGGCCATGCAGTGGCGCCAGCAGGAGCTGGGTCGTTGGACCTCGAAGCGCCCCCTGACCGGGATGCTGCTCGTCAACCCCGCCACCCTCGACGTACAGCCCGACGACTTCGACGTGGCCGTCGAGAATGAGCTCGCCCGCTACGGGACACCTGTTCTCGGGCGCTTCCCCGCCAACCGGGCAATCGCCCACGGCCCCGGGCTCAGCCCGCACCCGCCCACCGTCCTGGACCCACAGACCGAACAGCCCACCCACGCCCAGATGATCACTGCGGCAAACGCTCTCGCTCACCGCCTGTGGCCTGAAGCCCCTCTTACTACCGAGCCGACCGAAGCCCCGGATGCTCCCGTGGCTCACCCAGCTAACGTCCCATAGGGCAATGGGGCCGACGACGGTGTCCGGCTCC
>NZ_FLSP01000201.1 GCF_900091315.1 Streptomyces sp. DI166
CGGGCGGCTGACTACCGATAAAGGGACACTCCTGGGTCTCGCCTGAACGACCGTGAACGGCGCTGAATGAGACGGAAACTGAGACGGTCTCGGGACACGGCGGGGCCTCACTTGATGATCTCGGACCGCTCCAGAGCTTGGTCGTCCAGCTTGCTTTCCTCCAGATCGCTCAGCGCGGCTGCGTACCCGGCCGTGGCCACCTCGTAGTACGGCGTCGTGGAGGTCTACGGGGACCGTGCGCGCAATCAAGAAGCTTCAACCAGCTGTTTAGAATTGAAGGTTCCTTCAATAGCTAGCCTGGGATCAAATGGTTATTGGGTCGTTACGCCTGGCAATCTGCTGGAAGGTTCGAGGCGGAATCGTGGCCCGTCACGGCTTCAGTGATCGCGATCTGCTTCTGTTGATCCCGACCACACACGGGCGCGCGCACCCTTCCCGCCTTACCGGGAGGGGCAACTGCGTGTGTCCATCCAACGACACGCAAACGGGGACAGATGCCCACCAGTTTGACCGACCGGGCCCGCTTCACTCGCGGTGCCGCCATGCTTGTTTCAGCCCTCACGGCAGGCGCGATCTTCGCCTCAAGCACCGGTGCACACGCAGCAGAGGTCACGCACCGCCCCACCGTCGCGGTGTCCGTCGCCGCCGACGAGGTTGGCGATGATGCCCAATGGGAAGCACTGCTCGAGACGATGATGTCTATACCCGAGGACGTCTTGGCGCAGGGGGACGCGGCGACCATCGCCTACCTGAAGCAACAGGAGCAGAGCCGGAAGCCGGCCCAGGGGCAGGCGCAACTTCGTTTCGGCTGGCCCAGCTTCGGGTGCATGGGCGCGGTTGCGGTGGCCATCGGCACCAATCTGCTTCCCGCCGCGAAGATGGTGAAGATCGTGAAGGTGGCGAAGCGCGTGGGGGTCAAGCGGATCGTGAGCGCGATCAAGGCCATCCGGAAGGGCAAGGGGCACACCCTTGCTAACGACCTTCAGTGGGTCGGCGCCCAGCTCCTGGGACTTGAAGGGGTCAAGGCGGCCTGCGCCTAGCACAACCGGAGGAAAGTCATGCTGGCAGCAAACATTGTCTTCGCTTGCGAAACCCTACTGGTCGTAGCAGGCATCATCTGGATGCTCGCAGTCGTCCGCACCAACGCAAGGGTCGCAGGGGCCGACCGGCCTCGACTTGGCCTCATCCAGCCGACCGGAGAGCTGATCACCGCTGCGGCGCTCAGCCTCGGCGCGGGGTGGGCTATTACGCGACACTCCGTACCCAACTTGCTGGTGCTCGCCATTCTCGGAATTGCTCTCCCTGCCATGGCAGGCATGGCCCTTGCGCTGATGATCCGTCAGGAAGAGTCCCCGATGCGTAGCGCACGCGGCTGGCTGGTCATGCTCGTTCCCGTCGTCGGAGGCGCAACCGCCGGTTTGGCACCTCAGCTGTTCTGATCAGCGACCAACTGCGTCCGGCGGGCATCGTCCCGCCGGACAAATCTCCACGGCGCATCCGGTCGAGTATCTGCTCACCGAACGGGTTCAGGCTGACGGGCCATCAAGCGTAGTTCTACGTGGCCGGGACCATCACGCAGTACTGGCGGTCCTGGCCTCCGCCGGGACCGTCGCAGCGTTTCGGCCCTGCCGCCCGGGATCGCAGGAAGCGCTCAGCTTGGGAAGCTTGGGTCCTCTACGGGCGACTCCTGGGCTGACCTGCAACGCAGCGGCTACGGGAGCTGGCTGGTCGACGACCTGGTCTCCGCCATTTCCCGTGGTACCCCGCAGGACCTGGCACGGTTCTGGCACGGGCGATCAGCTGGTGGTTATGAAGTCGCAGCCCCATCACTGTGGCCGAGCACCCTTGCGTGCGGTGATAGGCGATTAGCCAGGCGCCACAGTCCGTAGAGGAGGCCACCGCCTGTCACGATCAACAGTACTGAGGCACCAATCCTGTCCCGTGCGGCCGGAAAGCTGGCTACTGCCCCCAGAAGCAGCAGACCCGCCGAGAGCACAAGTCCACCAAGTCTCGCGCCGGGCGTCGCACGATCGGGCTGCCCGACCCGCTGATCAAGCTACTCCGCCAACACCAGGAGCAGCAGGAGAAGGACCGAATCGAGGCCGACACCGACTGGGAGGACAAGGGATACGTCTTCGCCTCCCCGAACGGCGGCCCCCTCAGCCCGAACACCGACTTCCACATCTGGAAGAAGCTCCTGAAGAACGCGGGCGTTCGAGACGGCCGCCTCCATGACGCTCGCCACACCGCTGCGACCGTCCTCCTGATCCTCGGAGTGCCGGACGTCGTGGTCGACGCGATCATGGGTTGGGAGCCCGGGGGAGCGGCCCGCATGCGCGCCCGCTACATGCACGTCACTGGAACGCTACTGCGGAAAGTCGCTCAGCAAGTCGGTGACGCTCTCTGGGAGGCGCCGAAGACGAACTGAGACGGAAAGTGAGACGGACAACGTCGAAGGGCCCCACCGCGAACGGTGGGGCCCTTCGACATCGTGCCCGGTGAGGCACTGGCGGAGGATACGAGATTCGAACTCGTGAGGGGTTGCCCCCAACACGCTTTCCAAGCGTGCGCCCTAGGCCTCTAGGCGAATCCTCCGCCGGAAACATTACATGACCGAGAAGGGTGCTCGCGAACTCGTTGGCACCTGCTGACGTCGGGTACTCTGTGCGGAGCCCCTCACGCGGCGCTATCTGACTGAACTCCCCCAGGGCCGGAAGGCAGCAAGGGTAGGTCGGCTCTGGCGGGTGCGTGGGGGGCGCTTGCGTTCCCGGGAGGGTTCCGCGGGTTCCGCTGGCTCTACGGGTTCTCTTCCCGTGGGTCGGGTTGTCAGTGGGCGCCTATAACCTCGTATGCGTGTCGTCTCTCGCGCTGTACCGCCGCTATCGCCCGGAGTCGTTCGCCGAGGTCATCGGGCAGGAGCATGTCACCGACCCGTTGCAGCAGGCGCTGCGGAACAACCGGGTCAATCACGCGTACCTGTTCAGCGGCCCCCGCGGATGCGGCAAGACGACCAGCGCCCGGATCCTCGCCCGCTGCCTGAACTGTGAGCAAGGTCCCACGCCCACCCCCTGCGGGGAGTGCCAGTCGTGCCGGGACCTCGCCCGCAACGGCCCCGGGTCCATCGACGTCATCGAGATCGACGCCGCCTCCCACGGTGGTGTGGACGACGCCCGTGAGCTGCGCGAGAAGGCCTTCTTCGGGCCCGCCTCCAGCCGGTACAAGATCTACATCATCGACGAGGCCCACATGGTCACGTCGGCCGGCTTCAACGCCCTGCTCAAGGTCGTCGAGGAGCCGCCCGAGCACCTGAAGTTCATCTTCGCCACCACCGAGCCCGAGAAGGTCATCGGGACCATCCGCTCCCGGACCCACCACTACCCCTTCCGGCTTGTCCCGCCCGGCACCCTCCGCGACTACCTCGCCGACGTCTGCGGGCGGGAGAAGATCCCCGTTGAGGACGGCGTCCTCCCCCTCGTCGTGCGCGCCGGTGCCGGTTCCGTGCGTGACTCCATGTCCGTCATGGACCAGCTGCTCGCCGGTGCGCGGGAGGAGGGTGTGACCTATGCCATGGCCACCTCTCTGCTCGGGTACACCGACGGGTCTCTCCTCGACTCCGTCGTCGAGGCCTTCGCCACCGGGGACGGGGCCGCTGCCTTCGAGGTCGTCGACCGGATCATCGAGGGGGGCAATGATCCCCGTCGGTTCGTCGCCGATCTGCTGGAGCGGCTGCGCGATCTGGTGATCCTCGCCGCCGTTCCCGACGCCGTCGACAAGGGGCTCATCGATGCCCCGGCTGATGTGCTGGAGCGCATGCAGGCCCAGGCCGGTACCTTCGGGGCCGCCGAGCTCAGCCGCGCCGCCGACCTCGTCAACGAGGGCCTCACCGAGATGCGGGGCGCCACCTCGCCCCGACTCCAGCTCGAACTGATCTGCGCCCGCGTGCTCCTCCCCGCCGCCTACGGCGACGAGCGGTCCGTCATGGCCCGCCTCGACCGGCTGGAGCGCGGCGTCAACTTCTCGGGCGGCGGCACCGCTCCCGCCATGGGGTACGTACCCGGGCCCGACGCGCACGCCTCCGCACCGGCTCCCGCGGCTCCCGCGGCTCCGGCGGTTCCGCCCGGTGGCGGGCCCGCGGCCGCCCGTGCCGCCGTACGGGAGGGGGCCCTCCGCGCCCACGCCCCGCTCCGCAGCCTCCGGCGCCCGCCCCGC
>NZ_FLSP01000202.1 GCF_900091315.1 Streptomyces sp. DI166
CCCGGCCACGTGAACCGTGACCTTCCGCGACAGATCACCCTTGGCGACCGCCGTGGTCACCAGCGCGATGTCACGCACCTGCGCGGTGAGCCGGTACGCCATCGTGTTGACGGAGTCCGTGAGGTCCTTCCACGAGCCCGACATGCCACGCACGCGTGCCTGACCGCCCAGCTTGCCCTCGGTGCCCACCTCGATGGCCACCCGCGTGACCTCGTCGGTGAACGTGGACAACTGGTCGACCAGATTGTTGACGGTACGGCCGACCTTCAGGAACTCCCCGCGCAGCGGCTGCCCCGTGCCGTCCGGGGCCTGCGTCCGCAACTCCATACGGGGCGACAGATCACCCTCCGCGACCGCCGAGAGCACCCGGCCGACCTCGGAGACGGGCCGTACGAGATCGTCGACGAGCGCGTTGGAGTTCTCGATCGCGGCCGCCCAGGAACCCTCACAGGCACCCGTTTCCAGCCGTTCGGTGAGCTTCCCCTCACGGCCCACCGTGCGCCGCACCCGGGCCAGCTCGCCGGTCAGATGCAGATTGCGGTCGGCCACCTCGTTGAACACGGCCGCGATCTCCGACATCACGCCGTCGCCGGAGACCGTCAGCCGCTTGCGGAAGTTGCCGTCCCGCATGGATTCCAGGGCCGCCAGCAGCCGGTTCAGTGCGGCCGTGTCCACTTCGGTGGTCCCGCCACGCGGTTTGCGCTGGTTCATCAGGGACTGTCCGCCTTTCGCGCGCGTCTTCGTGCCCCGCGTCGCTGCGCCAGACTCCACTGTGTCCCTCCCGCAGGGGTCGACCGTCACTGCCGTGCTCCCGGCGCTCCTGCCCGGCGCGCCGGTTACTGCTGCGTATATCCGCCCGGTCTACCAGGCCGCACCACGGACTACTGCCCACCGCGATCAAAAGACACCCGGCCTGCCCGGACCTTCAACAGAAGCTTGCCCAGTGTTTCACCCCGGCCGAACCCGGCCATAACAGTTCGGCAGCTTCGCACACCGTCCGCACACCCTCCGGGCGGAAACACTGCAGACCGGCATCCGCGTGGACGGCGAAGGTAAGTAACCTTGCATGCGGCTGTCCAGCCGCACCGGTCCGTCCGGCTAGGGCGGTGGCACGAAACGAGCGGGCATCGGAGGGGCGGCCGCAACATGACCACCGGACTGATCCCGGGGGAGCAGCCCTCGGAACCCCGGCCGAAGGGCGGCCTGCCGCATCCGCGGCAGGAGCCGAGCGGCCAGGCAGCCCAGCACGTCGACAACAGGTCGAGGAGTTCTGTGATCACCGCGCGCGCGGCCGCCAGCTTCGAGCCCCAGGGGCGATCTGTCGCCAGCGCCCGCTCCTTCGTCCGCGACACCCTCCAGGGCTGGGGATTCGCCGACATCCTCGACGACGCCGTGGTCCTCACCAGCGAGCTGGTCACCAACGCCGTGGTGCACGCGGGCACCGCCGCCGACGTCCTGTGCCTGCGCACCGAGGACGGCGTCCGCATCGAGGTCGCCGACCGGTACCCGAAGCGCGACATCCCCGTCCAGGGCATCGCCGACGACATGGCCAGCCCCGACCGCGAGGGCGGCCGCGGCCTCCAGCTGTGCCGGGCACTGGCCAACCGCTGGGGCGTCGACTACACGCCCACTCACAAGCAGGTCTGGTTCCAACTCGACCTCCCCGAGCGCCCGGTGGGCACCCGCGCCGCAGGCCCCTCCCTCCCCGCCGACCTCCTGCCCCTGGCCGACGGCCGGGTCCGCGTCGCCGTCGTGCAGATCGACCGCACCGGCGCCATCTCCGCGTGGAACGAGGACGCCGAGGAACTCTTCGGCTACGCCGCCGAACAGGTAACCGGCAAGCCGCTGACCGACTTCGCCGCCTGGCCGCACACCCCCGGCACCGGCACCGGCATCGCCGAGGCCCTCCAACTCTCCCGCTGGGAGGGCAGCTACGGCATCCGCGGCGCGGACGGCCGGATCACGCCGGTCTACGCCTCCCACCTCCGCGTCCGCGACACCGACGGCGAACCCTCCACGGTCTGCCTCCTGGTACGGGACCACGAACGCGCCGTGCTGCAGACCCCGTTGCGCATGGCCTCCTCCGACAGCGGCGGCTCCGGCGAGGGCCAGAGCACCGACCCGTTCGAGGTGTTCATCGGCTCCCCCGCCCCGGACGACCTCGACGGCCTCCTCCAGCGCACCGTGGAACGCGCCCGCGACATGCTCGACGGCGACTCCGCCTTCCTGCTGCTGGCCACCGACGACGAAACAGAGTTGGAGGTACGCGCCTCCACCGGCCTGCCCTCCGCCCGCCAGCGCTTCGCCCGCGTACCCGTCGAGGCCGGCCCCGGCCGCTACGGCTCCGCCCGCATGCCCGCCGTGCACGAGGACCTCACCATGGTCCCCGGCGCCGTACCCCTGCTCAGCGGCACCGGCATGCGCTCGGTGGTCACCGTCCCGCTCAAGGTCGAGGGCCGCCTCACCGGCTCCCTCGGCGTCGCCGCCGAAGCGCCGCGCCGGTACTCCAACGAAGAGGCCCTGCGCCTGCAGTTCGCCGCCGACCGCATCGCGCTCGCCGTCGAGTCGGCCCGGCTCGGCGAGCTGGAACGCCTGCGCCGCGGCTCGCTCAGCTTCCTCGTCGAGGCGTCCGACCTGCTCGCCGGCACCCTGGACCGCGACCAGACCCTCGCCCTGATGGCCCAGATGACGGTGCCCACCCTGGCGACCTGGTGCGCGGTCTACACCATCGCCGACCAGGCGTCCGAGCCGTACCTGTCCTACGTCCTGCACGAGGACGAGGAACTCATCGACGGCATCAAGTCGTTGCTCTCGAAGATCCCCCCGCCCGACCCGGTACCCACCCCTGGCGCCCGCGTCTGGTCCGCCCCCGCGCAGGCCGCCCACGAGGCCGCGCTGCGCACCTCCATGCGCAGCCTGGGCCTGGGCGAGCCGGTCAGGCGCGTCAGCTCGGGCATCGGCCCGACGCTCGCCACGGCGGCCGCGGTCGGCGGTGAGACAGTCGTCCTGCCGCTGGTCGCCCGCAACCGCGTCATCGGCATGCTGACCCTCGGCAAGCCCACCGACGAACACTTCCGCCAGGAAATCCTGGAACTGGCCGAGGACTTGAGCCGCCGGGCCGCCCTCGCCCTCGACAACGCCCGCCTCTACTCCGAGCGCACCGCCATCAGCCAGTCCCTCCAGCGCAGCCTCCTGCCGCCCGAACTCCCCGAGATCGACGGCGTCGAGGTCGAGGTCATCTACCGCGCGGCCGGCGAGGGCAACGAGGTCGGCGGCGACTTCTACGACCTCTTCCCGATCAGCGACGGCGCCTACGGCTTCGCCATCGGCGACGTCTGCGGCACCGGCCCGAACGCCGCCGCGGTGACCGGCCTCGCCCGGCACGCCCTGCGCCTGCTGGCCCGCGAGGGACTCAGCGGCCCGGCGGTCCTGGAGCGCCTCAACTCCGCGATCCTCGACGAGGGCGCCCGCAGCCGCTTCCTGACCCTCCTATACGGCGAACTGCGCCCCCAGGAGGACGGCAGCGCGGAACTGAAGGTGGTCTGCGCCGGCCACCCGCTCCCGTTGCGCCTGCGCCAGGACGGCACCGTCGAGCCCGCCGCCGAACCCCAGCCGCTGCTGGGCGTGATGGAGGACCTGGAGCTCTACGAGCAGACGGTGACCCTCGACCCGGGCGACGTCCTGCTCTGCGTCACGGACGGCGTCACCGAGCGCCGTGAGGGCACCCGCATGCTGGGCGACGACGGCCTCACCGAGGTCCTCACGACCTGCACGGGCCTGACGGCGGGAGCGGTGGCCGCCCGCATCATGCGTGCTGTGGAACGCTTCGCCCAGGACGCGCCGTCCGACGACATGGCGATCCTGGCGATGCGGGTGCCGGGCCTGCACACGGACTGAGCTCGGCGGCCCGGCGGGGTCCCGCCGGGCATACATCCGGGCATGCAAAAGGCCCCCGCCCGAATGGGCGAGGGCCTTTGTGCTATGGAGCCCCCAAACGGAATCGAACCGTTGACCTTCTCCTTACCATGGAGACGCTCTACCGACTGAGCTATAGGGGC
>NZ_FLSP01000203.1 GCF_900091315.1 Streptomyces sp. DI166
CATCAACCAGCTCGGCGCCGTCTACGAGGGCCTGATGTCCTACACCGGCATCATCGCCAAGGACCAGCTGGCCGAGGTTGCCAAGCCCGGCGCGAAGAAGGGCGACAAGCAGTACGGCGATCCCGAAAAGGGGTCCTGGCTCATCCCCGCCGACCGGCTGACCAAGTACAGGGAGAACACGTACGTTGTGTACTCCGCACAGGACGCCGAACAGTACGGTCTGCGTGGCCCCAAGAAGTACGACAAGGGCACCTTCGTCTACCGACTGGCCGGCCGCGACCGCGAGACGTCCGCCTCGTACTACACCCCTGAGTCTCTTACGAAGGTCACCGTCGAGCTGGCGCTCAAGCACCGCCTCGACCAGGAGAAGGACGCTGACGGCAACACGGTCAAGACCCGTGCGAGCGAGCTGCTGCGCTACACGATCTGCGAACCGGCCCTCGGCTCCGGCGCGTTCCTCAACGAGGCGATCAACCAGGTCGCCAAGGAGTATCTGAGGCGCCGACAGGATGAGCTAGGCGTCAGCCTGGACACGTCGAAGACACTCGATGCCGAGCAGAAGGTGAAGGCGTACATCGCCCTTCACAACGCGTACGGCATCGACCTCAACGCAACGGGTGTGGAGCTTGCGGAGGTGTCGCTGTGGCTCAACACCATGCACCCCGGCATGCGTGCGCCGTGGTTCGGACTGCATCTGCGGCGGGGCAACTCGCTTATCGGAGCCAGGCGTTGGGTGTACGAGGCCGAGCGCATCAAGAAGGAGCGGACGATCGGCGCGCACACGCCGACCAAGCTGCCGTTCCGGGCAGCTGGGGATAGTTCGGAGCAGTTGCTGCCGAATGGGGCTGTGCATCAGTTCCTTCTGCCGACGCCTGGGTGGGGTGCGGTCGCGGGGGCGAGCGGGGATGCGAAGAAGCTGGTGGAGCAGCTCGCCTTGCCGCAGTTGGAGCAGCTGAAGGCGTGGAAGAGCAGCATCAAGGCGAAGCCCAAGACGACAGGCGGCAAGGGTAGCCAGCTCGCCCGGTTGCAGGCTGCGGCCCTTCGCGTCGAGTTTCTGTGGAAGCTGGTCGCCAAGCGCATGGAGCTGAGCGAGCGAGAGATCGCCCGCACCATCGATGTGTGGGGGACGGATCGTGAGGAGGACGCGGAGGAGTACGCCTTCCTCCGCCGTGACAAGCAGAACCCGGACCAGAGCCTGCCGCTGACCAAGGAGCAGGTCTTCAAGGACCTCTATGCGGCGGAGGGCTCCCCGTATTGGCGGCTCAAGCAGGTCATGGACGCGTGGTGCGCGCTGTGGTTCTGGCCGCTGGAGAAGGTGGGGCTGCTGGACGGGGCGGACGCGGAGTACGCGACGGCTCCGGTGGTGACGGCGCAGGCCGGGGCCGACCTGGATGCGTTGTTGTCGTCGGTGGTCGGGCCGGAGGTGGAGGTCGAGGAGCGCGCGCCCGAGCCGACGCCTGTGCCTCAGTTCCTTGAGCCCGGCCTGCTGTTCACCATGGATGGTGACCAGATTTCCCTGGGTGAGTCTGAGAGCGACGACGAGGCCGGGAAGAAGAAGGAGGCCAAGAAGAAGCGCGGCTCCTCCGCTCCCAAGAAGCCCAGTGGGCCGGCGCGCCGCCGCGATGTCATTCCGCTCGCGGACCTGGGCGACTGGATCGCCTTCCTGGAGTCCATGCTCGGTACGGGGCCGGTTCCAAAGGACACCTTCGCCACGACGGTCGACTCCCTGGAGGAGTTGAAGAAGCTCGAAGACCTGGTCCAGGCTGAGATGGGCATGGACGATGCCCGTAAGGCGGTTGAGACGCGGTATCCGTGGATGCGGGTCGTCCGTGATATCGCGGAGGAGCAGGGTTTCCTTCACTGGGAGTTGGACTTTGCGGGTGTCTTCACCAGTGAGGCGGGGGGCTTCGACCTTCAGGTGGGCAACCCGCCGTGGGTGCGGCCGGAGTGGAAAGAGGATCCGGTCCTCGCGGAGTACGAGCCTTGGTTCATGCTCACGGAGAAGCCTAAGGCGGAGGAGAAGAACCGGCGGCGGGGTGTCGAACTCGCACGAGAGGAGGTGCAGCAGTACCTGCTCGGCGAGGTGACGAACACGGTGACGATGGCGTCGTACCTAGCGGCGTCACCGGTATATCCGCTGGTCTCGGGGACCAAGCCTGATTTGTACCGGGCATTCATGTGCGAGGTGTGGAGCCACGCTGGGCGCAACGGGACGGCTGGGATGGTTCACCCTGACACCCACTTCAGGGGTGACCAGGAGGCTGAGCTGCGCGCGGCAGCGTATCGGCGGCTGCGTGTGCACGGCGATTTCGTAAACGCTGGAAACCGGTTCTTCCCGCCACCGGTAGGGCGGTCCAGCCACTTTGGCGTGCACGTCTACGGGAACGAGCAGGAGGTCTCCTTCGACTCGCTGTCGTGGCTCTTCACCGTCGACTCGCTGCGCTTGTCGTCGACTGCTGATGAAACCGGTGACGATCCTGGTGTTAAGTACAATGGTGGTTGGGATGAGCGCCCCCATCCGAAGCGTGTCATCCATGTCACGGCAGATACTCTCGCGCGATGGCGCCGCCTTGCTGGGGATGAAGGACCGCTGGAGCACACGCGTTTGCTCGCACCGGTGAGCACGGCCGAGGATCTGGCAATCGATGCGTTGGGCTGCTTTCCCTTGCGTCTCGATGCGCTGAATTACGAGATCTTCATTGGGTTCGATGAAGGCGCTGCCAAGAAGGCGCAGTTCGGCCCGAACAAGGACCAGCGGCTCATCGACTACAACACCGGCGTCGACGGCCAGGAGGACTACCACGCGAAGGCGTGGAGCGACGTCATCCTCAAGGGGCCGCAAATCGGCGTGGCCAACCCGATGTTCAAGCAGCCCAGCCAGGGCGGTGGTGAGGTTCGCGGTCTCGACCCGAGGGCGCTCGCGGACGACGCGGTGCCGGAGTCGGAGTACCGGTGCGTGGCTCAGCGCGACGTGTTTCTAGGCGAGCAGGACAGGTGGCCCGACTGGGAAAGGTACGAGGCGCTGCTCGCTTCGAAGGAGGAACGGGCACAGGCCCGACTCCGCATCGCGGAGAAGCGTAAAATTGAACTGGAGGAGGTCGAGGAGGAGCAGGTCGAGAAGTTTTTGCTTGCCAAGGCCAGCAGGCCATACAGTGAGCGATTTCGTTGGGCGTGGCGGAACCAGATCGCACCGGACACCGAACGTGCCTTGTATGCAGCTTTGTTGCCTCGCGAGGTGGCTCATGTGGGGGGAATCCGCAGCGCCTTCGTTTCGTCACTGCGGCACTCGGCACTGGTTGGGGGATTCTGGTCGGGGTTGCCGATCGACTACTTCTTGCGGACGCTTGCTTGGACGCATCTGCACGAGAACCAGGCCAAGCTGCTCCCTGTCCCCCAGGAAGACCACCCTCTAGCCCCCGCCCTCCTCCTCCGCACCCTCCGCCTGAACGCCCTGACCACCGCCTACGCCGGCCTCTGGTCAGAGCTCTACGACCCCAAGTGGCCCGGCTACGAGCCCTGGGCGATCAAGTGGCCCAACCTCAAGACCGAGCTGCACAACGTCACCCCCACCTGGCAGCGTGACACCCCTCTCCGCACCGAATACGCTCGCCGCGCCGCCCTCGTCGAGATCGATGCCCTCGTCGCCGTATGGCTCGGCATTGACGCGGACACACTCATCGCCATGTACCGGGCCCGTTTCCCGATCATGCAGGACTTCGACCGGGTGACCTGGTTCGACGCCGAGGAGCGGAAGATCGCTGGGGATCGCTACACCTACGGCTTCGACCAGTCCAAGGACCACTGGACCCAGTTCGAGGAATATCGCGAGTCCTACGAGAAGGATCCGAATACCGACACCCCCGTCCCCGACGGCTACACCGCCCCCTTCTACAAGGCCAACCGCGAGCGCGAAATGCGCCAAGCCCACGCCTACTTCAAGCAGCGCCTCGACGAAGCTGTAGCT
>NZ_FLSP01000204.1 GCF_900091315.1 Streptomyces sp. DI166
CAGGGCACGGCGAGTTCGAACCAGACCGTCTTCCCGGTGGTCCCGGGGCGGGTGCCCCAGCGGCTGGAGGTGTGCGCGACGAGTTGGAGGCCGCGGCCGCTCTCGTCCTCGGGGTGGGCGACACGTTCGCGCGGGAGGTCGGGGATGGGGTCGGAGACCTCGACCAGCAGGGCCTCGCCCGGGTGGACGGGGCGCACCAGGCGGACGCCGATGGGGCCGGTGGCGTGCCGCAGGGCGTTGGTGACGAGTTCGCTGACCAGCAGGGCGGCGATGTCGGCGAGGCTGTCCAGGCCCCAGTGGTGCAGGCGTTCACGGACGGCGGCGCGGGCGGCGCGGACGGCACCGGGCTCGGCGGAGAAGGTCCACTCGGCGCAGTCGCCTTCGGTGTCGATCACACCGATCACTTCCCGGGCAGCGGTGTCCTTTTTTGTGGGGTTAATGAAGACATACCCGATATTTACCGCGCCGTATCGCGAAGGAGGGCGCGCAGTGGCACGAATGGGCGCACGCGGGGGTGGCGTACGCCGGGGCGACGCGGGCCAGGGCGACGCACGCCGGGACGAGGCACGCCACGACGAGGCACGCCGGAACGACGCACGCCGGGATGACGCACGCCTACTTCATGGGCGCGCGCAGGTGCTCCTCAACGGCCCGTACCGCCGGGACGTCCTGCGGGAGCCAGTCCACGTCCCACAGGTCCGCGTGGGTCAGCCAGCGGAGTTCGTCGTGGTCCTCCAGCGGCTCGGGCACCGGGGAGCCGGGCAGGAGGCGGGTCAGCCAGACCCGGAGGACGTACGGGGAGCGCAGCGGCCACTGACCCGGTACGCGCTCCAGCGGCTCCGCCTCGACGCCGAGTTCCTCGCGCAGCTCGCGGACCAGCGCCGCCTCCGGGGCCTCGCCGGGTTCGACCTTGCCGCCGGGCAGTTCCCAGCGCCCGGCCAGATCCGCGGGCGCGCTGCGGCGGGCGGCGAGCAGGCGCCCCTCGTCCAGCAGGGCCGCCCCCACCACCACGATCGATTCGGTCACCCGGCGGAGCCTAGCGGAGGTCCGACGAAGGCCCGGAGGAGGTCACTCGCCGCCCGCCTGGCCGATCCGCTCGACCCAGTAGAGCTGTTTGTGCCCGCGGGAGTCGAGGCTGTCCGCGATCTTCTGGGCCTCGGCCCGTGTCGCGTACCGGCCCACGCGGTAGCGATTGCCGTTGTCGTCCTGCCGTATGACGAGCCAGGGAAGAGTGATCGTGCTGTCGTTCATCGCGCCCCACCGCTCCTTCCCGCCCCGGCCCCGCATCGTGCCCGCGGCCTGTGCCGTGCCCCACCCGATAAGGAAACCGCAATCCGCATATGCCCGAGCCTACGCCTAACCTTTACGCAGCGAATACGCCTTTTCACAAAGAGGTACGCAACCGGCCAGGACGCAGGGGGCGCACGTCATCGAATGCGCCGTCGGCACACGCTGATGCATCCGGTCAGCGGCATACCGGCAACATCGCGGACGACCTGCGAGAACGACCAGATTCCAACCCCCGCCGAGGGGGCCGTGGTTGAGCCGGCGTCGGGGACAACTGCGCCGGGGTTGTGCGCTACTTCACTGGGAGGTGGTAGGCGACCCGGTAGCGGTCGGCGGGAATGACCACGTCGGCGGTCTCCACGGGGCGCCCCGAGGCGTAGTAGGTGCGCTGGATGACGATGACGACATGGCCCGGGACGCCGCCCAGTGCCTGGAGTTCCTCGGCGAGGCCGGGGCGGGCGCCGACCTCCTCGGTGACGTTGTCCACGATGACGTCGATGGCGCGCATCCGCTCGACGACGCCCATGCCGCCGAGGGGGCCCTCCTCGGGGAGCATCACGGGGGTGCGGCCGGTGACCGCGAGGGGTTCCCAGGAGGTGGAGAGCATCATCGCCTCCCCCGCCTCACGGAACAGGTACTTGGTGCACATGACCCGGTCGCCCGGCTTGACGCCGAGCCGCTCGGCGACCGCCACGCTCGCCTCGGCCTGCGCGCTGCTGGACTCCCAGGTGCCGCGCGCCTCGGCGTCGGCCTGCTCCTGCCTGAACGGCGTGGCGCCGCCGGAGGGGCGGAAGCCGGAGCGGGCGATACGGCGGGGCACCGGCCGCTCGCGCACATAGGTCCCGGAGCCGGAGCGGCCCTCGACCAGCCCTTCGGCCATCAGCACCTTGCGCGCCTCCAGGGCGACGGTGTCGGAGACGCCGTACTCCTCGCGGATGCGGGCCTGCGAGGGGAGACGGGTGTGCGGTGGCAGCGAGCCGTCGACGATCTTCTTGCGGAGATCACCCGCGACACGCAGGTACGCCGGCTGCTCACCGAATGTCACTGGCCGCTCCCATCAGGTTGTACAGACAGCAACAGCCTGGCAACCGTGGGTTGTGCCGTGCAAGCAAAGGCCAGAGAATCACTCGATGTGATGACTTGTGCCCCGTGAAGGCTTTACGCAGGCACTTTCTCCCCGCTATGGCGGCGCTCACACATCGAGTTCGCCGCCGCCGGGCACCTCCTCGCCGCCGTCGTACTCGTCCTCGTAGGACGGCACCGTGGTGGCCAGGCCCAGAGCCTTGCGCGCGGTGACCGTGGTGGGGCCGTCGACGTACTCGTAGGCCGTGTCGTAGTGCGCGAACCAGGCGTCCAGGTCGTCGGCCTTCGCCGCCTTCGCCCAGGCCGCGCGGGCGTCCTTCATGTCCGCGACCAGGTCGGCGACGGCTTCGTCGGCGTCGGCCCCGAAGCGGTGGCCCTCCAGTGCCTCGATCTGCTCGGCGTGCACGGCCTCGACGTCCTTCGCCCAGTCCCGGTTGTCGGACAGGTCGGGGTACTCCAGCGGCTCTTCGTAGAGCACGTCGTCAACGGTGTTCATGGCCTTGAGGAAGGCCACTTGGTCGGCGTCGAGGGTGCTCTCGTCGCTGCGCAGCGAGCCGGTCAGGGCAGCGCCGTCCTCGCTGCTGCCGAACAGGCAGGTGATCTCCCGGTCGCCCAGGCGCCAGGTGTCGCCGGACGGCATCAGGTAGTACACCTCCACGTCGTCCGGTACGGCCCAGGGGTCCATGGCGTACTCGGCCTCAAGCGTGTAGCACTTGTCCTCGGCGGTCTCGGTCACCGAGTCCTCACCCGGGAACCGTCCTCCGGGCAGCTCGATCACGGCGAACACCTCGCCGTGATGGCGGCCGGAGCAGGGCACCTCGGTCACGTCGTAGGCGACGCCCACCAGGGAGCCGGACGGGGTGTCGAAGCAGTCGCCCTCGGCGAGCGCGTAGGCGGTGCCCTCGCCGGTCGCGGCACCCTTCAGGCCGTCCCAGACGTCGGAGGCGAACCCGGTGGCCAGGCTCACCGTCCACAGCGCCAGCCCCACCGAGGACAGCACGGACCCCGCGATCGCCATGCCCCGGCCGCGCTCGCCCTTCTTCCTGATCTGCGCCAGCGCCACCAGACCGAGGACCAGGCCGACCGCGGGCAGGAAGCACAGGATGCCGAGGACCAGGGCGGCGATGGCGACGCCGTTGACGGGCGCGGGGCGGCCGTAGGGCCCGTAGGGGTGGTACGGGTACGGGGCGTACGGGCCCGGCGGGGGGTAGGGCCCCTGGGGTCCCGCGGGCCCCTGGGCTCCGTACGGCTGCTGGGGCGGCGGGGGTATGGACACGAGTACCGTGCTCCTGGTTCGGGACGACAGGGCCGGTCAGGGCCTACGACGGGGTACGAGGGAACGCACGCGCATGGTAAGCGCGTGCGGGCGGGGGCGGAATGCGGGTCTCTCATGCGACGGTGCGCGCGGTCAACGCGCTGACCGCGCGCTGGGCAGGGCAGACGACCGGCGGCACGGTGTTCTCGGCGGCGGGGCTGTGGCCCCT
>NZ_FLSP01000205.1 GCF_900091315.1 Streptomyces sp. DI166
GCCTCGCAGCTCCCCGCCATCCCGGCCAGCGCCCAGGCCGAGGTCGACCGCAACCTCGCACTGCTCCAGAAGCAGATCGACGAGGCCAACAAGCGACTCGTCGACACCGTCGGCCAGGGCGGACCCAACTTCGTCCAGAACGCCATCCTCGGCCCCCTCGAAGGCAAGCGCACCGCCGCCATCGACCGCATCGCCATCTCCATCGGCCGCACCGCCGAGAAGCCCCAGGGCCTCAACTCCCTGGCCGCCTGCACGCTCGAAAAGTGACGTGACAGGCAGTCGTGGCCGCCCCGTTGGCACGCCGGCCGGGGCGGTCACGGCTGTGCGCGGAAGGAGGCTGCGCGCGGAAGGAGTCGGGAGCCCAGGAGGGCGGGAGCGGAGGAGGTCCAATTCCTTAGACAGGCGAATTATTCGCCAGCATAATCATGAGTCATGGGAAAGACCTATGAGCGCATAGACGGACGACTCCGCGCCTTCATCGAGGCACAGCCCCTCTTCTTCACCGCGACCGCGCCCCTCGCCGCCGACGGCACGGTGAACCTCTCCCCCAAGGGCCTCAAGGGCTCCTTCGCGGTGCTCGACGAGCAGACCGTCGCCTACCTCGACTTCGCCGGCTCCAACGCCGAGACCATCGCCCACCTGCGGGAGAACGGCCGCATCACCCTGATGTGGTGCGCCTTCCAGGGCCCGCCCACCATCGTCCGGGTGCACGGGCGCGGTGAGCCGGTCTTCCGGGACGACCCGCGCTTCCCCGAGCTGCTCGCCCGCTTCCCCGACATCGACCCCGGTGCGCACGGACTGCGCGCCGTCATCGTCGTCACCGCCGAACTCGTCCGGGACACCTGCGGGTACGCGGTGCCCTTCATGTCGTACGACAGTGAGCGCGATCTGCACGCCAGGCGGTTCGCGCGGGAGGACGACGAGTCGCTCAACACCTACTTCACCAAGAAGGAGCACGTGGCCACCAGCCTGGACGGACTACCCGGGCTGCCGTTGCCGCTGCCGCCGTCTACGGTCTGAGCCATGCGCCCCGGTGTCGTCGTCCTCGCCTGCGTCTGCCTGTTCGTGCTCGGTGCTGCTCCCCCCGGAGGGCGGCCACTGCCGACACGGATGGCCGACACGGGCGGCGGCACCCAGCTGATCACCGCCGTCGCCGACCGGACCGGCGCCACGAGGGGCACCGTCACCTGGTGGGAGCTGCGCCGCGGCCGCTGGGTGCGGGCCGGTACCGCACCGGCCCGCTTCGGGGCCAACGGACTCGTCAGGGGCATCGAGCGCCGCCAGGGCACCAGCACCACTCCGACGGGGCTCTACAGCCTCCCGTACGCCTTCGGCATCAAGGCGGCGCCGCGCGGCACGGCGTACAAGTACCGCCGTGTGCACCGGGATTCGTGGTGGTGCCAGGACAACCGCTCGCGCTCCTACAACCGTTGGACCGAGCCGCGCGCGGCGGACTGCCGGGCCGCCGAGTCGGAGCACCTGATCACCTACGCCGGGCAGTACGCGCACGCGCTCGTCGTGGGCTTCAACTACCGCCGTCCGGTGCGCGGCCGGGGCGCCGGAATCTTCCTGCACGTCAACGGGCGCGGAGCGACCGCCGGTTGTGTGTCGGTGCCGGGTGCCGACATGCGCCGGATCCTGCGCTGGGTCGATCCCGCCCGAAAGCCGCACATCGCCATCGGAACCACAGCCGGTTCAACAGCGATCACTCAGTACTGAACACACCGGCCACCGCACACGTACCTCTGGGCCGAGGGACCACGCCACTCCCCCTTGTCCGTTCCCGGAGGAACTGTGACCACCACGCTCGCAGGCGGCCGCGCCGCCCGCCGCCAGACGATGCGCCGCATCCGTCCGCGCCGCTCCCCGGCCGTCCCCTTGGTGATCGCCCTGTGGGCAGGTGCGGCGGCCGTGCTGTGGCTTTGGTGGGACAACACGCCGTCCCTCGCGGACAACACCGCCCGCATCCTCGCCGCCGGCCGGATCACCGGACTGCTCGCCGGTTATCTGATGGCACTCGTCGTGCTCCAGATGGCGCGGGTGCCCGCGCTGGAGCGGCGGGTGGGCTCGGACCGGGTCGCGCGCTGGCACGCGATGAGCGGCCGCTACACGATCTGCCTGGTCATCGCGCACATCTTCCTGACCATGTGGGCGTACGCGCTCCAGGCGGGCAAGACGCTCGGCGACATCGTCCAGCAGACCATCGACTCCATCAACACGCTGCCGGACATGGGCAAGGCGGCCATCGGCACCGGCCTGCTCTTCGTGATCGCCTTCATCTCCATCGGCCCGATCCGCCGCAAGGTGCCCTACGACACCTGGTACCACGTCCACCTGCTGACGTACGCGGCCGTGTACCTGAGCTTCTGGCACCAGATCACCACCGGCAACGAGTTCGCCGTACAGCCCTCCGCCAAGACCTTCTGGTACGGGCTGTACGGCACCGTCACCGCGCTGGTCCTCTGGTACCGGATCCTCACCCCGATCCGGCTCAACCTCCGGCACCGGATGTATGTCGAGGCCGTCATCGAGGAGACGCCCGGTGTGGTGTCGGTGCTGATCGGCGGACGCAAGCTGCACCGGATGGGCGCGGAGGCCGGACAGTTCTTCCGCTGGCGGTTCCTGGCGCCGGGCATGCGGTTCAGCTCGCACCCGTACTCCCTCTCGGCCGCGCCGCGACCCGGTCTGCTGCGGATCACCGTCAAGGCGATCGGCGACCACAGCGAGCGGCTGCGCGAGCTGGAGCCCGGCACCAAGGTGTGGGCGGAGGGACCGTACGGAGCTCTCACCGCGCAGCGCCGCAGCCGCGGCAAGGTGCTGCTGGTGGCGGGCGGCGTCGGTATCACCCCGATGCGGGCGCTGTTCGAGACGCTGCCCGGGGCGGCCGGTGACATCACGCTGCTCTACCGCGCCAACAGCACCCAGGACCTGGCGCTGTGGGACGAGCTGTCCGCGATCGCCGAGGAGCGGGGCGCACGCCTGATGTACGCGGTCAACAGCCCCGACGGGGAGCGTCCGGACATCTCGGCGGAGCGGCTGCAGCAGAAGCTGCCCGACATCGACAAGCACGACGTCTTCATGTGCGGGCCGCCCGGCTTCGCACAGTCCGTCTACGAAGCACTGCGCGGCGCGGGTGTGCCCGCCCGCCGCATCCATCACGAGTCGTTCGAGATGTGAGCGACGGGACTTCAGGAGCTGTAGGAGCGATGAGGAAGACTCACCCCATCCGGCGATTCGTGCTGGCGGGCGCCGCCACCGTGTCCGGGATCGTGCTGCTGCTGTCGCTGAAGCCGGCCTCGGACCCCGGGTCCGCGCAGGCCGCGGGCGGCACGGCACCCCAGCAGAGCACGGCGGCGCAGGAGTCCGCGCAGGGCGGCAACAACGGGCAGACCGGGACCGTCACCGGCACGGCCGTGAAGACCCAGTACGGGCCCGTCCAGGTACGCCTGACCGTCGCCGGCGGCAAGGTCACCAAGGTGGAGGCCGTGCAGGCGCCCAGCGGCGGGCGCAGTACCGAGGTCACCGACATGGCGGTGCCCCGGCTGAACCAGGCGGCGCTCGCGACGCAGAGCGCGGAGATCGACGCGGTGTCGGGGGCGACGTACACGAGCGACGGGTACAAGAAGTCGCTGCAGTCGGCGCTGGACCAGATGAAGAAGTCCGGTTCCGGCTCGGGCTCCGGGTCGGGGGATGCGGGCGCCGGGGCCGGGGCGGGGTGCCGCGCAGGTTCGTACGGTCACCGGTGATGTGGTGAAGACGCAGTACGGGCCCGTGCAGGTGCGGGTCACCGTCGAGGGCGGGAAGGTCACGGCGGCCGACGCCGTGCA
>NZ_FLSP01000206.1 GCF_900091315.1 Streptomyces sp. DI166
CGGAGCTCCCTGGTGGGGTCGAAGGGGCGAAGCCCCTGGAGGACGGGACGGGTAGGGGCGGCGGGGGCGAAAACCCGCCCCCACACGCGCGTACCGCTCACATCCGAGAAATGTTCCGCTCGTACACCAACCGCAACCCGATCAACGTCAGCCACGGCTCATGCTCATCGATCACCGACGACTCCCCGAGCACCATCGGCGCCAGCCCACCCGTAGCAATCACCGTCACATCGTCCGGATCATCCGCCAGCTCCCGAGCCATCCGGCTCACCACACCGTCCACCTGCCCGGCAAACCCGTACACGATCCCGGACTGCATCGCCTCAACCGTGTTCTTGCCGATCACACTCCGCGGCCGAGCCACCTCGATCTTCCGCAGCTGCGCCCCCTTGACCCCCAGCGCCTCCACGGAGATCTCGATACCGGGCGCGATCACACCCCCGACGTACTCCCCACGCGCGGACACCGCGTCAAAGGTCGTCGCCGTACCGAAATCCACCACGATCGCCGGCCCGCCGTACAGATCGACGGCGGCCACCGCGTTGATGATCCGGTCCGCCCCGACCTCCTTGGGGTTGTCGGTGAGGATCGGCACCCCCGTCTTCACCCCGGGCTCCACCAGCACCGCCGGCACATCGCCGTAGTACCGCCGCGTCACTTCCCGCAGCTCGTGCAGCACCGACGGCACGGTCGCGCAGATCGCGATCCCGTCGATCCCGTCCCCCAGCTCCATGCCGAGGAGGGGATGCATCCCCATCAACCCCTGCAGCAGCACGGCCAGCTCGTCGGCGGTACGGCGCGCGTCCGTGGAGATGCGCCAGTGCTCGACGATGTCCTCGCCGTCGAACAGTCCCAGGACGGTGTGGGTGTTGCCCACGTCGATCGTCAGCAGCATGGCCGGATCCCGCTCCCTACTCCGCCGCTCGCAGATCCAGCCCGATGTCGAGGATCGGCGAGGAGTGCGTGAGCGCCCCCACGGCCAGATAGTCGACGCCCGTGTCCGCGTACGCCTTCGCGTTCTCCAGGGTCAGCCGCCCGGACGCCTCCAGCGCGGCCCGCCCGTGCACGAGCGCGACGGCCTCCTCGCACTCCCCGGGCGTGAAGTTGTCCAGCAGGATCAGATCGGCCCCGGCGTCGACGACCTCGCGCAGCTGGTGCAGGGTGTCCACCTCGACCTCGATCGGCACCTCGGGGAAGGTGTCCCGCACGGCCTTGAAGGCCTGCGCGACCCCGCCCGCGGCGACCACGTGGTTGTCCTTCACCAGCGCCGCGTCCGACAGCGCCATCCGGTGGTTCACGCCCCCGCCGCAGCGCACCGCGTACTTCTCCAGGGAGCGCAGTCCGGGCGTGGTCTTGCGGGTGTCACGCACGCGTGCCTTGCTGCCCTCCAGAACGTCCGCCCACGCGCGCGTGGCGGTCGCGATGCCGGACAGGCGGCACAGGATGTTCAGCGCGCTGCGCTCGGCGGTGAGCAGGTCGCGGGTGCGGGTGGTGACGGACAGCAGCTTCTGCCCGGCCTCCACCCGGTCGCCGTCCTCCACGTGCCGCTCGACCTCGAACTCGTCGGTGCACGCCACGGAGATCACGGCCTCGGCGACCCGCAGCCCGGCCACCACGCCCGCCTCGCGCGCGGTGAAGTCGGCGGTGGCGACGGCGTCCTCGGGGATGGTCGCGACAGTCGTCACGTCCACACCGCCCGCGAGGTCCTCCTGGATGGCGACGTTGGCGATGTCCTCGACCTCCACGGGGTCGAGTCCGGCGGCGGCCAGCAGCTCGGCGAGCGCGGGGTCGAGCCCGCACTCCAGGTACGTCTCTTCGCTGTCCGCCCCGCAGGCGCAGCCGTCGCCGCAGCCGCTGTCCTGGGCGAGGGGGAGGTCGGGGGTGCTCACGTCTGTCACTGCTCCTGGGGCTGCCGGGTCGGGGGGAAGTCTGCGGTATCGGTGGGCTCTACGGCGAGTGTGCGGTCCGGATTCAGCCGTACGACGATGTGGCGGCGCCAGCTGTCGTCGTCCCGCTCGGGCCGGTCCTCGCGCCAGTGGCAGCCGCGGGTCTCCTCGCGCAGCAGGGCGGCGGCGACCAGGACACGGGCCACGCACAGGAGGTTGGTGGCCTCCCAGGTGTCGACGCCGGGCTCGGCGGTCTTGCCGTTCTCGTCGAGGGCCTCCCGCGCGTCGGCGTGCAGCCGCTGGAGCTGCTCGGCGGCCCGCGTGAGGGACTCGGCGGAGCGCAGGACGCCCGCGCCGTCGGTCATGATCCGCTGGATGGCGAACCGGTCCTCGGGGGCGAGCAGTGGGTGCGCGGGCACCTCCGGGTAGGGCACGGGGTGCGGTACGCGCGTGTGCAGGCCGTCAGCGGCATGGCTGGCGGCGATGTCGGCGGCAATGCGCTCGGCGTAGACCAGGCCCTCCAGCAGGGAGTTGGAGGCGAGCCGGTTCGCGCCGTGCACGCCGGTGCACGCGACCTCGCCGCACGCGTACAGGCCCGGGACGGTCGTACGGCCGTGGGAGTCGGTGCGTACGCCGCCGGAGGCGTAGTGGGCGGCCGGGGCGATCGGGATGGGCTCGTGGACGGGGTCGATGCCGTTGGCGCGGCAGGCGGCGAGGATCGTGGGGAAGCGGTGCTCCCACATGTCGGCGCCGAAGTGCCGGGCGTCGAGGAACATGTGCTCGGCGTCCTGCTCCTGCATGCGGCGCATGATGCCCTTGGCGACGATGTCCCGGGGCGCGAGTTCGGCCAGCTCGTGCTGGCCGACCATGAAGCGCACGCCGTCGGCGTCGACCAGGTGGGCGCCCTCGCCGCGCACTGCCTCGGAGACCAGGGGCTGCTGGCCCTCGGCGTCCGCGCCGAGGAACAGCACCGTCGGGTGGAACTGCACGAACTCCAGGTCGGAGACCTCCGCGCCCGCGCGCAGGGCGAGCGCCACGCCGTCTCCGGTGGAGACCGACGGGTTGGTGGTCGCGGAGAAGACCTGGCCCATGCCGCCGGTGGCGAGGACGACCGCGGGGGCGTGCACGGCGCCCACGCCGTCGTGCTGGCCCTCGCCCATCACGTGCAGGGTCACACCGGCGGTGCGGCCCTCGGCGTCCGTGAGCAGGTCCAGGACGAGTGCGTTCTCGATGGTGCGCACGCCCCGCGCGCGCACCGCTTCCACCAGCGCGCGGGAGATCTCCGCGCCGGTCGCGTCGCCGCCCGCGTGCGCGATGCGGCGCCGGTGGTGGCCGCCCTCGCGGGTCAGCTCCAGGCCGCCCTCCTCCGACTCGTCGAAGTGGGCGCCCGTCTCGATGAGCCGGCGCACCGCGTCCGGGCCCTCGGTGACGAGGATGCGCACCGCTTCCTCGTCGCACAGCCCGGCGCCCGCGACCAGGGTGTCGCCCAGGTGCTGCTCGGGGGTGTCGCCCTCGCCGAGGGCGGCGGCGATACCGCCCTGCGCCCAGCGGGTGGAGCCGTCGTCGAGGCGTGCCTTGGTGACGACGACGGTGGTCAGTCCGGCGGCCTCGCAGCGCAGGGCCGCGGTCAGTCCGGCCACGCCGGAGCCGACGACGACCACGTCCGCGTCGATGGACCATCCGGGTGCGGGCGCGTGCAGTCGTATGCCTGTGCTGGTCACGAGGCGGCTCCGGGGGCTGCGAATGTGAGAGGGATGTTGTCGATCAGCCGGGTCGTGCCGACCCGGGCGGCGACGGCGAGGACGGCCTCGCCGGTGAAACCGTCGTCGATCTCGGTGAAGTCGTCCGGGTCGACCAGGGCGAGGTAGTCCAGTTCCAGCGGCGGGTTCAGCCGGGCGGCCTCG
>NZ_FLSP01000207.1 GCF_900091315.1 Streptomyces sp. DI166
CACGTCCGGGCAGCTGATCGTGCCGGGGCCGGCGAGGGTGCGGGGGTCGTTCTTGGGCGTCTCCCCGGCCAGCGCCGAGTTGACGACGAAGGCCCCGGACAGCGCCAGCGCGGCGGCGCCGCCGATCAACGCGACACGACGCTTGTTGTACTTCGGAAGAGCCCTGGACATGCGGAATCCTCACTGGGTCGGGGGTGTTCGCTGTGTTCTGGCGGTACAAACGCGGCGCCTGCGTCCGGCGAGGAGTACGTGAAAGCGGTTTCCGGTGTTCAGTTCAAGACTGAATTTCCTCAGATTGACGAATCATGCAGAGTTCTGCATACTCATGCATCGTCGACGTGTGCAGGGGGAGCGACCCCGCAATGACGGCCGCCTCCCCGTTCACGCCACGGGGAGGCGGTGCCCCATCCAGACCCTCCAAGGAGCGCAGCAAGTGAGCAGCAACAGCGGTGACGTCCGGCTCTGGGGCGCACGGTTCGCGGACGGCCCCGCCGAGGCGCTGGCCAGGCTGTCGGCCTCCGTCCACTTCGACTGGCGGCTCGCCCCGTACGACATCGCCGGATCGCGCGCCCACGCGCGCGTGCTGCACAAGGCGGGCCTGCTCACCGACGACGAACTGCACCGCATGCTCGCGGGCCTGGACCGGCTCGCCGCCGATGTCGCCGACGGCAGCTTCACCGGCACCATCGCCGACGAGGACGTGCACACCGCCCTGGAGCGCGGGCTGCTGGAGCGGCTCGGCCCCGAACTCGGCGGCAAGCTGCGCGCCGGACGCTCCCGCAACGACCAGGTCGCCACCCTGTTCCGGATGTACCTGCGCGACCAGGCCCGCAACATCGCCGGTCTGATCGCCGACCTCCAGGACGCGCTGATCGGCCTGGCCGAGGCCCACCCGGACGTGGCGATGCCCGGCCGCACCCACCTCCAGCACGCCCAGCCCGTGCTCTTCGCCCACCACGTCCTCGCCCACGTCCAGGCGCTGTCGCGGGACGCCGAACGGCTGCGCCAGTGGGACGCCCGCACGGCGGTCTCGCCGTACGGCTCCGGCGCCCTGGCCGGGTCCTCGCTCGGCCTGGACCCGGAGGCGGTCGCCGCGGACCTCGGCTTCGAGAACGGCAGCTCCGGCAACTCCATCGACGGCACGGCCTCCCGGGACTTCGTCGCCGAGTTCGCCTTCATCACCGCGATGATCGGCGTGAACGTCTCCCGGATCGCCGAGGAGATCATCATCTGGAACACGAAGGAGTTCTCCTTCGTCACCCTCCACGACGCCTTCTCCACCGGCTCCTCGATCATGCCGCAGAAGAAGAACCCGGACATCGCGGAGCTGGCCCGCGGCAAGAGCGGCCGCCTCATCGGCAACCTGACCGGCCTGATGGCCACCCTCAAGGCGCTGCCGCTGGCGTACAACCGCGACCTCCAGGAGGACAAGGAGCCGGTCTTCGACTCCTGCGACCAGCTCGACGTCCTGCTCCCCGCCTTCACCGGCATGATCGCCACGCTCACCGTGCACCGGGAGCGCATGGAAGAGCTGGCCCCGGCCGGTTTCTCGCTGGCCACCGATGTCGCCGAGTGGCTGGTCAAGAAGGGCGTGCCGTTCCGGGTCGCGCACGAGGTCGCCGGTGCCTGTGTGAAGGCCGCCGAGGCCGAGGGCAAGGAGCTGGACGACCTGACGGACGAACAGTTCGCCCGGATCTCCGAGCACCTGACCCCCGAGGTCCGCTCGGTCCTCAACGTCCCCGGCGCCCTCGCCTCCCGCAACGGCCGCGGCGGTACGGCCCCCAGCGCGGTCGCCGTCCAGCTCGCCGAGCTGAAGGCGGACGTGGCCGGGCAGCACGAGTGGGCGAACGCCAAGAAGTGACCGCCCGCGACGGCCGGGTGAACGTCAGGAAGTGACCCAAGGGCATCACGGGCTACGTTGGTCGCACGTCCGCCGACCGAACGGAGCCCGCGATGCCCTTCGCCCGTCTCGCGACCGCCACGACCCCCACCTGCCACATCGGCCTCGGTCTCGCCGCGATCGGGCGCCCCGGCTACATCAACCTGGGCCGGGACCGGGACCTGGGGGAGGACCGCGCCGTCGAGACCCTGCGCGAGCGCACGCACGAACTCCTCGACGCCGCCTACGCCCAGGGCGTGCGCTACTTCGACGTGGCCCGCTCCTACGGCCGCTCGGAGGAGTTCCTCGCCGGCTGGCTCGACCGGCACCCCGAGATCGACGACATCGTCGTCGGCAGCAAGTGGGGCTACACCTACACCGCCGACTGGACGACCGACGCCGAGACCCACGAGGTCAAGGACCACAGTCCGGGGACCTACGAGCGCCAGCGCGCCGAGACCAACGCCCTGCTCGGCGACCGGCTCGACCTCTACCAGATCCACTCGGTGACCCCGGACAGCCCCGCCCTCGCCGACAAGGACCTGCACGCGAAGCTCGCCGAGGCGGCCGCCGCGGGTGTCACCGTCGGCTTCTCGACGAGCGGCCCCGCCCAGGCCGACGCGATCCGCGCCGCGCTCGCCGTGACGGTCGACGGCGAGCCCCTCTTCCGTACCGTCCAGTCGACGTACAACATCCTGGAGACCTCCGCCGCCCCTGCCCTCGCCGAGGCCCATGACGCCGGGCTCACCGTGATCGTCAAGGAGGGCATGGCCAACGGCCGCCTCGCCGACCCGCACGCCCCGGACGCGCTGAAGACGGTCGCGGCCGAGACCTCCCTGGGCACCGACGCCGTGGCCCTCGCCTTCGTCCTGCGCCAGCCCTGGGCCGGCGTCGTCCTCTCCGGCGCGGCCACCACCGTCCAGCTCGCCTCCAACCTGCACGCGCCCGCCGTCGACCTCGACGAGGGGCAGTTGGAGCGTCTGGCGGCGCTGGTGGAGGAGCCGCGCGTGTACTGGGAGCGGCGCGGACAGCTGCCCTGGCACTGACAAAACCGCAGGACAGTCAGTGAGTGTGAGACGCACATGCCCCGCATGAGACATCAATGTCTCACATGGGCTACTCTTGTCTCATGGCTGTCGACCGTGACCACGTGCTGCGCAGCGCAGCCTCCCTGCTCACCCGGAAATCCACGTCCACCATGGACGAGGTCGCCAAGGCCGCCGGGATCAGCCGGGCCACGCTGCACCGCCTCTTCGCCGGACGCGACGCGCTCGTCCGCGCGCTGGAGGCGCTCGGCATCGAGGAGTGCGAGGCCGCGCTGGACGCGGCCCGGCTGGACGAGGGCAGCGCGAGCGACGCCGTACGCCGGCTCGTCCACGCGATCGAGCCCGCGGCCGGACTGCTCGCCTTCCTCTACACCGAGAACCAGCTCTTCGAGGGTGAGGCGCAGAACGAGGGCTGGGCCCGCCTGGACGCCCGGATCGCCGCGCTGTTCCGGCGCGGTCAGCAGTCCGGCGAGTTCCGTATCGACCTCACCCCGGCCTGGCTCACCGAGGCGCTGTACGGCCTGGTCGCCTCCGGCGCCTGGGCGGTGCAGGAGGGCAGGGTCGCGGCCAACGACTTCACGCACATGATCGCCGAGCTGCTGCTCGGCGGCGCACTAC
>NZ_FLSP01000208.1 GCF_900091315.1 Streptomyces sp. DI166
ACGCGCGCGTGCAGGCCCTCTCCGTCGGCGCCGGGCGGGAAGCGGGCGATGGCGGCCGGCCAGCCGGTGGGCAGCAGGGCGCCGGCCAGGTCGGTGACGACGGTGACCCGCTCGGGAAGCATCTCCGCGGGGCTGAGCAGCACCGAGCCGTGCGGATCGTGCCGGGTGTCCCGCCAGGTCTCGTCGCTGACCAGGTGCAGGCCCTCTCCGGCGGCGGCCTCCACGGTCTCGTGCAGCACCTCGGGGGGCGCCACGGTGGCGGTGGGGTCGTCGGCGACGGACAGCACCAGCAGCCGCGGGTCACCGCCCTCGGCCCGGACCCGGCGCACGGTCTCCAGCAGGGCGTACGGGTCCGGCACCCCGCCGCACTCGGCCGGGGTGGCGACGTGGAAGACGGGTCTTCCCAACAGGCGTGCGTACGGCGCCCACCAGGCCGCGCAGGGCCGGGGCACCAGGACGTCGCCGCCGAGCGCGGCGGTGAGCGCGAGCAGCAGGGCGGGGGCGCCGGGCGCGGCGGCCACCCGGTCGGGGGTGCCGGGCAGTCCGCGCCGGTCCCAGTGGCCGCAGGCGGCCTCCAGCAGGGCGGCGCCCCCGCCGACGGGTTCGCTGTCGGCGCGGGAGGCGGCTGCCGCGAGCACGGCGGACAGTTCGGGCAGGACCGGGAGCCCGTCCCCGGGCAGCGGCGGCCCGTAGCGGACGGGGCCGTGGCTCTCGGGAACCCTCCGCGCCACCCTGACTCCCTCCTGGTGCCTACGTACCGATTACCCCGTGCGCGACGCTCAGATGTGCTCGGCGGGCTTCCTGCGCCACAACCGGTACCCGGCACCGCCCGCCGCGGCCGCGATCAGCGTCCCGCCGGCGATCAGCGCGGGCACGGAGTCGGTGAAGGCACCGCCCTCACCGGCGTGCACGCCCTGGATGACGGCGGGCGGGCAGCTCTCCCGGTGCGACTGGGTCGCGCAGGGCCGCGGGGGATGGCCGGTGTGGCCGCCCTTGGCGACGGTGAAAGTGGCGCTCCACTGCTTGCCCTGGCCACCGGGGGCCGCCGGGCAGGTGCCGTCGACGGTCCACGCGGTGTCCGGGCCCAGGGAGTCGCCCTCCTCCAGCTCGGCGGCGGAGGCGATCCGCGCGGTGCCGCGGTAGGCGGGCCCGCCGCCCCTGTCGTCCTTGTCACCGACCTTGTGCAGGGCGACGGTGCCCTCCTCGAACGCCATGGAGGTGGCGTCCAGCGTGGCGGGCGCGGGCCCGCCGGTGGGATCGCAGCGCACCGACACGGTGACGCTCCCGCCGGGCTGTGCGGTACTGGGGCTGACCTCGGCGACCGGTTCCGACCAGGCCGCCGAGGCACAGAACCCCAGTACGACACCGCCCAGCGCGAGAGCGGACAGCAGACGAACGGTGCGGCGCATGGCGCGGGCTCCTCGGTGGACGACTCCAGGACTCCCGTCCATCACAGCCCGCGGAGCGGTTCCGCGCGCGCGGCCGGACACCATTAGCGTGAAACCCGGGGCCGGGAAGCGCTGTGAGGGGGCGCGGGGGCTGCGCGACGTTGCCGCATACCACGCGCACCCTGCACCGGGCAAGCACCCTCACGGCGCTCCCCCGCCCGCGAGTTCTACGCCGCGTCCTTCAGCACCTGCTCCCGGACCCGCCCGCAGCACCGGCTGATCAGCCGGGACACATGCATCTGCGAGATCCCCAGCTGCTCGGCGATCCGGCTCTGCGTCATGTCCCCGAAGAACCGCATGTACAGGATCGCCCGCTCCCGTTCCGGCAGCGCCGCCAGCCGCGGCTTCACGGCCTCCCTGTCCACCACCGTGTCCAGTGCCGGGTCCACCGACCCGAGCGCGTCGCTCAACGAGTAGCCGTCCTCGCTGCCGGGCAGCTCCGCGTCCAGGGAGAGCGCCGTGAAGCTCTCCAGTGCCTCCAGACCGGTCTTCACATCGGCCTCGGTCATGTCCGCGTGCTTGGCGATCTCCGCGATCGTGGGTCGCTGCCCGGAAACGGTCTGGAGCTCCTGCACGGCGAACCGCACACGATTACGCAGGTCCTGCACCCGGCGCGGCACGTGCAGGGTCCACATGTGGTCCCGGAAGTGCCGCTTGATCTCGCCAGTGATGGTCGGGACGGCGTAGCTCTCGAAGGCGTTGCCGAGTTCGGGGTCGTACCGGTCGACGGCCTTGACCAGGCCCAGGGCGGCGACCTGGCGGAGGTCCTCCAAGCTCTCGCCGCGGTTGCGGAATCGGCTCGCTATCCGGTCGGCCATGGGAAGCCATGCCTCGACGATCCGCTCGCGGAGGGTGTCACGCTGCGGACCGGGGGGCAGCGTGGCGAGCTCGCGGAACGCGTCCGCGGTGTCGGGGGCGTCGTCGTGCGGGTGCCTTGCGCTCACTTGAGTGGGCATATGCGCCGCAACTCCCTTGGTCTGTGCTCTGGTTGGACGGTCAACCGAGGGAGCGCGCACAGACCGGACAGAAGACGGTCCGGGTCGGCGAGAAAAGCCGCTCCCACGGACGTGCCTCCTGTCCGAAGCACTGGACATTCGCCTGCCCATGCCTGCGGACGGCAAACCTCCGGTCCGGGTTTTCGTCGGCCGCCACGGTCCTGAAGGGCGACGCGGACCGCGGCTCGATGGTCGGGCAGGGGTTCAGGGCGAAGGTGCAGGAGTTCCTGCCGGGCCGGGAGCGGAAGTAGGTTCCGGCTCCTTCGGCAGCAGGAGTTCCTCGTAGCGGCCCAGTGCCAGCACCACGCCGAGCATGAGCACCGGGATGATCACAGCGAGCATCACCATGGCGAGTCCTTCCCCGATCCGATGCGGGGGGCGCGAACCGGGTCTCCCGCCCTTCTCGGGGCAAACCCCCTGTGTCGGGGTCCGGTCTTCGGGTACGCGGTGCGGACCCGAGGATCTGGAGGGAGTCATGCAGCGAGGCAGTGACCGCCTGAACGTCCACCGCGACGACGAGATGAAGCACGAGCTCCAGGGCCTGCTCAGGTCGGGTCACCCCACGCGGACCGAGGAGTGGCACGACCCCGAGCCGACCGCCGACGACGACCCGCGGGTAGCGGGCGGTCCGGTGGCGCCCGGTGACACGGCCTCCCTGGAGGCGGTGCGCCAGGTACTGACCCATTACCTCAGCCGCCGCCAGTTCCCGGCGGGCCCGCGCGAGCTGGCCGGCACCCTGCGCCGCGCGTACGCCCCCGACGGCCTGGTGGAACCCCTGGAACGCCTGCCGCGCTCGGCCCGCTACGCGACGCTCCAGGAACTGGCCGAAGCGCTGACGCGCCGCTAGCGCGCGGGAA
>NZ_FLSP01000209.1 GCF_900091315.1 Streptomyces sp. DI166
TCGCCTTGCGGGTCGCACGGCGGCGCGTACGGCCCTTGGGCGCGGCCTCCTCGGCCGGAGCGGCCGGGGCGGCCGGGGTCTCGACGACCGCGTCCTCCACGGCGGCGGGCTCGGCCTTCGCCTCGGCGGCCGGCTCCGGCTGCACCGGACGCTCGACCTCCTGCTCGACGGTCACGTCCTGGGCGGTCGGCGCCTGCTCCTCGGCAGGAGCCTCAACCGCGGGGGCCTCAGCCTTGGGGGCCTCAGCCTTGGGCGCACCGGCCGGGGCCGAGGCGCGACGGCTCGCGCGGCGCCGGGTGCGGCCACCGCGGGCGACCGCGGCCTCCGCCTCGGCGACCGAGCTGTACAGCTCCTCGTCCGGGGTGAACTCCGGCGCGGGCAGCGCGACCGGCTCGGCGACCTCGGCCGCCACCTCAGCGGCGGTCTCCGTCTCCGGCTCGGCCGTCTCCACGGCGGCCGTCGCGGCCTCCGCCTCGTGCACGTGCCCGTCACCGCCACGCCCGCGCTTCTTGCGCTTGCCGCCGCCCCCGGAGGAGGTCGGCTGCTCCATGTGGACGATGACACCGCGGCCGTTGCAGTGGACGCAGGTCTCGGAGAACGACTCCAGCAGGCCCTGGCCGACCCGCTTGCGGGTCATCTGCACCAGACCCAGCGAGGTCACCTCGGCGACCTGGTGCTTCGTACGGTCCCGGCCCAGGCACTCCAGCAGACGCCGCAGCACCAGGTCCCGGTTGGACTCCAGCACCATGTCGATGAAGTCGATCACGATGATGCCGCCGAGGTCGCGCAGCCTGAGCTGACGCACGATCTCCTCGGCCGCCTCCAGGTTGTTCCTGGTGACCGTCTCCTCCAGGTTGCCGCCCTGGCCGGTGAACTTGCCGGTGTTGACGTCGACGACGACCATCGCCTCGGTCCGGTCGATCACCAGCGAACCGCCGCTGGGCAGCCACACCTTGCGGTCCAGCGCCTTGGCGAGCTGCTCGTCGATCCGGTACGTGGCGAAGACGTCGACCTCGCTGGTCCACTTCTGCAGCCGGTCGGCGAGGTCCGGGGCGACGTGCGAGACGTACCCGTGGATCGTCGACCAGGCCTCGTCACCGCTGACGACGACCTTGGAGAAGTCCTCGTTGAAGATGTCCCGGACGACCCGGACCGTCATGTCCGGCTCGCCGTAGAGCAGCGTCGGGGCGTTGCCGCTCTTGGCCTTCTTCTGGATCTCCTCCCACTGCGCCTGGAGCCGCTCGACGTCACGGCGCAGCTCGTCCTCGGAGGCACCCTCGGCTGCGGTGCGGACGATGACGCCCGCGTCCTCGGGGACGATCTTCTTCAGGATGGTCTTCAGCCGCGCCCGCTCGGTGTCGGGCAGCTTGCGGCTGATGCCGGTCATGGAGCCCTCGGGCACGTACACGAGGTAGCGGCCCGGCAGCGAGACCTGGCTGGTCAGACGCGCGCCCTTGTGCCCGATCGGGTCCTTCGTCACCTGGACGAGCACCGACTGGCCGGACTTCAGGGCGGACTCGATCCGGCGCGGGCCGTTGGCCATGCCCAGCGCCTCGAAGTTGACCTCACCGGCGTAGAGCACGGCGTTGCGGCCCTTGCCGATGTCGATGAAGGCGGCCTCCATCGACGGCAGCACGTTCTGCACCTTGCCCAGGTACACGTTGCCGACGTACGAGGTCGACTGCTCCTTGTTGACGTAGTGCTCGACGAGCACGTTGTCCTCAAGGACGCCGATCTGCGTGCGGTCGCCGTGCTGGCGGACCACCATCACGCGCTCCACGGCCTCACGGCGGGCCAGGAACTCGGCCTCGGTGATGATCGGGACCCGGCGGCGGCCCTGCTCGCGGCCCTCGCGGCGGCGCTGCTTCTTGGCCTCCAGACGGGTCGAGCCCTTGATGGACTGCACCTCGTCGGACGGCTCGGACTTCGGACGCGGCTCGCGCACCTTGACGACGGTGCGCTCCGGGTCGTCGGCGGACGGCTCGACATCGGTGGAGCTGTCCCCGGCCCGGCGGCGACGACGGCGACGGCGACGGCTGCTGGAGCTGGAGGAGCCACCCTCCTCGCCCCGGGCCTCGTCGGCGTCCTCTTCCTCCTGCTCGGCGGTGTCCTCGGCGTCCTGCGCGGCCTGCTCGGCGGCGGTGCCCTCGGACTCGGCGTCCCCGGCCTCGCCGCCCTCGGCGTCGGACTCGGCGGACTCACCGCGGCGACGGCGACGGCCGCCCCGGCGACGGCGACGGCGCGACCCGGTCTCCTCGGTGTCCTCGCCCTCGGCGGCGTCCTCCGCGGTCTCCTCGGCCTCGTCCGCCTCGTCCTCGGCGGCCTCGGTACGGGCGCTCTCGGTACGTGCGGTCTCGGTCTCCTCCACCGGAGCGGAACCCCGGCGACGGCGACGACGGCGACCGCCGGTCGGCTCCTCCGGGAACTCCTCGGTCTCCTCGGCCTCGACGGACTCGTCCGACACCTCGGCGGCGGCCTCGGCGGCGGCGCGCTCGGGGGTCTGGAACCTGGGCTCGGTGAAGACGGGCGGCTGGAAGACGGCGACGGCGGGCCGCGCCGGACGACGCGGGGCCTGCTCCTCCTCGGGCTCCGCCTCCGCGGGCCGCGCGGGCTCGGAGAACGTGGCCGCGGCGCGCACGACCCGGCGACGACGACGCGGGGCCGCCTCCTCGACCGCCTCGGCCTTGTCGGCGCCGGCCTTGTCGGTCCCGGTCTTCTCGGCCTGCGGCTTCTCGGCCTCGGCGGCGGGCGCGGGCGTCTCGGTGACGCTCTCGTCCGCGGTGCTCTCGTCAGGAGTGGTCACGGCAGCCTCCACGCTGTCGGGCGCCCCGGCGGGCGCGGACGCACGACGCGTGGCACGCCGACGGGTACGACGGGGGGCGGCGTCCTCGGACGCGGCCGGGGTGTCTTCGGCGGGGGCTCGGTGGACTCGGTGACTTCGGTGTCGGTGGCGGCCTCGGTGACGGCGGCCTCCGCGGGCGCGGTCGCCTTCCGGGTCGCGCGGCGCCGCGTACGGGCCTTGGGCGCGGCGTCCTCCTCGGCCTGCGCGGGCTCGTCGGCGGCGGCGGTCTCCGCCGTCTCCGCCGTTTCCT
>NZ_FLSP01000210.1 GCF_900091315.1 Streptomyces sp. DI166
CTGCGCGGCGTCGGCCTCCTCGGTGCGGCGCCGCCGGTGCTGCTCGATCGCCGTGGACCAGCCGGGCGGCAGCCAGTCGGAGGCGCCCCCGGCCCCGGGACGCGCGGCGATGACGGCGCCGACCCGGGTCAGCAGCTCGCGCGGCTCGGGGCGGGCGGCGGGGTCGAGGGAGAGAGAGGGCCGGACCAGGGCGTCCAGCCCGGGCGGCAGCCCGGCCAGGTCGAGGTCGCCCTCCGTGGCCCGGACCAGTTGTTCCATCGCGGTGCCCTGGCCCATGTCGCGGTACGGGCTGCGGCCGGTGGCCAGATAGAAGAGCGTGGCGCCCAGCGAGAACACGTCCGACGCCGGCGTCGTCGGCTCGCCGCGGGCCTGCTCGGGGGCGGCGAAGGCGATGGTGCCGAGCGCCGCCCTGGTGCGGGTGAGATCGGCGGCCTGCGAGATCCCGAAGTCGATCAGCCGGGGCCCGTCCTCCGGCAGCAGCACATTGGACGGCTTCACGTCCCGGTGCACCAGACCGGCGTCATGGATGCTCACCAGCGCCTCGGTCATCCCGGCCGCCACCCAGTGCAGCCCCTCCGGCGGCAGCGGCCCCTGGCTCGCCACCAGCGCCTGGAGGGACGGCGCGGGCACGTACTCCGTGGCCATCCACGGCACCCGCGCCTCGGCGTCGGCGTCCACCACACTCGCCGTGTAGACCCCGCGCACCCGCCGGGCCAGCGCCACCTCCCGGGCGAACCGGCGACGATCGGCCTCGGGGACGACACCCTCGTCGTCGGAGGCCAGCAGCGTCTTCACGGCGACCGTGCGGCCGCCGGGGGAGCGGGCCAGGTACACCCGGCCCATGCCGCCGCTGGCCAGCTCGGCGAGCACGGTGTACGGCCCGATCCGCTCCCCGGGCCGTACCGGCCCCGCCCACTGCTCCGGCACCGCCGTCCCCTGCCTTCCGGTAACTGTCGGCCCACGGCCCACAGTTACCCGGCCAGGGCCTTGGGCCGCATCATCACGCAGTCGAATTCCACCACGCGCCCGGTCGCCGCCTCCCGCGTCACCGGATACATACCGGTGATCTCGAAGCCCCCCGCCTCGTACGTGGCCACCGACTCGCCCATCGGCGGACTGCCCTCGTACAGCCGCAGCACGGCGACCTCCGACTGCAGTCCCACGAAGTCGGCGATCCGCTCACCGCCCCCGGCGTACACCTCCAGGTCGTAGCCCTGGGTGTCCATCTTCAGGAAGGGGCGCGGGTCGTCGATGCCGTCGAGTGCCTCGTCGAGCACGTCGTCCAGGCGCCGGACGAGTATCTCCTCCGTACGGGTGGTGTGGAAGCGCTTGTAGCGGTCGCGGCCGTAATCACTCGCCGGGAGAAGGGAGTTCATGGTGTTCCAGCCGACGTGGATCTCGGCCGTGGACTCCTCGCGGCCCAACCCGAGGTGGTGCACGTGCCATTCGGGATCGTTCTCGGCCGCCTTGCTCAGCCGGGCGAAGGCCTCCGCCGTCGGCTCGAAGGAGACGATCCGGCCCCGGTAGCCGTGTCTGCGCAGCCGTTTGGCGTACTGACCGTGGTTCGCACCCACGTCCAGCACGCAGTTGACGCCGTACAGCCGGAACATCGCGGTGACGTGCTGCATGCACAGGTACTCCGACGCCGCCATCTGCAGCTTGCGCTCGTCCGCCGCGGACTTCTCGCCGAGGAGCAGCTGCGCCCCGCTCTCACCCAGCGGAACGCTGGTCCACGCCTTGGACGGGCCTTTCAGGACCAGCCAGGCGTCGTTGCCCGCCGGTTTCACCGTGTACCGGCCGCGTCTGGAGAGCAGGGCCGTTCCCGGAGCCAGGTCCGTCACGCGCACCCCGAGACGGGGCATCAACCGGAGCAGTCTGCGGTAAAGGGTCTGCATCCGCCTACCCTGCCAGAGTTGACCGGATTCGGTCCCCTGTTTGAAACGCTTTCCCCGATTTCCCCACCCGTTTCCGCCTCGCTTCAACACACCGGCGCCGCGCCGGAGTTCCGCTTGACTTCGAGCGCGCTCCAGGAACTAGCGTCGTCGGCGTCGACGGCGGTACGGGTGAGCGGAGAAGGCTATGCGGGCGGGCGTGCACATCAACCGGTTCGAGCACCCCGGGGGCGGACCCGCGCTGGGCGCCGAACTCGCGGCGGCCGGGCGTGCCGCCGAGGCGGCCGGGGTGAGCTGGCTGTCGGTGATGGACCACTACTTCCAGATGGAGTCCAACGGCGGCGCCGAGGCCCCGATGCTGGAGGCGTACACGACGCTCGGTTATCTGGCCGGGCACACCTCCACGGTCCGGCTCGGCGCGCTGGTCACCGGTGTGACCTACCGCCGTCCCGGCCTGCTGGCGAAGATCGTCACCTCGCTCGACGTGCTCTCCGGCGGCCGGGCCACCCTGGGTATCGGGGCGGCCTGGTACGACCGTGAGCACCTGGGCCTGGGCGTGGAGTTCCCGCCCCTTGCCGAGCGCTTCGAGCGGCTGGACGAGACCATGCGGATCTGCCGCCAGATGTGGGACCCGGAGAACAACGGCCCCTTCGAGGGGCGGCACTACCGGCTGGCGGAGACCCTGTGCGTGCCCGCGCCGGTGAGCGCACCGCACCCGGAGATCATGATCGGCGGTGGGGGAGAGAGGAAGACCCTGCGTCTGGTCGCCCGCCATGCCGACGCGTGCAACCTGTTCGCGTCGAGCCCGCAGGAGATCGCGCACAAGCTCGATGTGCTGCGCCGCCACTGCGACACCGAGGGCCGCGACTACGACGAGATCCGCCGGACCGTCCTCTACGCGGGCGCCCCCGCGCTGGAGGGTGACCTCGACGCCTTCACCCGCGACATCGCGGGTTACACCAAGCTCGGCATCGACACCGTGATTCTCGCCCCGAGCACGGGCGAGGCGGCGGCGTACATCGAGCGGTTCGCGGCGCCGGCGGTCGAGCGGCTGGCCGAGCTGGACTGATCGGCCTGTGTAAGCGCACGGGCCTGGACCGTGCGGCCCGTGTAACCGTACGGGCCTGGACTGTGCGGCCCGTGTAACCGTACGGGCCTGGACTGTGCGGCCCGTGAAACCGCACGGGCGGGG
>NZ_FLSP01000211.1 GCF_900091315.1 Streptomyces sp. DI166
AGGGGTACGAGCCGTACTCGCCGATCGACACGTGCGGGTCCGGGTGAACTCCCATACCTCATCGGTGAGTTGCAGTCGTGTTACGTAGGAAGGTCTACCGGTCCAGGCCCCCCACGAAGATGAATCCACAAACTGATCACGACTCGATACGCGCCCTAGAGGACACGACCGCCGTGCTCGCGCCGGTCGCCGCGCTCCTGCCGGACCGCGCGGAGAGGCCGTACCTGCCCGCCATCATTGACCGACTCGCCATCCTCGCCCTGATGGCCACCGCCCACCGGAGCAATCCAGAGCGGGCGCCGGACAGGACCTCTCGTACCTTGGTCCGATACGCGGCGCCGGCTGCTGCTGCGCGCCCTCGACGCTGAACTGGCCGACGGCGCCGACCCGGCGCTGGACGAGATCGACTCGCACCTCGTCCGTCGGCTCGCCGCTGCGGCCACGCCGATCCCCCTCGCCCGCACGGCCGGATACCAGCTCGACATCATCCTCTCAGCAGCAAATCTGCTGAACAGCTGACCGCCGAGACGCGAGGCCCGACCAGCCGATCACGCTGCCGTGTAGCGTGTGAAGAATTCGACCTCAGCCGCTGAGATGCGGCGCGGCGCACCCGTCTCCAGGTTGTAGGCGGCCATCTTGGTCGTCGCCTCGGCGTACGTGTTCTCGGCGTCCCGGATGGCGTACCCCAACTCGAGCCGCGCGCCACGGCAGGTGACGACCCAGACATCCACGTGTACTGGCTCATCGCGGTAGTCCAGGGGCGTCTTGTAGTCGATGACGGACTGCTGGACCACAAAGGCGTGACGCCGCCGCTCGGCCTCGTCCGCCGGCAGCAGCTCCTGAACCATCCTCGTACGTGCTTCTTCGAGGTACGTCAGGTAGCGGGAGTTGTTGACGTGGCCGTAGCTGTCGGCGTCGGCCCAGCGCAGCGGCAGCAGATAGGTGAACTTCGGCATGAGGGTCTTCCTGTGCAGATGACGGGAGCGTAGCGGCGGCCTCTCGTCGGGGAGCCGTCTCTGTCGGCGACAGCCCCCCGACGGGACCCGATGGTTTAGAACTGGCCGGTCTTGCCGGCCGCGGGCTCATCGCCGCGCTTTTCGATCATGTTTAGGACCTCGCGCAGCACTCGCTGCTCGGTATCGCGCTCCTCGAGGAGCTGTCCGATCCGGGCGGTGGCCGCGTCGGCTTCGGTGGGCAGCGCGGCGCGCACCAGCTGGAGCACTTCGGCGCGGCACTCTCCGTGCACGGCGTTGCGCGGTACACGGGCAATGACGGTGGCGGGTCGTACGTGCGTGACGGACCAGCAGCCGACCGCTTCTTCCACTGCCCAGACCACCGTGCGCTGCTCCGGCGAGAGCGTCAGCTGGGCGTCAGGCCCCATAGTCTTGCTGATCGCCGGCATCGGAACGCTGTTCCTCCCGGCCAGTTCTGCCGCTTCCTCCGGGGTAGCGACGACCGTGCGGGACGCGAGGCCCGCCACTTCGCGACGCCAGCGGGTGGCGGAGTCCTCGTCCACGCGATTCTTCTCGTGCCACCGCGCAGCTTCGACATCGTCCTGATTCGCCGTGGTGGCGGCCCAGGCGTTGCGGGTGTCTCCGAGCGCGTCGCGCTCATCTTCGCCGCCTTCAACCCAGGTGATCACCACGAACCGGCACTGCGGCATGGAGGCCGGGTAGAGGACGTGACTGACGACCTCGATCGTCTCCCAGTCGAGCGCAGGGATGTTCATGCGGAACACGTGGCCGTCGCGGGTCTCACCCATGTCCGTCTCGGTCTCCCAGACGTGGCGGACGTCGGGGTCCTTCGTGACCTTCTCGATCAGCTCACGCAGCTCGGGGTCGTCGACGCGTGCGCGCTCGGCGAACTTGAGCATCTTGACGTAGGCCGAGGCGTGCATGTCCCAGTCCTGGTACTGAGTGCGCGCTTCGGGCGACGTCAGAGCCCACAGGATGAGGTTCGCCCCCGGCTCCATGACCCACGGCCACCACTCGGCCATGGCCGTGTTGAAGCCGAGGATGTTCCAGTTCTGGTCGCACAGGTACGCGGGGCTCGGCATCTGCCGGTCGATGAGCAGCCGTATCGCCTTCTGAAGCTGCGGCTGGGTGGAGCCGCGCGGTGGCTTCAGCGATGCGCCGATGTTGTGGTACATGAGGGCGTTGCGCCCTTCTTCGTCCAGACGGAACAGTCTGACCAGCGACTCGAACTGTTCCGGGGTGAGCCTTGGCGGCACCGCACCCTTTTCGATCTTGCGGTAGGTGCGCACGGAGATACCCATGGCCTTGGCTGTCCGATCCTGAGTGGGACGGCCGGGTGCAGTCTTGCGCCACTGGAGCAGCAGGGCACCGAAGCCCATGTACTGGCCAGCGAGCTGCTGGAATGCGCTGCTCCTTCCTGAAATGCCTTCGTCCACGCCGCCGTTACCGCTGGCGTCGTGCGCATATGAGACCACGAGAAACCTGCCTTACGCCTCTGAGAAGCCTTTCACTCTTCCCCGGCACGAAAAGGGTCCGGCCTTGCGCACCGGATCCCCCGCCCGAAGCCCCCCAGCTGGAACAATACGCAATATTTAAACGATCTTGACCGCATGTGGGGTGGGCCACAAATCACCTCGCACACGCTCGTTCAATCACGAACAACTTACGTCCGACACGGAGGCACGTTCGCCCGCGAATCGGACACTCCGGTTGATCGTTTAGCACCCCCTCCCGAGAAACCGGCAAAAGGTTGCCGGTTTTCCTCAGACCCTGCCACTTCCGGTCTAGACCTCATTCAGTAATGCGCATCCAAAGCGGCCGAGCGTCGCCATTCCCCTTACACCGCAAGCTACTTACGGGAGCGTAGGCACACATCAGACCACATACGATCCGGGTCACCTATCCAGGTAAATCGGACAAAAGATCACCGTTGACG
>NZ_FLSP01000212.1 GCF_900091315.1 Streptomyces sp. DI166
TGGTGGGGGACACCTCACGGATCACGCCGGAGCTGGACGAGGCGTTCAAGGAGACCGACCTCGCCCACACCCTCGCGGTCTCCGGCAGCAACCTCACCATCATCCTGGTCCTGCTCATCGGCCCGCCCGGCACGGCCCAGCGTGCCGAACGCCGTGGGCTCGCGCCGCGGCTCGGGCTGTCGCTGCGGACGACCGCGGTGTGCGGCGGGGCGCTCACCCTCGCCTTCGTCGTGGTGTGCCGGCCGGATCCCAGCGTGCTGCGGGCCGCGGCCTGCGGTGCGGTGGTGCTGCTGGCGCTGGCCACCGGGCGGCGCCGGTCCCTGCTGCCCGCGCTGGCGACGGCGGTGCTGCTGCTGGTGCTGTTCGATCCATGGCTGGCCCGCAGTTACGGCTTCCTGCTGTCGGTGCTGGCCACGGGGGCACTGCTGGTGCTGGCGCCGCGCTTCAGTGCCGCCCTGCAACGGCGCGGGCTCCGGCCGCGGTGGGCGGAGGCGGTGGCCGCCGCCGCGTCGGCGCAGGTGGTGTGCGCGCCGGTGGTGGCGGTGCTGTCGGAGCGGGTGAGCCTGGTGGCGGTGCCGTGCAATCTGCTCGCCGAGTTCGCGCTCGCCCCGGCCACGGTGCTGGGGTTCGCGGCGCTGGCGACGGCACCGGTGGCGATGCCGGTGGCCAAGGCACTGACGTGGTGCGCGAGTTGGCCGACGGGGTGGATCGCGGCCATCGCCCGGACCGGGGCGGCGCTGCCCGGCGCGGGCATCGACTGGCCGGGCACCTGGACCGGGGCCGGGCTGCTCCTCCTGGTCACGGTTGCCGGGCTGGCGGTCGGGCGGCGGCTGTGGAGCAGCCCGTGGTGGTGCGGGCTCGGGGCGGTGCTGCTGGTGCTGGCGGTGGTGCAACCACCGCCGCTGGTACGCGTGATCGGCGGATGGCCGCCGCCGGGGTGGCGGATGGTCGTGTGCGACGTGGGACAGGGGGACGCGCTGGTCCTGGCCGCGGGGGAGGGCACGGGTGTGGTCGTGGACGCCGGACCGGAGCCGGGACTTGTCGACCGCTGCCTGCGCGCTCTCGCCATCACCCGGATCCCCCTGGTCGTCCTCACCCACTTCCACGCGGACCATGTGGCGGGCCTGCCGGGGGTGTTGCGGGACCGGGCGGTGGGGGAGATCCAGACGACCGGGTTCCGGGAACCGGCCGAACAGGCGGAGTTCGTGCGCCGGGAGGCGGCGGCACGGGGCATCCCGGTGACGCGGGCCGTGGCAGGGGAGCGTCGGCGGACCGGGGAGCTGTCCTGGCAGGTGCTGTGGCCGCCGTCCGCCCCGGTGCCGGGGCCGGAGGGGCCGAACGACGCGAGCGTCACGTTGCTCGCGGAATCGGCGGGCGTGCGGTTCCTGCTGCTCGGCGACCTTGAACCCCCGGCCCAGCGGGGCCTGTTGCGGGCGGGCGGGGTGCCGGAGGGAGTGGACGTGCTGAAGGTCGCCCACCACGGCTCGGCGTACCAGGACCCCGACCTCATACGGCGGGCCGCTCCCCGGGTGGCGCTGATCTCCGTCGGGGAGGACAACGGCTACGGGCATCCGGCGCCCGGCACGGTGGCCGCGTTGCGGGAGGGCGGGGCGGCGGTGCTGCGGACGGACGAGGACGGGGCGCTGGCGGTGGTGAAGGGGGAGGACGGGGAGCTGCGGGTGGTGGGGGACTGAAGTGCGGGTCCGCGTGGAGCGGGGGGCTGAGGTGCGGGTCCGCGCGGGGCGGGGGTCTGAGGTGCGGGTACGCGCGGGGCGGGAGACTGGGGGCATGAACTCAGCCGAAGTCGATGCCTACCTCAGCCGGATCGGTGCCGGGCGTCCCGGGCGGCCGACCGCCGACGCCCTGCGCGACCTGCACCTGCGGCACCTGCGGACCGTGCCCTTCGAGAACCTGTCGATCCACCTCGGCGAGGAGATCGTGCTGGAGGAGGAACGGCTGCTGGAGAAACTGGTGGGCGCGCGCAGGGGAGGGTTCTGCTACGAACTCAACGGCGCCTTCGGGGCGTTGCTGACGGCGCTCGGGTACGAGGTAGCGCTGCTGGCGGGGCGGGTGTACGGCGGGGACGGGCGGCTGGGGATCCCGTACGACCATCTCGCCCTGCGGGTGCGGACGGACGACGGGGGCGAGTGGCTGGCCGACGTCGGGTTCGGGGCGCACAGCCACTATCCGCTGGCGTTCCGGGAGCGGGGGGAGCAGAAGGACCCCGGGGGCGTGTTCCGGATCGTGGAGGCGGGGCCGGACCTGGACGTCGTGATGAACGGCCGCCCGGAGTACCGGCTGGAGACGCGGCCCCGGGCGCTCGCCGACTTCCGCGTCGGGGCCTGGTACCAGTGCACCTCGCCCGAGTCCCACTTCACGCAGTCGCTCGTCTGTTCCCGGGTGACGGAGGACGGCGGGCGGATCACGCTGAGCGGGCGCACGTTCAAGACGACGAGCGCGGACGGGGTGAAGGAGGAGCGGCAGCTCGGGACGGACGAGGAGGTGCTGGCGGCGTACCGCGAGCGGTTCGGGATCGAGCTGGACCGGGTGCCGAGGGTGGCGCAGGAGAAGGCGGGCGAGTCTGGAGAATGACCGTGTGAGCGATGTGAGACACGTACTGGTGCTGCCCGACCGCGACGCCGCCGAGGAGGTCGTGGAGGCCCTCGCGGAGCGCTTCGGCGTACGCGAGGAGCCCCAGCTGGTCCGGGACGCCCTGGCCGGCGAGGACGACGCGGAGGACGCCCAGTGGCTGGTCGTCCTCCACGACGAGCCCGCCGCCCTCGACCCAGCGGAACTGGACGCCTTCGCGGCGGAGTGGGAGGGCTGGCGGGAGGACCCG
>NZ_FLSP01000213.1 GCF_900091315.1 Streptomyces sp. DI166
GGGGGAGGGCTGGCGGTGGGCGTCGCTTTCCGGCGCCTGCGCACGCGCGTGCCCGCCGTCAGCGGAGACGCCGGCGCCTGCCGCACGGCCCTGCGCGGGCCCGTCGGTCCCTGGCGCACCGGCGCCCGTCGCACGGCCGCGCGCGCTTCCGTCGCCTCCCGGCACACCGGAACCCCCCGTACCTGCGATGCCGTGCCCGTCCGTCCCACGGCCGCCGGCGGTGGGCGCCCCTGCCGTGAATCCGCCTCCGTGCGTCTCCCCGCCCCGCTGGCCGGGCACCGACGCCCCCGGCGGGACGCTGCTCTCGATACGGGGCGCGCCGCCCTGGCCGGGCACCACCGGAGGTTCGACGGGGCCGTGCTGCTGCGCGCCCGGGGCCGCGGAGGAGGCGCCCCAGCCCGCCGAGCCGTAGCCGTGCCGGGTCTCGCCGTCGGGGCCCTCGGGGGACTCGGCGGGTGCGGTGCCGGGCGACAGCCGCAGATGGCCCTCGCCGTCGGGCACCGTCGGCACCCGGGCCCCAGGGCCGCCCGCCGGGGCGAGCCGCAGGGCCGACTCGCCGATGCGTAGCAGGGCACCCGGCGGGAAGCGGACCGGGCGGGAGCCGATACGGGTGCCGCCCATGGTGGTGCCGTTGGTGGAGCCCAGGTCGGCGACGGAGACCCGGCCGTCGGCGGCGACCGTCACCGCGCAGTGCAGCCGGGACACGTCCGGGTCGTCCAGCGGGACATCGGCGTCGGCGGACCGGCCGACCTGGATCTGCCCGCCGTGCAGCAGATGGACGCCGCCCGCGTCGGGGCCCGCCACCACATGGAGCTGGGTCGGCGCGTCGTCGACCTCGGGGTGCGCCTCGGGCTCGGCCGGGGCGCCCAGCGAGAGCACCGCGCCGTCGATCAGCGGCGGCTCGCCCAGGACGCAGCGCGCGCTGTCCAGCCGCTCCCCGCTCGCGTACACCACCACCGGTCCGCCGCGCTCGGACTCACCCGCGCGGGCGGAGCCGTCCGCCGAGACCGCCGAGGCGAGCGCCGACGCCACCGCGGCCAGTGCGGTGCCGGCGGGCGCCGTGACCAGCACGTCGCAGCTCCCGGCGCGCCCCCGCGCGGCGGCGGGGGACGGGCCCAGCGGGTCTACGACGGTCAGCCGGATCTGCATCGCCGTCAGCGGTCCCTTCTGCGCGGGGCACCCGCGTACGGAGGACGACGCCCCGCGGTCCCCCACCGCGGACTACCCCCACCGCCACACGAGCACATCGGCCAGTACTGAAGGGCATCCTCGCACCTGCCACTGACAGCTCGCCCGCCACCCGGGAAATAGTGATCTTGATTGGTCGGCTCTGCCCGTAAAAATGCCTGATCCCTGTCCTGCCGACGATCACTTGAGATCGGTCACGCCCGGCTTCGGCAACCAAACGGAACGGACCGAGCGTCTTCCCTGCGAACCTTTGTTTCGATGGGCCCGGCACTACAGTGGTTCGGAACATCGGAACACTTTCAGGCAATCAGCAGGGAGCGCGTGACGTGCGGCCAGTCGGCAGCAAGTACTTGCTTGAGGAGCCGCTCGGACGCGGTGCCACAGGCACTGTCTGGCGAGCCCGCCAGCGTGAGACCGCGGGTGCCGAGGCGGCGGTGCCCGGTCAGCCCGGTGAGACCGTCGCGATCAAGGTCCTCAAGGAGGAGCTGGCCAGCGACGCGGACATCGTGATGCGGTTCCTGCGGGAGCGGTCCGTCCTGCTCCGGCTGACCCACCCCAACATCGTCCGGGTCCGCGACCTGGTCGTCGAGGGCGAGCTGCTGGCCCTCGTCATGGACCTCATCGACGGTCCCGACCTGCACCGCTACCTGCGCGAGAACGGCCCCTTCACGCCGGTCGCCGCCGCCCTGCTCACCGCGCAGATCGCCGACGCGCTGGCCGTCAGCCACGCCGACGGTGTCGTCCACCGCGACCTGAAGCCCGCCAACGTGCTGCTGAAGCAGAACGGCGGCGAGATGCACCCGATGCTCACCGACTTCGGTATCGCCCGTCTGGCCGATTCCCCCGGCCTGACTCGCACCCACGAGTTCGTCGGCACGCCCGCGTACGTCGCGCCCGAGTCAGCCGAGGGCCGCCCGCAGACCTCCGCGGTCGACGTCTACGGCGCCGGAATCCTGCTGTACGAGCTGGTCACCGGGCGCCCGCCGTTCTCCGGCAGCTCCGCCCTCGAAGTGCTCCACCAGCACCTGAGCGCCGAGCCGCGCCGCCCGTCCACCGTCCCCGACCCGCTGTGGACGGTCATCGAGCGCTGTCTGTCCAAGGACCCGGACCGGCGGCCCAGCGCCGAGAACCTCGCGCGCGGCCTCAGGGTCGTCGCCGACGGCATCGGCGTGCACGCCTCCTCCGCGCAGATCGCCGCCGCCGAGAACGTGGGCGCGCTGCTCGCGCCCGACCCGGCGCCCGCCGCGGTGCCGGGCTCGGCCGACCCGACGCAGGTGCTGCCGCAGGGCGCCGGCTCCTTCGACCCGAACGCCGCGACCAGCGTCCTGCCGCACACCGGCGGCCCCAACAACGCCGCCGACCCCACCGCCGTGCTGCCGAACCGGGGCGCCGCCGACCCGACCGCGGTCATGCCCCCGGTACCGCCGGGGCCGCCCGCGCCGGAGGAGCCGCACCCCTGGCAGAGCCAGCTGCGGGCCGCGCGCGACCGCAACGAGCAGACACAGGTCCAGTACCTCGACCCCAACCAGGACCCGCTGCGGCGCCGCCCGCAGCGGCAGGTCGCCCGTCCGCAGCAGCAGCCGCCGCAGCCGCAGCGCCGGGCCCAGCCGCCGCAGCCCCA
>NZ_FLSP01000214.1 GCF_900091315.1 Streptomyces sp. DI166
GGCCCAGGCGGCGCCCTCGCCGCTGCCCGGCGAACGGCAGCCGCAGCCCTCCGCGGGGCCCTACCACCCGCCGCAGGCGTACCCGGCGGGCGGTGCCCCGGCCGGGGCGACCGGCGCGATGCGCAAGCCGCGCACGGGCGCCCGCACCCAGCCGCGCACCCGCAAGGCCCGGCTGCGGGTGGCCAAGGCCGACCCGTGGTCGGTGATGAAGGTCAGCTTCCTGCTCTCCATCGCGCTCGGCATCTGCACGATCGTCGCCTCGGCGGTGCTGTGGATGGTCATGGACGCCATGGGCGTCTTCTCCACGGTCGGCGGCACCATCTCGGAGGCCACCGGCTCCAACGAGTCCAACGGCTTCGACCTGCAGTCGTTCCTCTCCCTGCCGAACGTCCTGATGTTCACCTCGATCATCGCGGTCATCGACGTGGTCCTCGCCACGGCCCTGGCCACGCTCGGCGCCTTCATCTACAACCTCTCGGCCGGCTTCGTCGGCGGCGTCGAACTGACGCTGGCCGAGGACGAGTGACGGCCCCACGAGAACCGATTTTGGGACTGCGCACCACGTGCGCTAATCTTCAGGAGTCAGCGCGCGGGACACACACCGCAGAGCGCGGCGGGGCTATAGCTCAGTTGGTTAGAGCGCATCCCTGATAAGGATGAGGCCACAGGTTCAAATCCTGTTAGCCCCACATCACGAAGACCCTCGGTCCGCAAGGACCGGGGGTCTTTTGACATCCATGGCCGGGGCCATGCCCCGCTCCCCCTCCGGGGAAAACGGGTTCGTGAAAGGGACGGTTCCTGCGACGCTGTGCGCATGACCGAGACGACCCCCTACGACGCCGACCGCGCCCGATTTTCCCGGCAGGCGCTGGCGCGCCTGGTGCTCTGCGACCAGGCCGTGGACGTGGCCGACAGCGCGGGGGGCCTGGTCGTGACCCGGCACGACCCCGACACCAGGCCCGGGGGCCGGGTGAGTCAAGCGCTCCAGCTCGTCGAACTCGCCGAGCGCGTGCTGGCCTCGGCTGTGGTCTAGGAGCACGAGCGGGGCACGTCCTGGGTGGACATCGCGCGCTACCTGGGGATCGATCCCGCGCAGGCGGAGGCGCGTTTCGCCGACGACCTGGACCGCTGGAACACTGCGTTCGAGGTCCCCTACCGACTCGACGACACCGGCCGCAAACGCATACCCCAACTACCCACCGCGGCCTACGACCCCGCCTGGGCCTGCACCCAGCTCGACCGCTGGGCCCACCTCTCGCGGCTGGGCATCGACGACGAGCACGCTGTCAGCTCCGGGCTCGTCATGGCCGCGCCGGAGGAAGAGGAGTGCTGACCGCGGCCAGTTCGCCCACCGCCCTGTGGACGTGGGCCGAGCCGCTGCGGGAGCGGGCTCCCGCGCACCACCAGGAGACCTGATCCTCCGCGTCCGTTTCTGGATGCATGCCCAGGCCGTGCTCCGGGCACAGGGGCCAGGCCTGCCAGAGCAGTTCCATGACCGTCTCCTGCGCGGCGTCGGCGACGGCCGCCAGGGCGGCGGCGGGGGTGGCCCGGGAGTCCGGGTCCAGTTGACTGCCGTGCCACTCGCCGTTGGACAGGGCCACGAAGACGTACTCCGGCTCGTTCGGGTCGTCGGCGGGAAGGGCGAAGAGGCGCGGGGGTTCCACGCCGGGAAGCGTCGCCGCCAAATCCCGGTTCAGCAGGGCGAGCGCCCGGTCCCAGGCGGGGTATTGACCCGGCGGGACGGGCCGGGGCTCGGGGAGGCCGAGAGGAAGGTGCATGGGGGCCATCCTCCGCTGCGCGGTGGGGACGGTCAGGACGGCGCGGGGGCGGGGCGGGAGCGGGGCGGGAGCGGGCCGGGAGCGGGGAGTGAAAAAACCCGATCGCTGGCGACGGGGGATGCACCAGCGATCGGGCTGGGGCAACAGTAACAAGGGTGGTTGGGCGGTGGGAGCAGGCGTTCGGGAGGGGGTGGGTGTTGTGAGCGGGATCACGTTCCCGGGTCAGGGTTCGCACGGGGGGTCGTAGGAGAGGCGAGACAGGTACTCGTCCCATTTCTCCTTCGTGAGGACGTTCCTGGTGGTCGCGCAGATGTGGGACACCGCGCGGTCCACGTCCAGGTTCCACAGCCGGACCGTGTCGGTGCCGCTGGAGACGCCCAGCAGGTGGCTGCGGGGGCTGAAGGCAAGGAAGTTGCCCGTCTTGGCGTTGGGGCTCATCGACTGGCCGATGGGGGCCGCGTCGGCGGGGTCGGTGACGTTCCACAGGCGGACCGTGTTGTCGTTGCCGCCGCTGGCGAGGGTGTCCCCGTCGGGGCGGAAGGTCAGGGAGACCACCGCCTCGGTGTGACCGGTGAGCGTGGCGGCCGGGGTGCGGGTGCCGGCCGGGTCGGTGACGTCCCACAGGCGGACCGTGTCGTCGTCGCTGCCGCTGGCGAGGGTGCGGCCGTCGGGGCTGTAGGCCAGCACGTTGACGGGGCCGTCGTGGGCCGTGAGGGAGCGGCCCAGCAGGGTCGTACGGCGGGGGTCGGCGGTGTTCCACAGGCGGATCGTGCCGTCCGCGCTGCCGCTGGCGAGGGTGCGGCCGTCGGGGAGAAGCGCAGGGCGTTGACGTAGCCG
>NZ_FLSP01000215.1 GCF_900091315.1 Streptomyces sp. DI166
GAGGTTGCTGCGGGCGTTGAGGGTCCCGGGCTCATGCGGGCCGAGGACACGCTCGAAGTCCGCCAGGACCCGCACGCGCAGGTCCAGGGCTTCCCGCACCCGCCCGACGTCGAAGTAGGAGGTGGCGAGATTGCTCCGGGCGTCGACGGTACGGGGGTGGTGGGGGCCCAGGATGTGTTCGTGCTCGGCCACGACCTCCTCCCACAGCTCAAGCGCATCGCGCACCCGCCCGGCATCGTGGTAGGAGAAGGCGAGATTGTTACGGGCGTCGAGCGTGCTGGGGTGGTGCGGCCCGAGCAGGAACGCGTAGTCGGCCAGGACCTCTTCACGCAGCTCCAGCGCATCGCGCACGCGCCCGGCGGTGGCGTAGACGTTGGCGAGGTTGTTGCGGGCATCGAGGGTGCCGAGGTCGACGGGGCCGAGGACCCGTTCGTGATCCGCCAGAACCCGTAGGCTGAGCTGGAGGGCTTCCTCGATGCGCCCGGCAGAGGCGCACGCCATCACCAGGACGTTGCGGGTGGCGAGGGTGCCAGGGTCGTCGGGACCGAGAACGCGTTCGTAGTCGGCCACGGCCTGTCGGCTCAGATCGAGGGCTTCGTGAAGGCGCCCGGCGTTGGCGAAGGTGCCGGCGAGGTTGCCGCGGGCGTCGAGGGTGTCCGGATGGTCAGGCCCGTGAGCCCGGATATTGCACTCGACGATTTCCAACTCGTAGGCCAGCGCCTGGTGGTGGAGGCCCGCCGCGCTGAGGCTCCCGCTGACCCGGCTGATGCACGCGTGGGTCGTGGGCTGCCACAGTGCCGGGCGGGTGTGGTTGTCGAGCTGCATGGTGTTGGTCCGCAGTGATGCCGACAACGGCCGGTCATGGTGGTCGTGTTCGGGCCACAGGCTCAGGATGGCGTCGGCCGCGGTCCGGGCGATCCCCCGCAGAGCGTCAGGGGGAATCGTCTCGCGTACGGCCCGGGCGGTGAGGGCGTGCATCCGGATCGGGCCGGTGGCGGTGTCCTGCGCTATCAGCGCATAGGTGCGCAGACACCCCAGCGCCTCACGGATCTCGGATTCGGTCACGGCTGGATGCTGCGCCGCAGGAACCAGCGGCGCTTGGTGCGTGTGGTGCGCAGATGACTCACGGCGGGGGGTGAGGTCCACAGGGCGGCGGGGTGACCGAGGGGGTCCATGAGGGAGGCCAGTTCCAGCAGGGGCCGCGCCAGGTGGCTGCGGTCCACGCCCTGCACGGCGTCGAGGGTGAGCAGGAGCGCGGTGGTCACCGGGCTCCCGTAGCGGTCGGCGTCCGCATTCGACGGAAGCACGTCGCTCAGCTTGTGGTCGGCGTCGCGCAGGAGCCTCACGTAGTCGCCGGTGGTGCAGAGTGTGTTGATCATGTAGGCGGCGGCATGCCCGAGCGCGAGCGGCAAGTGGCCCAGCTCCGCGGCGAGTTGGTCTGCCGCGTCGGCGTCGTAGAGGTGGGGGTGGCCCGCATCGGTGAGCCGCCGCCGGAGATACGCGCGGGCCTCCTCCGGGCTGTACAGGCCGATCCGGATCAGTGTGCGGCCCTGACCACTCAGGCGGGCGTCGTTCCGCCGTGTAGTGACGAGGACCCCTCCGTTTCGAGGGTTTCCGTCCGGCCACCACGCGTCGACGGCTTCCGGGTCGGTGACGTCGTCCAGCACGACCAGCCACCGTCGCTCAGTGGCCGCCAGCCAGGCCAGGAACGCCTCCGCCGCCGCGGCACGGTCGGCCGAGGAACCTCCGGGAAGTCCCAGGCGGGCCGCGGCTTCCGCGTACGCGTCGGCGATCTGGTCCGTTTCAGTGGCCTTGACCCATATCAGGAGGTCCAGTCCGCCCCCGCGCGAGCGTTCCCGGTCCCGTAACTCCCGCGCGATGGCTGCCGCGACCTGGCTCTTACCGACTCCCCCGTCGCCCGAGAGGACTTGGGAGAGCACCCCACCGTTGCCCTCGGCGCGGGCCCGCTCGACCGTCTCCCGTGTGTCGGTGCGTGGCTGGAAGGCCGCCGCCAGCCGCGGCACGCTCCCGACCCACACCGGCCACTCCACTTCCGGCGCGGGCGCCGGCGGAACGTGCACGTACATGTCCCGCCCGGCCTGCATCGCGTTCCCGCCCGTCCGCGCGCCCTGCCGGATACGACGCTGCCCTGGACGCTGCACCCCAGCCCCCCGTGTCAGTAGCGGCTGTCGCCGACCTGGTCGATATCGCCGGTACCGTCACCGCGTGCTCTTTGGCGCACGTCCATGTGCTCGGGCCGCCGCGACCGAGCCCCCGCACCGTGGTCCCGTCCTGTCTGCTTGATCCCGCCCCGGCCCCGCGCCGACTGCCTCACGTGAAGAGTCGTCACCCGCCGCGCACCGGTGGCCCCGGCCCCTTGCGCCGACCAGAATCCCAGCGCCGCGAGCACACCGGCCGCGACGACGCCCGCCACCGGCCCGATCACATCCCAGGGATCATCGCCGCCCTCCGACACCACGGCCCAGGGAACCGCCACGGCGAAGAACGCCATGACCGAACCAACCACCGCCACGGCCCATCGCCCCACAGCCCGCGCCCGCATCCGCATCCG
>NZ_FLSP01000216.1 GCF_900091315.1 Streptomyces sp. DI166
AGACCGCCGCAACCACCACCCCGGCACGTACGCCGTCGCGCACCGCGCACCCGCCCGGCACGCCCCCGGGCAGACCGACAGCCCAGCACGGACCCGAGCAACCCACGGACCGCCCAGCACAACCCCGGTGCCACATCCACGCACGGTCTCTCGCCGGTCCGCGCCCCACGGGCCGTCCCGGCCACCGGCCGGGCCATGGTGAAGGGACGTATCGACGACTGCCCCGCGGATCGAGGAGACGACAGATGGCCCCGCACACTGACGACGTACTGGTGACGGGTGTGGGCGCGCTGACACCCCTGGGTGCGACCGCCGACTCCTCCTGGGCCGGCCTGCTGGCCGGACGCTCCGGTGTCCGCGACCTCGGCCCGGACTGGCCCGAGGAGCTGCCGGTGCGTATCGCCGGGACCGTCGAGGCCGATCTCACCGCATCGATCGGCCGGGCGCGGGCCCGCAAGCTGGACCGGGGCGAGCAGCTGGCCGTGGTCGCCGCCCGCGAGGCCTGGCAGGACGCGGGCGTGCCGCAGGTGGAGCCGGAGCGGCTCGCCGTGGTCGTCGGCACCGGCATCGGCGGCGTCCTCAGCACGCTCGGCCAGGACGACCTCTACGAGTCCTCCGGGATGCGGCGGCTGTCCCCGTACGCGGTGCCCATGCTGATGCCCAACGGCCCGGCCGCCTGGGTCTCCATGGAGCTGGGCGCCCGGGCCGGAGCCCGCGCCCCCGTGAGCGCCTGTGCGTCCGGTGCCGAGTCGCTGGCGCTGGGCCTGGACCTGATCCGGGCGGGCCGCGCCGATGTCGTCGTCGCGGGCGGCACCGAGGCCACCCTGCACCCGTTCATGATCGCCGCGTTCGCGCAGATGAAGGCCCTGTCCACACAAGCGGGCGACCCGGCGGCGGTGTCCCGCCCGTTCGACGCGGCCCGCTCCGGCTTCGTGATCGCCGAGGGCGCCGCCCTGTTCGTCCTGGAGCGCGCCGACTTCGCGCGGGCGCGCGGGGCACGGGTGTACGGCGCGCTCGCGGGCGCCGCCGTGCACTCCAGCGCGCACCACATCACCGCCTCCGACGCGGAGGGCCAGGTACAGGCCATGCGCACGGCGCTGGCCGACGCGGGCGTCGAGCCCCGGGACATCGGCCACGTCCACGCGCACGCCACCTCCACCCCGAGCGGGGACATCGCGGAGGCGGAGGCGCTGACGAAGGTCGTCGGCGAGGAGACGGCGGTCACCGCCACCAAGTCCATGACCGGCCACATGCTGGGCGCCTCCGGAGCCTTCGGCGCCATGTCCGCGCTGCTCTCGCTGCACCACGGGGTGGTCCCTGCGGTCCGCAACCTCGACGAGCAGGACCCCGAGGTCCGTCTGGACGTGGTGCGCGGCGAGAACCGCACCGGCTCCTGGGACGCCGCCCTCGCCAACTCCTTCGGATTCGGCGGCCACAACGTGAGCCTGGTCATGAAGCGGGCCTGAGAGATACGGCGATGACCTGAGAGCTTCCTCACACGCGGGCGGGCCCGGGGGTGAGGAGAGAGAGGGGACCGGGCGAGAGAACCGTCACAGTCACCATGGACAACGAGAAAGGGCGGCATCTGATCGATGCCGCCCTCTCAGCGGTGCGCGAGGGGGGAGTTGAACCCCCACGCCCTTGCGGGCACTGGAACCTGAATCCAGCGCGTCTGCCTATTCCGCCACCCGCGCATTGGGTGTGTCCTCGGGCCCCGTTCCTTGCGGTCCGGCGCCTTCCGACACCCAGAACATTAGCACGCTGGACGGGGTGGATTCACATCCCTTACGCCGGGGCAGCCGCTCACCTGCACCGGAACCGGAGGCACCGCATCGCGAAGCCGTCCCGCACGTCTCAGCGTGTGTCTGTTCACGTATCAACCTCGTACCGGTCGGCCCCGTCTCCCCAGGAGCCGGTCCGGGTGCACAGTCAGGTGCGGGACACTGGTCTGCGGCCGCCTCTACGATCCTTGGCAGGAGCACCCGCCGAGAAGCGTTCGAAGGGCGGCTCCACAGGGAACTTCGACAGGCGTCGACACCCGTCGACTGGGCCGACAGGGGGAACCAGCCGATTTACCGGCGCGTGGATACGATCAGTAAGCAGTACGAGGTAAGAGACAGAAGCAGCTACGGAGGAGGTGCCCCATGGGAGTCCTGAAGAAGTTCGAGCAGCGTCTCGAAGGCTTGGTCAACGGCACCTTCGCCAAGGTGTTCAAGTCCGAGGTCCAGCCCGTGGAGATCGCGGGCGCACTGCAGCGCGAGTGCGACAACAACGCCACCATCTGGAACCGCGACCGCACGGTCGTCCCCAATGACTTCATCGTGGAGCTCAGCGCCCCGGACTACGAGCGCCTGAGCCCCTACTCCGGGCAGCTCGGCGACGAGCTGGCGGGCATGGTGCGCGACTACGCCAAGCAGCAGCGCTACAGCTTCATGGGCCCGATCAAGGTCCACCTGGAGAAGGCCGACGACCTCGACACCGGGCTCTACCGCGTACGCAGCCGCACCCTGGCCGGCTCCACCGACCAGCAGAGCGGCCACCCCGC
>NZ_FLSP01000217.1 GCF_900091315.1 Streptomyces sp. DI166
GTGCGCCGCAGCAGATCGGTGAGCGACAGCAGCGTCGCCGCCGGCGCCACGGGCGTCAGCGCCACCAGCGCCGTCGCGCGCGCCACCGGCCCGGGCAGCAGCGGGAAGGCCTGCGCCACATGCCGTACCGCCACCGAGGGCGCGAAACTCCGCTCCACCTGGGCCAGTTCCACCAGCAGCCCGGCCCGCGCCCTGCTGTGCGGCGGGATGTCGCGCAGGGTCCGGCGAAGATAGCGGGCGGCCGTCTCGGGCGCCCCGCGCCGTACCGCGGCGTCGGCGGCCCGCCGCAGCACGGCCACCGCGTCGTCGTCCAGCCGCGAGGTCGTGGCCAGGAGATGACCGGCGACCCGCTCGGGCGCCCCGCCCCGGTAGCGCAGCAGCGCGGCGGCCTGCAGATGCAGCCGGTTGCGCTCGTCCGGCGAGGTGCCCTCCTCGATGACCTCGTGCACCGCCCGGTGGGCCAGCCGCAGCGTGTCCTGCCGGGTCACCAGCGCCAGCCGGCGCAGCCGCCACAGGCTCTCGTCCAGGTCCACCGGGTCCAGCCCGGCCAGTTCGCCCACCACCTGCCGGTCGGCGTCCTCACCGAGCACCATCAGCGACCGCGCCGCGGCGAGCACGTACGGCGGCTGCTCCCGCAGGCACTGCAGGAGCCGGCGGCGCAGCGCGGGCGGTACGAGCGCGGCCACCGCGGGCGCCTCGGCGGCCACCGGCGCCACGCCGCGGGTCTGGCACTCCTGGAGCAGCGACACCAGATGCAGCGGATTGCCCCGCGTGGCCTCGTGGCAGGCCGCCGTGAACTCCGGGTCGGCGGGCACGCCCAGCCGCTCCAGCAGCATCCCGTCGACGGAGTCCGGGCCGAGCGGGGCGGGCAGCAGGGTGTGCTCGGCGGCGGCGAGCGGCCGGACCTCCTGCCGCTCCGCCGCGGGCTCGCCCTCGCAGAGCGTGACCGCGACCAGGATCCGCCGCTGGGTGACCTGTTTGACCAACTGGTCCAGCCACTGCAGCGATTCCTCGTCGGCCCAGTGCACGTCGTCGACGAGGAGCACCGGCACCCGGTCGTGGGTGATGTTCTCCACCATCGACAGCAGCGCCCGTACGGCCGTCGCCGCCCGCTGCCGGGGCGACTCGGTGTCGCCCTGGAGGAAGGCGAGCGCGGCCCGCGCGGGCCCGGAGCACCACCGGGCCACGAAGGAGCCGGACGTCAGCACCGGCTCCAGCAGCTGCCGGGTCACACCGAGGGGGAAGTCGCGCTCGGCGGGGGCGGCGTAGGCGCGCATCACCAGGGCGCGGGGCGCGGGCGCCGCGCCGGCCGACGGTCCGGCGGTGAGCCGTACGGCGAGTTCGCCGATCTCCGTCAGCAGCGCGGACTTGCCCGAGCCGGGCGGGCCGCTGATCACCACGAGCGATCCGTTGCCGTGCTGGGCGAGCCGCAGGGCCTCGGCCGCCACCTTCAGTTCGTTCTGCCGCTCAAGCAACATGCCAGCGGCCTCCTCGTGCGGTGTGGTTGAGCATGGGGGGTGGACTGGGCGGAACGTCGGCCGGTGACGTCAGGTCGCCCGAGCGGGGTCGCCGAACCTCCGGACCGCCGACGCGGTGTCCGCCCGGGGCGGCGGGTGGAGCCCGGCAGTCTCCCGGGTGACGAGGGCCTGCGCGAACCGGCGCGCCGCGGGGCTGTGGCCGAGCCGGCGCAGCGCGCGCTCGGTGAGCCGGGCCGCCTGCGGGGCGGGGGAGGCCAGGCCCCGGCGCAGCTCGGTCCAGGCGAGCGCCGAGTCGGTGCCCCAGCGCTCGGCCAGCCGCAGCTCCTCCGCGAACAGCTCGGCCGCCCGCTCCTCGTCGCCGCAGCCGAGGTGCGCCAGCGCCGCGAGGGAACGCCACGCCAGCAGCGCCGGATTGCGCCAGTTCCGCGCGGTCAGCCGCCGCCCGCACTCCTCCGCCTCGGCGAGGGCCTGCCCGGGCCGCCCCCGGCACAGCATGAGCTGCGCGCGGCTGTAGAGCAGCTCGGTCCAGGCGCTGCACTCCTCCGCGCACGGAGGCAGTTCCACCGAGGCCAGCCGGTCGGCGTCGGCGAACCGCTCCCGGGCGATGAGGACCCGGATCTGTGCCGCCCGCAGCGCGGTCAGCCGGCTGGGATGCCAGGCGTGCAACGGCGCCAGGGCTCGGCAGGCGGCCAGGTCGCGGGCGGCGGTGTCCGGGTCGCCCGCCCGCAGGTTGAGCCGCGCCCGCAGCATCAGCCCCCGTGCGACCACGGTCGGGCTGGCCCGTTTGCCCGCCTCGGCGAGCGTGGCGTCCAGCGCGTCGCGCGCCGCGGAGTGCGCGTCGGCCAGCGACAGTACGGACACCGCGGCGAACCGGGGGTA
>NZ_FLSP01000218.1 GCF_900091315.1 Streptomyces sp. DI166
TCTCGGCGTCGCTCGAATCCTGACCCTCTGACGGCGGATCAAAAGTGACCCACTTGGTGATCTTCGCCTGAACCTGATCTTGATCTGAGGTCAGGAGGGAGAGGGTGATCTGCGTGGAGGACTGGGCAGAGATCCGTCGGCTGCACCGGGCCGAGCAGATGCCGATCCGGGCGATCGCGAGGCATCTGGGCATCTCGAAGAACACGGTCAAGCGGGCACTGGCCAGCGACCGGCCGCCGAAGTACGAGCGTCCGGCCAAGGGCTCGGTGGTCGACGCCGTCGAGGTGCAGATCCGTGAGCTGCTCAGGGAGACCCCGACGATGCCCGCCACGGTGATCGCCGAGCGGATCGGATGGGAACGCGGGATGACGGTCCTCAAGGAGCGAGTGCGGGAACTGCGGCCCGCCTACGTTCCCGTCGATCCGGTCTCCCGCACGACCTATCAGCCGGGTGAGCTGGCCCAGTGCGACCTGTGGTTCCCCGAGGCGGACATCCCGCTCGGCTATGGGCAGACGGGGCGTCCTCCGGTGCTGGTGATGGTGTCCGGCTACTCGCGGGTGATCGCCGCACGGATGCTGCCCTCCCGCACCACCGGCGACCTGATCGACGGTCACTGGCGGCTGCTGTCCGCCTGGGGAGCGGTGCCCAAGTCGCTCGTCTGGGACAACGAGGCCGGGGTCGGCCGCGGCAGGCTGACGACGGAGTTCGCCGCGTTCGCGGGCCTGCTCGCCACGAAGATTCACCTGTGCCGTCCGCGTGATCCAGAAGCGAAAGGGCTGGTCGAGAGGGCCAATGGCTACCTGGCCACGAGTTTCCTGCCCGGCCGCACCTTCAGCGGCCCCGGCGACTTCAACACCCAGCTGACCTGCTGGCTGGCCGTCGCCAACCGGCGCGTCCACCGCGCCCTGCAGACCCGCCCCACCGAGCGGTGGGAGGCCGACCGGGCCGGGATGCTCACCCTGCCGCCCGTCGACCCGCCCGCATGGTGGCGGATGCAAACCCGGATCGGCCGCGACCACTACGTCCGCGTCGACACCAACGACTACTCCGTGCACCCCGACGCGATCGGCCGCACCGTCACCGTGCTCACCGACAACGACGAGGTCATCGCGCTGGCACCCGGCGGCGTGATCGTCGCCCGCCACCCCCGCTGCTGGGCCCGCCACCAGACCATCACCGATCCCGACCACGCGGAGGCCGGCAAGACGATGCGCGCACAGCTGCACCATCAGCAGGCCGCCCGCCAGGCCACAACCCCGGATGCCGCCGGCCCGCTTGTCGAGGTCGAGCAACGCGAACTCGGCTCCTATGACCGGCTGTTCACCGTCATCGAAGGCGGCGGCGACAGGGAGGCCGGCTGATGCCCCGCACCACCACCGCCCCGCCCGAAAGCACCACAGCGGGCCGCAGGACCGGCTCCCAAACGGCCGCCGACCTCGCCTTCCTCGCCCGCGCGATGAAGGCACCGGCCCTGCTGGACGCCGCCGACCGGCTCGCCGAACGCGCCCGCAAGGAGTCCTGGACCCACGCCGAGTACCTCGTCGCCTGCCTCCAACGCGAGGTCTCCGCCCGCGAATCCCACGGCGGCGAGGCCCGCGTCCGCGCCGCCCGCTTCCCCGCGATCAAGACGATCGAGGAACTCGACGTCACCCATCTGCGCGGCATGACGCGACAACAGCTCGCGCATCTGGGCACGTTGGACTTCATCGCCGGCAAGGAGAACGCCGTCTTCCTGGGACCGCCGGGCACCGGCAAGACACACCTGGCCATCGGGCTCGCGGTCCGCGCCTGCCAGGCCGGACACCGCGTCGCCTTCGCCACCGCCGCCGAGTGGGTCGACCGCCTGGCCGCCGCCCACCACGCCGGACGACTCCAGGCCGAGCTCACCAAGCTGAGCCGTTACCCGCTGATCGTGGTCGACGAGGTCGGCTACATCCCCTTCGAAGCCGAGGCCGCCAACCTGTTCTTCCAGCTCATCTCGAACCGATACGAACGCGCGTCCGTGATCGTCACCAGCAACAAACCCTTCGGACGCTGGGGAGAGGTCTTCGGCGACGAGACCGTCGCCGCCGCCATGATCGACCGCCTCGTCCACCACGCCGAGGTCCACTCCCTCAAGGGCGACTCGTTCCGCATGCGAGGACGCGAACTCGGACGCGTCCCCACCACCACCGACAACGACTGATACGACCAAACCGAAGACACCCGGGTCAGATTTCAACCGACCAAAGTGGGTCCAGATTCAGCCGCCGCCGACA
>NZ_FLSP01000219.1 GCF_900091315.1 Streptomyces sp. DI166
ACAGCGTCGACGTCATGGCTGGCGTGATCGGTGTCGCACCAGCAGGCCACGTTCACCGCCGCGTCGACCGCGAGCTGGCCGAAGTCGGTCCACACGACTTGGAGCAGGAACTCCAGCTGATCGCCCCCGTCCGCATGCTCGATGACGTCCAGGCCAAGCACGATGGGCGTCCACGGCTGCGGGCCCGGGAAGACCACGTGATCCAGTGCCCACTCCCACTCAGCCTTGTCTCCGTGCGCGCGAGCCGCATCAACTGCGCGGGCGGTTTGTTCCAGGGATTCCACGTCGGCAGGCGACAGGCGGGGGAAGAGCGTGGTCAATGGGACATCGTCGAAGGCGCCTCGCATGAGCCGATCATGCGTTCTCTCCGCCTCCAACGACAAGGGCCCACCGCCCTGACCTTTCCCACCACACAGGGCATCCTGACGATCACCAAGCTGAGCACGTTCATCCGTACCTGGCTGAGCACTTCAACGAGTACGCCGACAACTCCCGAAGCAGCACGACCCACCATCCCGATGGCGAACCCGGACGTCATCCCGATGCGCCGCAGCTGAACAAACGCAGGTCACTGACCCCGCCGACCCTCTGGGCGGCGGGGTCAGTCTGCGTCAGCGAGGAAGGCGCTGATGTTGTTCCACATGAAAGCGTCCTTCCACTCAGGGCGGCCTTCGGCCCAGCCGCTCAAGGCGGCGGTCACCTTCTCCTGAGAGATCGTCCGGGTCTGATAGTGCTCCGCCGCGGTCCCGTCGCGGAATTCAAGCTGGTAGGTGTTGTCGTTCCTCAGCCACACCTGGACATACCAGTCACCATCCGCCTCATCGTCGATGCGCTCGACGATGACGAAGGCGTTGCCCCGGCCGAGGTTCGCCACCATCCGGCTCAACGCTGACGACTTCGGGTTCCCCACACGCCGACCATGTTCATCTCTCGCTTGCAGCATGCCCCGATCATCACCCACGGGTCTGACACGGGTCGAAGAGCAACCAGTCGTACTCAGCCTCGCTCACCACTGCCCTCAGTTGGTTCACTTCGCGAACCAACTGAGGCGAAGAGCGGGTCTGAGGAAAATTCGAGATCCCCATCACCGTGGAGTCTTCCGCTGGAGGACCGGGCTCTGTTGGTCGCGGCCTACTGGCGAACGAACCTCACGATGCGGCAGCTCGCCCCACTGTTCGGGGTGTCCAAAGTCGGCGGCCGACCGGATCATCGACCACCTCGGGCCGATGCTCGTCCTCCAGCCCCGCAAACGATTCGCGAAGGACACCGTGCTCATCGTGGACGGAACTCTCGTCCCCACCCGCGACCACACCATCGCCGAGCGGTCGAAGAACTACAGGTAATCCGCCAACCACTAGGTCGTCATCGACGCCGACACCCGCCTGGTCGTCGTGGTCGGTCGGCCGCTCGCCGGGAACCGCAACGGCTGCAAGGCATGGGTGGAATCCGGTGCCAAGGCCGCCGTCGGCAAGACCACCACGATCGCCGACGGCGGCCTGGTCGAGCAGCTGGGTGCCGGCCACGGAGTCCTGGACGCTGGCCGCGGTGACCAGCACCGCGAGCAGGAGACCGATCGTGTCGGTCACGATGCTCCGCTTCCGGCCGACGATCTTCTTGCCCGCGTCCGTGCCCTGACTCGAGGCGGGGACGCTGGTGGAGGTCTTGACGCTCTGTGCGTCGAGCACGCAGGCCGACGGGGTCGCGTTCCGGCCCTCCTGCTGCCGCACTAACTCCCTCAGCAGGCCGTTGAGCTGGGCGAATACGCCGTCCTTCTGCCACTTGGCGAAGTAGCCGTAGACCGTCTCCCAGGGCGGGAAGTCGTGCGGCAGGCGCCACTGCACCCCGGTGCGGTCCACGTACAAGATCGCGTCCATGATCTCGCGAAGGTCATGGACGGGTGGCCGCCCGAAGTCCAGAGCCCGGCCGCGGCGCTCGAAGCGCCAGGCTGCCAGGACCGGCTGGATCAACT
>NZ_FLSP01000220.1 GCF_900091315.1 Streptomyces sp. DI166
CCGCCCCCGGCGTACCCGCTGCTCCGGGCGCCCCCGGGATGGCTCCGGGCGCCCCCCAGCCGCCGATGCCGCCCGGCGCGATGCCGCCGCCCGGTCACCCCGTTCCCGGGCAGCCCCCGGCGTACGGCTACCCGCAGCAGCCCACCGGTCAGCCGACCGTGGGCCCCGGCTACCAGGCCGTGCTGCGCTACCGCGCGCAGGACGGTTCCGAGCAGCAGCTGATCCGGCGTTCGGCGCCGGGTACGCCGCACCCGGAGTGGCAGATCTTCCACGAGCTGCGCGCCATGAACGTGCCGCCGGACCAGGTGCTGGAGCTGCACACCGAACTGGAGTCGTGCGAGCTGCCGGGCGCCTACTGCGCGCGGATGATCCGCGAGCAGTGGCCGCAGGCGCGGATCACGAGCATCGCGCCCTACGGCACGGACCACGCGAGCCGGCAGCAGGGCATGCAGCAACTGCTGGCGCACCAGGGCGAGCTGCACCAGGTGGCGGACGGCCCCGCGCGGCCCGCGCCGGTGCGGGCGCCGCTGCCGCCGGTGCAGCCGGTTCCGCCGATTCCCCCGGAGGGGATCGCGCAGGAGCTGGCGGGCGCGTACGGGCCGGGGATCTTCCGGTTCGAGCAGGCCGCTGTGTCCCGGCAGGGTGTGCCGCCGGTCGTCGCGCACACCCTGGTGGTGGCGGGCCTGCCGATGGACATGGGTCCGTTCTTCTGGGCGCAGGCCCAGCCGGGTCGTCCGGTGCCGACGCTGGCGGAGCTGGCAGCCGAGCGCGGGGTGCAGCCCGCCGCGGACGCGGGCTCGTACCTCGTGATGGGCAGCGACTTCGGCCGCGCCATCTGCGTGCAGTACGGCACGGCCAACATCGTCGCCGTGCCGGTGGAGGCCGGTCCGGGCGGTGCCCCGGTGCCGCCGCAGTTCGTCAACACCGGGCTGCCGGAGTTCCAGCGCTGCCTGGCGCTGCTCGGCCGGATGTGGCGGCTGCGGTTCGGTCTGAACCAGGAGCAGGCGGGCCGCTGGACCGTCGACTTCCAGGCCCAGTTGGCCGCCCTCGACCCGGCGGCGCTCGGTTCGCCGGAGAGCTGGTGGTCGGTGCTGCTGGAGCAGATGTGGGACGGGCTCCTGTGAGCCGTCGCCGCTGAGCGCCACGCACGCGTGGAAGCCGGGCCCGGTCATGACGACCGGGCCCGGCTTCGTCGTATGCCCGGAGCTGGGACGCCCCACGGGCGCGTCCGAAGCGGGCGTCCGAATCCGTTGCGCGTGAAAGCCGCTGCGCTCGTCGGCCGTTACCTGCGCCCGGAGTGTCGCGTTGTGCTCCTTTACGCCCCATACATCAAGATGTCCGCGAAATCATCATTTCGCGTCCGTCCGATGGAGAGGGGTTCCCGCATGAGCGGCACACCGGTCCCGCCCCGCGGCTTCAGGGCCGTACGAGGGCGTGGCTACCGTCCCGAGCAGGTCGACGCGTACGCCGCGGCGCTCTCCCGGGACCGGGACGCCGCCTGGGAGCGCGCCGCCCGGCTGACCGTGCTCGCCAAGGACATGGAGGCCGAGGCGGTACGGCTGCGCGAGACCGTCGCGCGGCTCGCGCCGCAGACGTACGAGACGCTCGGGGAGCGCGCACGGCGCATCTTCCAGCTCGCGCTGGAGGAGGCCGCCGCCGTACGCGAAGGCGCACACCAGGAGGCGCAGCGCCTCGCGGAGGTGGCGCAGGCGCATGCGGACAGCGTGCACGGCGCGGCCCAGGCGTATGCCGACACCGTGCGCGCCGAGGCGGAGGAACACGCCCGCCGGCGCCTGCTCGCCGCGCGCACCGAGGCGGACGAGACCCGGATCGCCGCCCGGCGCGCGATCAAGGAGAGCCGCGGCGAGGCGCTCGGCGTCCTGCGCGAGATGCGCCGCCGCACCACCGGCATGCTCGCCGAGCAGACCAAGGAACACGCCGAACGCTGGGCCGAGT
>NZ_FLSP01000221.1 GCF_900091315.1 Streptomyces sp. DI166
TCTGGCGGCACATCAAGGCCGGCTGGCGTAAATACAGGAACTTTCGACGCGGTAACGGCGCCTTCGACACACTTCACTCAATGGCCATGCTCGGGACGTCGCTTCGTTGGGGGGGAGCTGCACGATACGGCCGCGGCTGGACTCGCTACAGGCGAGCTTGCCGATCCTGGCGACGCGCGGCCGGGTGCGTCTGGAACGTTACCGGCCTGAGCTACTCCTACAGTCACGCCAGAAATATTTACCGGCACGGCCGCAACTTCGCATACAGGTCATTCCGTAGTCTGGCTCGTCCTCGATGGTACTAGCGCGACTCAAACTGGTTCTTAGCACCAGTCGGGCGGAAAACCAGCTACACGCCTGACCGGTTTCCCTGTCACGGCTCGTCAGTTTCGCTGGCGAGCCGTGCTCTTGCATCGTGCAGCACTGTTAGAACATTCAAGAGCGCGACTGCGTCTCAGCAGGCCGATGGCCCGGCCCAGCCATCCCGCGCGGGGCTGATTGTCCCTGTCAATCAAGAAGCGAGCCGTCTCCAGGGGCCCTGCGAGGGCTCGCCCACCCCAGTAGCGGGTCACCCGCCGCCCCAGATCAACCAGGTTGCTTCTGCTGGTCCTACCCACAACGACCGGGCCTCGCCACCCTCCGGGAGCAGTCAGTTCCAACACGCTACCGTCCGGTGAGTACGCCGCCGTGCACTCACCTTCCGATACGTGAATCGCCTCAAGGTAGTTCGCGGCATGCACGAAGGACTCGAAGACGCATAGGTCCTCATCTCGGTCAAAGATAAGCACACTGTCGGAAGGGGGTTACCGATCACTGTGACAGTTGCTCTCCCGCTCTGCGCCAAAATAATCGGCGCCTAACAACGGCCTGCAGCGACGATCCAGCACTACCAGCGGCTACGACCAGCAGAGTTCACCCAGTATCCAGGATGCTCGATACGTCAGCGCTGTGCGAGAAGATGCAGTCTGTAAATCGACCACGCTCGATTAAATGCCGGATTTGCCCCTTTTCTTCCAAACTCGCTCCGCGCGGGCGTCCCAACCCTCTCTTGTCGTACTGGCAATTGGCTTAGCGGGATGGGCACTTCAGCGTCACGAGCGTCAGGTAGGTTGAGCGCCGAGACCCCTGGACGGGGTTAACTATGAGGGCAATCGGTGCAAAAGGGATATCGAAATGCCGAAGTGGATTATTGTCGCGACAGTGCTGCAGGCGGAAGCTTCCGCCGTACGCACACTTGCGGAATTCGAAGGTGACGAAGGCGACGCGCTTTCGAAACTTGAAAAAGTCCTTAACTCATACGACCGCGACGTTATGGCAGTGAAGCGGCGTGAAATATTCAAGATGACGGATCGCTCATATCTGCTGCGACTTTCGGGAAGGCTCTCAAAATACGAATATCTCGTCCAGTTGGGTCAGTTGGTCGCAGACAGCAAGAGCGCAGACTTGCCTAACTCGCTCGGATGACGACGGGGCCGGAAGAGGAATCTCTTCCGGCCCCGCCATCTCTAGCGGAGTGCGCTGTCAAGCGTCACCTGTTGTTGACCTTGGGGCTTTCCCTGGTCACCCCCGGCGGTTCTTCCACCACCTCCAGGCACGCCCGACACCACGCCCTGCGAGCCTTCCGTATCCCCAGGCGGATCCAACCGACGCGCCGACACCGGCTCCATAGCCGCCGTAGTAGGCGCACTTGCTCCATCGTCGCTTGTAGGCGCAGTAGCCGAGGCCAGCGCCGAAGCCGATGAAGCCGCCTCGGCTGGCGTAGGCACGTCCGTAGTCGATGTACTTCCAGCGGTTGGACCATGCTGAGGAGAGCCTGGGCCGTGCCCAGCCCCAGCCTCTCTTGGCTGCTCCCCACCCTCTCTTGACGTAGCCCCAGCCTCTCGAAATCGCTCCCCACC
>NZ_FLSP01000222.1 GCF_900091315.1 Streptomyces sp. DI166
CGCCGGGCTCGCTCGCGGGCACCGCGCGCACCAGGCCGGCGCCGCCGCGCAGCCGGGTCACCTGCTCGGCGAGGCGTTCGGCGGCGGCGTCCAGGTCGGCGGACGGGGCCGTGGCGCGCAGCTCGTCGGTGACGGCCAGCAGTGCGGCGAGATGGCCCGCCAGCTGGATGTCCAGCTCCTCCTCGCGTGTCCGGTGGGGGAAGTCGGAGGTGGTGCCGGCCATCGTGCTGTGGACCGACTTGGCGCGGATCGGTTCGTACATGGGGATGGCCTCCTGTGCTCTGACAGGAAACCATCCTAGCTTGGATTCGGTCTAAAGTTGAGTCGTTGACAAAAGTGCCCGGTCAGGGCCGGTGAAGCCCCGGTCAGGGCTGGCTGTAGCCGTCCAGGAAGTTCCCGATCCGGGTCACCGCGTCCCTGAGGTCGCCCACGTTCGGCAGGGTGACCACGCGGAAGTGGTCGGGTTCGGGCCAGTTGAAGCCGGTGCCCTGGACGACCATGATCTTCTCCCGCCGGAGCAGGTCCAGGACCATCTGGCGGTCGTCCTTGATCTTGAACACCTCCGGGTCGAGGCGCGGGAAGAGATACAGGGCGCCCTTGGGGCGGACGCAGCTCACGCCGGGGATCTGCGTGAGCAGGTCGTAGGCGACGTCCATCTGCTCCTTCAGCCGCCCGCCGGGCAGCACCAGGTCGTCGATGGTCTGCCGTCCGCTGAGCGCGGCCACGACTCCGTGCTGGCCGGGCATGTTGGCGCACAGCCGCATATTGGCGAGGATCGTCAGGCCCTCGATGTAGGAGTCGGCGTGGGCGCGCGGGCCGGAGATCGACATCCAGCCGACGCGGTACCCGGCCACCCGGTACGCCTTCGACATGCCGTTGAAGGTGAGGGTGAGCAGATCCGGGGCGATCTTGGCGGTCGCGGTGTGGGTGGCCCCGTCGTAGAGGATCTTGTCGTAGATCTCGTCGGAGCAGACCAGCAGGTTGTGCCGCCGGGCGATGTCGGTGAGGCCCTTGATGACCTCCTCGCTGTAGACCGCGCCCGTGGGGTTGTTGGGGTTGATGATGACGAGCGCCTTGGTGCGGTCGGTGACCTTCCGCTCCACGTCGGCGAGGTCCGGCATCCAGTCGGACTGCTCGTCGCAGCGGTAGTGCACGGCGGTACCGCCGGACAGCGACACGGCGGCGGTCCACAGCGGGTAGTCGGGCGCCGGTACGAGGACCTCGTCGCCGTCGTCCAGCAGGCCCTGCATCGCCATCACGATCAGCTCGGAGACGCCGTTGCCGATGAAGACGTGCTCGACGTCGGTCTCGATGCCGAGGGTCTGGTTGTGCATGACGACGGCGCGGCGGGCGGCGAGCAGGCCCTTGGCGTCGCCGTACCCGTGGGCGGAGGAGACGTTGCGGAGGATGTCCTCAAGGATCTCCGGCGGGCACTCGAAGCCGAAGGCGGCCGGGTTTCCGGTGTTCAGCTTGAGGATGCGGTGTCCCGCCGCCTCAAGCCGCATGGCCTCTTCGAGAACCGGGCCCCGGATCTCGTAACAGACGTTGGCGAGCTTGGTCGACTGGATCACCTGCATGTCGGTGAGCTTACGGCCCGGTAACGCCCCATGGGCCGTGTTTCCCACCACATGAGACGGGTGATTTGGGTGGTTATCGGTGACGGCTGTCCCATGGACCCCTCCCGTCCCTACAATGCGCGGCCATGTCCAGCCCACGCCAGTACGAAAACGGGATGAACGCCGCGGAGGGTGCGCAGGTGTACGTCCCCCGGGCGGCGCCGCCCCCTGAGTACGAGGGCTACCGGGACCCGGCGGCCGCGCACGGCTGGCAGAACGCATACGACGAGACGCGCGAGCTGCCCCGAGTGCCGGGCGGCGCCG
>NZ_FLSP01000223.1 GCF_900091315.1 Streptomyces sp. DI166
GGGGCGGCCGCCGGGCGAGCGGGCCAGGGACCAGGAGACATGGAGGTGCTCCCGGGCGCGGGTGACGCCGACATAGAGGAGGCGGCGCTCCTCCTCGATCTGCTCGTCGGTCCTGGCGTAGGTGATCGGGATCATGCCCTCGGCCACTCCGACCAGGAAGACCACGTCCCATTCCAGGCCCTTGGCCGAGTGCAGGGAGGCGAGGGTGACGCCCTGCACGGTCGGGGCGTGCTGGGCGTTGGCCCGCTCGTCGAGCTCGGCGACGAGGTCGCCGAGGGTGGCGCCGGGCTTGGCGGCGGCGAAGTCGTGGGCGAGGTTGACCAGGGCGGCCAGCGACTCCCAGCGCTCCCTGACCGCGCCGGAGCCGGCCGGGGGCTCGGGAGTCCAGCCCTCGCCGGAGAGCACGGCACGCACCTGGGAGGGCAGGTCGACGGCGCCGTCGAGGAGGGAGTCGTTGCCGCCGAAGCGGGCCGCTCCGCGCAGCGCGATCCCGGCCTTGCGCACCTCGGGGCGGTCGAAGAAGCGCTCCGCCCCGCGCAGCTGGTAGGGGATCCCGGCGTCCGCGAGGGCCTGCTCGTAGGTCTCGGACTGGGAGTTGGTGCGGAACAGGACGGCGATCTCGGCGGCCGGGATGCCGGAGTCGAGCAGTTCGCGCACGCGCCGGGCGGCACCCTCGGCCTCGGCGGGCTCGTCGGTGTACTCGGTGTAGACGGGCTCCGGGCCGGGCTCGCGCTGGGAGATCAGCTCCAGACGGTGGTCGGCGGCGCGGCCCCTGGCCTGGGCGAGCAGGCCGTTGGCGAGGTGAACGACCTGGGGCGTGGAGCGGTAGTCGCGGACGAGCTTGACGACAGTGGCACCGGGGTGGCGGATGCGGAAGTCGAGCAGATGGTCCGGGGTGGCGCCGGTGAACGAGTAGATCGTCTGGCTGGCGTCGCCCACCACGCACAGGTTGTCGCGCTCGCCGAGCCACAGCTCCAGCAGGCGCTGCTGGAGGGGGCTGACGTCCTGGTACTCGTCGACCACGAAGTGCTGGTACTGGGAGCGGACCTGCTCGGCGATGTCGTGCCGGTCCTGGAGGATCGCCACGGTGAGCAGCAGGACGTCCTCGAAGTCGATGACGCCGCGCTCGCGCTTGAGGTCCTCGTAGGCGGCGTAGAGCTGGGCGATCTCGGCGGGGTCGCGGGGGGCCTCGCGTCCGGCCTTGGCGGCGGCCGGGCCGTAGTCGGCGGGGACGGTCTGGGTGACCTTGGCCCATTCGATCTCGCCGGTGGTGTCCCGCAGCTCTCCGCGGTCCAGGCGGATGCGGCAGGCGGCGGCCGCGTCCGCGACGAGCTGCACCTTGCGGTCCACGAGCCGGGGCATGGCGCCACCGATCGCTTTCGGCCAGAAGTACTGGAGCTGCCGCAGGGCCGCCGAGTGGAACGTGCGGGCCTGGACCCCGGCGGCGCCGAGCTGGCGGAGCCGCCCGCGCATCTCTCCGGCGGCGCGGTTGGTGAAGGTGACGGCGAGCACGCTGGAGGGCTGGAGGATCCCGGCGCGCACGCCGTAGGCGATGCGGTGGGTGATCGCCCGGGTCTTGCCCGTACCGGCTCCGGCCAGCACGCACACCGGGCCGTGCAGCGCGGTGGCGACCTCGCGCTGCTCGGGGTCGAGCCCGTCGAGCACCGCGTCGGCCGAGTCCGGTGCCTGCGGGAAGAGCGGGGAGTGCGTTGCTGCTGTCACACCGCCATGCTGCCAGGTCGCCGGGGACGGATGAGCCGGTTGTCCACAGGCTTGGCCTCGCAGTCGTA
>NZ_FLSP01000225.1 GCF_900091315.1 Streptomyces sp. DI166
ACTGAACTTGAATGCGTGATGTCGGCGGTTTGGATCAGGTGATCACCGCTTGCGGTTGGGGCTCCACTCGTAGGCTCCCGGGGCCGTCTCGATGACTTCGCGGGGCCAGGCCAGCCGGACCTGTTCCAGGCGCCCGCGGTGCTCAGCGATCCAGTCTCCCTGGGGCCGCGTTCCCAGGACCGTCGTAAGGCGGTCCGGGTCGCTCACCTGGATCGACAGCCAGCCGTCTTCGTGCATGTGGATGTCGAGGCTCAGGCCGCGCTCTCCGCCGATGCTGGCTGTCTGGCCGGGACGCAGATTGGACAGCTGCTGCTCCCAGGAGTCCAGGTCATGCGGGAAGAGGTAAAGGTCGAGCCGGGCGTCGACGAAACTCGCGGAGGCGAGCACGTCCGCGTGCAGGATGTCGTGGCCGGTCAGCACGCCCGGCTGGAACCGTCCCGTGACGCGCACGATGCAGCGGTCCCCATCCGGACCGGCGAGGTGGATAAGGTCCATCGGAGCGGGCTCCGTCATGAAGTTGCTCGCTTTCGTGCGCTGGTGTGGGCTGCATCGTCTCCCATCGCCGGTCGAGCGACACCGTCAGGCCCCGGCCTGAGAATCAAGGGCCCAAGGGGCCAGGCCGGTGCCGGCGAGACAGCCGTCGACCAGATCCGGGCGGTACTGGATCTGCTTGAGCCTGCGCTTGACGGCCCGGGTGATCTGGCCAAGGTCGGCTGCGGCGAGGTTTCCGATGTCGCGCTTCACCAGCGACCAGATGCCCTCCTGCGGGTTCAAGTCCGGTGAGTAACTGGGAAGCTGGAAGACGGTGAGCCAGTCCGCGTGGTCGGCGATGAACTCGCGTAGTGGCTCGACGAGGTGCATGCGCAGGTTGTCCCAGACCAGCACGATCGGGCCGCCGAGCTGGATGTGCGCTCTGACCAGCAGGTCGCGCAGGTCGCGCCAGCCGATGCCCTTCGGCTCGCCCTTGCGGCCCCGGTACTCACGGACCGAGTAGAACATCCTCGACCGCTTCCCCGGCTTGTAGCAGGTCAGCCCGGCCATGGACACCCGGCCCGAGCCCCGGCCACGGACCCGGACCACAGGCGTTGAGCCCTTGCGGCCCCAGCTTCTCCCGCGCGGCGGCGTCATCGACTGCCCGGCTTCGTCCTCGAAGACGATCCAGCCGCCACACGCCGCCGCGGTGCTCTTACCCGCGGCCAGGTCTCCCTCTTCCAGACCTCGACCGCCGCGTCGTCGCGCTCGATCGCCCGCCGGGCGGGCTGCTGCCAGGACCAACCGTGCCGCTTCAGCAACAGCCACGTGCCTTCCACCGTGTAGCTCACGTGGAACAGCCGGCCGATCAACGTCTTGATCCGGGCCAGTGTCCAGCGCTGGTCGGTCCAGCCGTGGACCAGCGGCCCGCGTTCCAGCTCCCGTTCCAGCCTCGCGATCTGCGCTTCACCGAGCCTCGGCCGCCCCGGCGACCCCTTCGACAGGACCCCCGCTTTGCCGCGCTCGCGCCACTGGCGGCGCCACCGCTCCACGGACCGCTCGCTGACCCGCAGCGCGGCAGCGATCTCCCTGTTCTTCTGCCCGCTCTCGAAGCGTTCCACGGCCTGCAGCCGGACTCGCTCCCTCGCGGCCCTCCCGGCGTCGGTCAACCCGCCGCCCTGTGCATACCTCACGGTCCATGGCTACCGGAGCGGACCGGCCGCCGTCAGGCGAACGGCTCCGACATCACCCAATCAAGTTCAG
>NZ_FLSP01000226.1 GCF_900091315.1 Streptomyces sp. DI166
GCCCGCACCTCGCGCACCCGCGCGGTCGCCCTCGCCCGCCGCTGCCAGGGCGCCCGTACCCCGGCCCTCTCCGGCCTCGTCCTCGGTGAACTCACCGCCCGCCAAAGCCAGATCGTCACCCTCGCCGCGGCGGGCCTGAGCAACCGCGAGATCGCCGAGCGCCTCACCCTGTCCGTACGGACCGTGGGCAACCACCTCTACAGCGCGTACGCCCGACTCGGCGCGAGCGACCGGGGGGCGCTGTCGTGGATGGTCGAACTGCCGGACGCGCAGCCCGCGTGACGCGAGTGGGGCAGCGTTGTCCCGGTGATGGGCGTCGTCTGCGGTGCCCAGCCCGCCGCATGCGCGTGGGGCAGCGTCGTTTCGATGATGGGCGTCGTCCGCGGCACCCAGCCCGCCGCACGCGAGCGGGCCCCCTCAGGCCGCCCCGAATGCCGTGAACGCCCACCCCGTCGCCTGGTGGAGGGCGTCCTGCGGCACGGCGGCCCGGGCGTCGCGCAGGGACTCCGCCAGAGACAGGCCCGCGGACAGGGACTTGTGCAGGGCGAGCATCAGGGGGACCACCGCTGCGTCGTTCACCGGCGCCGTGCACGCCACCACCCCTGCCGTGCCCAGCGGCAGCAGGGCCGTGACCAGGCCCAGGAGTTCGTCGGCGCCCACCGAGGCGAAGCGGGCGGTGTCGCAGCAGGAGAGGATGATGCGGTACGGGCTGCGGTCCAGGTGCTCGAAGTCGTGCACGATCAACGGGCCGTCGGCCATACGGAGGGAGGAGAACAGTGGGCTGTCCGCCCGGAAGGTGCCGTGCGCCGCTATGTGCGCCAGGGCCGCGCCGTCCAGCTCCTTCAGCACGCGCGGCACGCTCGCGTCGTCGCCCTCCAGGAGGGTCGGCGTGCCGTAGCGGTCCGCGAGTTCCGGCACCTCCGCGCCGCCCGTCGCCAGGCCCGGGCCGCGCACCAGCACCCGCCGGCCGCCCGGCGGCGGCTCGGTCTCCCGGGCCCGCAGCCAACTGCTCGCCGACGGCGACACGCTGAGTACCTTCTCCCGCAGCGTCGGCAGCAGGGCCCACGGCACCCGGTGCAGACGGGCCGGGGGGACGATCACGACCGGGCCGGAGCCCAGATGCTGTGCCGCCGGGCCGAGCAGCAGCTCCTCCAGGCGGTGTCCCGCGGCCTCCACCACGGGGAGCCGGGCCGCCGCCCCGGGGTGGGCCAGCCGCCGCAGCCCCGCCTGCACATGCTCGGCCTCGACCTCCGCGTCGGCGAGGAGCCCGGCCTCGAAGCGGCGTACCCTGCCACGGCCGCACAACAGCACCTGCACCCGGCCGTCCACCACGGCCAGTTCCACCAGCCGCGTCCCGTCACCGAGCCGCTCCAGCAGGCGTCCCGCGTCGAAGCGGTCGCCGTCGCCGGCCTCCTCGCCGCGCATGTGCAGGGTGCGGGAGCGGATCTCCCGTTCCAGGCGGCGCTGTTCGCGCTCCAGGGCGGGCACCGGACGGCCCTCCATGCGCGCTTCCTCCGCGCGGGCCGCTATCTCCCGGAACGCGGTGAGCCCGCGTTGCAGCGCCGGGTCGGCGGGCGGCCGGGTCGGCGGCGCCGACAGCACCGTCGCCCGCCACCGCTCGCTCCACACCAGCAACCGCCGCGGCCCGCCCGAGTCCAGGCTCACCCGCTGCGCCAGCGCCGCGAGTTCGGCGCCCTGCGCGGTCGCCCGCGCCCGCAGCTCCGAGGCGCC
>NZ_FLSP01000227.1 GCF_900091315.1 Streptomyces sp. DI166
CCGCGCTCGCGGGCCTGGACCAGGAGGCGGACTCGGAACTGGCCGCCCGGGTCCGCTACACCCTCGCGGGCAACCTCCTCACCGTCGACAACCTGAGCGCGGCCTACGCGCACAGCAGCGAGGCGCTCGCCCTGATCCCCGCCGAGCCGCCCACGGCGACCTGGGTGTGGGCGGCGGCCACGCATGTGCTGGTGGCACGACAGGTCGGCGAGAAGGAGACGGCGCTGGAGCTGGCCCGTGCGGCGCTGGCGGTCGCCGAGCGGCTGGGGGTGACCGACGCCGCGGCCGATCTGCTGATCTCGGTGGCGGTGCTGGAGGGCACCGGGCGGCGCAGTCCCGAGGGGCGGGCCCGGCTGCGGCAGGCGCGCGAGCTGGCCCGTGCCTCGGGCAACGCGCCGGTGGAGATGCGCGCCCTGTTCAGCCTCGCCGTGGGCGCCTTCGAGGCGGGCGAGCTGGAGGAGTCCCTGCCGTGGCTGACCGAGGGCCTGGACCGGGCCCGGCGTGCCGGGCTGCTGTCCTCGGCGTACCCGCTGGAGATGCGCTATCTGCGGCTGCTGGTGCTGTACACGCTGGGCCGCTGGGACGAGTGCCTGCGGTCCTCGGCGGCCGACGCGGACCTGCTGCCCGCCCTGGGCCGGTTCACCTCGGGGCCCGCCTGGTACGTGTCGCTGGCGCGCGGAGACCTGTCCGTCGCCGACACGGCGGGGGCGCTGCTCAAGGGGCCGTTCGACTGGATGGGCACGCTGGTCGCGGGCATCGTGCGGACCGACGCGGCCGCGCTCGCGGGCGATGCGGAGGCGGCGGTGGAGCGGATGCGGGCCACGGTGACCGCGCTGACCGACGAGACGGGCGCGCTGCCCGATGTGACGGTCCGTCTGGCCGCGCTGGCGCTGTCCGCCGTGGCCGACCGTGCGGCCGGCCTGCGCTCGGCCGGGGACGAGGACGGGGCACTGCGCTGGACGGAGACCGCGACACAACTCGTCGAGGCGGCGCGGGAGTCGGCGGGACGCGGCAAGGAACGGGCGCCGCAGGGCCCGGAGGGGATGGCGTGGCTGGCCCGCGCCGAGGCCGAGTGGGCGCGGGCGACGTCGGGTCCGGACGTGGACGCCTGGGCCGCGGCGGTGGCGGCCTTCGACTACGGCGACACCTACGAGCTGGCGCGCTGCCGGTTCCGTCTCGCCGAGGCACTGCTCACCGCCGACCGGCGCGAGGAGGCCGCGACGGAGGCGCGGGCGGTCCGGGAGACCGCCGAACGGCTCGGCGCGGCGCCGCTGCTGGAACGCGTGGAGCAGCTGATCCGGCGCGGACGGCTGGCCGACGCGCCCGCCGACGGCACGTCACCGCTGACCGCGCGCGAGCAGGACGTACTGCGGCTGCTCGCCCAGGGCCGCACCAACCGGCAGATCGGCGAGGCCCTGTTCATCAGCGGCAAGACCGCGAGCGTCCATGTCTCCAACATCCTCGCCAAGCTGGGCGCCGCGAGCCGCGGCGAGGCCGTGGCGATCGCCTACCGCGAAGGGCTGATCAAGCCGGAGCACACCGCCTCCGGCTGAGCGCGCCGACTTCGGCTCCGCCCGTCCCCCATGCGGGCGATCCCTGCCCGCTCCCGCTCCGAATGGCCATCCTTCTTTCTCCTGCCGGCACTACTGTGCGTCGCCGTGACGGTGTGTCAGCGA
>NZ_FLSP01000228.1 GCF_900091315.1 Streptomyces sp. DI166
TTCCTAATCCTTGAGTAAGTGGTTCCAGCTCGTCCCATCAGGGACGTGCCGGACTGGTGTTGTGGTGGGTCTCGCGGTGGTCGCGTGGGCACCGGGCCGACTCCTGTTGGTTCCCGGCCCATGAGGCCTTGAGAGAGAACGGTGCCGCCCGGTGTCTTCGGGCCACCGCGAAACTCACCGGCCTGTGCTGGACGTTGATCGTCGTGGTGTGAGCCCGCCGTATGGCGAACCCCCTTGTTGTCCGCGAGCCTTTGAGCTCTGGCGAAGACCGGGGCCCGTGCGGTGCGCTGGTGCCGCGAACGGCTAGTGAGATGGCGGACCGTCGAGTCCTGGGATTAGGTCGCCGCGTGGCCCGCACAGGCTTGTCACCTGCGCAAACGCACGAGGATGGGAGATCGGCTTGACTGTGTTCTGCGGGATCGACTGGGCCGAGGCGCATCACGATGTGGCCCTGGTCGACCAGGACGGCACCCTGCTGGCCAAGCGCCGCATCAGCGACGACGCGGCCGGCTACCGGCTGCTGCTCGACCTGCTGGCCGAGTACGGAGACAGCGCCGACGAGCCGATACCGGTGGCCATCGAGACCTCCCGCGGCCTGCTGGTGGCGGTCCTGCGGACCGGGAAACGGAAGATCTTCGCGATCAACCCGCTCGCCGCTGCCCGTTACCGGGATCGACACGGCGTCTCGCGCAAGAAGTCCGACCCCGGTGACGCCCTGGTGCTCGCGAACATCCTGCGCACCGACATGCACGCCCACCGGCCGCTGCCCGACGACAGCGACCTTGCCAAAGCCGTCGCGGTCCTGGCCCGCGCCCAGCAGGACGCGGTCTGGTCCCGCCAGCAGATCGGCAACCAGATCCGTTCGCTGCTGCGCGAGTACTACCCCGTCGCGCTGGACGCCTTCCTCGGCAAGCAAGGTGGGCTGGCCCGGCCCGAGGCCCGCGCCGTCCTGGCTGCCGCCCCGACACCGCGCACTGCGGTCCGACTGACCTTGCCGCAGGTCCGGGCCGCCCTCAAACGCGCCGGACGCGTCCGCGGGATCGACGTCGAAGCCGAGCGGATCAAGACCGCCCTGCGCGCCGGGCAGGCCCATCAGCCGCCGTTGGTCGAAGACGCCATGGGTGCACAACTGCTGGCTCTGATAGGCCAGTTGGATGCAGCCTGCCGGGCCGTCGACGACCTCGCCGAGGCGGTGGAGGCGTCTTTTCTCCAGCACCCGGACGCTGAGATCATGCTCAGCTTCCCCGGCATGGGTGTCCAGCTCGGCGCCCGGGTGCTCGCCGAGACCGGTGACGACCGCGAGCGGTTCACCGACGCCCGCGCGCTGAAGGCATACGCGGGATCGGCCCCCATCACCCGGGCCTCGGGCAAGAAACGCTTCGTCGGCCGGCGCTTCATCAAGAACAACCGCCTGGCCAACGCCGGCCACCAATGGGCCTTCGCGGCCCTCAAAGCCTCGCCGGGAGCCGACGCTCATTACCGCAGGCGGCGCGAGCACGGAGACTGGCATGCCCAGGCCCAACGGCACCTGTTCAACCGCATGATCGGACAGCTCTACCACTGTCTCCAGACCCGGCAGCCCTTCAGCGAGCAACACGCCTTCACCTCCTCCTCAGCCGATCTCGCGGTCGCGGCTTGACTTCTTAGGCACGTGAGATGTCTCTCTCC
>NZ_FLSP01000229.1 GCF_900091315.1 Streptomyces sp. DI166
TGCTGCGGGGTGCGGGTGCGTGGTGGGTTGCTCGCGCAGTTCCCCGCGCCCCTTTGGTTCGTGTCGGTGAGCGTTTCTTTTGCGGTGCCCGCGTCTCAGTGGCCTGTTTCCAGCCGTTCGTTTTTCAGCATGAACCAGGCTGCTACTGCTGCCAGGAGCAGTACCGCTGCTCCGGCTCCCGCGGCCAGGGTCAGGCCGTTGACGAAGGACTCTCGGGCCGCGTCGAGCATGGTCTGCGCGGCCGCCGGTGGCATGGACGCCGCTGATTCCACTGCGCCGCCCAGGGACTCGTGGGCGGAGTCCGGGGTGCCCGCCGGGCCCGTGAAATTGCTGTAGACGCCCGTCACGATCGAGCCGAGGACCGCGATGCCCAGGGCCGCGCCCAGCTCGTACGCCGTTTCCGAGACCGCAGAGGCCGAGCCGGCGTGTTCCTTCGGGACCGAGGACAGGATGACGTCCGCCGTGACCGTGAAGGAGAAGCCGGCGCCGATGCCGACGACCAGGAGGGCCGTACCCAGGACGGCGTAACCGGTCGACTGGCCGAGGACCGTGAGGGCGGCCAGGGACAGACCGACCGCCGCCAGGCCGCCGGAGACCACGGCGCGTACCGAGTACCGGCGTGCCGCGCGGCCCGCGACCAGGCCCGCCGCCACCGCGCCGACGGCGGCGGGGAGTTCCGCCAGACCCGCCTCCAGCGGACCGCGGCCCTGGACGAGCTGGAGGTACTGGGAGAGGAAGAACACCAGGCCGGACAGGCCGAGGATGGTCAGCAGGTCGGCCAGCACCGCGCCGCTGAAGCCCCGGTTGCGGAACAGCCGCATGTCCAGCAGCGGCTCCGGGAGCGTGAGCTGACGGCGGACGAAGCCGTACAGGGCGAGGGCACCCAACAGGCCGACGGCCAGCGGCTCCCAGCTCACGCCGTGCGTGGCGATCTCCTTGACCGCGTAGACCACGCCCACCATGCCGACCAGCGACAGCAGGACGCTGCGCAGGTCCCAGGGGCCGGGGTTCGGGTTGCGGGACTCCGGGAGCAGCCTGATGCCGACCACGACGAGGACCGCCATCACGGGCAGGTTGATCAGGAAGACCGAGCCCCACCAGAAGTGCTCCAGCAGGAAGCCGCCGACGATCGGACCGACCGCCGTACCGGCGGAGGCCGTGGCGCCCCAAATGCCCACGGCGAGGCTGCGCTCGCGCGGGTCGTGGAAGAGGTTGCGGATCAGCGCGAGCGTGGCCGGCATCAGGGTCGCACCGGCGACACCGAGCAGCGCACGGGCGACGATCATCATCTCCGGGCTGGTGGCGTACGCGTTCAGCACGGATATCGCGCCGAACGCGGTCGCGCCGACCAACAGGATCTTCTTGCGGCCTATGCGGTCGCCGAGGCTGCCCATCGAGACCAGCAGACCGGCGATGACGAACGAGTAGACGTCACCGATCCACAGCAGCTGGGTGCCGGAGGGGTCGAGGTCCTCGCTGATGTAGGGGGTCGCGAGACCGAGGACGGTCGCGTCGACGGCCACCAGCAGCACGGCGAGCACGAGGACGGACAGCGCGAGCCAGCGGCCCGGGCGCTTCACCGCCTCGGTCGTGGTCGCCGGCTGCAGGGTGCTGGTCATGA
>NZ_FLSP01000230.1 GCF_900091315.1 Streptomyces sp. DI166
TCAGCAGCGTGGCGCTCCAGTTGGGGCCGGCGGAGGTGTGGTCGAGGCGCCGGTAGGCGCGGCGAGGTACTCCTGGGAGACGTAGTTCCGGGCCGGTGAACGTAAGGAGCTTTACAACTCCAATCGCATCACCTTCGGCGACGACGCCCGCAACTCGATGTCCCGGACGACCTCGCTGCCGCACTGCACGACGTGCTCGCCGAGGGCCGCACCGTCACGGCCCCCACCGAGAACACCTTCAACAACCTGCTCACTCTCATCTCGCAGCAGAGCCGGGTCATCACCCATCTGAGCCTGTCCCGGGAGGCAGCCATCGCGGTCGCCGCTTACTCCGCCCGTCATCCCCTCTCGCCCCGCTTGAGCGTGACCGAGGTCGCTCTGGCTTCGCCTGGCACGAAGTGCCACCATGGAAGGGATCCGGGGACGCCGTAAGGGCGCTTCGAGATGACGTAAGGAGCCGTTGCCATGACGCAGCTTTCGGCTGCCCAGACCACACCTTCCGGCGGCAGCAAGGCGCTGTACGGGGGGAAGGGCACCCGCCGCATCACCGTCCGCGACATCGCCCTCGCCAAGGAGCGGGGCGAGAAGTGGCCCATGCTCACCGCCTACGACGCGATGACCGCGTCCGTCTTCGACGAGGCCGGCATCCCGGTCATGCTGGTCGGGGACTCCGCGGGCAACTGTCACCTCGGGTACGACACCACCGTGCCCGTCACGCTCGACGAGATGACCATGCTCTCCGCCGCCGTCGTACGGGGCACCTCGCGCGCCCTGATCGTCGGCGACCTGCCCTTCGGCTCCTACCAGGAGGGCCCGGTGCAGGCCCTGCGCTCGGCGACCCGACTGGTGAAGGAGGCCGGGGTCGGCGCGGTGAAGCTGGAGGGCGGCGAGCGCTCGCACCGCCAGATCGAGCTGCTGGTCGAGTCCGGCATCCCGGTCATGGCCCACATCGGCCTCACCCCGCAGTCCGTCAACGCCATGGGCTACCGCGTCCAGGGCCGCGGCGAGGAGGCGGCGGCGCAGCTGCTGCGGGACGCCAAGGCGGTCCAGGACGCGGGCGCCTTCGCGGTCGTGCTGGAGCTGGTCCCGGCGGAGCTGGCCGCCGAGGTGACCCGGGTGCTGCACATCCCGACGGTCGGCATCGGCGCGGGAGCCGAGACCGACGCCCAGGTCCTGGTCTGGACGGACATGCTGGGCCTGACCGGCGGCCGGGTGCCGAAGTTCGTCAAGCAGTACGCGAACCTGCGCGAGGTCATGGGGAACGCCGCGAAGGCGTTCGCCGAGGACGTGGTCGGCGGAACGTTCCCGCAGGAGGAGCACTCCGTCCACTAGTGCCGCGGCCGCACGCCGGTCGGAGCCGCCGCGGCGCCCGAAGCGTCCCGCAGCGGCACGCACAGAGCCACCGCGGTACAGAAGCAGCCCGCCGATTTCCCCCGTCGGCGGGCTGCTGCCGTGTCCGGGCCCGGTGGTGCGGACGCCCGGGCCGGGAGCCCGTTCCCCGGTGCCGCGCCTGCTCGCGCGTTCGCGTGCTGCTGGGTGTCCGGTGGCCCGAGGGCCTGCCGTTCGGCTCGGCCGGTGGGGCGGGGCACGGTGGT
>NZ_FLSP01000231.1 GCF_900091315.1 Streptomyces sp. DI166
AAGCTTGGCGTTTAACGTGGGCGGGCTTGGTGTTCCTTGATCGACTCGGCGCGTTTGACCGTCTTGCCGACGTCGTGGTGCCTGGCCCGGTGTTTGTTCTTCGAGCCGGCAGGCCGTCCCGGGCCCGGCTTGGACGGTTTCGGTGCGGTCGCTGGACGGGCCGTGGTCGCGCGGACGTTGCGAAACCCCCGCCGCACCCGGGCGGGGGTGAGTCGGCGGGGCTCGGCCGGTCGTTCCCAGGGGTGGCGGAGGTCCTCGGCGAGGGGCCGGGCGAGGCGGAGCTGGGTGTGGGCGGCGATGATGAGCCAGGTCCACAGGTCGGCGGTGTCCGCGTGGCGGACCTTCGGGGCGGTCCAGCCGAGGGTCTGTTTCATGAGCCGGAAGGTGTGCTCGAGGTCGAATCTGCGCAGGAAGGACTGCCACCAGTGGTCCACGTCCGCCGGTGTGGCGGCGGTGGCCGAGCACCACAGCCAGACCGGTTTCGGGGCGCGGTCGCCCGGCAGGCGCTCGACCTTCAGACGGATCAACGTGCCGTGCAGGATGGGCAGTTCCTCCTTCGTGTGGTTCAGCCACGGGCCTCGGTGGGTGAGTCGCGGGTGCATCCGGTCCCAGGCCATCGCCTCGGCCTTGCCGTATCGGGTGGTGTCCGTGACCGTGGTGACCTCGGGTTCGTGCCAGCTGTCGGGCTTGGCGAAGGTCAGGACGCCGCCGTGCCGACGCGGCCGTCCGCCCTTCGGCCCGGAGCGGGCGGGGCCGGGGTCGCGGAGCATGACGCGGTCCGAGCGCAGGCGCCCGACCAGCACGACCGGCAGATCCGCCAGGGCATGGGAGAGGTAGGCGACGTCGTAGCCGGAGTCCATGACGATCCAGATCTCCGGATCACCCGCCCGCCACTGCTGAGCCTGGACCAACCTCTCGATGACATCGCGTAGTTGGCCGGCAGTGACAGTGGTCGCGTCGTCCGCGGGCCCGAGGCGCACGGCGTCCAGCAACGCCACCCAGGAGGTCCGGCCGGTCTCCAGGGCGGCGACGAAGGAGTACGGCCAGCCCGGCACGAACTGGTCCCTGCTGCGGGCTCCGCGTCCGTAGACGTGGCAGAACAGCCGGTCCTCGCTGGTCGGGGCATCTGGGCGGAGCCAGTTGCTCACGTCCACAGCCAGCACGATCCGCCCGTCGGCCGCCCTGGGCAGCGGCAGGCCCGCCAGCGCGCGCCGCAACCGCGCCGGCTCCAGCCAGCCCCGGTCCAACGCCGCGTACATCGCCCCGTGCCCGCGCCGATGCTCGACCGCCAGCGACAGCTCGACCAGCGTCTTCACCGGCCCGTCCGTACACAGCACCGCCTCCGTGAGCTCGAAGAGTGCATCCGCGCGGGCGTAGAGGCATTCGTAGAACTCGACCCGAAAGCGGGACAAGACGTCGAACGCCTCACCCGCGGGCGCGTGGACCGGAAGACTCATAGCAGCGGCCGTTCTCTCATGCTTCGTGACTCGACATCTCGAAGCGTGGAGAACGGCCGCCTCCACTGTCCCGGGAAGAACCGCAGATCAGCAGGTCGGGTGACCTGCGAGGTTAAACGCCAAGCT
>NZ_FLSP01000232.1 GCF_900091315.1 Streptomyces sp. DI166
CGCGGTCCTGCAATGGGACCGCTGGCCTCCGGGCCCGGCATGACTGTGTCCCCCTGTCGAAGACATGACCTGGGGGGTGGTGTCACCGGGTCCGAGGGGTGTCCGTCGGAGACGCTGATCAGAGGTCCGGCCACCGTCCGGCCCGGCGCAACGCCGGGCAGTTCGCGGGCGGCAGGTCTGCATAACGTGGATGCGCGAGCACGACACCCGAGCCGAGGCCGGCACCGTCAACACCCGGGAGAGGGCACGATGTTCGAGATCCAAGACGTGGGCGTGTTCCTGGGCTTGGACGTCGGCAAGAGTGCCCACCACGGCCACGGACTCACTCCGGCCGGGAAGAAGGTCTTCGACAAGCCCCTGCCCAACAGCGAACCCAAGCTGCGGGCCGTGTTCGACAAGCTGGCCGCGAAGTTCGGCACCGTCCTCGTCGTGGTCGACCAGCCCGCTTCTATCGGAGCCCTGCCTCTGACCGTCGCCCGCGACGCGGGCTGCCGCGTCGCCTACCTGCCCGGACTCGCGATGCGCCGGATCGCCGACCTCTACCCGGGCGAGGCGAAGACCGACGCGAAGGACGCCGCGGTGATCGCGGACGCGGCCCGCACCATGCCGCACACCCTGCGCTCGCTGGAACTGACCGACGAGATCACCGCCGAACTCACGGTCCTCGTCGGCTTCGACCAGGACCTCGCGGCCGAGGCCACCCGCACATCCAACCGCATACGCGGCCTGCTCACCCAGTTCCACCCATCGCTGGAGCGGGTCCTGGGCCCTCGCCTCGACCACCAGGCCGTCACCTGGCTGCTGGAGCGCTACGGCTCCCCGTCCGCCCTGCGCAAGGCCGGCCGCCGCAGGCTCGTGGAGCTGATCCGCCCGAAAGCCCCGCGCATGGCTCAGCGGCTGATCGACGACGTCTTCGACGCGCTCGACGAACAGACCGTCGTCGTCCCCGGCACCGGCACCCTCGACATCGTCATCCCCTCTCTGGCCGCCTCGCTCGCCGCCGTCCACACCCAGCGCCGGGCGATGGAAGCCCAGATCAACACCCTGCTGGAGGCCCACCCTCTTTCCCCGGTCCTGACGTCGATGCCCGGCGTCGGCGTCAGGACCGCCGCCGTTCTGCTGGTCACCGTCGGCGACGGCACCAGCTTCCCCACCGCCGCCCATCTCGCCTCCTACGCCGGACTCGCCCCCACCACGAAGTCGTCCGGCACCTCGATCCACGGCGAACACGCACCCCGAGGCGGCAACCGGCAGCTCAAACGGGCGATGTTCCTGTCCGCCTTCGCCTGCATGAACGCCGATCCGGCTTCCCGCGCCTACTACGACAAGCAACGAGCCCGCGGCAAGACCCACACCCAGGCCCTCCTCCGCCTCGCCCGCCAACGCACCAGCGTCCTGTTCGCCATGCTCCGCGACGGCACCTTCTACGAATCCCGGACACCGAAAGCCGTCGAACTCGCCGCGTGACCCCAGCAAGTCAAACCGTCCCAAACCGAACCCAGGCGCCTTGACGAAAGACATAGAGGCA
>NZ_FLSP01000233.1 GCF_900091315.1 Streptomyces sp. DI166
AGTAGGTGAGTGATGGGGTGACGCAGGAAGGTAGTCCATCCCGGGCGGTGGTTGTCCCGGGGTAAGGGTGTAGGACGCAGGTAGGCAAATCCGCCTTGCATACAGTCTGAGACCTGATGCCGAGCCGATTGTGGTGAAGTGGATGATCCTATGCTGTCGAGAAAAGCCTCTAGCGAGTTTCATGGCGGCCCGTACCCTAAACCGACTCAGGTGGTCAGGTAGAGAATACCGAGGCGTTCGGGTGAACTATGGTTAAGGAACTCGGCAAAATGCCCCCGTAACTTCGGGAGAAGGGGGGCCACAACCGGTGATCGGATTTACTCCGTGAGCTGGGGGTGGCCGCAGAGACCAGCGAGAAGCGACTGTTTACTAAAAACACAGGTCCGTGCGAAGCCGTAAGGCGATGTATACGGACTGACGCCTGCCCGGTGCTGGAACGTTAAGGGGACCGGTTAGCTCCATTTCGGTGGGGCGAAGCTGAGAACTTAAGCGCCAGTAAACGGCGGTGGTAACTATAACCATCCTAAGGTAGCGAAATTCCTTGTCGGGTAAGTTCCGACCTGCACGAATGGCGTAACGACTTCTCGACTGTCTCAACCATAGGCCCGGTGAAATTGCACTACGAGTAAAGATGCTCGTTTCGCGCAGCAGGACGGAAAGACCCCGGGACCTTTACTACAGTTTGATATTGGTGTTCGGTTCGGCTTGTGTAGGATAGCTGGGAGACTATGAAACGCGGACGCCAGTTCGCGGTGAGTCGTCGTTGAAATACCAGTCTGGTCGTGCTGGATGTCTAACCTGGGTCCGTGATCCGGATCAGGGACAGTGTCTGATGGGTAGTTTAACTGGGGCGGTTGCCTCCTAAAGGGTAACGGAGGCGCCCAAAGGTTCCCTCAGCCTGGTTGGCAATCAGGTGTTGAGTGTAAGTGCACAAGGGAGCTTGACTGTGAGACCGACGGGTCGAGCAGGGACGAAAGTCGGGACTAGTGATCCGGCGGTGGCTTGTGGAAGCGCCGTCGCTCAACGGATAAAAGGTACCCCGGGGATAACAGGCTGATCTTCCCCAAGAGTCCATATCGACGGGATGGTTTGGCACCTCGATGTCGGCTCGTCGCATCCTGGGGCTGGAGTCGGTCCCAAGGGTTGGGCTGTTCGCCCATTAAAGCGGTACGCGAGCTGGGTTTAGAACGTCGTGAGACAGTTCGGTCCCTATCCGCTGTGCGCGTAGGAGTCTTGAGAAGGGCTGTCCCTAGTACGAGAGGACCGGGACGGACGAACCTCTGGTGTGCCAGTTGTTCTGCCAAGGGCATGGCTGGTTGGCTACGTTCGGGAGGGATAACCGCTGAAAGCATCTAAGCGGGAAGCCTGCTTCGAGATGAGGACTCCCACCCACTTGATGGGGTAAGGCTCCCAGTAGACGACTGGGTTGATAGGCCGGATATGGAAGCACGGTAACGTGTGGAGTTGACCGGTACTAATAGGCCGAGGGCTTGTCCTCAGTTGCTCGCGTCCACTGTGTT
>NZ_FLSP01000234.1 GCF_900091315.1 Streptomyces sp. DI166
AATGCCGTGTAGTTAGCGTCGCGGGTCGGCTGTCAAGGGTCCGGCGTCGTCAGGATGTTGATGCTGATGGTGGCCTTGTAGCTGGTCCGGTCCACGGTGCCTTTGGCGTTGTATTTGGAGATCGCGCGTTTGACGACGCGGGGCCGGGTGCGGATGCGCCGGTCGGGCATGAGGCCGGCCAGGATACGGCGGCCGATGGTGCCGACGAGGTCGATTGTGGTGTCCGCGATGATGCCCGCGGCCTGGATGACCAGGTCGCGGGCGGTGTTCAGAGCGATGGAGAAGCTGGCCCGGTCGGGATCGATGTCCGGGCGGGTGCCGGTGGCATCCGCCATGGCCAGCCGCAGGACGTGGTAGGTGACCAGCAGCGCGTAGATCTCCTGGGTGATGCCGTCGGGGGTGCGGGCGCGCAGGACCCGGCCGCCCAGAGTGGTGGACTTGATCTCCAGGTAGGCGGTCTCGATCTCCCAGCGCTGGTGGTACAGCGTGATCAGTTCGGCGGCGGGATGGGTCCGGTGGTCGGTGAGGGTGGTGACGAGCCGGTAGAGGCCGGTTCGACGGCCTGCGACCGTGGTGATGGTGACCTCGCAGTCGATGACACGTACGGGGACGGCGCCGATCGCCGACAGATAGGAGCCGTCGCCACAGCGGCCCAGGACTGGCAGCCGGCGGCCGTTCTTCACGCGGACCAGCACGTGCGCGCCGGTCTTGGCTATGGCGGTCACCAGCGTCTGGGCGGCAAAGTTCCGGTCCAGCAGCACGATCATGCCCTCGCGCAGGCTGCGCAACAAGTGTGGGGCATAGACCGTCTCGCCGTGGGTGGTCGGCCCGAACACCGCGTCCATCAGGGTGCGGGTGCCGCAGCAGACCAGGACCAGCAGCCGCAGCGCCGGGTACCCGGCGCCGCCGTTGTTGCAGCGGTGCTTGGCGAACACGACCAGGTTCGCCGGGCTGTCGGGCACCGCCGCCAGTGTGCCGTCGATCGCGCAGACCAGCAGCCCCCGCCACCACACGCCGACGGTGCCAATACCCGGGGCAGGGCCGCGCAGCAGATCGAACAGCCATCGCAGCGGTGCGGCTCCCACACGCCTGCGGGCCTGCATCAGCGCGCTGCCTGTCGGGGCAGCGACTTGCAGCCCCTGAAGGCCCGCCGTCAGGCGCTGCCACACCTGCGGCCACCCCAACTGGGGGAACATGCACCCGGCCAGCAGCAGATACACCACGACCCGGGAGGGAAGGTCCCTCACTCGTGCCTGCACTCTGCCGGTCTGGGCCAACGCTTCATCGACCATCTCGAACGGAATGATCCGGGTCAACTCACCGAGATGGCCGGGCGCGAACGCCCCTTCAGCAACACCAACCTCGTGCGGGATGGCAGACTTGACGCCCACGGAGCTCCTAGCCGAACAGTGATCTTGGTCGACACGGTTCTAGCAGGAGCTCCGTTCCTGTTCAGGCGGCTTGACACACCCGCCCTACGCCTAACTACACGGCATTGG
>NZ_FLSP01000235.1 GCF_900091315.1 Streptomyces sp. DI166
CAATACCGGTGACTTTGGTGTTTTCGGGTCGTTGGGTGTGGTGTGCCAAGACCCGGACAGGTGAAGTCGCCGGCAGGTGAGCGGTTGTCGGATCGCATTGCGCTTGGGGTGCTGACCCGGGCGTTTCCGCCGGAGTTGGTGGACGAGGTGATCGCGGAGTGCGGCCGGGCCGAGCAGCGTCACCGGCTGCTGCCGGCCCGGGTGGTGGTCTATTTCGTGCTGGCGATGTGCCTGTTCTCCGGGCAGGGATATGAGGAGGTCGCGCGGCTTCTCACTCACGGGCTGGAGCGGATGGGCCGGTGGAGGGGGACGTGGCGGGTGCCGACCACCGCGGCGATCGGCCGGGCCCGGTTGCGGCTGGGCCCGGAGCCGCTCAAGGCCCTGTTCACCAGGGTGTGCCGTCCGGTGGCGACCGAGGAGACGAGGGGATCGTGGTACCGGGGCTGGCGACTGGTCGCGGTGGACGGCACCACCTTCGACCTGCCCGATACCGAGGCCAACGCCGCCTTCTTCGGGCGTCCCGGTGTCAGCCGCGGGCAGGAGAAGAGCGCCTACCCGCAGGCGAGGGTGGCCGCGCTGGTCGAGTGCGGCACCCACGCGGTCTTCGCGGCCGAGGCCGGGCCACTGGCCGTCCATGAAACCGAACTGGCCCAGCGCCTGTTCAGCTCACTGACGCCGGGCATGCTGCTGTTGGCCGACCGGGGCTTTCGCGGCTTCGACCTGTGGCGGGCCGCCGCCGCGACCGGCGCCGACCTGCTGTGGCGGGTCAAGAACGACGCCGTCCTGCCGGTGCGAACTCTGCTGGAGGACGGCTCCTACCTCTCTGAGATCGTCGCCGCGAGGGACAAGAACCGCCGCGCGGACCCGATCAGGGTCCGCGTCATCGAGTACACCCTCGGCCGCGACGGCAGCGGCACGGCCTACCGGCTGATCACCACCATCCACGACCCGAAGGCCGCGTCGGCCGTGTCGCTGGCCGCGCTGTATGCCCAGCGGTGGGAGATCGAGAGCACGCTGGACGAGATCAAGACCCACCAGGGCGGGCCCCGCCTCGTCCTGCGCTCCCAGCACCCCCGCGGGGTGGAGCAGGAGATCTTCGCCTTCCTGCTGGTGCATCACGCTCTGCGGGACCTGATGCATCAAGCCGCCCGGCAATCGGACCAGGACCCCGACCGGATCTCCTTCACCCGCACCCTGCGCATCATCCGCCGCCATGTCACCGACCAGGCGGCGTTTTCCCCCCTCGCGAATGGCCCGGGCCCTGGTCACGGCCCTGCGTGAGATCCGCGAACGCCCCCTACCCCCGCGCCGCCTGCGCTCCAGCCCGCGCGTCATCAAGCGCAAGATGTCCAACTGGAAACTCAAACGCGCCGAGCACCACAGTCCGCCCCGGCCGGACGCCCCCCGCGTGACCCTGGTCGGGCCCACCAAGCCCAGGCCGACCCGCCGGAAAACAACCTAAATCACCGGTATTG
>NZ_FLSP01000236.1 GCF_900091315.1 Streptomyces sp. DI166
CCTCCTCTCCACCTGGTGAACGCCATGGGCCACAGCTCGTTGCGGCAGATGATGACTATCCGTTGCCGTGTAAACCAGGCTGTCTGCGTGAGGTTGTCAGATCCCACGTGCGAGGACCCGACTGCGTGTACTGCACGGTCGAGGCTGAAGGACCTGGGCCTGGCGGCACGCGTCGACGGGGTGACCGCCTGGATCTGGGATGCCGACCTCGCACCGTTCCTGGCCCAACAGTTGGCGGCTGTCGCCTCGGAGGTTCACCAGCTTCTTCGCACCGGGCTTCCGAGCTGAACCCAGGGCCATCCCGGCGGCACTTGGCACAGGTTCGCAGGAGCATGCGCGCTTGTGACTATCTCGCTCGACGTGAGAATAATCGAGCCTTTCTCGTAGTGGTTGAAGACCACCTGAAAGACCAGGTTGGCCGCCGCTCGTTTCGAGGGGCTGGTAGCCGACCTCGCCACCACCAGGACGCCAGTGCGGAGGTGGGTGGCGCATTTCCTCACACCGACAACCGGAGTTCCAGGATGCGCTCCCGAATCCCATGACGCGCGAGCGCCAGCACGCCAGGATGAGGCTCATGTCCGACCGTGCTTCCGTCACTCCCGTAGATGCCGCGCTTCCGCGCCAGATCGCCGATGCGTACGTTGATGAGCTGATTGGCCACGACCCGATCACCGGCACATTGCTGGGCGTTCCGGACGGCGACGACCGGCTTCCGGACTTTTCTCCTGATGGACAAGCCAGGCAGGCCGAACTGGCCAGGACCACGCTGAAGCGGCTGACCGCCGCGGAAGCTCTGCCGGGTGCGGACAGCAGCCGGGAGCAGCGGTGTGCTCGTCTGCTGCGCGAGCGGCTGACTGCGCGGCTCGTGATGTACGAAGCGGGTGAGGGGCTGCGGGAGATCAATCCCCTCGACTCGCCGCTCCATCAGATTCGCCGTGTCTTTACCGTCATGCCCGCTCGTAGCGTGAGGGATTGGGTGGTGATCGGACAGCGGCTGCGCGGGGTTCCGGCTGCGCTGGAGGGCTACCGCGTCGCTCTGGCCGAGGGAGCAGCACGCGGCCTGCCAGCGGGCCCGCGTCAAGTGGCGTCAGTGATCGGGCAGTTGACGGAATGGATCGGCAGCGGGGATGGAGGTTGGTTCGCCGTTTTCGTCGCTGACGGCCCCCAGGCCCTACGGGCAGAGTTGGCCCAGGCCGCGGCGGAGGCTACCGGTGGCCTGGCCGCTTTGCGTGACTGGCTGCGCGAGGTGTACGCCCCGGCAGTCAGGGGCGCGCCGGACGTGGTGGGCCGCGAGCGCTATGCACGCTTCGCGCGGCTGTGGATGGGCGCAGACCTGGATCTCGCCGAGGCCTACGCGTACGGCTGGTCGGAGTTCCATCAGTTGCTCGCGGACATGCGCGCCGAGGCCGACCGCGTCCTGCCTGGAGCCGCAACC
>NZ_FLSP01000237.1 GCF_900091315.1 Streptomyces sp. DI166
ATGGGGGGTCCCTAAGAATGTGAGGCGGTCCGGGAGGACCGGGTGTGGCTGATGGGGGTCTGTCGTTGATGACTCGGAAGGAATGGCCGCCTGGTCCTCCAGGACGCTCCGACTGCTGATTGAGAACTGCGGTCATCGCTGGTTAGGGACCTGTCGGCGGGGTGTTCTTCGGACCATGGAGTGCTGGTCACGAGGGATACGGAGCGGCGGGCTTGAGCACGTCTGACACGCGGATATGGGTCGGCATCGATGCCGGCAAGGGGCACCACTGGGCAGTGGCGGTCGACGCCGACGGCGAGACGCTGTTCTCGACGAAGGTGATCAACGACGAGGCCCGGATCCTCACCCTCATCGACACCGCCCGCGAACGGGCCGACGACGTGCGGTGGGCAGTGGACATCTCCGGCCGGGCCTCGACCTTGCTGTTGGCCCTGCTGATCGCGCACGGCCAACAGGTCGTCTACGTTCCCGGCCGGACGGTCAACCGGATGACCGGCGCTTACCGGGGCGAGGGCAAGACCGACGCCAAGGACGCCCGTGTCATCGCCGACCAGGCCCGCATGCGCCGGGACTTCGCTCCGCTGGACACGCCCCCGGAGCTGGTCTCCAACCTGAGGGTGCTGACGAATTACCGGGCCGACCTGATCGCCGACCGGGTGAGGCTGATCAACCGGCTCCGTGACCTGCTGGTCGGCATCTGTCCGGCCCTGGAGCGGGCGTTCGACTACTCCGCGGCCAAGGGCCCGGTCGTCATGCTCACCGAGTACCAGACGCCGGCCGCGCTGCGACGGATCGGCGTCAAGCGCCTGACGGCCTGGCTGGAACGCCGCAAGGTCCGCAGTGCCGCCGAGGTCGCGGCCAAGGCCGTGGAGGCGGCCCAGTCCCAGCAGATCGCACTGCCCGGCGAGAAGCGGGCCGCCAAGCTGGTCTGCGACCTCGCCCACCAGCTTCTGGCCCTGGACGAGCGGATCAAGGACAACGACCGGGAGATCCGCGAGACGTTCCGATCCGACGACCGCGCCGAGATCATCGAGTCGATGCCCGGCATGGGGCCCATCCTGGGCGCCGAGTTCGTCGCCATCGTCGGCGACCTGGCCGGCTACCGCGACGCCGGCCGCCTTGCCTCGCATGCCGGTCTGGCCCCGGTCGCCCGCGACTCCGGCCGCCGAACCGGCAACTACCGCCGGCCCAAGCGCTACAACCGCCGTCTGCGGCACGTCCTCTACCTGTCCGCCCAGACCGCCATGATGCGGCCGGGGCCATCGCGCGACTACTACCTCAAGAAGCGCGCCGAAGGCATGATCCACACCCAGGCCCTGCTGGCACTCGCCCGACGCCGGACCGACGTGCTCTGGGCGATGCTCCGTGACAAGAGGCTGTTCACCTCCGCCCCGCCAGTCACGCAGACGGCTTGACACGATCATTGAGATTCC
>NZ_FLSP01000238.1 GCF_900091315.1 Streptomyces sp. DI166
TCGTGCCCCTTGGCGTGGTGTAGGCGATCATTCGTCGGTGGCGGGCAGGAGGGTGGTCTTGTCCGGATAGAGGCTGTCCATGCTCTCGTTGGACAGGTAGCGGCGGGGGAAGGCGATCCACTCGTCGTGCAACTCGATCAGGACGGCGGTGGCGAGGCGTTCGACGGCGGCGTCGTTGGGGAAGACCTGGACGACGTCGGCCCGGCGTTTGACCTCGCGGTTTAAGCGCTCCAGCGGGTTGGTCGACTGGATCTTCTTCCAGTGCTGGTGGGGGAAGTCGGCGAAGGCTGTGAGCTCTTCTTCGGCGTCCAGGAGCATCTCCTTCACCTTGGGGAACTGCTTGCCGAAGGCGTCGGCGACGGTGTCGAGCTGGTTGCGGACCGAGACGGCGTCGGGCTGGGCGAAGATCGTGCGGATGGTCGCGGCGGCCATCTCGGCGTGCTGCTTCGGGATCACCGAGAAGACATTGCGGACGAAATGAACGCGGCAGCGCTGGTGTGCGGCTCCGATCATGACCTTGCCGATCGCGGCGACCAGGCCGAGGTGCTGGTCGGAGATGACGAGCCGGACCCCGTTCAGGCCGCGTTTGCGCAGGTCACGCAGGAAGGTGGTCCAGAAGGTCTCGTTCTCGCTGTCGCCGACCATGATGCCGAGGACTTCGCGGCCGCCGTCCTCGGTGACGCCGGTGGCGATGACGACGGCGCGGGAGGCGATCTGGTGGTCGACGCGGGCCTTGAGGTAGGTGGCGTCGAGGTAGACGTAGGGGAAGCGGGTGTGGTCCAGGGGGCGGTTGCGGAAGGCGGTGAGGCTTCCGTCGAGGTCGCCGCAGATCCGGGAGACCTCGCTCTTGGAGATGCCGGTGTCCGAGCCAAGGGCTTTGACCAGGTCGTCGACGCTGCGGGTGGACACGCCATGGACGTATGCCTCGATGATGACGGCGTAGAGGGCCTGGTCGACGCGGCGCCGGCGTTCCAGGAGGCTGGGGAAGAAGGTGCCGGCGCGGAGTTTGGGGATCGCGAGTTCCAGGTCGCCGGCCTTGGTGGTCAGGGTCCGTTCGCGGTGGCCGTTACGGTAGGCGCTGCGGGTCTCGGTGTGCTCGCCCCATGCGGCACCGATGTGCTGTGTCGCCTCGGCTTCTATCAGTTCTTGCAGGACTCGTTCGGCCGCGGCCCGGACGATCTCCAGTCCGTCCGCCGAGCGTAGTGACTCCAGAAGGCGGAGCAGGTCATCATGGGCCAGGGCCATCGTGCACCTCCCGGTCGGATTCACCGTTCACCGCGGAGAGTTGCACGGTGGCCCGTCCTCGTTCAGGGCGCACGAGCGGTCCACCAGGGGCAATGCGGTGGCGAGCCAGGGGCGCACATCGGCCAAGAACGGCTACACCACTTCAAGGGACGCCAT
>NZ_FLSP01000239.1 GCF_900091315.1 Streptomyces sp. DI166
CGTCGGAGTGAGGGCCCGGATATGAGAACGGCCACCGGCTGATCTTCGAGTTGTCGAAGCTCGAAGGAGATCAGCACGATGACCGCACCCGACAGTCTGCCCCTGCACGCCCTCGCCGAGGAGAACCTCACCGCGGCGAGTCCCGATCTGCTGCGCGCGATGATCAAGACATTCGCCGACGCCCTCATGTCCGCCGAGGCTGACGCCCTCTGCAACGCCGAATACGGGCAGGTCAGCGAGGAACGCGTCAACCATCGCAACGGCTATCGCCCGCGCGAGTGGGACACCCGCGCCGGGACCGTCGAGCTCGCCGTTCCCAAGCTGAGGCAGGGCAGCTACTTCCCGCACTGGCTTCTCGAGCGCCGCCGCCGGGCCGAGCAGGCCCTGATCTCGGTGGTCGCCACCGCCTACCTGCTCGGTGTCTCCACCCGCCGGGTCGAGAAGCTCGCCGAGTCCCTCGGGGTGACGCAGCTGTCGAAGTCCCAGGTCAGCGCGATGGCCAAGCACCTGGACGAGCAGGTCGCAGCCTTCCGTAACCGGCCCCTGGACGCCGGCCCGTACTCGTTCGTCTGGGTCGACGCGCTCACCCAGAAGGTCCGCGAGAGCGGCCGCATCATCAACGTCCACGCCCTGATCGCGGTCGGCGTCAACGCCGACGGCCACCGCGAGATCCTCGGCCTGGACGTCGCCACCGCCGAGGACGGCGCCGGCTGGCTCGCCTTCCTGCGTTCCCTGATCGCCCGCGGCCTGTCCGGCGTCCAGCTCGTCATCTCCGACGCCCACGCCGGCCTCGTCGACGCCATCGGCGCGGTCCTGCCCGGCGCGTCCTGGCAGCGCTGCCGCACCCACTACGCGAGGAACTTGCTGAGCCAGGTGCCGAAGTCGGCCCAGCCCTGGGTCGCCACGCTGCTGCGGACGGTCTTCGAACAGCCCGACGCCGACGCGGTCCAAGCACAGATGACCCACGTCCTGGACGCGCTGGAGGCCAAGTTCCCCAAGGCCGCAGCCCACTTGGACACAGCCCAGCACGACCTGCTCGCCTTCACCGCCTTCCCGCGGGAGATCTGGCGGCAGATCTGGTCGAACAACCCGCAAGAGCGGCTGAACAAGGAGATCCGCCGCCGCACCGACGTGGTCGGCATCTTCCCCGACCGCACCGCCGTCATCCGGCTCGTCGGCGCGGTGCTGGCCGAGCAGAACGACGAGTGGACCGAAGCCCGCCGCTACATGGGCCGCGAACTCCTCGCCAAGGCCCGACTCCACCCGATCGAGTCAGAAACCGACGGCACCACCCTGCCCACCGAACTCACCGCATAGCCTCAAAGACGAGATCACCGAGTGGCCGTCGATACACCACTCCAGCGGACGTGACC
>NZ_FLSP01000240.1 GCF_900091315.1 Streptomyces sp. DI166
GGCGGTCAGACCGCCGCCATCCGCGTACCTCATGACGAGGATGTAGCACCACCAACGCCCGTTGTCACCCCACCCTTTCAACCTCAGCGGCAACTCCCGGTCACCCCTCACCCTCCACTGCTAGGGGCCCCGGCACGACTGAACCACCATTTGCGGCGACCAAGGAAGTGAACCTTCGGGTTACGCCGAGGTCAGACCAGCAGCCCGCGTCGGCCGTCGTTTTGACCGCCGACGCGGGCTGGAGAACGCGTGCCGTCGCGCAACGCCGAGATAGCGGCCCCGAAGTCTGTCCTCCTTGACCCGGCGACCCCTACACCATGCGAGCCGTGCTCGGCTACGCCGCCGAGTCCTCCGCCACGTACCTCACGAACGGCACCCAACCTTCACGCCCCACAGCGAAGGTAGTGCGAGACACGTCCTTGGAGTCCCGCACGTGAACAGCCTGTTCGGCGATCGCGATCTCCACGCAGTCGTCACCCTGGGTGCCGCTGTAGCTGGACTTGAACCAAGCGAGTCCGGTCGTGTCGCTGTTCATAGCTCTCCTCGCAATCGCTCCAACAGGTCCCTGGATTCCTGCGGGTTCAGGGCCTGCGAGCGCAGTGTGTCATAGCGTCGGCAGAGCAGGCTCACCTCTTTCGGGTCGGAGATCAGTCGACCGTTTTGTTGCCCCTCGGAGTAGCCGAGCCTCTGTCCTTGCGACGTCTCCAAGATCCGGACAGGCCCATCCAGGCACCCATGGATCTCCAGCTCCAGCGGCACAACCTGGAGCGTCACGTTCCGGAGTGCCGTCAGTTCCAACACGTGGCCCAGCATGCTCGCATGCACCTGCGGGCCACCCAGCCTGCGGCGGAACACCGACTCTTCGACGATGAAGCTGAACGGCACCGTGGCTCGTTCCCGCAGCATCCCCTGCCGCTCCATCCGAGCCGTGAGCTGAGCCTCCGTCTGCTCGTCAGTCAGCAACGGAATGCTGTTGTCGAACACCGCCCGCGCATACGCCTCCGACTGCAACAACCCCGGCACCAGCCTGCACTCGTATGTACACAGGCTCACCGCCTCCCGTTCCAGCCGTGCCCACCGTCGGAACCACGCCGCCAGCCCCGCCTCTCCCCGGCTGAGATGCCGTGCCGCCTTCCGTAGCGCACCCGTGTTGCCGAGCGCGCTCTCGGCCCGTTCGACGAAGGCCCTGTCCGGCATACGGCGGCCCAGCTCCACCGACTCCACGGTGTGCTTGGAGTACTTGACCACGGCGGCCAGGTCGTTCCTGCTGAGGCCCGCGTGCTCGCGTAACGCCTGAACGACCGCGCCGAATGTTCGCAAGCTGTCCGACGGATGGGGTTCCCGTT
>NZ_FLSP01000241.1 GCF_900091315.1 Streptomyces sp. DI166
GAACCGCCCCGGGTTCGGTAGAGATCTCAGATTGTGGTTGTGACCTGGGGTTTCGTGAGTTCGGTGTAGTAGGTGGCTTCGTACTCGACGGGCGGGACGTGGCCTATCTCACCGTGGAGTCTTCGGTGGTTGTACCAGTCGACCCACTCGGCGGTGGCCAGCTCGACCTGGGAGAGCGTTTTCCAGGGCCGCCGGGGCTTGATCAACTCAGTTTTGTACAAGCCGATCGTGGATTCCATGAGGGCGTTGTCGTATGCGTCGCCGACGGAGCCGATGGACGCGGCGATGCCGGCGGCCTCGAGGTGCTCGGCGAGCTTGAACGACGTGTACTGCGACCCTGCATCCGAGTGATGTATCAACTCACCTGCCTGAAAGGGCTGTTGGTCGCGGTCGCGCTGCCAGATCGCCATCTCCAGGGCGTCCAGGACGAAGACGGTCTCCTTCACGGTGGCCGCCGACCAGCCGACGATCCGGCGGGAGAAGGTGTCCACGACGAAGGCGACGTAGACGACCGCGGACCACGTTTTCACGTGGGTGAAGTCCGCCACCCAGCAGCGGTTCGGGGCAGCGGCGACGAAGTCGCGGTCGACCAGGTCGGGCGCTCGGTCCACCTGTCCGCCGGGGATCGTGGTGATCACCCTCTTGCCGCGGACCGCGCCCTGGATGCCGAGTTCGCGCATCAGGCGCTCGACCGTGCAGCGGGCCACCGCATGGCCCTGCCGGTTCAGCTCGCGCCAGATCTTCCGGGCCCCGTAGACACGGTAGTTGGACGTGTAGACCTGCTTGATCTTCTCCGCGAGTTCTGCGTCGCGGACGCGGCGGGCGGAGGGTGCCTGGAGGCGTTTGTGGTGGGCGTAGTAGGTGGAAGGGGCGATCTTGCAGTCGTGCTCGGTGAGCGTTCTGCAGATCGGCTCGACCCCGCCGAAGCGGTCCCGGTGCTCGTCGATGAACGCTACGAGCGCGTGTGTGGCCGGTCGAGCTCGGCCGCGAAGAAACTCGCCGCCGCCTTGAGGATCTCGTTGGCTCGCTTCAGCTCGGCGTTCTCCTTCTTCAACGCCTTGAGCTGGGCGGACTCCTCCGTCGTCGTCCCCGGACGCTGCCCCGCGTCGATCTCGTGCTGCTTGACCCAGTTCCGCAGCGTCTCGCGGGAACCGATGCCGAGCTTGTCCGCCACTGCCTGCAGGGCGGCCGTCTCGTTCGGGTAGTCGCCGCGGACCTCGGCGATCATGCGCACCGCACGGCGGCGCAGCTCAAGCGGGTAACGGGAGGGTCGTGCCATGACTCAATCCTTACATGGAATCGAGCCTCCACCTGACCCGGGGCGGTTCA
>NZ_FLSP01000242.1 GCF_900091315.1 Streptomyces sp. DI166
GAGCGATCAGGGCCTGATGGTGTCGTTTGCCTTCGGATCGTTTGCGGTCGTAGAAGGCGCGCGAGGTGGGATCACGCTGGATGGAGCAGAACGCGGCCTGGTAGAAGACCCGTTTGAGGGCCTTGTCACCGCCGGTCGCGCTGCGCGAGTAGCGGATCTTGCCGGACTGGGAGAGCACCGGGGACAGCCCGGAGGCGGCGGCCAGCGCGTCGCCGCTGCTGAAGCGGCGGATGTCGCCGACAGCCGCGAGGAACTCGGCGGTGAGGGCGGCCCCCATCCCCGGCAGGCTGCGGATGAGGGCCCCGTCAGGGTGGCCGGTCACCAGTTTCTCGATCTCGGCTTCCAGGGCCTTGATGCGGCGTTTGCCGGCCAGCAGCTCGTCGGCGAGTTCCCGGATGAGCTGGGCGGTGCGGCGTTCGCCGGGCAGCGCGGCACGCTGGGCGAGTGCGGCGGTGTGCGCCGCATCGGCCAGCGGCTGCGCCAGGGCGGTTCTGACGCCGTGCCGGTGCAGGTAGTCGGCGATCCGGGCGGTGCCCGCGCGGCGGATCTCGGCGGGTGTGACGTAGTGGCCCAGCAGGATGAGCCCGGACTGGTTCGTCGCGTCGACGGCCCGTTCCAGGCCGGGGTGGATACCGGTGAGCAGGTCACGCAGCCGCGCGGTGCGGGCGGTGGCCTCCCTGACCAGCGTGGTGCGGTGGCTGACCAGCAGCCTCAGCTCCACGGCGCTGTCGTCGGGCAGTTCGACGGTGCGCAGGTCGTCGCGGAGCATGACCTGTTCGGCGATGACCTTGGCGTCCCGGGGGTCGGACTTGTTCTCGCCGCCACGGGTGGCGCGCCGGGCGCGGTTGACGGCCAGGCCGGGGACGTGGACGACGCGGAAGCCGGCCGTCAGGAGCATGGCGGTCAGCAGGGCGGCGATGCCGCCGAGGATGTCCAGGCCGACGGTGACGGGGCCGTGTTCGGCCTCGACGGTGTGCAGTTCGCCGATCGCCTCGTCGATGGCGGCGGGGTCGTTGTCGACCCGGTGGCTGAGCAGCTGACGGCCGCGGTCGTCGGTCACCGCGAGCCAGTGGAATTCCTTGGCGATGTCGAAGCCTGCGTTGGCGGTCACGGTCCCCTCCCGGTGCAGCGTGTGGCGCGACTTCTTCCGCCTGTCCTCGCCCTACCAAGCGATCGTTCGCAGTGCCTAATCAGCAGTCCGGAAGAAATGGCGGGACAGGGGGATCAGCGTCCTGAGCCATCGGAGGCAGCCAGCATGAAAACCATCCCTGCCCCACCCGCGCAGTCCCAGAGTCGCGAACTCACGGGATGCACTCAAGAAGGTAGG
>NZ_FLSP01000243.1 GCF_900091315.1 Streptomyces sp. DI166
GGATGGCGTCCCTTGTTGTGGTGTAGCCGATCACGGTTAGGGAGTGCGCCGGGGGGCGTGTGCCGATGGGCTTTCGCTCCCTGCCCGTAAGGCGGGCCATCGTGCAACTCTCCGTAGTGAACGGGCAGTTCAACGCGGGAGGTGCAGGATGGCCCTGTCTCAGCATGACTTACTCCGGCTGCTGGAGTCACTACGTTCGGCGGACGGGCTCGAACTCGTCCGCAGTGTGGCTGAGCGGATGCTCCAGGAACTGATCGAGGCCGAGGCCACGGCCCGGATCGGCGCGGAATGGAACGAGCACACCGAGACGCGCACCGCGCTTCGCAACGGCCACCGCGACAAGACGCTCAGCACGCAGGCCGGCGACCTGGACCTCGCGATCCCCAAGCTGCGGTCGGGGAGCTTCTTCCCCGCGCTGCTGGAGCGACGCCGCCGCATCGACCAGGCCCTGTACGCCGTCATCATGGAGGCCTACGTCCACGGCGTGTCCACGCGGTCGGTCGACGACCTGGTCAAGGCCCTCGGCGCGGAGACCGGGATATCCAAGAGTGAGGTCTCGCGGATCTGCCAGGACCTGGACGGCCAGCTGACCGCGTTCCGCGCCCGGCCCCTGGACCACGTCCGCTTCCCGTACGTCTATCTGGACGCGACCTACTGCAAGGCGCGGGTCGAGCACCAGATCGTGTCCCGCGCCGTGGTGATCGCCACCGGGATCACCGAGGAGGGCGGCCGGGAGGTGCTGGGCGTGATGGTCGGCGACAGTGAGACCGAGGTGTTCTGGACCGAGTTCCTGCGTTCCTTGCGCGAACGCGGTCTGACCGGGGTCCGGCTCGTCATCGGCGACCACCACTTGGGACTGGTCAAAGCCATCCGCAAGGTCATGCTCGGAGCCGCCTACCAGCGTTGCAGGGTGCACTTCCTGCGCAACGTGTTCAGCGTGATCAACAAGGAAGCGGCCGAGATGGCCGCCGCCACGATCCGCACGGTCTTCGCCCAGCCCACCGCCGATGCGGTCCGCACCCAGCTCGACACCGTCGCCGACATGCTCGGCAAGCAGTTCC